>NZ_JAUTBA010000001.1:4982061-5604819 GCF_030818895.1 Sphingobacterium zeae
CGATGATGCTATCGTTTGGAGAAATCATAACCAAAGGAAACAAACCGATATGATCAGCCAATCTAGGATAATCTTTCTTGTTTTTTTTAAACTGCTTCTTTTGATTTTTTTTTAGGCTACAAGATATAAAATCACTGGTTGATTCCTTATCAAACTCTCCCTGTACCATAAACCAGTCGTTACCTGACTTGATGTGCTGTGAATCGATCGGATTGAAATAACTTTTACAAAGGGATAAATAATGAATCGCATCTAAAAGGTTAGTTTTTCCAACCCCATTATCACCTGTAAATGCATTTACCTCAGGAAGAAATTCCAAAGATGATTCCGCGTAATTTTTGAAATTTAGAACAGAAAGTTGCTTGAGCCACATGGCACAAAGATACGCTATTTGGATTGCTAAAAATTATTTAATTTCCTCAAAATCGACAAACTCACCAGCCGTTTCTGTCCCTTTACGTTCGACACCTTCTTTTGGCGGAATGTAATCTACATGCACCTTACCTTCGGGCTGCGACTTTTTAGCTTGCTCTTGTCGTTGGCCGTTAAATTCATAATAAAATGTTCCGCCTTGCCCTTGGCTATTATATGCTCCACCCTGTTGCTGCGCTTTTTTCATTAACTTCTCAGCTGCTTTGCGCATGGCGAAAGGTAAAAATAATCTAAATAAGAATCTTACTACAAAGTAAACAGCGAATGCAATAAGTATAAATTTTAAAAATGCCATAGTTCGTTGTTATTTTATCAAATTTAACCAATAACTCGGAAAAATGATGTCTTTAAAATGTCAGATAAGAATTTATTAACACATTTTAAGACTTTCCTAATTTCTCTTTCGTTTCCCTAATAATCCGGTAGAGCTCTTCTTGACGTTGTGTACCCAAAACATAAGTAAGGCCATTTTTATCTGTCAGAAAGACAGCATTTTTGCCACCTGCAAAGAATTTAATTTTACCTTTTGTATGCAGATTGTAAACTGGGTTATTAAAAAAGAAAGTGCTATATGGAGCCTTTTCTATCTTTGTGATAGAAGCAAGGTCTATTTTGACCACTCGGGTAGACCAAAGCCCGCTAATAAGAATATGATCTTCAAAGACCTCCGTCCGGAATAATACCATATACATCATTACGATAGATGTGATGATAATACCTACCCCGACAATAAAAAACAATTGACTGGAGATCAAATGATCCAAATTCAGATAAAATGCAGTAAAGCAAAAAAGTACAAGCACCAAACGCACGCTTATCCAAACACGGTCACGACCTAAATATTGATTTTCCGAATAGAGTACACCTTCTTTCATTTATTTAAGATTTAGCTGTCAATTGGGAGACTCAATACCATTGCTTGGTTATATTTCAACCTATCAATAGCATCGCTTCGCTTCTATGGTTTTCACAATCCACACTATACTGTATTAGCTTCATAGAAACACATTGTACGCTCTCCAAAAACAGAGTTTTTTGTCTTAATCAGCGGCAGCATTTTTCGCTAATCAGTTCTGCAAACTAAAGTAAGCACTTTTTTTGTATTGGAGGTAATTTTATAACGATTGTCTATCCGATAATTTGCTACCCAAAGAATATCTCCGTTTCCATTCACCACGATCGGAATATTTTCTTTTTCAAATAAGCTGATCTTCTTATTGATAAAAAAGTCGCTCAGCTTCTTACGGCCTTCCATACCTAAAGGATAAAAGCTATCGCCAACTTTCCACGATCGAATCGTGAGCGGAAAGACCAATAAGTCATACTCAAGCTTCGCAACCTCTGTGGCTTGGATAATAGTTACATCTGCAGAAACCTCAGCATGAAAGTAATACTGTTTCCACTCCACGGTCGAAGTTTCGGAGGTAATCAAACCCTCGTCAGCAGAAATAAATTCCTTCTCTCGAATAAAAAGTTCATTTCTGTCCAAGAGCATATGGTAGCAATCAGATTGAAAAATACGCCCCGATTCTCTTGTCCATGCCTGTTGGAGATCACTTAATATCCCCTTTGAGAAATTAAAGGGCGAAAATAGCTCATAGAGCAGTGGTAGATTATCAAGATAGGGTTCTAAATCTTGTTTCCGAACCTCCCACCCTTCGCCAATAGGATAAAAAATCTTTTTCCGAATAGGCTCTACAAATTGCTGCAGCAGTTGATAAGACTCTTTAAAATGGTGGATATTCTGCTCGAAGACCATCTCGAAATCTGGCTGAAGCTTTTGAAAATGCGGTATAATATCAATCCGTATTTTATTTCGGGCATATTTTGTTGAGAAATTGGATTGATCATCTCGATAGGAAATACCGTACATATTAACAAAATGTTCAATTTCGCTGGCTTTTAGGAAAAGTAAGGGTCGAATGATGCGCTCCCGGACAGGGAGAATACCCTGAAGTCCCTGAAGACCAGTTCCGCGACAGAGGTTTAATAGAACCGTTTCGATATGATCATTCAGATGATGAGCAACTGCAATTCGATCGAAGCCCATTTCATGTCGCAATTTCTCAAACCAGGCATAACGAAGTTCACGGGCAGCCATTTGAATCGAAATCTGTCGCTCCTTCGCGTAAGCTTTTGTATCAAAGTGCCTCACGTATATTGGAACATTATTTTCCATTGCAAACTTTCTAACCAATACTTCGTCCTCATCAGAATCCGTGCCCCTCAATTTAAAATTACAATGTGCAATCGCAAGGGTATAACCCGCTTTTACAAATAAATGTGCCATGAGCATTGAATCCTTTCCTCCACTCACTGTAAGCAATACCTTATGATGGAGCATCAATAAATGCTCCTTTTCAATATAGCCCTTTAGTCTTTCCAGCACATTCATAGCACAAAGTTAAGGTATATTTTATGTCGAAGATAAATTCAAGTCTTAAAATTTGTAAAATCCAGTAAAGTAGCAATTAAAATCCATATTTTTGCCCATGTGAAACAATACATTTATACACTTATTGTATTTATTTTAACTGGCTTGTCAGTCCAAGCACAGAAACAGGATGAGCTAAAGCTTCTTTCATCATCCCATATTATTACTGGAAAAGACGGCAATATTTTGTTTTACCGTCCAGTCTATGAACATGTGGGTTCAACGCTATCCTCAGATAGTGGCTATTTGCATAAAGACAACATTGGCAGACAATTTTTTGAAGCCTTTGGAAACGTAATCATTACTCAACCCGACGGTACACAGATATTTTCCAATAAATTACATTATGAAGCAGCCATGCAACTCGCTACACTTACGGGAGCAGTTCGCATGGTCAGCACCAACGGCTCCATACTGACGACCGACCACCTTGTCTATAATATGCGAAGTAAAATCGGTAATTATTACAGTGGTGGGCGTATTCTATCAGGAAGCGATACAATTACAAGCCAGCGGGCCACTTATTTCGAAAATACAGGGGAATCTTATTTCAATCAAAAAGTTGTGGTTCGATCAACCAATGTAAAAGTCTACACAGACTCCATGAAGTACAATGGCAATACACGTATTACCGAATTCTATGGCCCTACTAATATCAAAGGAAATAAGGGGGAAAACTTATATACTGAAAAAGGCCGATATCACATGGCAACAGGCCAAGCCTATTTTTCTAAAAATAATCTCTACACGGAAGGAACAAAGTTTCTCAAGGGCGATAGTCTATTCTACGATAGGCAAGTGGGAATAGGGAAAGCCGTAAAAAACGTGGTCTTTGTTGACACCTTAGACAAATTTTATGCCTACGGCGGATTTGGCTTGTACAATGGAAGGAACGAATCCATCACAATGACTGATAAGCCGTTGATCATTTCGGTTGTCAAAAAAGATTCAACACAAAAAGATTCTGTATCTTCTTTGTCCCTTGCTCCACAAAAGCCAGAGCAAGAACTCAAAAAAGAGACTAAAGAGTTAAAGGAAATTGATAAAGATAGACAGAAAGATAAGCTCAAATCAACTAAGACCGCATCTGAAGGAATTGTCGAAGAAAAGGATCATCGGGGTAAAAACATAAACAGCAGCAAAAAGGAACAGTTAAAGTCTAACGCACAAGTAGATTCTGTCTTTATGACCGCCGATACGTTGTTCTCACAAATTATATTGCGCAGAGACTATATTCCCAAAGATTTCAAATTGGATCGCGAAGGTGGGGCTATTGAGGATGACAACGAGGTCGATTATGGTGAGCAGGATTCCAGTTCAACAACAGTTGATTCCACGGGTACATTAGAAAATATAAAAGATAACCTTCACAAGGAAATCGACAGTTTGCATAAAAAAGACAACGGCAAACCGGTTCTTGAAAAGAGCATTAAAAAAGTACAAGATACTCTAACAAATAAGAAACCGATTGCAGCAAAGAAAACACCAGCTATTGTAGGTGATCAAAACAAGATAGAAATTGAAAAAAACCTTAAAGCTGATAGTGTATTGCGCAAAAAAGCGATCATCCCGAAAGGCGGTGAATCCGATAAACTGATGGGTGCAGCTTTAAAAAACGCCCAACAGGGTAATCGGGATTCTCTCACCCAGGATACGGCTAAAACGCGGATTATAAAGGCATATTATAATGCTCGATTATTTAAATCTGATTTGCAGGCCGTAGCGGATTCTATGTATTATGGTATGCAAGATTCCATGTTCAGACTGATGGGGAAACCAATGATGTGGGCCGAAAACTCACAAATCTCAGGAGATACCATATTCCTACAAGTAAAGAATCAAAAATTAGACAATTCACTGCTCGTGGGAAATGCTTTTATGGTTAACGCAACCAGTGACTCTCTCAAATTTAATCAGATCAAAGGCCGAAAAATCACAAGTTTTTTTACCAATAACCGCATGGAACGCCTTTTCGTTGATGGTAATGCGGAAAACATATTCTACAATATTGATGAGAAGACCAATGTAACCACAGAGCTTGTCCATGACCGTAGCAGCCGCTTCAAGATCTTGATGGAAGACAATAAGCTAAAAGAATACGTATCAATTCGGAAAGTGGATGGAAAAGTCTATCCTATTGCTGAAGTCACGGCCGACAAGGAGTTTCTTCCGAATTTCACGTGGCGCCCGGAAGATCGACCGAAATCTAAAGACGATTTATTAAATCGAAAAAGGGATCTTTCAAAAGCTTCATTTACGGTTCCTACTGCGCCAGAAGGTGAGGAATCAGGGACAATGAAATCTATAAAAAAAGGGGATAAAACTACTACCAATCAAAAGGATACTGTAAAAAAGGCAGATTTGAACGAGAGTAGCGAGAAAGGAAAAGATTTAAATCCTACATCCGAAAATAATAAAACGAACATTGCAAAGTCAACAGTCAAACCGGTTGAAACGACAGTCAAAACGAACGGAGCGCAGCCAAATACAAAAACTGCAGCCGACAAAGCAACTGCAAAGTCCGACTCAACAACAAATAAATCGGCGATAATACCGGCGCAAGATAGTACACAGACAAAAGTAAAAGCTAAATAACCGCCAATACCAAATCGCACAAAAAAGGCAGCGCAAAACAAATTGTTTTGCGCTGCCTTTTGTTATTTAAGGCGATCTGTTGATCCTATCAGATGCGCCAATTCCTCATTTCAGATAATAAGAAATATCTATTTATAATTCAAACGAGATCGTTATTATCGCTTACTTCGTTTTTAAATATGTAGCAAGTTTACCCACAGCAATCGCACGATGGCTTATGCTGTTTTTTTCCTCTGCTGACATCTCCGCAAAAGTCTTGTCATAGCCATTAGGGATAAAGATGGGGTCATAACCAAAACCATCAACACCTCTACGTTCCGTAATAATTTTACCTTCAATACTTCCCTCAAAAAAGTGCTGCTGCTCATTCAAATACAATGAAATAACAGTTTTGAATCTCGCTGTACGATTGGGGTTATCACCTAAATTTTCTAAGACAAGATCAATATTCTTTTCCATATCCCTCGATCCTGAATAACGTGCCGAATAAACTCCCGGTTCACCGTTTAATGCATCTATCTCCAATCCGGAATCATCACCAAAGCAGTAAAGACCATATTTATTCACCAAATAGTCTGTTTTCTGTTGTGCATTCTCCTGAAATGTTACGCCTGTTTCCGGAATATCATCCTGACAGTCAATATCGTTTAAACTCTTAATGACAAAAGCATTTCCCACAATTGCTTGGACTTCTTCCAGTTTATGGGTATTATTGGTGGCAAACACAAGTTCTAGCATCTTCTATTTATTTTGATATCCCATCAAAAATATGCAATCTTATCCACATTAACATTCCCACGCCCATATTTGACAAAAAACCACTCCACCCAATCTTTTGATAAGGAATAGGCAGTTTTATACGTTTTGTAGCCATAAACTACAAATATCCGATTGATAGAAGGAAAAAATGGTATAATTGGATTAGTCTAAGATCCGAAAGATCTAGGATTCGGAACAGGTGCCGCGGGAGTTAAGAACCAATAAAGGTCTTAAATTCGTTCCAGAATAGTTTCTTTTTATTCACATCGGCAAACATCTCCTCAAAGCTGAAGGTATTGAAAACTGTAGCAATACGACCCTTCATATACGAATTATGGGCAATGAAAGGCAATTTTAAGGATGCCGGCTCTACACCCAACAATATAATCTTAGTAGGCTTAAAAAACTGCATGATACGCTTAAAATCATTCGGATTATGTGAATTGGCCAAATTAAGTACCGCAACCGTCTCTTTCGTCAGTTTTAAGGCACCAATTGTCTTCTCAAAAGCATCGAGGGCTGCTGGCGAGAAGTAAGGATACTGCTCATAACGTAAAATAAAGAGTATACCTTGTTCTTTACTTCCCTGATAGATAAACTCACCACCCAATACCTCCAGATGATTAACAGTATTGCCGTCCCTGCCGGACTCAATAGCTACAGCGGCTTTCTCTGCACCTAAGCCCACCGCCACATACGAGGTGTCCTTCATTTCCGATGGTACTTGTACAACAGCTTCCACATGAGTACTGTTTTCCTCTGGCATAGGATGTGCAGATATATCGCCTTGAAAATCAAAACCATTTCCAAAGATGGTTTCATCCATTAAGGCCTGAAGTGCAACGGGATTATCTGTTATAAGATTGCTCATTGGGAAAAGAAATATTAGCCAACAAAGATAAAGAAGAATAAGGAAAAGAAAAAGGAGCGAAAATCGCTCCTTTCTGTATGTCAAAAAGATTAATGACCTAAGATATACGAGAAAATCAATGGTGCAACGATCGTCGCGTCAGATTCTACAATAAATTTAGGTGTATCAATATCTAATTTACCCCAAGTTATTTTCTCGTTTGGAACAGCGCCTGAGTAAGAACCATACGAAGTTGTTGAGTCAGAGATCTGACAGAAATAAGCCCAGAAAGGTACTTCTTCCCATTCAAGATCCTGATACATCATCGGAACGACACAAATTGGGAAGTCACCAGAAATACCACCGGCAATTTGGAAAAATCCAACACCTTTACCTGCAGAGTTGTTACGGTACCATTCTGTTAAGTAAATCATATACTCGATACCCGACTTCACCGTACTCGCCTTCAATTTACCTTTAATCACATTGGATGCGAAGATGTTACCTGTGGTTGAATCTTCCCAACCCGGACATACAATCGGTAAATTTTTCTCAGCAGCAGCAACAATCCACGAATCTTTTGGGTCGATTTCATAATATTGTTCCAATACACCAGAGTTAACAACCTGATAAAGAAACTCATGTGGTAAGTAACGCTCACCTTTAGCCTCAGCAGCATGCCAAACATCTTCAAGATGCTTCTGCAAGCGACGGAAAGCTTCCTCTTCCGGAATACAAGTATCTGTAACACGATTATAGTGATTATCCAATAGCTCTCTTTCTTGCTCAGCTGTCAAATCTCTATAATTCGGGATTCTTTTGTAGTGTGAGTGTGCCACAAGGTTCATCACATCCTCTTCCAAATTAGCACCAGTACAAGAAATAAAGTGTACTTTATCTTGACGGATCATTTCTGCCAAAGAAACACCCAATTCAGCGGTAGACATTGCACCTCCCAAAGAGATCAACATTTTTCCACCATCCAATAGATGTTCCTCGTAACCTTTAGCAGCATCTACTAATGCCGCTGCGTTAAAGTGACGGTAATTATGCTCAATAAATTGAGAAATAGGTCCTTTTTGAGTACTCATGATATTTTCTAACTTTTATAAAATAATAAGTACCGCAAAGGTACTGAATATAATCTATTTTCGCTCCGATCGAGATTCAAAACGCGTATAGGCCACATTTTTTTAACAAATGTAAAAAGAATGGTATCCCATGGCTGCAATTATATACGTGAGACTTCACCTTCAATCGAGGTCTGTTTAGCCTATGGCTTTTTATAAAGGCCAAATGTATACCTACTTTTTCAACAACTTAGAGAAAAATAAATAGGCCGCTACCAAAAAGATAACGATAATAATCAAGACAATAATCTCTTGTATCCCTATTCCCCAGTTCATACTATTCATCATTTACTACAATTTAAATAATCCATTTCTCACAACGGTCTAAGAACCCTTGGTCTATATCTGCCCCGATTCCAATTTGGTCTGAGATATGTATTTTGTATCCGTCATATTGAATACCACCGATAACAGGATCTTCCAGATGGCCAACCATACATGTGTCCAGATCAAAAAACTTGACATTTGGGGCAGCATACGCGAAATGTACCTTAGCAGCCAAAGCCAAGCGAGATTCCAGCATTCCTCCTATCATACAAGTAATGCCGTATTCCGCGGCAATATGATTAATTTTTAAGGCCTCTTGAATACCTCCTGATTTCGAAAATTTAATATTGATATAATCGCAAGCATCAGCTTTACAGAGACGCTCTGCGTCATGGTGAGAATAAACAGATTCATCTGCCATCACGGGAACAATAGTTTCTGTGCGCAATTGCGGTAAATATTCGTCATCCCAGGTACGCATTGGTTGTTCACAAAATTGTATCTTAAAAGGTTCCAGCCCCTGCAAAGCTTCTATTGCCCCCGCATAAGACCAGCCTTGATTTGCGTCCACGCGAATAGGCATTTCGAATCCAACAGCCTTACGTATTTCACGAATGCGTGCAATATCCGTTTTTGGCTCCTTCCCCAGTTTAACTTTCAACATGACCGCACCTTCGTCCTGTAAACGCTTTGCCTTCAGCGCCATCTCTTCGGGAGACGCAATTCCTAAAGTGATATCTGTCGTAATCTCTCGTTTCGTTCCTTTTAGAAACTGATAAAGCGGTAGACCAGCATGTTTGGCGGCCAAATCATACAAGGCCATATCAAAAGCCGATTTGATCGTTTTGTTACCGGCAATATACAAATCCAATTCAGCCAAACGCTCTTCTATGGCCAAAGGATCGCGCCCCTTCCAGATCTTTGCAAAATCTCTTGCCAGAACTAAGCAAGTATCTTGTGTTTCTCCAACGATCATCGGAAAGGCAGAACATTCGCCCACACCATATATATTGGCATCGGTATATATACGTATAAAAGTATTTTGCGCATAGTCCATTGTCCCTGTCGCAATGACAAACGGTTCCATAGGAATGCTTAATCGATAAATTTCAATTTCAGTTATTTTCATCTTATTCTCTTTAGTTAAGCCATAGCGATACCATATAAAGGATATGCAATACTTTGCCTAATTTATATATATTATCGCAATCTTGAGATGCATTTTCCATATCCAATATAAAAATATTGCCAAATGATGCATATTTCAGGTACGCGTAAACAGCTATCAACAGTCGCAATCATTAAATACAATATCAGCAATAAAACACACTAAAAGAAGTAATAAAATTAAATTAAACACATTTTCATTATAATTTTTATAATATTTAAGTTTTTTATTCCTATATTAGCAATTATAATTATTTGAAAAGGAAAGATGATCGAACAAAGACCGAAAACGGAGGGCCTTTACGACCCTAATTTTGAGCATGACGCCTGTGGGGTAGGCTTTGTTGCCCATATCAAAGGGAATAAATCACACGCACAAGTAAAAGATGCATTGACCATGCTGGAGAATATGGAGCACCGGGGTGCATGCGGTTGTGATCCAGAAAGTGGTGACGGAGCAGGTATCATGATCCAACTTCCGCATGAATTTTTATGGGAAGAATGTATCAGCTTAGGTATACAATTGGAGGAGCCAGGTTATTATGGCACAGGTATGGTTTTTCTTCCTAAAGAAGAAGGCATGAACAAAATATGTCGGGATTTAATTGAAGAAGCGGCAGTAGAAAGAGGTATGAAATTCCTTGGTTACCGTCCAGTACCTGTCAATCGTGAAGGTATTGGACCAACAGCGCTCAGTGCGGAACCCGAGATTGTCCAATTTTTTGTCAGCAGACCGGACGGCGTTTCAAACACTGAAGAATTTGAACGCAAGCTTTTTGTCCTACGTCGCCTGATCATCCAAAAAGTTAAACAACAACAAGAATACCCTCTCCCGCTTTACTTTGCATCCCTTTCTTGCAAAACAATTATTTACAAAGGCCAATTAACAACATACCAGGTCGGAACCTATTATCTCGATTTACGCGATCCTCGTGTAGTATCTGCTTTCGGATTAGTTCACTCTCGTTTTTCAACCAATACATTCCCTTCATGGTCACTCGCACAACCTTTCCGTATGCTGGCACACAATGGCGAGATAAACACCCTGACAGGTAACCTCAATTGGTTTTACGCAGGCATGCGTGCATTGTCGTCGCCTTACTTCACAGAAGAGGAAATGGAAATCTTGCTTCCTGTTGTAGACCGTGGTCAATCAGACTCTGCATGTCTCGATAATGTTGCCGAATTGCTTTTACATAGCGGTCGTAGCCTCACCCATGTCATGTTAATGCTGGTTCCTGAAGCTTGGGATGGCAATACACAAATGGATCCGTTAAAACGTGCTTTTTACGAATATCACGCCACATTAATGGAACCTTGGGATGGTCCTGCAGCGCTTTGTTTTACCGATGGTAAACACATTGGGGCTACACTAGACCGTAACGGACTACGCCCGCTGCGCTATGCCGTCACTTCTGACGACCGCGTGGTTGTTGCTTCTGAAGCTGGTGCACTGCCGATCGACGAATCTACCATCATCAAAAAAGGCCGCCAACAAGCAGGTAAGATTTTTCTTGTCGACATGGAGCAAGGCCGTATCCTTACCGATAAAGAAGTAAAAGATCAATTGATCAATCAACAACCCTACAGCGATTGGTTGGACAATTACAAAATCAAGCTGGAAGAATTGGAAGAACCCCGTGTAACCTACACCTATCTTTCCAAAGATTCCGTTTTCAAATATCAAAAAACATTTGGTTTCTCCCGAGAGGATTTGGAAACCATCCTGACCCCAATGGCGTTGACAGGATACGAACCGACAGGTTCCATGGGGTCCGATGTTCCGCTGGCCATTCTTTCCGATCAACCACAGCATATCTCAAGTTATTTTAAGCAATTCTTTGCCCAAGTAACCAATCCACCAATTGATCCGATTCGCGAACGTTTGGTCATGAGTTTAGCAACATTTATCGGTAACGCAGGAAATATCCTAATCGAAGACAAGAAATTCTGTCACTGCGTAACCTTACCGCATCCGATCTTGACCTCCAAAGAACTGGAGAAATTACGTTCGATCGATACCGGGTTATTTCAGGCGAAAACCATTCAGTCTTACTTCCGCTCGGATGGCAAACCTGGGGCGTTAGAAGCAGGTTTAGAGCGCCTGTGTCGCTATGCGGATGATGCTGTCCGTGATGGTTTTGAAGTCTTAATCCTTTCGGATCGCGCAATCGACTCCAAACACGCTGCGATCCCCTCTTTACTCGCTGTATCAGCTGTACATCACCACTTGATCAAAACAGGTAACCGTGGTGCAGTTGGATTAGTGGTCGAAGCCGGTGATGCTTGGGAAGTGCACCATTTTGCCTGCCTATTGGCGTTCGGTGCAACAGCGATCAACCCTTATATGGCACTGGCAAGCATCCGTACCATGAAGGAACAAAACACGTTGGATACCGAACTAACTTGGCCGGAACTATCCAAAAATTACGTCAAAGCCGTTAACAATGGTTTGTTGAAGATTTTCTCCAAAATGGGGATCTCCACATTGCAATCCTACCACGGAGCACAGATCTTCGAGGTACTCGGCATCGACAAATCCGTCGTTGATAAATTTTTCTGCGGAGCAGTCTCACGTATCGGTGGCATGACATTAGATGATCTTGCCAAAGAAGCCCTTTCAAAACACTGGCGTGGATTCGAAAAAAGCCGTACCCCACAAAATCTATTGCCAGAAGGTGGTATTTACCAATGGAAACGCCGCGGTGAAGGGCACCTTTGGAATCCAGACACCATCCACCTCTTACAACAGGCCTGTCGCACTGGAGACTATGCGACCTATAAAAAATACGCGCAGAAAATCAATGAGCAAAAAGAACACATGTTTACCCTTCGTGGATTACTGGACTTTGCAAAACATCGCAATTCTATTCCATTGGAGCAAGTAGAACCTGCTAGTGAAATTCTAAAACGTTTCGCAACCGGCGCGATGTCCTTTGGATCAATTTCCCACGAAGCGCATAGCACCCTTGCCATCGCCATGAACCGTATCGGAGCAAAATCCAATACCGGTGAAGGTGGAGAGGATGAACTGCGTTATAAACCCCTCCCAAATGGAGATTCCATGCGTTCGGCAATAAAACAGGTGGCTTCGGCTCGTTTCGGGGTAACTTCAAACTATCTGACACAAGCGGACGAACTACAAATCAAAATGGCCCAAGGTGCCAAACCAGGTGAAGGTGGTCAATTACCAGGCCCCAAAGTGGATGCCTGGATCGCGAAAACGCGGCATTCAACACCCGGTGTAGGGCTAATCTCACCACCACCCCATCACGATATTTACTCCATCGAAGATTTAGCCCAGCTGATCTTTGACCTAAAAAATGCTAACCGTCAAGCAAGAATCAACGTAAAATTGGTCTCTAAAGCTGGTGTTGGTACCATTGCTGCAGGAGTTGCAAAAGCCCATGCCGACGTCATTCTCATTGCAGGTTTTGATGGTGGTACAGGTGCATCTCCAATCAGTTCAATCAAGCATGCTGGACTACCTTGGGAATTAGGCCTTGCAGAAGCGCATCAAACACTTGTTAAAAACAAATTGCGCAGCCGCGTCGTATTACAAGCGGACGGCCAGGTAAAAACAGGTCGCGACATCATCATCGCTACACTATTGGGCGCTGAGGAATGGGGCGTATCGACAGCAGCATTGGTTGCCGGCGGCTGTATCATGATGCGTAAATGCCATCTTAATACATGTCCCGTAGGTGTTGCAACCCAAGATCCAGAACTGCGTAAATTATTCTCTGGAAAACCAGAAGATATTGTCAACTTATTTACCTTCCTTGCAGAGGAGGTCCGTGAAACAATGGCTTATCTAGGCTTCCGCACCATCAACGAAATGGTGGGACGAGCCCAGTTCTTAAAAAAACGTGAAAATATAGATCATTGGAAAGCAAAGAAAATTGACTTTACCGACATCTTGCACGTGGAACGCAACGAGCCAGGACAATCACTATACAATACCGAAGAGCAGGATCACGGTATGGCCATGATCTTGGATTGGGGCTTATTAAAACAGTCTAAATTAGCTCTTGAGAGCAAAACTCCTGTGTTTGGCACCTTTAAAGTCAAAAATACAGACCGTACGATCGGAACAATGTTGTCCAATGAAATTTCAAAACTCTACGGTTCTGAAGGCCTGCCTGATAATACCATCAATTTCAAATTTGAAGGTTCGGCCGGACAAAGTTTCGGTGCATTTTCAACAAAGGGTCTTTCATTTGAATTACAAGGTGAAGCCAACGATTATGTTGGAAAAGGGCTATCAGGAGCTCAGCTAGCCATCTATCCAGTTGCAGAAAGTGCTCTCGTACCGGAAGATAATATCATTATCGGAAACGTTGCACTATTTGGAGCAACATCCGGACATCTATTCGTCAACGGACAGGCCGGCGAACGCTTCGCTGTACGTAACTCGGGTGCAACAGCTGTAGTTGAGGGTGTTGGTGACCATGGCTGTGAGTACATGACTGGAGGTCGTGCACTGATCTTAGGGGCAACGGGGCGTAACTTTGCTGCCGGAATGAGCGGCGGTATCGCGTGGATCTACGACATTAACGAAGATTTCCGCGACAATTGTAATCAAGAAATGGTTGACTTAGATCCATTGGAAAGTGAAGACGAAACCGCAATTATTGCGTTGTTAAAACGTCATATCTTGCTTACCAATAGTCGCAGGGCAGATTTTATTTTACAAAACTGGTCAAGAGAAAAAAATAAATTCATTAAGGTATTCCCAAGAGAATACAAAAATGTCATTCGTCAAAAATTAGTTGAAGCATAATATAGGAAGCACAAATCATGGGAAAAATTACAGGTTTTAAAGAATTTGAGCGCGTGCTTCCAACAAAAGAAGCTGTCGAAGCACGCGTACAACACTTCAAGGAATTTAACAAAGGTTATTCTGAGAACGAACTTAATAAGCAGGCTGCGCGCTGTATGGACTGCGGTATTCCATTCTGTCACTCAGGCTGTCCATTGGGCAATGTTATCCCTGAATTTAATGATGCTGTATACGATGGAAAATGGGAAGAGGCCTATCAGATTTTATCCTCCACCAATAACTTCCCTGAATTTACAGGCAGAATATGTCCGGCACCATGCGAATCGGCCTGTGTACTGGGTATACATAGTACTCCGATCACTATTGAAGAGATTGAGAAACATATTATTGAGATCGCTTTCAAAAAAGGCTATGTCAAAGCGCACAAAAGTTATTTAAAAACAGGCAAACGCGTTGCTGTGATCGGCTCTGGTCCTGCAGGACTCGCCGCTGCAGCACAGCTTAACAAAGCAGGACACGATGTTGTCGTCTTCGAACGTGATGATCAGGTCGGAGGATTACTACGCTACGGTATTCCAGATTTTAAATTAGAAAAATCAGTGATTGATCGTCGTATCAACCTCATGAAAGAATCTGGAATCGAATTCAAGGTGAATACAGAAGTTGGCAAAGATACAAGTATTTACGAACTAAAAGCTTATGACGCTATTGTATTGGCAACAGGCTCTACCGTTCCATGGCACATGCAATTACCGGGACATGATGCCAAAGGTATCCATTTTGCCATGGACTTTTTGACCCAACAAAATAAAGAAGTAAGCGGAATGACGATCGAACAGGACCGAATCCTGGCAACAGACAAACATGTTGTCGTCATCGGCGACGGTGACACTGGATCAGACTGTATCGGCACATCCAACCGGCACCGTGCAAAAAGTATCACACAGATTGCCCGTAAACCAACGCCATCTAAAGAAAGGCTAAAGAGTAATCCCTGGCCAATGGATAAGCTTACATTTGGTACATCCTCTTCGCAGGAAGAAGGCTGTGAAAGACTTTGGGCTACAGAAACCCAGGAATTTGTCCAAGACGAAAATGGTCATATTAAGGGAGTAAAAATCAAGGAAGTTCAATACGAAGTTGATGAATTTGGAAAAAGAACCCGCTTAGGAGAATCCGAGATCCGTGAAATACCGGCAGACCTCGTATTACTGGCTATTGGTTATCAACATACTGAACATACGCTCTTAGAACAGTTAGGTGTTCGTGTAGATGAAAAAGGAAATATCCTTGCAAATGACAAAGACTACCAAACGACAATTGATAATATCTTTACAGCCGGAGACTGCCGTAAAGGCCAATCGCTTGTTGTTTGGGCCATCTCTGAAGGACGCGAATGTGCTCGAAAAGTCGATGAATACCTAATGGGTTATTCAGAGCTTGAAAGCAAAGACTTCCTGACCACAATAAATGCTTAAAAATAGGCCGTGCTCAACAGAGAGTTCATACAAGTGGTACATCAAGCCATCGTATAATCTTTAGCGATAAGAGCAAAAGCGTGAACAGTATAAAATTATAAAAAGGTCCGTTGAGAATTCAACGGACCTTTTTATAATCAGTCATTAGTTCCTATTTCAGTGGGTCCTTAAGTTTAACAAAATAAATGCTGTTTTTATCTACAGTCTTTATGTAAGGTAATATTTTCGACTCATAGAAACCTTTTCCGGTTACCCCAAAATCATCATCATTACATACCGCAATCAGGGATGGATTAATAACAGCCAAGCCTTCTGCTTTATCATGCGGATACAATTCCTTGATGTCAGTCATTAAATCGGCTACCAACGTTTTATTGACTGGTTTAATATTATATTTAGCCAATGTAGCCGCGTCTTTGAGTTCCTCGACAGTTTTACCGTCAAATAATTTCCCGTTTGCGGTATTATTCGCATCTGAGATATCTGTTGCGCCAGAAAGATCTATTTTATAAATTCTCTTAAATACAGTAGAACGAGTTGCTTCTGTCGCGTATTCCCCATCACGTTCCAAGACAATAAATGTTGAATTGCTCACGGCAGCGATTTCACTCACAGCCTGCAAATCGGTACGCTCCATCATATAGACATATTGTTTCGTGGTGCCGCTCGCAATATCCAGCGTAACAATACGGATTGCCAATGAATTTTTAATCGCATCTTTAGATGGATTATACAGTGGAAATTGCATAATTCCGACCAGTGTTTTACCATCTGGTGTAAGCGTCAATCCTTCCATTCCGCGATTAGGACGACGTTTGGCAAATACCAAAGGCAACTTTTTACCCGTAGACCATGGATTAATCCGTTCGATTTCTTTTCCCGAAACGTCAAAATGAACAATATGTGGTCCATATTCGTCACTGACCCACCAAGAACCATCCGCAGCCCTTGCTAGTCCCTCGGAATCGATTCCATCCTCACTTTTCCCTAGATCTTTACCATCAACACCCAATGCTTTTTCCCCAGAACCACCCTTTCCTTCAGGATTTGGCAGACCATTCAATTTCACGCCATCTTTATTTTTTAATTCGATAACAGACTCCAATGTTAGTGTATTATCCTTTAACCTAAATTTACCGATCTGTGGTGCAAATGTTGGCGAAGCAAATACTTTGCTATCACTTTCAGTTCCATCAATATTCGGTCCCCGATCAGTTAAAAGATAAAATATGGATTTATCAGTAGGATCTTGAACCATCGATGACCCATAGCCTCCATTATACACTTTTACACCATTAATATCACTTAATACTTTTGGATCTGTTGCTATTGCCTTTTGGGGATAGGTCAATTCCACAATCGGGTCAATAATCTGCGACACATCATCTTTACTACATGAAGCACATAATAGGGCCAACGCCAATACACTGTATATTTTTTTCATCTGTCTAAATTTTTCAAATAATGCTTACTGTTATCTATATTCCGGACACGTTCAACTAGTTAAATTTCATCCTTATCGTCTTGCTTAGGCTATAACACAGCAGGTTTTGTCTACACAATCCATGCGCAGTGGGCAACCCAACGGTATTGCAAACATAAAAGCCAAATATTAGCCAATGATTAACATAAGTTTAAATAAACTGCATCAACCGTAAAAAACACGGTATAAAAATTAATTATCCTCGATTATGGAATTTTGAATTTTCCTGCATCACTACAAAAATATAAGCTAATTGTGCCGCGAACCATTGATGTATTCACGGACCTCACCTACTAAACATAAAAAGATGAAAAAGATCATAATTGCCCTTTTCATAATTTTGGTATTTTCCAATGTGGATACGAAATCTCAGATCAGAACTACAAGAGAGATACCGAGTTTAAAAATTAAAAACGACGATGGTCGGCAAGACAACGTAGTGTTGGCAGACCTCAAAGTAGAGGTTGCCATCTTCGGAAATATCGCCAAAACGACGATGACAATGGTGTTTGAAAATAAAACCAATCGCGATCTCGAGGGCGAACTGACATTCCCTATGCCCGAAGGTGTCTCCGTGAGCGGCTACGCCTTAGATATCAACGGCAAATTACGACAAGCAGTTCCAGTCGATAAGAATAAAGGAACCGAAGTATTTGAAAGTATAGAAACACGCCGCATTGATCCGGGTTTATTGGAAAAAGTCGAAGGAAATAATTTCCGAACTCGAATTTACCCTTTACCAGCGAATGGTAAACGGACTATTCAGATCAGTTATTCCGAAAATCTAATTACGGAATCCGATCAGGCACGTTATTACTATTTGCCGTTAACTTACACCGCTGCCATTCGTAACTTTGCCTTAGATATTCATGTCTTTCAGGACAGCCATAAACCAGATTTCACAGAAAAACCAGATGGTTCTCTAGCATTCTCCAAACACAACAACAACTACACAGCTTCTTTACGTAAACAACATTTTCAATCCAAACGGAATCTGGTCATTCTACTGCCAACAGACAGCAAAGAGTCATTGGGCTTATTTCAAACAAATCATGATAAGACTTTTTATTTTCTAGCCAATGCAAGCATCAATTCAGTGAAACCTACTCAGAAAAAATGGGACGAAAATATAGGAATTATTTGGGATCGTTCACTGAGTGGTAAAAATAGAGATATCGAAAAGGAACTTGCCTTATTAGATCTCTTTTTTAAAGAGAACCCTAACATGCGTGTTGAAATGGGCCTATTGGATATTCAATTCGTAAAAGGGCCGACGTTTCAAGTTAAACAAGGTAACTGGGATGAGCTTAAAAGTTACATCAAACGAATGGATTACGATGGCGGTACAGATTATAGTCAACTAAAGACCGGTGTAATACAGGCCAGCGATTACCTGCTGTTTACCGACGGACTTTCCACATTTGGCCAAAGTGAAATGAGCCTCGAAAATCCCGTTTATTGCATTACTTCGTCCAGTGGATCCGACTACGGTATCCTAAAAGAGATTGCTCAGAAACATACCGGAAAGATGATCAATTTGACCAATGTTTCCATAAATCAAGCCTACCACAATCTAAATACGATCGATCTTCTTTACTTGGGAATAAAGGAGCACAATGATTTCGATGAAGTTTACCCTAAGAAAGGAACCCCTATACAAGCCAATTTTTCTATTGCTGGAATAGGAAAACACCTAGGATTGAAGCAGCTCACATTACTTGTAGGAGATGGACAACATACCCCAAAAGAAGTAAGCATAGCGCTGCATCAAGATCATGGTGAAATTGACCTGCAGCAGATCTGGGCACAAAAGAAAATCGAAGCATTGGACTTTCAATACGACAATAATCGTGAGGAAATAGAAACCCTGGGTAAACAGTTCGGAATCGTGACGCGAAATACCAGCCTGATTGTACTGGAAACTGTAGAAGATTACGTACGTTATGCAATAACACCTCCAGCAGAGTTACTTCCGCAATTTAATGCACTCAAAAAAGAACATGCTATCGAACGTGCAGAGCGTGTAGCAAATCTCTTAGATAAGGCCGAAAATAGTGCAGAACAACTTCGCTCCTGGTGGAATACAGAATTCCGGGCAAAAAAGAAATATCCACAACGGGACACGCCAATTGAGCCCACAGACTATATGGCTGTCGAAGAGATCGCCACCGGAGTTGTTCCTGTTACACCTATTCCGTCACGTGCTTCAGCCATTTCTGTCGCGACAGCACGAGTCGAACAATTGAGATCATCAGATGCTACCAGCGAAAAAAGAATCTCAGTCGTTGGCAATTCAAATACCGCCAAGGCCGCAACAAGCGAATTAGCAATGGCGACTGCATCCGACGACGTTCTTCAGGAATCCGTTGTTGTTCAATCTTTGGAAGAACCTGTAGCGGGCGTAACAGCGGGTAACAGCATCAACAACATCCGTGGAAAAATCAGCATACCCGACATTAAAGAAGATAAGGCCTATCTTAAAGAACTCGATCAATCCAATGATCCCTACAAAAGCTACCTCCAACTTCGGAACCAATACATGGGAACACCAACTTTCTATTTTGATGTCGCAAATTTCTTCTATAAAAGAGGAAATAAACAAAAAGCCTTATTAATCCTAAGCGCACTGGCTGACTTGCAGATCGAAAATGCCGATCTCTATAAAACCATTTCATACAAACTGCGCGAATGGGGAGATTACGACAATGCACTATTCATTACAGCTAAGGTATTAAAATGGCGTCCTATGGATCCTCAAAGTCACCGAGATTATGCCCTTGTGCTACAGGACAAAGGGATGTTCAAAGAAGCATTGAAACAATTGTATGGTATTTTAACGCAGAGCTACTCGCCCGAGGCAGCCGATCGCGATGAGGGCATCGAAGAAACATTGGTTATGGAAATCAATAATCTCATTAAGGCAAACAAATCGGCAGGCTCCACCCTAGGAGTGGACAAAAAATTGATTGCAGACCTACCGGTTGACATTCGAGTTGTTATCAACTGGAATTCGCAAAACACGGATATCGACCTTTGGGTAACTGATCCAAATCAAGAAAAATGCTTTTATAGTAATCCTGCCACAGCCATTGGAGGAAGACTCAGCAATGACTTCACCGGAGGATATGGACCAGAACAATTTTTATTGAAAAAAGCATTGAAGGGAACATACAAAATTGAGGTAGATTTCTATAATGACAATTCACTCACGCTAGCTGGTCCTGCAGCAGTCATGGCTGAAATCTACACCTACTATAGCAGTGGAAAGCAGGAACGAAAAATTGTTACGATTTATCTTGACCGTGATAAAGAGCGCAATGTAGGGGTTGGTGAATTTTCATTCCAATAGATCAACAGCGACAGCAGATGATCTAAAGTCAAATGAATCCGTTGAAAATTGAATCTATGAAACGATGCTGTAAAGGGAGACGTCTAAAGTCACATGAATCGGGTGCTGTCCAAAAAGATTGGATAGCACCTGATTTAATTAATGCAATTTACGGATAACCAAATCCTTTTGCCTATTCTCCAATTTGGTTTTCACATAAGGGTAAGTGAAGACCGCTCCTAATACAATACAGGCTCCAACATAAAACCCGCCACTCATGGTTTCTTTCTGCCCAAAAATCAGCATCGCAAGCAGAATACCATAAACCGGCTCTAAATTCGTCGTTAATGCGACTGTAAAAGCCGATAGTTCCTTCATGACAGCTACGCCCATGACATAAGCCACAGCGGTACAAACCACGCCCAACAACAAAAGAAAAATTAAATCCTGTTGCCCCAAACGCATTTCAGCATTAAAATCGCCCGTAAATAACATGAATATGCTGATCCAGAAGCATGCGCCCAGCATCTCGTAAAATGTAATCAATGTTGGACTTGATTTTTTAACCATCCGCGCATTGGCAATTGAAAATATACTCGCACAAAAAGCGCAGCCAAGTCCAGCCAGCAGCCCCACTAGATAATGCGTTTCAAAAGAAAAGATCGTATAAATACCGATAATAATGACTAGTCCCACTACAATGTCCAAACGCGCGATGCGCTTATTATTCACAATAGGTTCCAATATTGCCGTAAATAATGTCACCGAGGATAGTGTAACCAATGTCACTGATACAGTAGACACTTTGATTGAATAAAAGAATAGTACCCAATGCAGGCCAACAACGGCCCCCACCATAAAAAACTGGAAAAATTGTCTCCTCGAAACTACAATCGATTGTTTAGTTACCAAGAAATAGATCAGCAGAGCAATAGACGCTATTGCAACACGATACCATACCAAATGAAGGGCAGATACGGAGATCAGACTCCCCAAAATTCCGGTAAATCCCCAAATAAGTATTGTTAAATGCAGAATTAGAATATTCCGATTTAATTTAATTTTAGTCATATTCTCTAGAATACATGTGTATAGAAATGATGAGCAATACCTACTATTTCCCTTAATAAGGCAAGCTCACTGAAGTTATTGAAAACTGAACAAAAATTTATTTTGGCGCTTTAATCGCCAGATATATTGCTACCAAAAAGAAGGTAACATTTGGAATTAATACGGCTATCAACGGTGGTAGTCCCCCTTTCAAAGAAAACATAGTTGCAAACTGTATAAAGACGATATACGTAAAACTTAACGCGATACCGATACCCAGACTCAATCCTATCCCCCCACGCACTTTCTTGGAGGATAGTGCCACACCCATCAAGGTCAGTACAAAAGCCGAAAATGGATACACATAACGCTTGTATTTCTCAAGCAATAAATCGTTCATGACGCCGGTACCACGGATCTCCTCTTTACGGATACGAATATTTAATTCGTGTGTATCCATAGCAGTAAACATATTATCACGCACCTCAAAATCCGAAGGTTTCATATCTAAGGTAGTGTCTTTAACAGTACCTTTTTCCATGCGTTCATGCAATCCATTGATAATACGATTGGTATACCCTTCAATCTTCCACTTCGTGGCCACTGAGTCCCAAGTAATACGGTCAGCCATCATTTTTTCTTTAAGCGTATCCCCCTTAAAAATTTCAAGAACAAATCCGTAACCTGTTTTGGTCGTATTATCAAAATTGTCTATATACACATAGCTGTCTTTGTCCAATTGCATGTGAGTAGAAACCCTCGAGTTATCCTTGGGTGGCTTTACGTAGATATTTTCAAAATCAACCTTCATCTTATTAGTATTCGGAATGATAAAGATGTTGAATACCAAAGAAATAGCAAATATCAGGGTTGCAGCGATCATGTAGGGACGAAGCAAGCGGTTGAAGCTATACCCGGCACTTAGAATCGGTACAATTTCAGTTTGATCCGCCATCTTCGATGTGAAGAAAATAACGGCAATGAAATTAATCAGCGGGCAAAGGAAGTTCAAATAAAAAGGAATAAACCCAGCATAGTACTCAAAAATAATCTTATCGAGTGGTGCATGATACTTCAAAAAATCATCCAATCGTTCGGACACGTCGAAAACCACCATGACAACAGTAAATATGGCCATAGTGAATAAAAAAGTACTTAGATACTTTTTGATGATGTAACGATCGATTAACGACAGCATTTTTTTAAACTTGAGCTATTTAGTTTTACAAACGTTGATCCAATATTTTCACCATTTTGTTTTTCCAATCGTAGAAAGTTCCATCAATGATTCGCTCCCTAGCCTGATTCACCAACCAAAGGTAAAAATGTAAATTATGTAAAGAAGCAATTTGTGCTCCCAAAATTTCTTGTGATTTAATTAAGTGCCGTAGATACGCTTTGGTATAAAATTGATCTGCGTGCAAGTCGCTTTCCGCTTCTATCGGCGAAAAGTCATCTTTCCACTTTTCATTTTTGATATTAATAATACCGTTTTGCGTAAAAAGCATACCATTTCTAGCATTACGTGTTGGCATGACACAATCAAACATATCCACACCAAGCGCTATGTTTTCAAGAATATTAACCGGCGTTCCTACGCCCATTAAATAACGTGGCTTGTCATGTGGCAAGATGTCACAGACAACCTCGGTCATCGCGTACATTTCTTCCGCAGGTTCACCCACCGACAGCCCACCAATTGCATTCCCATCACGATTAAATGAGGCAATAGTCTCTGCAGATTTCATCCTTAAATCTTTATAAACAGAACCTTGAACAATTGGAAACAAAGTTTGATCATAGCCATAAAGCGGATCTGTACTATCAAAACGATCTACACAACGCTTCAGCCAACGATGCGTCATATCCAAAGAACGACGTGCATAATTATAATCACACGGATACGGTGTACACTCATCAAATGCCATAATGATATCCGCACCGATAATACGTTGCGTATCCATGACATTTTCTGGTGTAAAGAGATGCTTTGATCCATCAATATGAGAGCGAAAGGTAACCCCCTCTTCTTTAATCTTACGTACTTCAGTCAATGAATACACCTGATAACCACCCGAATCGGTCAAAATAGGACCATCCCAACCATTAAACTTGTGCAATCCACCCGCTTTATTCAATACATTCAATCCTGGTCTTAAATACAAATGATAGGTATTACCCAAAATAATCTGCGCTTCAATATCATTCTTCAATTCATGTTGATGAATTGCCTTCACTGTACCTGCCGTACCAACAGGCATAAAAATAGGTGTTTGAATGGGACCGTGTGCAGTTTCGACAACACCTGCACGTGCTTTAGACAATTTATCTTGTGCTTGTAGCGTAAATTTCATTAATATTTTTCCTCTGAGACTATTTCTGTTTTAAAAGATGATTTGCCAGAAAGATGGCGCTATAAGTATTTGCCTACAACTAATCACAAGTTCATTATCAATTGTTTATAGCTTTAAAAACTACGACAACCTACCTTATACCCACCTAAATTCGGATTCATCCCTAGAATACGTTGCAAAAATACTATAAAAAGATTTGCAAACAGGCTGTTTCAAAAATAAATTATCATTTTTCAGCTGTAAAAAAGTTGTGGAAAGCACTTATCTTTGTGAGCTATGCTTGACCTTCACGTATTTTTGGCCAATCTCCCCTATATTGCTTTCGGAGTATTGGGCCTTTTTCTATGTATACAATTATACTACATCTTATTTGTATATAGTAAATTGAGCCGTTATCAAATTGAACCAGTACAAGAAGAAACGGAATTCCCGCCGCTATCCGTAATTATTTGTGCACACAATGAACAGGATAATATCGCCCAATTCCTCCCGGAGATAATGCATCAAGATTATCCTAATTTTGAAGTAATCGTTGTCAATGATTTTTCGACAGACAATACGCCTTGGATATTACATGAATTCGAAGCAAAATATCCACATTTAAAAGTTGTCGATATCAAAGAACATATCCGCTTAAAACATGGTAAAAAGTTTGCCGTAAGTATGGGTATCAAGGCTTCAAAACACCAGATACTGGTGTTTACTGATGCCGACTGTGCACCATCATCCAATCAATGGCTTAAAGAAGTCGCAGCCGCTTTCAGGCCTGAAACAGAAATTGTGCTCGGCTATTCCCCATATTTTAAGAAAAGAAGTTTATTAAATCTATTGATTCGATTTGAAACCAGTCATACGGCCATGAGTTATTTCGCCTATGCCCTGAAGGGGGATGCTTATATGGGAGTCGGTCGGAATATGGCTTACAAAAAAGATCTTTTCTTTCGAAACAAAGGGTTTGCAGCCCACATGCATATTAAATCTGGCGATGATGATCTCTTTGTCAACCAAAATGCAAATCCGGTCAATGTCAACATCGTACTGTCGGCAGAATCCATTGTCTATTCGGAACCCAAAACGACTTGGAAAAGCTACTACAAACAAAAAGCAAGGCATTCAGGTGCATCTACTATTTATAAAAAACGTCATCAACGCATGCTGGGGACCCAGCTGCTATCCGCATTCCTTTTTTACATATCGGTCATTGCGACCACAGTTGCTTTCCCAATGTATTGGTATGTACCTTTGAGTGCCTACCTCATTCGGCTTATTGCACAATGGATAGTATTTAACAACATCTATAAAAAACTAGCAGTAAAGGAACTGATTTGGTGGTTGCCTTTGGTAGACTTCATCTACTATTTCTATATTTGCATCAATGGTATGTTCAGCCGAAAAAAGAAAAAAATAAGCTGGAAATAGTTCACATTTAAAACATCAAACTTTGAATCCAACAGTCGATATCATCTATAATTATTTTCCAAAACTGACTGATAGTCAAAAAGAGCAGTTTGCCAAACTAGCCGATTTATATACGTTTTGGAATAGCCAAATCAATGTCATCTCACGTAAAGATATTGATAGCCTCTACCTACATCATGTATTACACTCGTTGGGTATCGCAAAATTTGTCCAAGAGTTTACACCTGGAACACAAATTTTGGACGTGGGGACAGGAGGGGGCTTTCCGGGTATCCCAATGGCCATTATGTTTCCAGAAGTCAAATTCCACTTGGTCGATTCGATTGGCAAAAAAATAAAAGTCGTACGTGAAGTTGCAGCCGGATTAGGGCTTAATAATGTCGAAGCAGACCATATCCGTGCCGAACAACTGGACGACAAATATGATTTTGTGCTATCAAGAGCGGTAACAAGACTCGCAGAATTTACCCCTTGGATAAGAAACAAGTTTTCAAAAAAAGATAAAAACGGAATTCCCAACGGCATTCTTTATTTAAAAGGAGGTGATCTCACTGAAGAAATCAAAGAATCCAAACTTAAAGCAGAATTACATCCACTATCAGATTACTTTAAAGAAGATTTCTTCGACACAAAATATCTGGTATATATACCGATGTAGCTAAAGCTTGCCATTACCCATCGGAAACTGTAGCCGCCTATGGATAATGTCTACAGAATCGAGGTAGTTCGTTAAACACTGATGGATATAAGCGATCTTCTCATAACGATCATTATCTCGAAGCCATTTTAAGGAGGGCTCATAGTATATCCTAAATTTGCGCAACGAATCTCCCGACAACTTACTATACTCCTGCGTCAGCGGATACCATTCTTCCCGGATCAGATCCTGATGGTATTCCTTTTCAAACTGACGCTGGAGCTTCCTTGAATTTCGTCCCTTCCGGCTAAATTTATTGTAAAGCTTGTTTAAATTAACAGCAATCCCACCTCGATGGGGAAGTGTAACCATGTTTTTCGTATCGCCCCAAAAAAAGATGGATTTATATTCCTCTTTTTTTTCATCCCATTTATCCCCAGCAGATTTACGTTTGATCAAAACAGTATCCAATTGAAGCGTATCTCGTTTACTTCCTCTTTTCTCAATAGTATCCTGAGCATAAAAAACCATCGGATAGGCGAAAAGCCTCTCCCGATAAAATGAAAAATAGACACAAAAAAACAATAAAGATAGCAATGCGATCCGTACCATATTTACAATTGATTAACTAAAAATAATCAATTAAAAATAAGGTTAAAAAACCTTTAACCGCCTTTTAACTATCTTTAACTAAAAAAAGTTAATGCCCTAACTCTTTTTTGATTTCTAGGCCGATGAGATTGATTTCCTCATCCATCCCGAACATAGGCAGTTCTGTCTCCGGATTCAATTTTAACCAGTTTGTATCGTTATCTTTAATAATCTTGACATATTCAGCGCCATCTTTAAAAATAACATAGGTATCCTCTTCCTCAGGGAAGACAGAATAAACTATATCTCCCAATTCAATATCAAAAGGTTCTTTCATTTCCATCATTAAAATATCATTAGTCGAACAAAGTTACCAATTCCTCTTCTCTCTTTCCAAAATAGACCGATATTTCCTACTATATTATTCCTGACCCCTACCTCTCTTATCGATATTGCTTAATTGGAACAAAACATACATGAGATACAAGCAATTCTAACAAAAAGTATAGCAGCTATTTATATTTTTCTTATCTTTAAACAAACCCAATTATGAAACTGATTTACCCCATAGCTTTGACGCAAATCAAGGGCATTGGCCCTAGAACGGCGCGTAATATTATTGACCAAGGTCATAGTCTAGCAGATGTGTTCACGTATTCAAAACGAGAATTGATGCAGCTTCTTGGGGTACGGGAGTCAATCGCTGAAGCAATATACAACAAAAGTTATATGCCCGCCTGCGAAAAAGAACTCGCTTTTATCGAAAAACACCAGATACAAGCCTTGTGGCTGGAAGACGAAAATTACCCAGACAGGCTTCGCCAATGTGAAGATGCTCCGCTTGTTGTCTATTATAAGGGAAACCAGCCGCTAAACAGTTCGAAGATCATTAGTATTGTTGGTACTAGGCATGCAACCCACTATGGACAGAAAATATGCGAAGATCTGCTGGACGCCATGAATGGATCCAAAGACACCTTGATCGTTAGCGGTCTTGCCTATGGTATAGATGCATTGGCACATCGCAATGCATTAAAAAACAATCTACCTACCATTGCCGTATTAGGACATGGACTCGATCGAATTTATCCAGCATCTCATCGAGAGCTTGCTGCAAAAATGTTAGACCATGGCGGCTTACTGACAGAATTTACATCCAATACCTTACCCGAACGCGGTAACTTCCCTATGCGCAATCGAATTATAGCAGGAATCGCCGATGTCACCATCGTCGTGGAGGCAGCCATTAAAGGCGGTGCTTTGATCACTGCAGAGCTGGCCAACAGCTACAACCGTGATGTATGTGCTTTTCCAGGCTCCATTTATGAAAAAAGCTCCGAAGGCACCAACTACCTCATCAAAACCAACCGTGCACATATGATTCGAGGACTTCAGGATCTTGAATACCTCATGAATTGGGAAATCACCAAAAAAACTGCGGAGCCACAGCTTAGCCTCCCATTAACACTGACAAAAGATCAGCAACTCCTCTTTACACTCATTCAACAAAAGGGACAACTCGAATTAGATGAATTGATTGAACTCACAAAATGGCCGCAAAGCAAATTGGCATTAATCTTACTGGAACTCGAAATGCAATCATTCATTCATGCCCTGCCTGGCAAAAGATATAAAACCGTTGGAATGGTAGAAGCTCAAAAAAACTGATACACTTTACCCAAAAATCCAAAGGCCGTTGCTATTATCGCACATATCAAAGTAAGAAGCACGACATGTTACTTCCAATATTCATAAACTAAACCAACAAAACAAACAATTAATGAACGAAAACAACACAAAAAGTATCTGGAAAGTCATCGGCGCATCCTCTATGGGCACACTTATCGAATGGTATGACTTTTTTATCTTTGGGAGCCTATCGATCGTAATTTCTACCAAATTCTTCCCCGCAGAAAATCCAACAGCTGCTTTCCTTTCCACATTAGCCACATTTGCGGCTGGATTTGTCGTTCGCCCATTTGGTGCCCTATTTTTTGGCCGACTCGGTGATATCATCGGTCGAAAATATACGTTTATGGTTACCTTAATGCTTATGGGCGGAGCAACATTTCTTATAGGCTGCATTCCAAGCTATGAAAGCATCGGATTTTGGGCTCCCCTGCTCGTTTTGATCCTTCGCCTGTTACAAGGTCTTGCCCTCGGTGGAGAATATGGCGGTGCAGCCACCTACGTGGCCGAGCATGCGCCTATTGGGCAGCGAGGATACTGGACCTCCTGGATACAGACAACAGCGACATTTGGCCTCTTTATATCACTAGTCGTCATCCTACTCACCAAAAGCCTGCTCACCGAATCACAATTTGACATCTGGGGATGGCGGGTTCCTTTCTTACTCTCCTTAGTTATGGTATATGTCTCCTACCTCATTCGTAAAAAAATGAAGGAGTCACCCGAATTTAGCAAAGCTAAAGCAGAAGGTAAAACAAGTACAAATCCTTTAAAAGAAAGTTTCGGCAACCGATACAACCTCAAATTTGTGCTGCTCGCACTATTTGGTGCCGCCATGGGACAAGGTGTTGTTTGGTACACCGGACAGTTCTATTCCATGAGTTTCATGAAAACAGTGATGCACCTCCAATCGGATCAGGCAGATACCATTCTTGGGATAGCCCTACTTTTAGGGACACCATTTTTTGTCGTGTTTGGATGGCTCAGTGACAAAATTGGACGAAAGTGGATTATGCTCGGCGGTATGCTACTCGCGGTATTGACCTATCGCCCAATTTATGAATCGATGTACCAACTTTCCAATGCAGCGCACAAAGTCAAACTGAATGAAACAGTCGAAAGTCCGACGGTTAAAGAAAAAACAGAAATAAAATCAGTTGTCAAAACACAATATGACGACGGAACCGAAATCACTCGTACTAAAACAATACACCAATCGGGCAAACTAAAAGGCCAGCAAACAGTCACAACAACTGTTCATATTGCCAACTGGAACTACATATGCCTCATTCTCCTCATCTTTATTCAGGTGATTTATATTACCATGGTATACGGTCCCATTGCAGCCTTTCTCGTCGAACTGTTCCCGGTAAAGATCCGCTACACGTCCATGTCTTTGCCTTACCATGTTGGAAACGGAATATTCGGTGGACTCCTACCCGCCGTATCCACTTACCTAACGACCAATGCCGAAGTAGCTCAGACACCACAATTTTATCTTGCGGGCCTATGGTATCCGATTATTATCGCAATTGTATGTTTTATCATCGGCAGTATTTATATCAATAACAAATCAACGCCCACTAATCATGAATAATATCAAAAAATTACTTGGCATACTCTGGATTACTTTAGCGCTTTTCACCGCTTATTTTTTCCGTTTTTGAACTGGCATTGCCAAAAATCTCCACCGGCCACCAGGAAGATGTAGTATTTGGAATCATTATCCTATTTATCTTAACACCGATTATCTCCATTGGACTTGGCCTATTTGGGTATTATTCGCTATTGGGAGAATATGATCAAAACAAAATGTAAGTGTTTTTCACCACTTCAAAATAAATTATCAGCATGATAATCAATCGCATAAGATAAAATAGCATTTTTTCTTTCCTAAAACTGTTTTTTTTTCTACTTTTGTGACGGGTAAGTCTTCTACGACCAGCTCCCATTGACTCCCCCAGGTTGGGAACAAAGCAAGGGTATTTGGTTGAGCGGTGCGATAGAAGTAGCTTACCCTTTTTTTGTGCCCTAATTTTTGGCTGACCTGCCACTTCAAAATTAATTTCAATCTAATAATCAGCTCAATGTCTTATATAGCCCAATGGTGGCCCATAGTCCCATTATGAATAGAAGGCCTGTTAGACAAGGCGTTTTCATCGCGTGGCCTACACATTCAACATAATTATAATTGTATATAAACTCAAATTTATATAAGTTTGTAATCGAATAAGAACTATCGTATGAGTTGGTTTAAAAGAGAAAAAGCTGGTATTAGCACAGCTACCGCTAATAAAAAAGAAGCACCTGATGGCATGTGGAACAAATGTCCCACTTGCAAAAAGCCATTATTGCATCTTGAACAAGTAGAAAATGACTATGTTTGTCAATATTGTGGCCACCATTTAAGAATTGGCTCCAAAGAATATTTTTCAATTTTATTTGACAATAACGAATTTACCGAACTATTTCCCAATCTCAGTTCGGGTGACCCATTAGAATTCTTCGATTCAAAGCCATATCCCGATCGTTTAAAAGAAAGCCAAGCCAAAACAGGCCTTAAAGATGCCTTACGTTCTGGACATGGAAAAATGAATGGCCAAGATATTGTTATCGCCTGTATGGACTTTAGTTTTATCGGCGGATCAATGGGGTCAGTGGTCGGTGAGAAAATAGCACGCTCGATAGATTACTGTATTGCGCATAAAATTCCATTTATGCTAATCTCAAAATCAGGCGGTGCACGCATGATGGAAGCTGCATTTTCATTGATGCAAATGGCTAAAACTTCGGCTAAATTAGCCCTATTGGCCAAAGCAGGCCTTCCGTATATCTGTTTGCTGACAGACCCAACAACGGGGGGAGTTACAGCATCTTATGCCATGTTGGGTGATGTAAATATTGCAGAGCCAGGTGCGTTAATCGGGTTTGCTGGCCCACGTGTCATTAAAGAAACAATAAAAAAGGATCTACCAAAAGGGTTCCAGACTTCAGAATTTGTTCTTGAACATGGATTTTTAGATTTCATTGTCGACCGCAGACAGTTGAAAAACAAGGTAGCTACTTATCTAAAATTAGTCGGATAATTAATCTTCCAAAGGATAAAACAGAAAGCGGTACCAAAAATAGTTTTGGTACCGCTTTTCTCTTTTTAAACACCATCAAATAGTCCTATTCAAAGATATCGCCAAAATGACCATAGCCTTCTCCTGTCTAAATAGTCCGGTACACCTTCCTTATCATACGCTTCCCGCTCAAAAGATATACGTCGATATGCGCGATCAAAATCTTTCAATTGAATAAAGCGAAAGACAAATTCAATAAGATACCATACATAAAAGAAGAGAATGCCCAATTCAAGCGCTTGGCGCAAATGTATACGTTCATGACGGATCAGGTTCTCGTTGCATTTGAAAGAAGTACTTTTTAGAAAAATAAAAGGATAAATAGTAATTGCATTCGCTCTTCCAAAAGAAAATAAATTTGTCCAAAATTTGCTCACTATAACCATACATAATACTTTAACCCTTTTCACATGAATCAAACTTATAAAAATTTACGCTTACCCACAATAATTAGCGATTACATCTAGATTAAATTACGCTGTTTGCTTTCAGTCGCTCACTACATAAGATGATCGCAAAAATTTCTTTTTGAATAGGAATTTTTATTAAGTTTGCTATAGATTAATTGTGAAGATATGCCGTACAAAGAGCGTGAAATAAATAAATTGTATTATACAATGGGAGAAGTGACAGAGATGTTCGAAGTAAACGCCTCCCAAATACGTTTTTATGAGCGTGAGTTTGATATTTTACAACCTAAAAAGAATAAAAAAGGTAATCGCCTGTTTACGCAGGAAGATATTGCCAATTTAAAAATCATTTTCAATCTGGTTAAAAACAAAGGCTACACGCTTCAGGGAGCACGCGATTATCTGCGAGACAACAAATCAGAAGCAAAAGAAAATCAACGCGTTATCGATTCACTAGAGCGTCTAAAGAGCTTTCTTGTTGAAGTTCGTGATTCCTTATAACCCCCTATTTATTGCAGCAATCCTTTCGTTGAACAGAGGCCCCAAAAGCATATTGAGCAACACCAGCTAATGACACAAAGACTATGCAAACAGCATCTATTTTTCAAAACGTAACATACCAAGATAAACAGCCCAAAATGGATCTTCTGCTGGAAACAAATGGCAGCAAAGAATATCGTCTCGCTTTTGCCAAAGGACAATACATGAAAGAGCATAAAACTGCGGCATCAATCGTTGTTGAAATTGTCGAAGGCAATATAGACTTCGGTGTTAACGGAAGTAAAATAAGTCTGACGAAAGGCATGTTAGTTGCATTAGAACCCAATACACCGCATGATCTGTTTGCCATCACTCAAAGTATTGTTAGGCTATCCATCCTAAAAAAAGAGGCATAAAAAGCTGCTCTGATCTAACGCCCATTCAGCTCAATAACCTCAAGATTTTCAATTTTATCCGCATTGATGTCAAATCGCATCAATGTCCGCACTTTATGCCAGCCGTGCTTTCCTGCCGCCCCAGGATTGAGGTGAAGGCATTGTATTTTGGGATCAAACATCACCTTTAAAATGTGTGAGTGTCCTGTAATAAATAATTTCGGAGGATTTTTCATTAATTCCCCCTTAACACGCGCAGCATATTTCCCTGGATAGCCACCAATATGCGTCATAAAAACGTCTACTTCCTCACAGCTAAATCTCAAATCTTCGGGAAATTGCAAACGAATATCCTGACCATCAATATTTCCATAAACACCGCGTAACGGCTTAAACGCCGCCAACCGGTCTGCAACAACACCTTCACCGAAATCTCCAACATGCCAGATCTCATCGCAGGCGGCAAAATGAGTAAATACCGCTTCGTCCAGAAAAGAATGTGTATCCGAAAGTAATCCGATTTTTGTCATAACCTAAAAAGCTAAAAAATAAGGTGCCAATACGTGGCGATAAGCTGCTGAATAAATACCTTTCTCTGCGTATATAACAAACTCACGTACAGCAACCGATTCGACAGGCTTCCGTTCAAATGTTATGATCTTGCGGATGACCGATCCACCTTCAAAGGAACTTATCTGAACTTCAGCACAACAATAAAGAGCTCGCTCTGTTGAAATCTTCATCAGTATATCTGCCAAAGCTGTAGGAACGATCAGAATTAATTTCCCCTGATTCGATAGGCGCAAAGAAGCGAAATCTAATAATTCAGCAAAAAACTCCACGTCAGCATGCCGCGCGAGCTTCTTTCGATTGTCAGGATTATGGAGGGAGTCCGTATAAAATGGTGGATTTGAAACAATCAAATCATAAGGCGCTGCCATTTCCATACACTGAAAGGCACAGGCGTGAAGCATAAGCCGATCACAGAAAACGGAATGACGAAAGTTTTTATCTGCCATCGCAGCAGCTAAAGAGTCCAGCTCTACAGCCTCTACCCAACTGTTCACAAACCGTTGAGCCAACATCAATGCAATGACTCCGGTTCCTGTACCGATATCGAGAATTCGTCCTGCAGTCTCCACTTCCAACAATGAAGCCAATAATACGCCGTCTGTGTTAATCTTCATTGCACAATCAGACTGATCAACCTCAAATTCTTTAAACCGAAATATCGACGCCATAGACCAAAGATAAAACTTTTAAAGCCGTTGACGCAAACAAACGAATATATCCTGCGATTTATTTACTAATTTAGTCTGCAATAAATCTAGATAAACCATGAGTATCCGCCAGCTTGCTTTTTTCATATTGATCATCAGTAGCATCCTTTTCATCACAAGATTGCATGCACAGGAAAATTGTGAACGATATACGGTTGAGACCCTTCCTTTGTTGACAAAAGCCTTAAACAACAATGAGTTCGAAAAAATTGCCCCCTTACTGAATACTATACAAGCAAGCTGCGGCATCAACGAATATATACAAAGACTACGGATCCTAATACTCATTATTGAAAAGAAAAATAGCACGAAAGCGATCGACCTATACTGGAACAATCAATTTGATAAGAGCCTGCTCCAAAGACTAGATGCAGCAGATCAAGACGATTTTACAACGCAGTATGAGCAAAATAAAGCAAAATTCCATTTCTATCCACTACGCCATCCACTAGATAACCTTATCAAATTAAGAGCGAAAGCCCTGCTTGCATCTGATAATTACACGTTAAGCAGCCAGGAAACAAATATCCTTCATCTCTTTGCGGATACACAAGAGCCTGAAGAAATCCCAGACCAACAAGCCAATACACAAAGTGATGAACAACAATTTCCAACCCCTAAAGTATATAGAAACCGGCATAAAGCCAAACTAGGCTACGTCCCTTCCATAGGCGCGATGAGTCCGCTAGGAGGAAGCAACAAAGTGTTCGGTACAAACCTAACGCTCGGATTTATGTTGATGAGTTCACTGGAAAGGAAATTGATCTTCGAAGGAGGTCTAAAGGTACGCATCAACGCAAACGATCGCAATATCGACTATAACTATGATGGATCAGAAGTATCAGTCAATTCATCAGCGACCGCTTTTATAGGAGGTGCTGTGGGCTATAAAGTTTTTGACAACGACAAATTCATCCTGATTCCAAAAGCCATTCTCGGTATTGACATCACAGATACCGGCATCACAGAGAATACGTATTCTTCAGGTTATTATGATCCGGATGGTTATTATTATGACGGTGGATATACAGAAAATATGGTTACCATCAACAATATTCACCTCGGGCTTGGTCTTTCCTCACTATTCCGCATGAAAAACCAAAAATACATCGGCTTCGAACTAGGCTATCATTACGCACCATATGACGCAAGCAGCAAAGTACTGAGCCCCATCCAAGCGAACTACGGAAGCTTAGCACTATGCTTTCGATTTTAAAAATATCGGTAATCCAAAATGAATAGGTCAGTTTATGCCTTTAAACCCAAAATAGCGCACTACTGCGCTATTCCAATCGAAAAATAAGTCCTATTTCAAGGATTAATGCTTTAGCAACCGCTGAATTTCATCCAGTTTCATCAATGCTTCGACGGGAGTCAGCGAATTAACATCCAAATTATTCAACATATCCCTAATCTTGTTTAGGACAGGATCATCAATCGAAAACATCTGTAGCTGATACGCCTGTTTCTGGATCTTACGCATACTATCCTTAATCTGCTCTCCACCGGTACGCTCCTGCTCCAACCTTTTTAAAATCTGATTAGCGCGATTGAGCAATTTTTGGGGCATCCCTGCCAGCTTGGCTACATGTATACCAAAACTATGTTCCGAACCTCCCGGAACAAGTTTCCGCAAGAAAATAACTTTATTATTGACCTCCTTTACCGTCACGTTATAGTTCTTGATACGATCCAAAGAAGTTGTCAGTTCATTCAATTCATGGTAATGGGTCGCAAATAGTGTTTTTGCTTTGGCAGCCGGGTGATTATGCAAAAATTCTGCAATGGCCCAAGCAATAGAAATCCCGTCATATGTACTTGTACCACGGCCAATTTCGTCCAAGAGAATAAGACTGCGGTCTGACAGATTGTTCATAATGCTCGCGGTTTCATTCATCTCGACCATGAAAGTAGATTCTCCAGAAGAAAGATTATCCGATGCCCCGACACGAGTAAAAATTTTGTCAACCAAGCCAATTTTAGCCTCTTTTGCCGGAACAAAACAGCCTATTTGTGCCATGAGTACAATTAATCCAGTCTGACGAAGCAGTGCTGATTTACCCGCCATATTAGGCCCCGTAATGATAATAATCTGTTGTGTCTTTGGATCTAAAAACGTATCATTCGTGATATAATCCTCGCCCACCGGTAGATTTTTTTCGATGACAGGGTGTCTTCCACCTTTTATATCTAAAATCTTGCTCTCACTGACTTCTGGTTTCACATAATAATTCTTCTCCGCCACAACAGCAAAGTTGAGGAGTACATCCAGCTTAGCGATCAACTGTGCATCCAGCTGAATAGGTTTAATGTATTCGGCGATCGAAATCAACAGCTCAGCATACAACCTACTCTCTAAAGCCTGAATCTTTTCTTCGGCTCCAAGAATCTGTTCTTCATATTCTTTAAGTTCCTCCGTAATATAACGCTCGGCATTCACCAAGGTCTGCTTACGTATCCAAGTAGTTGGAACTTTGTCTTTATGTGTATTAGTAACCTCCAGGTAGTAGCCGAATACATTGTTAAACGCAATTTTTAAGGAAGGAATACCCGTGATCTCTGCTTCCCTTTTTTGGATTTCCAGCAAATAATCCTTCCCTCCAAAGGCAATTTTACGTAGCCGATCCAGTTCCGCATCAACCCCATCCGCAATTACATTCCCTTTATTGATGATAACAGGTGGTTCTGCCTGAACCTGCAGCTCAATTCGTTCTCGGATAGCAGTACAGGCATCCAATTGTTCCGAAATCGTACGCAGTGCATTGGCATCTTTGCGATCTGTAAGTTCTTTCAACTTCTCTATAGCAAATAACGCGCGCTTCAACTGCACGATTTCCCTGGGATTGGCTTTCTGAAGCCCGATCTTTGAGATTAAGCGTTCAAGATCGCCTACTTGCTTGATCTGGCCAATCAATTCATCCCTTAAATCGCGGTTAGCCACAAAGAAATCCACAACATTCAATCGCTCCTGGATACTCTTTTTATCTTTCAAGGGCATTACAATCCAGCGCTTAAGCAAGCGCGCTCCCATTGGACTAGATGTATGATCCAACACATCCGATAACGTCACTGCATTTTCATTCATCGAGCCAATTAGTTCCAGATTGCGAATCGTAAAACGGTCCAGCCACATATAACGGTCTTCTTCGATGCGTGAAAGCGTAGAGATATGCTGTAAGTTACGGTGCTCGGTTTCATTGAGGTAATGTAAAGCTACACCAGCAGCAACAATACCCGCAGACATACGGTCAACGCCAAATCCTTTCATTGATGAAACCTCAAAATGTTTCAATAATGTTTCAGTAGCATAGTCACCCGTGTAAGGCCATTCATCCAGAAAATAGGTGTAATACTGTGTCCCAAATTGCTCGATAAATTCCTTGCTCTGTTTTTTGGCGAGAATAATTTCCGTCGGTTTAAACCCTTGAAGCAATTTATCGATATAAGCAACGCTACCCTGAGCAACTAAAAATTCACCTGTTGAAATATCTAGAAAAGAAATCCCAATCCGTTCTTTTTCGATAAAAATTGATGCCAAATAATTATTGGACTTCTGTTGAACAATATTATCATTGTAAGAAACACCGGGGGTGACCAGTTCTGTCACGCCACGCTTAACAATTGTTTTCGTCGCCTTCGGATCCTCCAGCTGATCACAAATTGCCACCCTTTGACCAGCACGTACCAGTTTCGGAAGATAAGTTTCCAACGAATGATGCGGAAAACCAGCCAATGCCGTTTCCGATTCCGAGCCATTTCCACGCTTCGTCAAAACAATACCCAAAATCTGAGCAGCCTTAATTGCATCCTCACCAAATGTCTCGTAAAAATCGCCAACACGGAACAACAACAACGCTCCAGGATACTTAATCTTGATCGCATTGTACTGTTGCATCAATGGGGTTACTTTCTTTTCTTTTGCCAACTTTTAAACTCAATTTTTATGAAGCGTAAAAATAGGATAATAACATCGCTTTGGCAAACGATACACTCAACTTCTCAACAAAATCATTTCCATTAAACAAGAATATAAGCTAAGTTTGTAAGCGAAAAAAATTAGTCATGGCCATCAAAAGAACTGGTAAACAAAATACGTCCAGCACACAAAAAAACACCTTCAAAAAGAATTCATTTAACCCGTTGAAGTCAATAAAGTCACCCATCCTCCGTGTTGTCACACGAATAATTCTCTACTTTATCGGTATTACACTATTTTGGGTCATTAGCTTACGTTTTATCAATCCTCCAATTACTTGGCTGATGATTCAACGGGGATTTGAACTGAAAGAACAAGGAAAAGGCTTCAAATTGGAAAAAAATTGGCTGGATTACGATGAGCTGTCCGATAACCTCAAGTTAGCCGCTATTGCAGGAGAAGATGCCCATTTTATGACTCACTGGGGTTTTGACTTAAAGGGAATTCAAAATGCCATCAAAAAAAATGCACAAGGCAAAAAACTGCGCGGAGGAAGTACCATTAGCCAGCAGGTAGCGAAAAATGTATTTCTATGGCCGGGAAGATCCTGGTTGAGAAAAGGATTTGAAACCTACTTTACCGTACTTATTGAGACCTTTTGGAGTAAGAAAAGAATTCTTGAAGTTTATCTTAATGTGATTGAAATGGGACAAGGGGTCTATGGTGCTGACGCCGCGGCAGCATATTACTTTAGCAAGACAGGGAGCAATCTTTCCAAAAAGCAAGCTGCCCTAATCATAGCGATATTGCCAAATCCCAGAGAATGGGATGCACGCAACCCTTCTACGTATGTCAATAGACGCGCAAATGCAATTGCAAAATACATGCACCATTATACCATTCCTGAGTAAGCGGATAATCATCCCTTTTGCGAAGGCCCTGAAAGCGGCAAAAACGAGGCAGTGTATTAAACCGCTAAGGGCTATAGTTCAGTACTATGGCCCTTAGTTGTCATTATAATATAAATTATTTAAAAAGTCGCTTATGCCAACTGCTGTGGAAAGGTACGGCCCACGCATTTTCCATTTGATGCTCCTGTGTAATGGTATTATCAAATACTAAAGTATCGTCATTGATGATACCCTCAGCCAACAACTTTTCAAATCCATCACGGTTAACTACAGCGATCCCATGCTCCGACTTGTATGCGAACTGCATACGGTCAAATAATTGAATATTATATTTAGATTCAATGCCTTTTAAAAAGCGTACCGAACTGTCAATCGAGCAACCAGAAGCAGCGGCGATTTCCTCGTCCACTTTAAGAATCACAAAAAGCCCATCACGCAATTCCGCAGAAGCCGAAAGCGGCTTTCCATGCACTTTCCACTGTTCGGCAAAAGCCATCAATTCGTCCGAAATTTGCGTGCTTTCCTCTTGAGACAATATGCGATCAGCCTGATAAATCCAAATACGTTTCATAAATAAACTCCCTTCCTTGCTTAAATTAACCAATATAATATGGAGAAATCATCCAATAAACAATTACTCCTGTAACAGCAACATATAACCACATCGGATAAGTAATTCGAGCTAATTTCTTATGGCGTTCATAAGATCCCGATATACCGCGTACAAATGTAAAAAGTACAAAAGGAATAATAATAATAGAAAGCAGGATATGAGTGATCAGGATGAAAAAATAGATCGGTCTCCAAATGCCCTCACCTCCATACTTTGTTTCGATCGAAGTCATGTGATAGGCAACATACATCGCTAAAAATGCCAAAGAGCAAGCGATGCAGCACTTGATCAAACGTTCGTGCAACGCCTTATTCCCCCTTTTTATTGCAGCTACAGCCCAAAAAAGCAATACAGCAGTAATGCCATTTATCGTAGCATAGATCGGAGGTAAAAATGTAAGCGGCTTCACATTATAACCCAATTTCTGCAAATTCACTGTAAAAAGGATAGCGACTACTATTGGAATCACAATAGATAGTAGCCAAATCCACTTACTATACTTTTTCTCTGTGTTGAGACTCTCTCCCATGATATAATTACCTTTTTTGTTCTATAGTAGCTGGATGGTTCCGGATTTCCTCGACCAACAATAATTTAATTTCATCCTCAAGACGATCAACGTCAGTCTTCACATTGATATCGTATATTCCTCTTATCCTACCTTTGGTATCGAGCAACAGATAATTTGATCCGATTATAAATGGCTTGCTACCATCAGGGTTGACAAGCGCATCCTGTAAAAGACTTTCTTTCGCAAATCTAAAGATATCCACAGAAGGCTTCGTCACAAAAAACCAAGATTTGGTCCAGGGCTTGTAAACTTTTACATATTTTGCCAATACCTCCGGTGTATCATAAGTAGTATCAACGGTAATCGAATACAACTTAACCTTCCGATTCTGAATAAATCGATTAGCAATCTGATCAAGTCGCTTAATCATCGTCCTTGATAACGAAGCATCCCTAGAATACATCAGATGCACCACAGAAAGCGTCGTATCATTATCCAATAGATGCACCTTTTTACCATCGTAATTAACAAAATCAACCGAGGGTACGGTATGATAAATTGTGTCCATGATGTCCCGCCCCCATTTTCGATGGGTAGTGCCAGGGACTTCCTTCTTTCCAAAGATTGGCAAAGAAGCATAGCTGTTCGACCCGCTTTTATTCAGTATAAAATATAAAAATCCTGGCAGTAAAAGAATTACGGCCAGGATCAATATAGTTTTAATACCTTTCTTTTGTCCAGTATTATTATCCATTCACTTTATCTATTTATTGGGAAATAATTGATGTTCTTGAAAAACAGAAGCCAAATGCCCCCCTTCAACAAGCATCAAAACAATAAAATAAATAATAAAAATAAAGACAATTCCAACGGTAACGATAAAGCTCGATTTTTCGAATTTTAAGTGCATAAAGAATGCGACGATATAATAAGCTTTAACCAAAGTAAGTACAATATAAATGGTATTTACCAATGCACCCTTCGCTAAAATTTGCCAATGGTGTACAAAGCCCAATGCAATTAAGAACTCTAGACAAGTAAGCGCTAAAAGCACGCCAAATACTCTCCAAATGGCTTTTTTATCCATCCCACCTTCGTGAGCATGCTCTCCATGAGCGATATTATCTTGATATTGTGACATAGCTATCTAAAATTATTTATTGCGTAATTAGATTAAGTAGAAGAATGTAAAAACAAATACCCATACTAAATCCACAAAGTGCCAATACAAACCTACTTTTTCGATCATGAGGTAAGAACCACGGTTTTCAAATGTATTATTTAATGTCATACATAAGACGATGATATTTAAAATAATACCTACTGTAACGTGAAATCCGTGAAAACCAGTAATTGTAAAGAACAAGTTAGCAAATTGTAACGCGGAAGTATAGGAAATGTCGTGTGTGAAATAAGGTAATAATGCTGTTTTGATAGCATCACCTTCCAATCCAGTTGCTGGATTTTTACCAAACCAGAACCCCATGTGGTGCAAGTGGGTCCACTCAATAGCCTGACAACCAACGAAACAGATACCGCCCAAAATAGTCCACAGCATCCATTTGACTACTTCATTCTTTTGGTTACGGTGGCCTGCCTCTACCGCCAATACCATCGTTACCGAAGACATAATCAAAATAAATGTCATCAAACCGACGAATACCAATGGCTGACCATGCTCCGCAATTCCAGGGATAGATTGGAAGATCTTATCTGGATCAGGCCAGGTTGGATGAGAAAAGCGTTGTGCGCCATAATAAACCAAAAATGCAGAAAATGTGAAGGCATCCCCTACCAAGAAAAACCACATCATGATTTTTCCATACTCTAAGTTCCAAGGTGATTTTCCACCATTCCATGGACCAGTTTTTACCTTATCCAATTGCGATACTGTTGTACTCATTGTTTACTATTATTGATTCAAAAGTAAGAAAACATATATATAAATCCATAAAAGATCGAGAAAATGCCAAAAAATACTGGCAAGATCCATGCGGAAAAGATTGCCGTCTTTAGGAAGTTTGTTAATTCCTATAATCGCGCCAATCAAAACGATCAAACCCGCAATAATATGCGCCAAGTGCATCCAGATAAAAACATATACAAAAGATTGCGATGCATTGTTATTCACAAAATAAACACCTCTATCGATCAATACATTCCAAGCATGGACTTGCAAGGCAAAAAATACGACTCCCAAAATAAAAGTTGCTATCAAAAACAACCGCTGTTTGGAAGGCTCACCATTTTTAGCCGATCTATGCGCTAAAAACATGGTCAGACTACTCACCACAATCACCAGTGTACTATACAAAAGTGCGTTGGGCAATAAGGTCTTAATCCCTTTGTCCACACCACTCGCTGTATATACTATGAAACCACTGGATAAAGCGGCAAACATCATGAACATACCCAACATACCCAACCATAGGTTGAACTTTTGGGCTTTTCTCTGTACTAACTTCTCGTCAGTTTGTGCTTGTATATCTAACATTATTTCAACGGAATAAAGTTAAGCAATAATACGAGTTGTGTCACAGGCAGATAGATAAATGAGGTAAACATCACTTTCTTCGCTGAAGGAATATCACAATTCTTAAACAGCAAATAACCATAATAACCAAACATCAATCCACCAATTACCGATACAACCGTAAACCAAATCCCACCAAAGCCAAAATGATACGGAATAAAACCTGCAGGTATCATAAACAATCCTGTTAAAAATACCATAAAGGCCGATATCTTATCACGTTTTGTCGTCGGTAACAAGCGAAAGCCCGCTAGCTTATAGTCGTCATCCACTACCCAAGCTATAGCCCAAAAATGTGGAAACTGCCATAAAAACTGAATAGCAAACAATACAAAAGGAATAATAATAATGGCCTCTTCGTTATGTCCACTATAGTAGGCTAAATCATCTTGCGAAAAGGCTGCATAATATCCTATCAACGGAGGAAATGCACCCGGAAACGCACCGACAAACACTGCTATTGGCGATTTTCTTTTTAAAGGTGTATAGATAAACGCATAGAGCAGAATACAGAATACAGATAGCAAACCCGCTACGAAATTCAATCGAACAAGTACCAAGGTTCCTAATATGCCCATAAAGACACTCAATACCAAAGCCTGTCCAGTTGTCATTCGGCCAGACGGCAAGGGTCTGTCTTCCGTACGCTTCATCAGTTTATCCAAATCTTTTTCAATGATCTCGTTAAAACCATTGGCAGACCCTGTTACCAGAAAACCGCCTAATGTCAACAATAACCAGTTGATCCAGACGATATCACCCTGTTGTTTTGATCCGATCAAAAAAGCAATTGAGGCAGAAAATACCACCGTCAACGTAAGTCGCAACTTAACAAGCTTTTTGAAATCTGAAATAAATTCTTTCATAACTAAAAGAGACCTCCTACTATCAGTGTAATTAAACACGTCCTTTTAAACATAAACATCCCGAACGCGGTATTAGTGCCTTTGCTTATTTAACAATAACAACAAGTAAAACTGCGCACCAAATAAGAGCGTAGCCACCACCAAATGTGTTGTCTGTGCAAAGGCAGGTATTGCAAATCGAGCTAAAATAATTCCTGATAGCATTTGGATACCCACTAGAATTAGTGCAATCAAAGCAAATTTATACTGCTTAGACCCCGAATTAAAACTTGTGCGGACCAAAAAGAATAATACGATTACTAAAATCAAAGAACAATATGCCAACCAGCGATGCAATTCAAACTGCTGGCCGATAGTCGTTATAAAATCAGTTCGGGCTATGGTAGAACCGGTTAACAAATCAACCTCTTCCCGGACACCCGTACCGACAATCACTTGTGTTAGCATCAATAAAATAGAAGCTATAGCAAGTCCTTTTAATATACCCAAAGAACGATTGACCAGTAGGCTTTTGTTTCGTAAAGTAACCGCTTTGAAATAAGTATAAATACTAATGCAAACAATTACAATCGCCAAAAGCATATGCACTGTAATAATCCATGGCATTAAATTGGTCGATACAACAATTGATCCTAACCAGGCCTGAAGGACTACAACAAAAAGATTGATCACTGACCATACAACGATCGAACTTCTTAATTTTAAATAGGTGAAAGAATAAATCGCTGTCAATAACAAACAAAATCCAGAAACAACACCGACCAACCGATTAATATATTCCGTCCAGGTCTTTGCGACATTAAACTCTTCATGTTGCAAAATACTCTTATCGGTACGGAGTTTGTAAGCCATTTCCTTATCCCCGAAAAATTCTACAATCTTCGCGAAACGTTCGTTCTTCTTTGCTCTTCCTTCGATATAATGCTGTTCATATCCTTGAGGTAATTGAGAAATATCTGTGGGAGGAACAATACGGTTAAAACATTTTGGCCAATCTGGGCATCCCATACCTGACCCTGTACTCCGAACCACTCCTCCAGCAACAATGACCAAAAACAACACAATGATCGTTATCAAATTGGTCTTTATAAATCGCTTCTCAGCTGCTGGAAACATAATACTACCCCTACCTCTTAAAAAATACAAACTTCTATAAAATAGAGCAGGATTGCTCCTACTCTATTGATAAGATTCTATTAGTCTTTTCTACCATTTTGAGCATTCCATTCTGCCTGGATACGCTCAGCTTCCTCATCTCCTTCAAAATCATGAGGTAAGTTAGAACTCATGGTTTGAGAGAAAGGAACATCTTGAGGAATAAAATCCTCACCATGACCTGGCTTACTGTAATCGTAAGGCCAACGGTGCACAGTTGGAATCTCACCTGGCCAGTTACCATGAATATGCTCTACCGGAGTAGTCCATTCCAATGTGTTAGACTGCCAAGGATTTTGAGGCGCTTTCTTACCGAAGAAAATCGATGTAAAGAAATTCCATAAGAATGCTACCTGACCTAAAGCAGCGATAATCGCAGCCCAAGTAACCAATTTGTTTACAGACACCCACTTCGCCATGAAAGCAAATTCTGTAAATGCATAGTATCGGCGAGGAACACCATCAATACCCATAAAGTGCATTGGGAAAAATACCAGATAAGCACCTATGAAAGTCAACCAGAAGTGTAAATAACCTAATTTGGCGTTCATCATACGACCAAACATCTTAGGATACCAGTGGTAAACACCACAAAGCATACCGAAAATCGATGCAGATCCCATCACCAAGTGAAAGTGAGCAACAACAAAGTACGTATCATGCAAGTTGATATCTAAAGCCGCATTACCCAAGAATAAACCTGTCAAACCACCAGAGATAAAGAAGGATACCAAACCGATAGCAAACATCATTGCAGGTGTGAAACGGATATTACCTTTCCACAGTGTTGCAAGGTAGTTAAAGGCTTTTACAGCGGAAGGAACTGCGATAATCAGTGTTGTAATCATAAATACACCACCCAAGAACGGATTCATACCCGTTACAAACATGTGGTGACCCCATACGATAAACGATAATACAGTAATACCGATTAACGAATATACCATGGCATGGTAACCAAAGATTGGTTTACGAGCGTTTGTAGCAATAACCTCAGATGTTAGACCCAAAGCTGGCATAACAACGATATATACCTCAGGGTGACCTAAGAACCAAAACAAGTGCTGGAACAGAATTGGAGAACCACCTTCGTTTGGTAAAATTTGTCCTTGAACAACAAGATCCGATAAATAGAATGACGTACCAGCAGCACGGTCAAAAATCAGAAGAACAACCGCTGAAACCAATACTGGGAATGACAACATACCCACGATAGCAGTTAAGAAGAACGCCCAGATTGTCAAAGGCATTTTCCATAAGTCCATTCCTTTTGTACGCATGTTCAAAATTGTACTTACATAGTTAATACCACCGATCAACTGTGAAGCTACAAATAGAACCATACTCACTAACCACAAGGTCATACCTGTTGCAGATCCTGCGATCGCGGTAGGAACAGCCGATAGTGGCGGGTAGATTGTCCAACCAGCAGAAGCAGGTCCACTTTCTACGAAGAACGATGCAACCATAATTACCGATGCTACAAAGAACAACCAGTAGGACAACATGTTCATAAAAGGAGATGCCATATCGCGTGCTCCGATTTGATATGGAATCAATAAATTACTAAAAGTACCTGACAGACCAGCAGTCAACACGAAGAATACCATTACGGTACCGTGAATGGTCACCAAGGAAAGGAAAAACTCCGGTTTTATACGTCCACCTTCAGCCCACTTACCTAAGAATACTTCTAATATAGGGAACTCTTTATCCGGCCATGCTAATTGGATACGGAATAATACTGATAAAAGCATCGCAAAAACTGCCATGATGATACCAGTGATCAAGAATTGCTTAGCAATCATCTTGTGGTCACCCGAGAAGATATACTTTCTGATGAACGACTCCTCGTGATGATGGCCGTGCGAATCGTGATGTTCAGCGCTATGCGATATTACTGTACTTGACATATTCGATTTTATATTCAAAAATTCTTAATTAGTTCAAAGATGCTGTAACTTGTACACTATCCTTTTTCACGTTAGCTGTTTTACCACTGAACTCTTTTTGCAAATCCTCAGTAAAATATTTATTTTGTTTAGCTAACCATTCTTTATACTTCTCCTCTGTTACGACAACAACTTTCTTCTGCATGTTGTAGTGACCAGATCCACAGATCTTATTACACAACATCACAAAGTCATAGTTATAATCACCCAAACGATCGCGCATCTCTTCTGTCGTTACAGTAGGTGTGAACTGGAAATAGTTGGTCATTCCTGGTACCGCATTGATCTGAACGCGGAAATCCGGAATGTAGAAAGAGTGAATAATATCTTTTGAAATGATATGGAAACGTACAGGTTTATTGACAGGCAACCAAATTTCAGATCCTTGAATATCATCCCAAGAATTTTTATCATTAAAGTCAATACCGTATGGATTAGTTGGCGTCGTCATTTTATAATTACGCTTACCAATAACGCCATCTGAACCAGCATAACGAACATTCCATTGAAACTGCTCACCAAGAACCTCAACCTGTAATGCTGACTTTTGAAGATCTTCAGGAATATTTGTGATCGATCTCCACGTAAAGAAACCGAACAGTACCAACACTGTCAATACCACAGCAGGAACAATTGTCCACAATTTCTCGATCGCATTGTTATGAGGGTAATAGTAAGCTTGACGTTTTGCCCGCATACGGTACAAAAATGTAAACGTCAGCAACAGAATGTGTGTGATAACCAATACGAATGTTGTGATCGCTGTCGTAATGATAAACATGGTATCAATACGCTCGCCATGCTCCGTCACTGCTGAGCGCCAATAAGCTGCTCCCCAATGTACATAGGACCAATACACACCATAAAGAAATACGACCAAGAAAATGAATAACAATGACGATTGAAATGTGTTATTCGCAAACGGATTGTATTTACCGTTCATTTTTCTTGTCAATTCATAGATCGAAAGTACTTTGCCAATAACGGCAACGACTGTACAGATAACTAAGAACAACAACACATAATATGTGAAGTTTTTATAAACCTGAGGGTCTATCTGCTTCACTTCTTCAACAGCAGGAGCAGCTGCACTAGCTTCTGTACCAGAACTAGTAGATGCAACAGCAGCAGTACCTGCTGCCGCTGTTGTATCTTTTGCAACCGAATCCGTCGCTGCAGGGGCCGCTAACGCTGTAGTTGCCACTTTTGCAGAATCAGATGCTACTGTATCTTGTTGACTTGCCAGGATAGGGTTTGCAAAAAGCAACCCTAGAGCAAGCACAAAACCCGAGATGGATTTGAATCTATTATTTAATTTAAAGCTCATTTCTTTTATAACGTTTTTTACGTAACCTTCCTTTAAAAGTGAAACTATATTTGGTGATGTAAACTCTCGTCCAACAAAGGATGATTTTTAGGCACCAATGCCTGTTTGCTTAATTTGCTAAACACTAAGAAAGTGAACAAACCTAAGAAACCAAGCGCAGTTCCGATTTCAATGACACCAAATCCTCTGTGCTCTGCTACCGTACCTGGCATAATCATGATGTAATAATCAAGCCAGTGACCAGCCAATAATAGAATACCGACGAACAACATGACATTTTGTTTACGTTTCGCGTCGCGGTCTACCAATAATAACAAAGGTGCCACAAAGTTAATGATAATACTTAACCAAAACCAAGGTTTGTATTCCGGTTCCCAACGTTTGTAGAAATAAACTGTTTCCTCTGGGATGTTTGAATACCAAATCAGCATGAATTGTGCAAACCAAACGTAAGTCCAGAAGATCGAGAAACCGAACATCAATTTACCCAAATCGTGTAAATGATTTTCGTTTACCCAGTTCATATAACCCGCTTTCTTCAACACAACAACAATGATGGTAATACATGAAATACCACTTACCCACATTGCTGCAAAGTTATACCAACCGAACATCGTCGAAAACCAGTGAGCTTCTAAAGACATCACGGTATCGAAAGACCAGATAGGAGTGGTAAAACCGAAAATAACCAAGAAGATTGCTGACAATTTGAATGACTTTTTATAAGAAGTCAATCCGCCTTCCAAATCCTCTTTATAAGAAAGTTTCGCAAAAATAACTGCAAATATGCTATATGTACCCATAAATACCACTTGACGGATCAAGAAGAATGGAACATTTAAATAAGCAGATTTACCTGCGATGATAGGGTCATAATTTGTACTATGCGGATCAGTGATACCGTCTGCATTCCAGTGATGGTATAAATTATGTGTAGTTAAACCTAAACCTACAATAACCAATAAAATCAATGAAGCAATTGGTAAAACACTCGCCATAGCCTGAGGTATACGTACCAAACCTGCAGACCATGCAGATTGGGTCACATATTGCAAGGCAACAAAGAATGTTCCAGCTGCGCATACACATGTAAAGTAATAACCCATCAATAACAAGTTGGCATAAGTACGCTCTACAGTAACGTGATCGCCCGAAAGCAACCCAATAGCTACAGCAGCTATACCTAGTACAACAGCGATAATACTGAACAATTTAGCTTTGCCAGCAAACTCGTATCGCTCGTTGAAATTATAATCGTGATGATGACTGTGAGTTCCCATTTATATATCTGATGTTAGATTATTTCTTTTGTAATTCGTGAACATACATAACAACTTTCCATCTCTCCTCTGGAGATAATTGAGACGCATGTGATCCCATGGAGTTGTGTCCGTAATAAATTGTATGGTAAATTTTACCATCAGTCAAGTCAGCCATCAAACCACCTCGTGAAGAGTTCGCCGCATCTGTTCTATGATAAGATGGTGGCGGAGGAAAGTTCTCTAATTGACGGGTACCTCTTGAATCTGTCACGCTACGGTCTTTGGTGATCGGACCATCACCTTTACCCTCTACACCATGGCATACAGAGCAATACGTTGTGAACAAAGCTTTACCTTTTTCAAGATTTTCGGCATTTACGACTAAAGGACTTTTTACTTCTCTTCCTGCACGCTCATAATCCTCTAATGTATTGGCATACTCAAAACGAGTAAAACCGATAGGATCCGTACCTTTAGGAGGTGTTTGTGCTGTTTTTCCATCAGCAAAATTCGCATTAGGTTGATCCGGATTGAAAGCAAGCGGATCGTACATGTTACGAGAAAACTCTAAACCTGTACTACGAGTTGTTTTGTCACCACAAGAAGAAACAAGTGCTGTCAATGCCACAGCGGCGCATAGCGTTCCAAGTAAATTCTTCTTATTCATAGCTAACATATTTTCTATCATTGTACTTAACTTCAACAGCACCAGCTTCTTTCAATAAGCTATCGATCAAAGCGTGATCTGTATTTTCTTTGGCATCTACTGCAAGGATGAAACGATCATCTGTTGCTCTCAAGTCCATTACACGAGGTGCACGTCCTGGGAATAAGTGGTTACGGAAGAAGAATGTAGCAACCATACCCAAAGCACACAATAAGATGGTAACCTCAAATGTAACCGGAACAAAGTTCGGCATACCAAAAGATGGCTTACCACCGATATTCATCGGCCAATCGTATGCCATTGTATAATACAACAAACTAAAACCTAATGTCGTTCCTAATGCTCCAAAGCAAAATGCTGCGATAGGCAAGCGAGAAGGTTTCACACCCAGCTTTGCCTCGATACCATGAATAGGCATCGGAGTAAAGCAGTCGTAAATACTTATATTGTTTGCTTGCAATTTGTCGATCCCATGCATCATTTCATCGGGATCCGCAAAACTACCTAATATATATTTTGTATTGCTCATTGCTGATTATTTTCTAACTGATAATTCTTTAATCTCTTCTTCTGTCACTGAATCATATTTCTCCAATGATTCTTGGAAGTACTTCACTTGTTCGTCAGGGAATGCACCTTCTTGAGCCAACTTAGTTTTATGTTGTAATGAAGATGATTTCAACAACAATTTCACTTCGGCGATAGCGATACCCGGTAAGAAACGTAAGAACAACAAGAATAATGTAAAGAACAGTCCAATCGAACCTACAAAGATACCTACGTCTGTCCAAGTTGGGTAGAACATTGCCCAAGATGAAGGCAAGTAATCACGGTGCAATGAAGTCACGATAATCACAAAACGTTCAAACCACATACCGATGTTAACTACAATCGATAAGATCCAAGAGATCGGAATACTTGTACGGATTTTTTTGAACCAGAACAACTGTGGAGAAATTACGTTACAAGTCATCATCGACCAGTAAGCCCAAGCATATGGACCTAACATACGATTCTCGAACGCATACATTTCGTATTCCGAGCGAGAGTACATCGCGATGAATAACTCGGTCAAATAAGCTACACCTACGATAGAACCTGTTGTCATGATAATGATATTCATCGACTCAATGTGGAACATCGTGATGTAGTTCTCAAAGTTCATTACTTTACGTAAGATCAACAATAAGGTCTGTACCATCGCAAAACCAGAGAAGATCGCACCCGCCACGAAATATGGAGGGAAGATCGTCGTGTGCCATCCAGGAATAACCGAAGTTGCAAAGTCCATGGATACGATCGTGTGTACAGAAAGTACCAGTGGAGTAGAAATACCAGCCAAGATCAAGGACACGATTTCAAAACGCTGCCAAGTCTTCACAGAACCATTCCATCCAAATGATAATACAGAATAAATTTTTTGTTTTAGTCCAGTAGCACGGTCACGAATTGTTGCAATATCCGGCAACAAACCACAGTACCAGAACACCAAGGATACTGTAAAGTAAGTCGAGATCGCGAACGCATCCCATACCAAAGGAGAGTTAAAGTTTACCCAAAGTGATCCAAATTGATTTGGAAGTGGGAAAATCCAATACGCCAACCAAGGACGACCCATGTGAGCAACAACGTATGTTGCCGCACAGATTACCGCAAAGATCGTCATCGCCTCTGCTGAACGGTTGATTGAATTACGCCAGTTCTGGCGGAAAATTAATAATACAGCTGAAATCAACGTACCCGCGTGACCGATACCTACCCACCATACGAAGTCGGTGATATCCCAAGCCCAGCCTACAGTTTTATTCAGACCCCAAGCGCCGATACCTGTCCAAAAGGTATAACTAACGCTAACTACCCATAATAAAGCACCCAATACAGCTACGGTAAAACCAATCCACCATGCTTTATTTGGTTTATTTTCAACCGGTAGTAAGATATCATCCGTAATTTTTGCATACGTAATGTCCTTACCGGTCATTAATGGTTCTCTTAATATTGATTCGTTATGCGATGACATAGTATTTTTATTTCAAATATTGTACAAGATTACGCCTCAAAAGTGTTTCTAACTTTTGTCATATAACCGATACCCGGTTGAACATTGATTTCCTCAAGTACGTAATAAACACGCTCGTTGCGTAATGCTTTGGATACTTCTGACGCTGGATCATTGGCATCTCCAAAGATGATTGCATTTGCCGAACATGCTTGTTGACAAGCCATTTGGATATCGCCATCTTTTACTTTGCGATTTTCAATCTTAGCTTGTAATTTACCTGCTTGGATACGTTGGATACACATTGAACATTTTTCCATTACCCCACGTGAACGCGTTACAACATCTGGGTTTAACACCAATTGTGTAAACTCATTGTTCAAGTAGTTGTCAAAGCGGGAATCATTCCAGTATGCAAACCAGTTGAAACGACGCACTTTGAACGGACAGTTATTCGCACAGTAACGTGTACCAAAACAACGGTTATATGCCATGTGGTTCAAACCTTCTGAAGAGTGTACTGTTGCCAATACTGGACAAACCGTCTCACAAGGTGCGTGACCACAGTGCTGACATAACATCGGTTGGTGAACAACAGTGACATCTTCGAAATCTAAATCAGCCGAAGCTTTCGCAATTTCTTTCTCTTTTGTGAGATCTTGATCTTTTCCTTCGATGGTATAGTAACGGTCGATACGTAACCAGTGCATCTCACGACGACGACGAACCTCATCACGACCTACAACAGGGATGTTATTCTCAACGTTACAAGCAACGATACAAGCACCACAACCTGTACATGCGTTCAAGTCGATCGCAATCACCCATTTGTGACCCGGTTGCTCATATTTGTTCCACAAATCGTACGTTTTGTGATTATCTGTAAAGCGTCCTGCCTCAGAGTTAGGATCTTTCAAATATTTCGCAAAGGTAGTCTCACGAATAACGTTACGACCTTCGATCGTGTGGTGTGTCTGTGTTTGTGCCAATTGGTAAGTACCAGAAGCTTTCGCTACAGTTGCTTTTGCAACACCTTGAACAGTACCATTGATGATAGAAGCAAAAGGGAATGCGTTTTTACCAACTTCATTACCTGCTTTACCAACTTTTGTACGGCCATAACCTACAGCAACTGAAACTGTTCCTTGTGCTTGACCTGGTTGTTGTACAACTGGCAATTCCAATTCAACACCATTTGCTTTTACAGTTACTTTACCATCTTCACCCAAACCTAATTTCTCAGCATCTTTCGGGTTAAGAGCAGCATAGTTATCCCAAGTTACTTTAGAAACTGGGTCAGGCAATTCTTGTAAATAAGCGTTGTTTGCGTAGCGACCATCACGAAGCGCAGAAGGCTCATAAAGTTTCAATTCAAACTCACCTGCAATCGCTTTGCTTGATGCCTCAATTGCCGAAGCCGCTGCTGCAGCATTCCCTGTAAAAGCAGGAGCTGTTGCCGCCTTGGCACCTTTATATTCAAAACCAGTCTGCAATACAGCATCCCAGTTTTTCGTAGAACCCGCTAAGATTTGTGTAGACCACAGATTCTTAACAAAGTTGTACATATCGGTATTATTTCCAGCCCAAGTCAACAAGCTTTGCTCCACTTGACGTGTTTTGAAAACAGGATTAATCGTTGGTTGGATAATTGAATACAACCCTTCTTTTGGATTAGAATCACCCCAAGACTCTAAGAAAGTACTTGCTGGAGCAATAGCAGTCAATTCAGACGCTGTTTCATCCGCACGCTGCGCGAATGACAACGTGAAAGGAATCTGCTTCAATGCAGCTTTCACATCCTCTGCTTTGAAGTAATCATACACCGGGTTGCTGTTCAAGAAGAACGCAACGCCAACTTGTCCAGATTTCGCAGCAGCTAAGAACGCCTGGAACGAAGAATCCGAACCTTGGTATTGTTTAGAATAGTTATCCAGGTCGATGATGGTACCATAAGCACCCAATGCAACGTTGATTGCATTCACCAATACCTGTACATTGACATCGTTAGATCCAGCAACAACAACAGCCGCGCCTTTGCTATTCACCAATTCTTTGGCCGCTAATGCGACACCTTTTTGAGCTTTTTTGTTTGCAGTTGCTCCAGCCAATGATTGACCAGTAATTGCATTATACAAAGCGATTAAGGTAGCCCCCTCTTCCGAAGGTTTGATAGCGATACGAGCATCAGCATTTGTACCCGTCATGGATAGACCAGATTCAAATTGCACGTGACGTGACATTTTTCCGTTTTTCCAACGATTTATAGTCACGATTTTTAGCGTATTGCTGTGTATGCTCCTCACCTGCCAACCAAGTTCCTAAGAAATCAGCCGCAACAGAAACAATCACATTTGCATTTTCAAAATTATAGGACGGAACTACTGCTCTACCAAAAGAAGCCTTATTCGCTTCAATAATACCGCTGTAAGATACAGCATCGTATTGTACATGGTTAACGGTAGGGAATTTCGTTCCGAAAGCAGTAATAGCTGCCAACGTTGAAGGACTGTTTACCGTATTAGAAACGATCGTAATTTGCTTACCAGAAGACGCCGCAGCATTTAACGCTTTAACAACTTCCCCATCCAATTTAGACCACTCCACATCTTGACCTTTCAATTGTGCCTGTTTCAATTTGGACTCATCATATAAATCCAATACAGAAGCAGCTGTTGTTGAATCCAAACCTTGGTTCAAACCAATTGCATTTGGGTTAGGCTCAACATTGATCGGACGACCTTCGCGTGTTTTAACCAAGATACTTTGACCGTTGAACGTCGAAGCATAATAGTTAGGGATACCTGGAGTTACCTCTTCAGGTTTAATCAAATAAGGAACTGCCTTATGCACAGGAGTACGGTTACAAGCCGCTAAAGAAACAGCACCCAAACCAAATCCTAATGCTTTCAAGAAGTCACGGCGAGGAGTTTTTGTGCTCAAGCCAGCTTCATTTAATACATCTTCTACAGGAATAGATTCGGCAAACTCACCCTTGCTTCCTTCAACGAAAGCAGGAGTTTGATTTAACTCTTCCAAACCTTTCCAATATTTTTTATTGCTATCCATTTAAGCTGTATATAAGATTGCGTATTTCAAATAATTATTAATAGTGACATTTACCACACTCAAGACCACCGATCATGGCTGCAGTCATTTTTTCACCCTTCTTAATTCTTTCGTGTGCTTTAATCAAATCTTCATAGTATTTGTTATCCGACTTGATATCTGTCTTTTTGTGACAATCAACACACCATTTCATCGTCAATGGAGAGTATTGATACACCTCTTCCATATTCTGAATTGGACCGTGACAAGTCTGACATTCCACACCAGCCACTACAACGTGTTGTGAGTGATTGAAGTAAGCAAAATCAGGCAAGTTGTGGATACGAACCCATTGAATTGGTTTCGGATTATTACCGTAAGTACGCGTTTCAGGATCCCAATCCAAAGCACGGTAGATTTTAGCAATTTCCGGAGAAATTTCACCGTCATAATGCTCTGAAGCAGTGACTGTATTGTGACAGTTCATACATACGTTGGCCGACGGAATAGACGCATTTTTAGACTTAAATGCACCACCGTGACAGTATTGACACTCAATTTTGTTAACACCCGCGTGGATTTGGTGCGAGAATTTAATTGGCTGAACCGGCTGATAGCCTTGGTGAACACCAACATTCCACATCGTCTTCCAACCGCCTACAGCTAATAATGCAACCAACATCAAGACCGTAAAACCAACCAGTTTTTTGTTTTTAACGAATGCTTTCGCAAACTTCACAAAACGCTGATTATCTTCTGGTTCTTGCTGCGCTGCAATAGCTTCTTGGTTTTTAGCAATTACATTTTCCAGCGTACGAATCACACGATTCAATACAACGATAACCACCACAGCTAAAACAACAACTGCGATCAAGCCCAAAATCATGAACATCGACGCATTATCATCTTTAGCACCAGCACCACCATTGTTTGCATCTTTCGGTTTCTCCTTAGACGCATCAGTAATATACGCTAATACCGATCTAACCTGATCATCAGATAAATCAGTAAAAGAAGTCATCACAAGTTTGTTGTTCTCTTCGAAGATTTTAATTGCCTCAGCATCGCCAGAAGCAATTAACGCCTGAGAGTTCTTGATCCACTTGATTAACCAAGCTTCGTCTTTCGTCTCTGGAATCCCTTTCAAAGCAGGACCAACCACTTTTCTGTCAATGGCGTGACAGGATGTACACTTAGATTTGAAGATTTTTTCACCTTCCTTGACATCTTGCGCATGCAACGTCGTAACGGCAAATAATAGCATCAAACTCGTTGACACCACCCTCGCAAGGCTTCCCAAAACGGATGAGATAGTTCTCATATTTAGCACTTTATACTATTTATTTGTGAATGTAAAAAATTAACTCCCATGGTTAAAGGAGCCACTACCCCCCTAACAATGCCACAAAAGTATGATTTATTAATAAATCGCTGACAATTTTGTGACCTTTAATATCAATTTATAATCATTCTAAACAAATGCGTTTAAACAAGGATAAAATAACATTTCGCTATTAAAGTAGTTCCATCGCTACAACTTTTCATTTGGATAGCCAATCAAATATAAGACAATTCCATGACAGTTTAAAATATGTAAAAATGCAACACTGTCATTTATACAAATGGTGTATTTTTAGCATGAATTGCGTAACTTTAAAAACAGGAATCAATAGCCCTTCAGCGTTAAGTTGCAAGCTTAAAAAAACTATTCTTTAATTGTTTGTAAAGACTTTGGCAACGATTCCTGCTGCAGTTATATCATATGAGGTATTAACCAAGCGAAAACAGGAAGGTTCAACATATACCTGCTCTGCATATCACTACACTTAAAACAAGCACAAAAGAGATGGAAGAAAATAAAAAGTACAATCCGTTGAGTAAAGAAGAGGAATTTGTTATTGTACATAAAGGAACCGAACGCCCATTTACAGGCGAACTTTTAGACAATAAGCACAAAGGAACGTATATCTGCCGCCGTTGTGACAGCCCACTATACCGATCGGAGTCAAAATTTGAATCTGGCTGTGGCTGGCCAAGTTTTGATGATGAAATTCCTGGGGCAATCACACGGATCACCGATGCCGATGGTCGCCGCACTGAGATTCTTTGTAGTAATTGTGGCGCGCATTTAGGCCATGTATTCCTCGGAGAGGGCTTTACGACAAAAAATACGCGTCACTGCGTTAATTCAATTTCAATGAAATTTGTAGGCGATCCTACAGCGTAACTTTTACTTTGGTCGACTCCCGGACCTTCAGTTCACAAGGCAACACCATTTTACGTGTTGCTTTTATTTTGCCTTGAAGACGAAGCAGCAGAATATTGATCAGGTTCTCTGCAATATCCTTAATCGGCTGCGAAACCACCGTTATAGCGGGTTCGACCAATTTAAAGGCTGTATGATCGTCAAATGCAATCACCGCAGGCATCACAAAGTTGTACTTTTTAGAAGCCTTCAGTCCAGAAATAGCCAAATAGTTTGTGGAGAACAATACAGCATCCAGCCTATTTTCGCAGATAAACTCGCGCAACGCTTCCATGGCCTCTTCGTCCGATGCATCCATCTGGATCTTTTGAATAAAACTTTGTTGCTTATTATTGTCCATCGCTTTCAGATATCCCTCAGAGCGTTCCTTCATCTGGGTCTGATCGGAATAGAGCGACACAAATCCAATACGTTTATACCCCTGTTGACACAAATGGTCACTCGCATCAAAAGCCCCCTGAAAATTGTCGGCCCCCACATAGTCCGTTTCAAGCCCGGGGAAATACCGGTCAAAAAGTACCACTGGAATATTATTCTGCTGCAACTGCTTTACCGTATCTTCCAGTCCATCGGATGGGGTAATAATAAAACCATCTACCTGTCGATCGTAAAACATCTGGATTAATTCCTTCGCTTTTTCTACATCATTGTTCGTACTACAATAAATAATACGATACCCCTGCTCATAGACCTTACTTTCGATCAGGCGTGCTATATTACCAAAAAAAGGATTGGAAATATCTTCGATAATCAAACCCAGAATCTTCGTCTTCCCCGTGCGGAGACTCTTGGCCAATTCATTGGGTTTATAACCCACTTTTTTGACATAGTCCAGCACCCGTTTAGTCAAAGCCTCACTAATACGCTTTTCTTTGGCCTTATCATTTAATATAAAGGACACAGTAGTGACAGAAATCCCCAACGCCTTTGCGATATCACTGATCAGAATACGTTTCTTCATGTAGTAGTAGTAGGTTTGTTAAGTTTTTTATTTCGAAGATTACTAAAGTAAAAAATTTAACGACAATTTACTAAAAATAATAATAAAATTGCGCTAAAAGGTTTTATTTACTAATTTTAAGCAGTTTTCAAATACCCGAACAAAACCTATGATAGGAAATAAACTACTCAAAACAGTGTTGGGCACACTAATTTTGCCATTTTGCGCGCAAGCCCAGCAAAATCTCACACAATATGTCAATCCCTTTATTGGGTCTGCAGACCATGGCCACGTCTTTGTCGGTGCCAATGTACCTTTAGGTGCAGTGCAACTAGGCCCAACTCAAATTCCACAGATTTGGGACAAGTTCAACGGATGGGATTGGTGCAGTGGCTACAATTACAAAAGCCAGGAAATTTTGGGTTTTACCCATACCCACCTAAGCGGAACAGGTATCGGCGACCTCAACGACCTGATGATTGTTCCTGCTAACGGAAAATTACAATTAACACCAGCGGAATTCAACAAAATGAGTACCGGTTATGGATCTTCTTTTAAAAAGGAAAATGAAGTCGCCAAACCTGGTTTCTATAGTGCTTATTTGGATGACTACCAGGTGCAGGCCAATTTGACGGCAACAGAACGAGTGGGCTATCATCAATACCGTTATGAAAAAACGGACAATGCCCATATTTTGGTCGATTTAGGTTACCACATCAATTGGGATAAACCGACAGACACCTACATTAAACAGGTGAACGACTCGACCTTCGTTGGTTATCGCTTTTCAACAGGATGGGCCACCGACCAAAAGTTATATTTTGCGATCAGAACTTCCCAACCGATACAGAAAGTAAGATTTTTCGACGGAAAGGAAGAAAAATTAGGCCAAACAACATTTAAAGGACAGGCAATCAAAGCGGCTTTATTCTTCGATGCTGTTAAAAACAAAACCATCGAACTCAAAGTGGGTATTTCCCCTGTTAGTTCGACCAATGCGCTGAATAATATCAACGCAGAGATTCCAGGCTGGAATTTTGAAAAAGTAAAGCAAGAGGCAGATCAACGTTGGAACAAAACATTAAATAAAATCCAGTTCGAAGCAGATAAAGACACAAAGACCATCTTCTACACCGCGCTGTATCATACCTACTTTGCACCTACTATTTTTAATGACGCAAATGGAGACTATATGGGCACGGATAAACAGGTTTATGAAAAACAAGATTTTGTCAATCATACCGTATTTTCCCTTTGGGACACCTACCGTGGCCTTCACCCGCTGATGACCATCTTGGAAGACCGCAAGATCAACCAGGATTTTATCAAAACCATGTTGGCTATCTATCAGCAACAAGGTAAATTGCCCATGTGGCATTTACAAGGTAATGAGACCAATACCATGGTGGGATTACCGGCAATTCCAGTCATTGCCGACGCTTTCTTAAAGGGGATCATTGACGAGAAAGATTATCCATTGGTCTGGGAAGCAGTTAAGACAACAGCCATGGGTAATGACCACGGACTGAAATATGCGCGCGAACTGACTTACATTCCGATAGACAGCATGCCTAACGAATCTGTCGCTTGGGCCCTTGAGTATGCCATCGCAGACTTTGGTGCTTACAAGATTGCGGAGAAACTTGGAAAAACCGAAGATGCCGCTTACTTCAAAAAACGCTACAAACTATACGAGCAGTATTTTGACAAAGAAGTAGGCCATTTTGTCGGTAAAAAAGCCAATGGTGAATTTCGTAGGCCGTTCGATCCTTTGATGGCTAAACACCGCGAAAATGATTATTGCGAAGGTAATGCTTGGCAATATACCTGGCTGGTACCTCAAGACGTCAAAGGTCTGATCAACCTTTTCGGTGGTGAGGAGAAATTTTTGAAAAAACTGGATTATTTTACGACCATGTCATCCGATCTTGGTGGTGAAGCCTCTCCAGATATTTCAGGACTGATTGGCCAATATGCGCAAGGCAACGAACCAAATCATCATATCCCTTACTTGTATGCTTACGCCGGACAACCTTGGAAAGGAGCAGCTTTAGCACGTAAAGCGATGACGGAGTTTTATACAAACAGCCCTGCAGGCCTTTGTGGAAACGACGATGTAGGCCAAATGAGTGCCTGGTATGTATTTTCAGCAATGGGTTTCTATCCGCTAAATGCCATGAGTGGTGTTTATGTCTTTGGCTCGCCTATGATGCAGCATGCTAACATTAATTTACCGAATGGCAAAACAATGGCAATCGATGTTAAAAATCAAGGTAAATCTAATCCATACATCAAGTCGATCAAATTGAATGGAAAACCATACTCTAAAACGTTCATTACACATGCACAGCTTTTAGAAGGTGGACAGATGGAAATCGAGATGAGCGCTACGCCAAACAAAAACTTTGGTAAGAACAAAGCCGATTGGCCTTCAAGCATTGACAATAATTAACTGAAAAATTGTCAGTAAAACATTAGTGGATTAATATTTGTTAACACCTTAATAACATAATTAAGGAGAAACAAAACATGGCAGATTACAAAAACATCAATATACAAGATATCCCCGATGGAGGTGATAATCCAAAAGACTTCTATGAAACTTTTAAAGAGCGTTTAGAAGACTTAGAAACATTTCCAAAGGATTATACGTACAAGTTTATCTTACCAAAAGATCAGGATCACTTCAATCAAATCCAACGTGTATTTGATGACACAGGTGCTCAGTTTGATTTTAAGGATTCCAAAACAGGTAAGTATACTTCAATTACGGTAAACTTGAACGTAAAAGACGCCGACCAGGTGATCTACTTCTACAAAGAAGTGGCGAAGATCAAAGGTGTTATCATGTTATAAAATAAACAAAACAGGCTGTCGGATCGACAGCCTGTTTTGTTTATCTTTATTCACCTAAAAAATACATACCCTCAATAAAGTTGGCGCTCCTCGCACTGACATTAAGAATCAATTAACAACTAAGCATTTACCCATAATTTCTTGTTGTTGCAAAGTATGCAACATACGGTATTCAATCCACACCAAAAGATTTACGTTGATCATCTCCCCTATCGTAGCAATTAAAACTTTAACAAAAGGTTTGAAAACAGCATATAAAGCGCTATATTTATCCCGTTAGTTTAATATATTTTATGAAAAGAATCTTATCGGCTATCCTATTATTAGGAGTGGCCCGTGTTGCCTATGCGCAAACCCCTGTTGACAACCAAAACGAAGGCATTAAATCAAAAAAAGGCAGTTTTGTTACCGAACTGAATTTCAACCCCTTTAAAGGAAATCTGAGCTTAAACAATGCACTAAATCAGATAAAAGGAAGGTATTTTATCCAGGACGATCTTGCTTTGCGTTTGGGAATTGGAATTGACGTACTCGATTCCGCCGCAAATTATGGTAACCCTTATGGTACAAACGGCTATTTTAATTCCAATAACAGAAAAAGTACAGCACTTGATATCAATTTTGGTATAGAAAAGCATTTTAAAGGCAGCTCCAGACTGTCGCCCTATATTGGCTTTGACATCTCCATAGGTTCAAAAACAACCAAACAGGAACTATCGACCAGCGCCTATACAATGAATTTAAAGAATGCCACGATGGAGGTAATCTATCAACAGACCAACAATGGATATTATACGTCGATGCAGTTGGTTCCAAATGGTTATACAAGATTTGGAGGCTACGCAGTTGCAGGTTTTGATTTCTACGTATCCAAAGGACTGTTTGTTGGATATGAGTTTAATTTAGGTTATTTACACACAAAGTATAAAAAACCTGATGTTACAGTGACCGGAACTGACCCTGGTTATGGCTCTTATATTTCAGAAATCAAAACCAAGACATTTAAGAGTGCTTTGGTGAATGGTGTCAGAGTAGGATATTCATTTTAAAAACGGTAGCTAATTGATTATTATGAAAGGGACTAAAATACTTTGTATTGTTTTTATCTTGTTATCTGGGGTGATTTTTTCCTGCAAAAAGGATGATTTTACGCCTCCTGCTGTGCAAACCTTATCCATTACAGCACTATCATCCACCTCATTTGAGGTTGTTGGAAACATTGCGAAAACAGGCAGTGAGGAGACTCTAGAATACGGCTTTATTTATAATTCAACGCAAGAAGTTGGGGAAAATAAGGGCATAAAAGTTTCACTGGGCAAAGATGCTAAAGAGGGAGAGTTTCGTAAACAGATTAGGGTGGACAGTGCGTTATCTAACTACCACAATACCATCTGGGTGAGATCCTACTTACGGGATTCCAAGGGTACTGTTTTTGGCGCAATGCTGAATATCAATCTACCCAGTTCTTCAATGGGAGACATTACACCAAAAATGGCCATGTCGGGCGACATTATCAAAGTTGTGGGAACATTTTTCGATGCGACCATCAATAATACCGTTGTTACGATCGGCAATGTCAGGGCGAAGACTGTATCTGTAAGCTCAACCGAAATAAGTGCGGAGGTACCTAGCGGTATACAAGCCAGCCATGGTAATTCTGTCAACGTTTCCATAAAGATTGGATCCACTCCAGCCGGCAATAGCTCCTTACAGATGCTAGCAAATTATAAAGATTTCTCACCCAAATCGGGTCCAGTGGGGTCAGAATTGAAATTTACCGGAGATAATCTACCCGATTATTATGGCAGTTCAAACATTCAGGTTGAAATGGGAAATCAACCGATTAATCCCACATATTATTACTCAACAGTCAATGTACCCTTCACCGCCAAGGAAAGCTCAGATCTTGCGATAACCATTAATGGAAAGAAAAAAGTATTAGGAACCTTCACCGTCACTCCGCCAGTGATCAGTGAACTGTCGCCCGAGTCGGTTTATCCAGGACAGGCTATCCTAATCCGTGGCACTAATTTTCCGCCAATGAGCGATGGTGGCGAAGGACGCCCTTTAGTGAAACTTGGTACAGGAAGTTACACGGATGTTTCGTTCTACGACAGAAATACCTACCATTACACTATACCTGATAATGTTTCAGAAGGCGATCATTCCCTTTATTTGAAGGTAGGCCCTCACGAAGTACAAGCTCCAAGAAAATTAAAAATTATGGGTTATTCAGCCACGAACTTTGCTCCTAAGTCAGGCAGTTCATTGCAGCTGATCAATATTACTGGGAATTTTATTTCAGGAACTTGGTATACGGTGTATTTTGGTTCAATACAAACGGGTGGTACAGCCACTTCTGCTACAAATCTGCAGGTAACTGTTCCTTATGGGATGCCCGAAGGGAATGTAAAGATTAGCATTGAATTTCCAAACAAGCGAGTCACTGTTCCTGGTGAATTCGAGATCGTGGGTCCCTCCTTTACTTCCTTCAATCCGACATCTGCCGTACCTGGAACAGTATTAACGATCAAAGGAACGGGATTTGTCCAAAACTACGATACCGTTGTAAAATTCGGTTCAATAGCAGTAGCTCCCAATAGCGTTTCTTCCAATACCATATTGGTAACGGTACCTTCCAACGTGTCTCCGGGCGCAATGAAATTAACCGTCGTTACAGCTGGACAATCTGTGACACATAAAGATAATTTCACCTTGTTGGACAAATAGTATTCGCCTGAATAAGTTCCCGATATTCATTGGGAATTTTCTTGAAACGAGTAGAACATAAAAAAGCCCGCGTAAAGCGGGCTTTTCTTATCTATTGCCTAACAGGTTTATTCCTGACCAGCACCAGCTACAGGAGCTTCGCCAGCAGGCTTATCCTGTTTTGGCTTGTCTTCTCTTGGCGGGCGCGGTAATAATGCTTTACGTGAAAGCTTCATCTTACCTTGTTTGTCAATGTCCAACAATTTTACAGTGACTTTATCCCCTTCTTTGAAGATACCGTCCATTGTTTCAAGACGCTTCCAGTCGATTTCAGAGATATGCAATAAACCATCTTTACCTGGCATGATTTCAACGAACGCACCAAATGCCATGATGGATTTCACCTTACCTTCGTAAGTTTCTCCAATCTCAGGTTTAGAAGCAATCGCTTTGATACGGCCTACAGCATCATCTATAGCAGCTTTATTATCGGCAAAAACCTGAACAACACCTTTATTATCAACTTCTTCAATTGAAATCGTAGCACCAGTTTCACGTTGCATCTCTTGGATAATTTTACCACCAGGTCCGATTACAGCACCAATAAATTCTTTGTCGATCAACAATTGAACGATGCGTGGCGCATGAGGTTTGTAATCTTCACGAGGAGCATCAATGGTTTTCTTCATCTCGCCTAAAATGTGTAAACGCGCTTCTTTTGCTTGATCCAACGCTTGCGTCAAGACCTCCCATTTCAAACCATTGATTTTTAAGTCCATTTGACAGGCAACGATACCCTTTTCAGTTCCCGTTACTTTAAAGTCCATATCTCCCAAATGATCTTCATCACCTAAGATATCCGATAAGATCGCATATTTACCAGTTTTCTCATCAGAAATTAATCCCATGGCAATACCCGAAACTGGAGCTTTTAATTTCACACCAGCATCTAAAAGCGCTAATGTACCGGCACATACCGTTGCCATAGAAGACGAGCCATTTGATTCTAGGATATCAGAAACTACACGGATAGTATACGGATTTTCATTGTCTGCCGGAAGAACCTGTTTCAATGAGCGCATAGCTAAGTTACCGTGACCAACTTCACGACGACCCGGACCTCTGTTAGGTCTGACCTCACCTGTAGAGAATGCAGGGAAGTTGTAGTGAAGAATAAATTTATTGTAACCGTTGATAAAAGCACCATCGATCATTTGCTCATCATCTTTAGCACCCAAAGTAACCGAAGTCAATGATTGTGTTTCGCCACGTGTGAATACAGCCGAACCGTGCGCAGCAGGCAAGTAATCTACTTCAGACCAGATTGGACGAACTGTACGTACGTCACGACCATCTAAACGGATTCCTTCGTCCAATACAAGATTACGAACAGCATCATACTGCACATCGTGGAAATATTTCTTAAACAAGAACGCTGTATCATCATCCAATTCCTCAGGCATTGTTGCTCTATATTCTTCTGCAATTTTCGCAAAACTTTCAGAACGGTCATGTTTGGTAGATGCTGATTTTGCAATAGCATACACTTTATCGTAAGTAGCTGCAAAGATTGAATCCCTCAATTCAAGGTTTTCAGGCTCATGGTTATACTCACGTTTAACTGTTTTACCTACCAGATTCGCCAATTCTACCTGAGCTGCAACTTGCTTTTTGATTGCTTCGTGTGCAAAAGCAATTGCTTCTACCATTTCAGCTTCAGAAATTTCTTTTGCTTCACCTTCAACCATGCCGATATCTTGCGCAGAACCAGCAACGATAAATTCTAAAGTTGCATTTTCAAGTTCAGATAATTTTGGATTGATCACCAATTGGCCATCAATTTTTGCTACACGAACTTCTGAGATAGGGCCATTGAAAGGAATATCAGATACTGCGATCGCCGCAGAAGCAGCCAAGCCTGCTAAGGCGTCAGGCATAATATCTTTATCTGCAGAAATTAAGCTAATCGCCACTTGAGTATCTGCATGATAATTTTCAGGGAACAGAGGACGCAATGCACGGTCTACCAAACGGGAGATCAACACCTCATAGTCTGACAATCTAGCTTCGCGACGTAAGAAACCACCTGGAATACGGCCAGTTGCCGCATATTTTTCTTGATAATCTACAGATAAAGGTAAAAAATCGACACCAGATTTAGCTTCTTTAGCAGAAACGACTGTTGCTAGCAACATCGTATTGCCTTGTTTTAATACTACAGCACCATCAGCTTGCTTTGCCAATTTCCCTGTAGACAATTCGATCTGGGTGCCATTACCCATATCGATGGTTGTTTTAATTTCGTTGTAATTCATTTAATCTTGTTTGCGACATGCTTTTCGTCTTGTTGGCAGCATGCCAATATTTTAAATACATTAGATTTCAGCACAAAGGTAAATTAAAATATTAAGATTAGTGCAATTAACAGCAGGCTAAATACGCAAATACTATCTATCAATTCAATTTTTATTTTCGGTTCCCAAAATGTGCCTTATACCTTACATAAGCTGAAAAGCTGCTAAAATCGAAGCTGGATTAAAATCTATTTCATTGAGCACATTTGACCGATAGCTTCCCTTTTCCAGATACAGCATAGTAAATCCCACAAATATTGAACTACCGACAAAATCGTTACATTTAATGGTCAAGTTTTTTGCCGGTATCACATTCTCTTTATACTTAACATCGTATTCCCATTCTACCCCTTTTATTTCTGTGAGCTCAAACTCATCAAAATCCAATGAGAAGGCATGAAATTTGAATACCACTGCATTGCATTTGCCAGGAAGGACCAGCGCTCTTTTGATATCAAACTCCGGGAATGATATTTTAAGATCTTTCTTCTTGTTCATGGAAACTGCAGGATCGATAAAAAAATAATCTTGCATGTGGCAGTTTTCGTTGAACTGAAAATTCACCAACCTATCCAATATGCTGTTGCTCAGTGTACGGCTACCTTTATCCGAATCGAGGTTTGTCTTTATTGCACGATAGATCTGCCTATTTAGCCGATTGCCCATCTGCCCGTCATGAAGCCCTTGATGTATTTCGCCAAAACACATCCGTATTAGTGCACCGGCACGGCTTACATTTCCAAAATCCTTACCTGCCCGCTTGGTATCGTCCGTCTGTTTGACACGATGTGGCCTGCTCTGCAGGTAGTTTTTGTTGCCAACTTTTCTATTTACCAGCGGGCCAACTAGGCCCCTGATAAATCCATTATCATTTATTCCCATACCTAAAGATACCACAGCGAGCACCTACAAACAAGCATGTTGTTGATTTTTAATAAATTACGAATGCGAGTAAAATGACAATTATAAATATTGCAATTTTCAAGGGACTTTGTTGTAAATTGCTTATGGACAAGTTCGCCTCAAGTTCGCCCCCCTCTTGACTTGTAAAAAACATACAGGCACAGTGAGAGCAGCTTAAAAGGTGGACTCAACGTGGACTCACTGTACACTCAAACTGCCTACAGGGCAAACTTGGTAATAACTTGGTCTTAACTTGCCCCCTATCAAAGGGCTCTTCCAGCCGAAGCCCGAAGCTAAAGTAACCCATCCCGCTATACTCCATTTCTTATTTCAATTTTCTGTCTTTTTCGACTAATATTTGCACGGCTACGCTATCACGCTTAGCCTCGGGACAGAAGCTGACCATCCCTTTTCCTTCTTCAGTAAGTATAGGAATCCCTGCTTGTTCCAATGCTTTAATGTCCCTATAAATAGTTCTCTTACTTATAGAAAATCTGTCTGCTAATTCGGAAGCCGTTATTAAACGCTTGGTTTGTAACTGAGTTAAAATTGCCGTAAGCCTTGAAATTCGCTTTAAATCTTTATCGTCTATATTTTGTCTTTACAATTCAAGCAACCAGTTAAACACATTCAGATGTTTAACTCCATTCCGGTCTTGTGTAAATGAGTCTGTAGTTAGTAAATATTTCGGGTAGTTGTCATTAATTTTCTCCAATGAGCCAAATTCACGTTCTACGTTCTCTTCATTGGACATTTCCCAAGCTACCTGATAATATGCTATTTCGCCTTTGGGTGTTCTGCTCACAAAATCTACTTCTGCATTTCGTGCTGTACCTGTCCAAATTTTATTGCCTCTACGTAACAGTTCCAGATAAACAATATTTTCCAAAATGTGTCCTCTGTCTGTAGTGCGCTCCTTACCTGTTAAGACGTTGAGCAAACCTGCATCGACCAAATAGTATTTTTCCTGAGTAGCTAATTGCTTCCTTCCTTTCAAATCAAAACGGTTTACTTTATAAAACACAAAACTTGCTGTTAGATATTCTAGATACCTTTCTACTGTTGTGTTATGGGTGGTTTGTCCGTCCTGTTTTAAGGTTTTAGCAATATTACCAGGCGAAAGCGGATTTCCAATATTGGAAGCTACGAATTTCACAATATTACCAAAAGCGCGTTTATCGTAAATCTGATGACGTTGGGTAATGTCCTTTTCAACAATGGTGGTGTAAATGGCTTCGAGATATTCTTGGATAATATCGTAACCACCTTCACGCAATTCAACGCCTTTGGGCAAAGACGTTTCATTGATGTAATCAAAGAAAAGAGCTTCATAGTTGAGGTATTTATTCGATGTATCAATATCTCTTGCTGTTAAATATTCTTTGAACGAAAAGGGCAAAATAGAAATTTCTATGTATCGTCCACTCAATAAAGTTGCTAGTTCTCCTGACAACAAAAAAGCATTTGACCCTGTAATGTAAACGTCTATATTTGGCTTTACAAATAATCCATCCACCAAACGCTCAAACTCGTTGACGTTTTGGATTTCATCTAAAAAAACATAGCTTGGTTTTGACAAATCTAAATTTCCGATAATGTGTGCGTACAAACCATCTAAATCGTTGAGAAATTTACGCAGTTCAAAATCTTCAAAGTTCAGAAATACAATTTGACTTGCAGGTACACCCATTTCCACTAATGTTTGACGATATAATTCAAATAAGGTGCTTTTCCCGCTTCTGCGTAATCCACTAACTACTTTGATAAGATCTTTATCTTTATAGGCTAATAATTTAGACAGGTATTCTTTGCGGTTTGTGTAATTTCTCCTAGTGCAAAGGTATCCAATAAATCATTAAAACTTTCATTACTTACAAGTTTTAATGATTTTAATGGTTTTTATCAATTATCAACTTATAGAAATACTAGAATTTAAGATTTATTAAAACCCATAGAAAAAGTAAATTTTACAATTTTTGGATATACCTGTGTTTGCTGTACGGTAGCGTGGTCAAGCAACTTACATACATACTCTATCCTCATACCGTTGTTCAGTACATTGGTAGCAAATGTATGTCGGCTCAAATGAAAGTGCAGGTTAAACGGCAGTTTTAAATGCTCGCCCACTTTCTTTAGGTGTACATCGCCTAAGCGAACTTTTGAACTCAGCTGATCGCATTGTTAGCGAAGCAACCCGCGTATAAAATGTATACATTTATTACAATACTTCGCTAAGATATCCGTGCCGAATTTTGCTAAAAATAAGAGTACCTCATTTTTGTATAAATACAAAAAAAGCCATCCAAAAATTGGATGGCTTTCTTAACACCTTTGTATAAAAGCTTATTTGATAATATCACGTAGACCTAGACCTTTAATGATCGCACGGTAACGGTTGATATCTTTTTTGTAAAGATAAGCTAATAATGAACGACGTTTACCTACTAACATTTGTAGGGCACGTTGTGTACCGAAATCTTTTCTGTTTTTTTTCAAGTGCTCAGTTAAGTGAGCAATTCTCTTAGTGAATAAAGCAACTTGACCTTCAGTAGATCCTGTGTTTGTAGCTGATCCAGCAAATTCTGCGAAGATGTCAGCTTTGTACTCTTTACTTAAATACATTTCCTGAATAATATTAAAGCGTTAAAAATTTTATTAATTGGCTGCAAAGATAGCAAAAGTATTTGGTTGCCAAAATATTTAACAAGCAAAGTTTCAGATGCTATTATACCTTTACATAGATCTTTTTCTTATCCAACCAATAGCAGATTACCCACATCAACGTCAGAAAGCAGAGCGAATAAACAAAAGAGCCAACTTCTGGGATTCCAGGTATTTTCGCGCAAACATATTTATAGAACCATGCGAAAGCATCAATGTATTGTTGTGTTCCGTCATCCTTAACGCCGTCTGGGATACGGAATAGACCTAAAAAGCGTGGAAGAATACCGCTCAATACAAAGATGAATAGCGGATTTTTACCAAAAACATCAAAAAATTGTGTCAATTTATTTCTTACACCCTGCACCTCGATAAACCAGATCATACCACCTATCGTCATGGTTGCTAAACCAGTTGTATAGAGCACATACGAACTCGTCCATATTTTTTTATTGATCGGAAAGCCTAATGCCCATATCCACGCCAATACGACCAAAATAAATCCGGTCACAAACATCCCCGCCAACAATTTAAAATGCGGTTCGTTCGAAGCGGGAACTTTCTTCCACAGCCAGTCCACCTGACCTTGTTTTTTAATAAATACACCAACTAAATATCCAAACACGACCTGTACTATGGTAGGCAAGGTACTCATCAGACCTTCAGGATCAAACGGCACCCCCTCCCCTTTGTAAACATGCGGTAAACCCAAAATGGCGATATCATACTTTGTACCGAACCAGCCGTCCAAGCTATAAGGATCTGCTCCTCCAGCTATTGCACATATTGCCCAATATAACAACAGTATAATTGCAGAGATCCAGATAATCATTTTTTCTTTAAAATAATAAGCGAGAATCGATGCAAGGCAGTAGGCTACAGCAATACGTTGCAATACACCGAAGATACGAATACCCCGAGTTGGATCAGTTCCGTCAACCCATTGTTTAAATACCAGTTCAGCCGCCTCCCACTTGACGAAGGGCCACCAGTTGATAAACAGCCCGATGGCAAAAATCAAAACTGTGCGCTTAAGGACTTTTTTCCAAAAGACAGCCGGACCAGCTTCCTGCAACCGGGGTATCACAAACGACATGGCATTACCAACTGCAAAAAGAAAAAAAGGAAAAACCAGGTCTGTAGGCGAGCAACCATGCCATTCTGCATGTTTTAGCGGAGCAAACATATGAGCCCATGTCCCCGGATTATTCACCATAATCATCAGTGCCACAGTAGCTCCACGAAAGACATCCAAGGAGTAATAGCGTTGTTTCATAATCAGATACTATAATTAGAAGGTAAATATAAGCTATTTGATATTCACTTTTATGCTTAATCTACATATAAGAGGCATAAACAGGAGTTCTTTGGTGACAAGCTTGTTACAATCTCTAGCAGCTTTTATCCCGTAAAAAATAAAGAAATCAAAACTTTTTAAAAAAAAACAAAAAGTTTTTGGAACTTACTTTTTTTTTAACATATCTTTAACGAAAGTTTAACCGACTTCTACCAACCATTCATTTACAATGGAAAACGAGATATTAATAAACCTTTATGTTGAATCGATGCTATCAATTGCTGATCTTGCTAAAAAGATAGCAAAAAGCACTCCCTCTGTAACTAAGGTTGTTAATCAGTTAATTGAGCAAAATATAATTGTTGAATGTGGATTTGCAGAGTCAACTGGTGGACGCCGACCGATTCAATATACAATAAACGAAAACTCAGACAACTATATCCTATCAATCGCATGCGATCAGTATTTTACTACAATCTCGATTTCTGATTTGCAGAATAAGGTGATTGCAGAATATCGCGATATAGCAGTAGAATTAAAGGAAAAATCCTCGCTGGATACCATATTAAAGCGTGCGGAAGAATTAATCCAAAAATCTACAATATCACTTAAAAACTTCATCGGCATTGGGGTGAGTATACCTGGATTTGTCAACAGCGAATTAGGCATAAATGAATCTTACCCCAAAGCTCATGGTCTATTTAATCTTAAGCGTAATATTGAGAAAAGATTTAATATACCAACTGTGATAGAGAATGATTCTCGATGTATTGCGTTGGCAGAAAAACAATTGGGAATAGCAAAAGACATCACGAGCTCTTTAATTATTAACCTTAACTGGGGTGTTGGACTGGGGATAATCATCAATAACACTATATTTAAAGGAACAGCCGGATACGCGGGTGAATTTAGCCACATCCCATTAGCAGATAACCAAATGCTCTGTTCTTGCGGCAAAAGGGGTTGCCTAGAAGTTGTAGCCTCACTCAATGCTGCTATAAAATATGTCGAGAATGATATTGAGAATGAGCAATATTCAATTTATAGCACTTTTATAAATAGTAACGACAATAAACTTGAAGCATTGTTTGATTCGATCAGAGTAGGTGATCAAGTTGCTATAAATAATATAGGAAAAATTGGCTATATGCTTGGAAAAGGTATTTCGACTTTAATACATATTTTAAATCCGAAACAGATATTGATCAGCGGCCGTGGCGCTGAAGTTGGTCACATATTAGAACCGCATATTCAAATTGCGCTAAATGAATTTTGCATACCCGAGATTGCCAAAACAACACATTTGGCAATCTCTGAACTTCATAAAGATGCGCAAATAAAAGGTACAATGTGCCTTGTTGTAGAAAACCTAATACACCGAATATTTAAATCTAATTACACACAAATTAATCAGTAGAATATGAGTCTATTTTACAAAAAAACTGCAGGATTAGCGCTATGCACACTTTTTAGTGCGACATCGCTTTATGCGCAGCAAAGCATTTCTGGAATAGTTTCAGATGCGAAGGGACCTGTATCCGGGGCAACAGTTTCCGTAAAAGGAACAGCTCGCGGTACGCAAACCGGAAGTAATGGGTCGTTTACGATCCAAGCATCGCCGGGCGAAGTCTTACGGGTATCTATTGTTGGATACAAATCACAAGAAATAACTGTTGGTTCTTCAAAAACACTTAATATCAAATTAACAGAAGATGCATCCGCTTTGGACGAAGTTGTGGTTACTGCATTGGGTATTAAAAGAGCTCCGAAAGAACTCGGTTATGCCATGTCAACTGTTGACTCAAAAGAACTGACCAAAACTGGATCTCCTAACTTTGCCGGGGCACTTTATGGCAAGGCGCCAGGTGTACGTATCGCAGCTGCACCAGGAGGAGCTACTTCAGGTATAAATATAAATATACGCGGTACAAATTCAATTACAGGGAGTTCACAACCGCTTGTTATCATCGATGGGGTTCCGATGCGTCAAAGCACTTTTAACAACAGTGACTACTGGGGCGATCAACGTTCACGTGGTAATGGACTGGAAGATCTCAATCCTGAAGATATCGAAAATATTTCGATTCTTAAAGGTGCTTCTGCTGCCGCCCTATACGGATCAGAAGCACTGAACGGTGTTGTCATGGTGACAACTAAATCTGGAAAAGGAGGGAAAGGATTCTCCATAGACTTTAATGCAACGTACACGCATGATCAAATTGCCTATCTACCTAGGTTCCAAGATGTGAGGGGACCAGGATATAGCAGAGAATATTCTAATCAAGGACAAGCAGAAGATAAATTTTTCTATTACGGTGCTGACCGTGCAATTGACGGCGTGAATAGAGGAGTATTAGGTACATCACTAAATTTTGGCCCAAAATTCGATGGTCAGCCAATTATTTCATGGGATGGAAAAGTTCGTCCCTATGTTGCTCAAAAATCTTACGATAAACTATTTAATAACCCGAACAATACTATTGTAAATTTTGCTTTAGGACATTCAACAGAAAATTCTAATTTTCGCTTCTCGTTGACGCGCCAAGACAACCAGATGACATCATTGGATTCGTATAACAAGAAGAATATTGCCAATTTAGGTGGTAGTTTTAAATTATGGCAAAAACTAACTACTGATGTTACTGTAAATTTCGTCAATCAGCATACACATAATAGACCTTTTTTGACAGATCGTCTGATCAACAACTTTACAGGCATGATCTCCACATTTGATAACCCCGAATGGTATCTTGATAAGTATCAAACAAGTTTAGGTTATAAGTTTGTCGTTGATGGCCCTACAGCACAAAGCTTGACACCGGATGAAAACCTAAGATATAATGGTTATAAAACAGATGTTTTAGACTATATGTGGAATGTGAAGGCAAAGAAATATGACGAATATTCAAATCGCCTTATAGGTTCATTTACGAACACTTACCAAATAACAAGTGATCTATCCTTACGTGCTCGATTTTCAGCAGATGTTACGGGGGGACGAATTGAAGATAAGCAACCAAATGAAAAGCCTCTCGCTTTTGAGAACACTGGGTTTTATTCAATAAAGAATCAAAACGCAAATATCTACTATGCGGATTTCCTAGCTTCATATAGTAAACAGGTAACACAAGATATAAAATTAGGGGCAATAGTAGGTTATACTGCAACGAAGACACTAAGCACTGATGTCGAAGCTGCTACAAGCGGCGGTCTTAGTGTAAGAAATTGGTTTGACGTGAATTCATCTGTAAATTTAAGCAGAGGATATAGTGTCAAGCGAAATAGGCTCCAAGATGCTTTGTTTGGGACATTAAATTTTAATCTTAAAAACTATTGGTTTGTAGAAGGAACGCTAAGAAGAGAAGTCGTATCAACTATGCATCCAGATCGTAATACGCTTTATTATCCTTCTGTCAACTCTAGTTTAATTCTTTCCGAGGCATTTCATCTTCCAGAAGCTTTCAATTATGCGAAATTAAGAGGGTCTTTCGGTATTGTGGGTAAATATCCAGATATATACAAAAGTGCATTAAGTTATACACAAAATTCACTCGGAATTCAAGGTACATCTCTTCCGGTACTCTATACAAACGTTCCTACATCAAGTTTCGGAAATGAATTGATTAAACCAGAAAATAAACACGAATTTGAATTCGGGCTTGAAACAAAGATGTTTAACAATAGATTTGGTGTAGATCTCACTTATTATAATGGAAAAATTGTCAATCAAATACTAGACTTTACACTTCCGATTTCCTCAGGAGCCTCATCTATTCTTGCAAACGTAGGAACATTGAGAAATAAAGGCTGGGAATTTGCTATAACAGGTGTACCGGTCCAGACACAAAGCTTTAAGTGGAATTCGGTATTAAATTTTGCCTCAAATAAAAACGTTGTAGAGAAGCTACCTGGGTCTGACTCAAAACTTCTTATAAAAGATTATGACGGTAACGCTGCACAGTTAATCGCAGTGGTGGGACAATCAATGGGAGACATTATGGTTCACCCAAATGTAATTCATCCAAATGGACAAAAAGTCGTATCTGATAATGGTCTATATAAACTAGATGCTGACAATTGGATAAAAGCCGGTAATGCGATGCCTAAGCTAACTGGTGGTTTTATCAATACGTTTACTTATAAAAATTTCACACTAGACGCATTGGTCGATTTTAGATGGGGTGGACAAGTTATGCCAACCGGAATAAACTGGATGAATAGCCGTGGCTTACTGGAAGAAACTTTAACTGCAATGGATACTGAACATGGGGGGCTAAGCTATTATCTTTCCAATGGCAAGGGAATAGCAACTAGCGGATCTTCAGGGCCAAACGGTGAGAAGGTCTTTAACGATGGTATGTTAATGCAAGGTGTACTAAGTGATGGTTCAGAAAATACAAACATTATATCGCAAGCCTACTACTATGCTCAAACATACAACTGGGGAGGACCTCAGTATTCTAATGCTAACTATGGACTATATGTGAAAGATAACAATTATATCAAAATGCGTGAACTTTCATTCGGTTATAGACTGCCATCTTCAGTTACCTCTAAATTAAAAGCTAAAAACATTCAAATTTCCGCTTTTGGTCGTAATCTATTCTTTTTGTATAGAAGCATAAAAGATTTAGATCCTGAACAAATGACAGGAGGATCATATTGGGCAAATCAAGTATCAAATGCTGGTACTAGCCCTGCAACAAGAACTTATGGTTTAATGCTAAGAGCAAGTTTCTAAATTTATGAAAATTAATAAATATTTTGTGATCGCTGGCCTATGTACAGCTTCACTAGCATCAGTAACATCTTGTAAAAAAACATCTTTTGATGAACTCTACCGTGATCCATCAAAAGTTACTGAAACAACTATAGAAAAACAGTTTACTGGTATATTGTATACATATCGCGAGTTAGTTATTCCAACATACAGAAATTACTTTGTAACACTTGCACCAACAATTCACCGCTATATTCAGACTATTGGATGGCAAAATTCTGACGAACAACTAACACCGGGAGCGGCCGCTATTACAGATCGCTGGGAAAGATATTATCAAGGTTTAGCACAATTCAGAGAATTTGAGAAAGTTTATAATGCTTCCTCTGAGTCAGAGAAAAAGGATAAAAAAATATTCTATCTAGCTGCAAAAATATTCTTTTATGATATGACTCAACAACAGGTTGATCTACATGGCGACATTCCTTGGTCAGATGCAGGAAAATTGAGTACTAACGGGGGTGATTATAGAATTTCATATCCGAAGTATGATAAAGCTACCGATATTTATACGGCTATGTTAGATGATCTAAAATCAATTAGCAGCGAACTTAATAATATTAGTGTAGGAGCAGGAATTTTGACTGGATTCAAAAACCAAGACTTAATTAACTCTGGATCAATAGACCTATGGAAAAAATATTGTAACTCGCTTCGCCTTCGTATGTTGACAAGAGTTGGACAAACTCAAGCATTTTCTTCCCGTTCCAATCAGGAAATTGCAGATATTATTAATAATTCCACTTTAGTGTTAGATAATAAAGACAACATTCAAGTAGATATATTTGATATTGCTACAGACATCAATTCTAAAGGATTTAGAGATGCGCTTGAAGGTAATAACAATATAGCGGGAAAAGTGATGATTGATGATATGGTTACTAAAGCTGATCCTAGATTACCATATATGTTTGAACCAGGTGGTGGAGCAAATGGGAAATACATAGGGTTGGATCCATCGCTTCCGTCAGCAAGCCAAGCTGAATTGCTTATTAACACAACAGCAAATCCAAGCAAGATTGCTACATATAACAGATCTACTTATTCTAGAAATCAAACTTTTCCTGGTATATTAATGACTGCCTCGGAAGTCAAATTTTTAATTTCTGAGTTTAAATCACGTACTGGAAATGATGCTGATGCGAAAGCTTCTTTTGAAGAGGGGATTAAATTATCCATTGCAATGCAACAAAATTTACGAACAAAGAGCAATAACGATGAGGTTGCCGCTCCTTCAGCCCCTACGACAGAACAAATTAATAAATATATTACAAATGTCGGTTGGAGCGGTAATAAGATACAACTTATTGCAATGCAAAAATGGTTACATTTTAACATCATTCAGTCTGTAGAAAATTGGTCTGAATTAAGAAGACTTGACTATCCAATCTTGAGTTTCCGTGTTGCACCTTCAGATAGGCAAAAAACTGTACCAGTAAGATGGAATATTGCACAGTCAGAATTATCTAATAACAGTACTAACTATAGCGCTGTAAAAGATCAAGACAACGTCAATAATAAACTATTTTGGGACGTTAACTAACGCCATTTCACGCTTAATTATAGAAAGCCACCTTAGGTGGCTTTCTTTTTATCACTTTCACTATATTTATACATGCAAAAACTAAAAACTATTATATTCACTGCGTTGATCGCTTCAAGCGCAACACTAGCGTTCGGCCAGGCACATAACGTATCTGCCGGCTACCAAAAACCGACAGATCCATTAGTGATTGAAAATCTCGAACAATGGCAAGATATGAAGTTTGGACTTTTCATGCACTGGGGAACGTATAGCCAATGGGGAATTGTTGAAAGCTGGAGCTTGTGCCCGGAAGACGAAGGCTGGACACAACGAAAACCAGAGCATGGAGCGACCTACAACGCGTATGTAAAAAATTACAACAATCTACAGACTACCTTCAATCCTACCGATTTTAACCCACAAAAGTGGGCCGATGCCGCTAAAAGCGCCGGAATGAAATATGTGGTCTTCACCACCAAACATCACGATGGATTCGCGATGTTCGACACTAAGGAGTCCGATTATAAGATCACATCTTCTAAAACGCCGTTTTCGACGAATCCGAAAGCAAATGTGACCAAAGAAATTTTTAATACATTTCGCAACGATGGTTTTAAAATCGGTGCATATTTTTCAAAACCTGATTGGCATACAGATTTTTACTGGTGGAGTTACTTTCCCCCAAAAGACCGTAATGTAAACTATGATCCTCAAAAACACCCGGATCGCTGGGAAAAATTCAAAAACTATACCTATAACCAGATCAACGAATTAACCTCAGAATACGGAAAAGTTGATATTCTTTGGTTAGATGGAGGCTGGGTACGCCCTTTTAAAACAATTGATCAGTCTGTCGATTGGCAAAGAACAATCAAAGTGGAACAAGATATCGACATGGACCGCATCGGTCATATGGCGAGAAAAAATCAACCCGGCATTATTGTCGTAGATCGTACTGTACCCGGAAATTGGGAAAATTATGTTACCCCCGAACAAGCGATTCCTGAACATCCTTTGGATATTCCATGGGAAAGCTGCATTACAATGGGTGATTCGTTCAGCTATGTTCCCAACGACAACTACAAACCAACCAAGAAGCTTGTCGAAACATTGGTGAAGATTATTTCCCGTGGCGGAAACTACCTATTAAACATAGCGCCCGGCCCTAATGGAGACTACGATCAGGCAGCTTACGATCGCCTGAACGAACTGGCTGCCTGGATGAAAATCAATCAAACTGCCGTGTTTGCAACACGGACGATTGCCCCATATCACCAAGGTGACTACTACTACACCCGAAGCAAGGACAGTAAAGTGGTCAATGTATTCCATCTTTCTGAAGGTGATACTTACCAACAGCCCAATGAATATATTTTCGAATTACCTGATAATTTCAATGTAAAAAAGATCGCTATTTTAGGTCATAAAGGTAAATTGGACTGGTCTCAACGTGGTAACCAAATTACGTTGAGAAGCCCCGCTACACGATTTAACTATGCTACTGCAATCCAATTGCAAAGCAAATAGAATAAAATTGCGCTGAATTAAATTCAGCGCAATTTTATCATTTCACAAAGTCAGCAGTTATGAGTCATCGCCTGTACATTTTGGCCCCCAAACTTCTGTACAGGAAAAAGAAAATGATACTTAAAGCAACAATTTAGTTTTTTTAACCGTCAATTCCAATGAAAAAAATCACCGTACTTTCGACACTATTCGCGCTGCTCCTATCTTCTTGCGCCACCTACAAACCACAAATTCTCCGTTCAGAACAAATTTTCCACGCAGGTGAGGTTCCATTCAAGCAATGTCATGCATCTACAATTCAAGTCATCGGAAAAGACAGCTTATTGGCGGCCTGGTTTGGCGGCACACACGAATCTAACCCCGACGTGGTTATCTGGAGCTCCCTATATCACCATGGGCAATGGCAGCCTCCTGTACAGATTGCAGATGGAATCCTTGGCGACAACCGCTTTCCATCATGGAACCCGGTCTTCTATCAATACCCCCACAGTGACACCCTCTCTTTGTATTATAAAATAGGGCCCAACCCCAGAGAATGGAAAGGCTATGTCAAACATTCGCTCAATAAAGGAACAAGCTGGTCAGCAGCGCAACAATTGCCTGAAGGTATATTAGGACCTATCAAAAACAAACCACTCACCTTGAAAAACGGATTGCTTCTCTCCCCTTCCAGCACGGAGTCCAAGGAGGAAATCTGGAAAGCTCATCTAGAAATTAGCCGGGATCATGGCCGCTCCTGGTCCGTCAGTCCGATTCGCCCTGATACCAGCATCCAGGTGATTCAGCCCAGTGTGATCCAACACACAGATGGACGCATTCAGGTGCTCTGTCGAAGTAAAGAAAATAAGGTAATGGCGGCTTTTTCAAGAGATCAGGGCCTTACCTGGGGACCGTGGCAAGCAACCAATCTACTCAACCCAAATTCAGCAACTGATGCTATCCGTCTGAAAAATGGCCTCTTTATGATCGTCTTCAACCCGTCAATCGCTGGCAACGACTGGTGGGAAGGACGCACAAAACTCCATGTCGCCATATCGAAGGATGGTTTACTGTGGAAAGATGTCTTAACCCTAGAAGATGGTGTCAAGAACGACGAGTATTCTTATCCAACAATCATTCAGGACGCCAATGGTCTTATCCATATTACCTATACGTGGAACAGGAAAAGTATTAAGCATATTGTGCTCAGGTAACTTTCTTGAGCAGAAACAGCAGCAGTAGATCCGACCAGGAAGCCAAGCTATCGATACAGCAAAAAGAGACTGTCTAACATTTAATCTGAATCGCTGTGGATCGAATTTTCGAAATAGTACAGGAGTTTGAAATGACACAGTAGGTAGTTTCAACGAACAACATTAAAAAAAATGGGGCGGTCCAAAAAATTGAACCGCCCCATGTTATATTTCGTGTTTCGAATTTAATAATCCTTTGTTAAAACCGTTTCTCCCTTCAGTCGGATATCATTCGAAGATGCGCCGACCAAAAGTTTAAACCTGCCTTTTTCTGTCTTCCATTCATTACCTGCATTCCAAAGTTTGAGGTCCTCCTTAGTCAATTGAAAAACATAGTTTTCTTTCTTCCCTGCTGTAATATTTCGACGCTCAAAACGCTTCAATTGCATCACAGGTGTCACAACCGAACTAACCTCGTCCACAACATATAACTGAGCAACTTCATCGCCAGCTAATTTTCCCGTATTCGCAACATCAAACGACACGGTACAGGTAAAATCATGCGCAGACTCATTCAAAGAAATCTGTAAATTGGAGTACTCAAAACTGCTGTAGCTCAATCCATAGCCAAATGGATACAATGGACTGGCCGACATTTCTACATAGTCGTGATGTTTGGGTTTTGTATGATTGTAATGTACTGGTAGCTGCCCAACTGACCGAGGTACTGAAATCGGTAATCTTCCTGCCGGATTGTAGTCGCCAAACAAGACATCGGCAATAGCCAAGCCTCCTTCTTGTCCTGGATACCAAGCGTTCACAATCGCAGGTACATGTTCCGCTGCCCAATTCAAGTTTAATGGTCTCCCCATAATTGTTACAAGTACAACGGGTTTTCCTGTTGCCTGTATTGCCTGCATCAATTTGATCTGATCGCCCATCATATCTAGCGAAACGCGGTCAAAGCCCTCTCCACTCTCCATATCACTCACGGTATTGGGGTCCACATTGGCTGCTCCGGTTGCCTGATAGGAGGTTTTGAAATCACGTGCGCTTGAACCTCCTAAAACTAAAATTACCGCATCGGCCTCTTTAGCAGCTGCTACGGCGCCAGCGATATCCGAATTACTCGTATCCCGTATTGCACAGCCTTTAACATAATCAATTTTGGTACTTTTACCAACCGCAGACCGGATTCCCATTAGTAGGGTCTGAATTTTACCGTCGGCCTGTGGCGCGGTATAATCGCCCAGCTGGTTATAGGCATTGTCGGCATTCGGTCCTATCACAGCTATTCGATTCAACGATTTACTCAACGGTAAGAGTTGCTGATCATTTTTTAGCAAAACAATCGACTCGCGGGCTACTTGCCTCGCAATCATTTTATTTTGTGGTGTAGCGACTTTTTGAGCAACTAATTTCTCATCCACATAAGGTTGATCAAAAAGGCCAAGATTGAACTTCATCCGCAATACACGGGCAACTGCCGTATCGAGAACAGCAGATTCAACAAGCCCTTGCTGTACAGCCTTGAGCAAATTTGCACCATAACCAGTTCCGCTTAAATCAACATCCAGTCCCGCATGAATACTTTGCGAAGCAGCATCTTCACCAGTAGCAGCAGTAGCGTGACCGCCGTTGAGCCCCGATATGCTCAATAAATCCGACACAACAAAACCAGTAAATCCCCAGTCTTTACGTAGAACGTCTTTTAGCAGCCAAGGATTAGCTGAACACGGAATACCGTCGATACTATTATATGCGGTCATGACCGACCCAGCGCCTGACTTTACAGCACGCTCAAAAGGCGGAAGAAAATATTGCCGGAGGCTACGCTCGCCAAATGACACAGACTCGCCATTGTGTCCCCCATCTGGAGCAGCGTAGGCGACAAAATGCTTTAATGTACCTATTATTTTATCGCGCTGCCCTAACTTCTCGCCCTGAAAGCCACGGATCATCGCAGTTCCCATCTGTCCAATCAGGTACGGATCCTCACCATAGGTTTCTTCCGTACGCGACCAACGGGGATCTCGCGCTAAATCAAGCACAGGACCGTATCCGTTTTTACCGCCCACTGCATAGGTCTCCTTAGCGATCGTCGATGCCATATCCTGAATCAACTGCGGATTCCAGGTACTCGCTTGCCCAATAGCAGTAGGGAAAACGGTTGCACCTATAGCCATATGTCCGTGCGGCGCCTCCTCAGACAATAACAACGGAATCCCCAGTCGTGTACTATCCACCATATAACGTTGGATCGCATTTGTAGCACGCGCGGCTTCTACCGGACTCAGACCATTCAATAAGGTTTTCTGTGTCCAAGGGTCAGCGCGCAATGTCGCCCACAATAACCCAATATGCTGCTCTTTTGCTGCTTTCCGTAGTTTATTGCTAATCGTTATCTGCTTTCCATCTTTCGTATACATTTCCCAGCCAAGCAATTTACTCAACTGCCCGACCTTCTCCTCCACAGTCATTCTTCCCAATAGATCACTTACCCTCTTTTCGGTAGGCAAACTACGGTTTTTATACGGAAATTGTTGGGCTTGAAGTGGTGGACAGAGCAATGCTCCCATTGCGGCCAAAAGTAGTATACGGACTTTCATAAATGGATTATTGTTTTTTGTTTCTGTGCTTTATCACGGTCCGGATGAGCACGGCACTAGGCTATGCAACCGGTTTCCAAAACACTAAATTAACGATTTAGCATCAATAATCAAGTTAAATTTTGATTCCCGTTAGAGCACTTCACGCCACAGACCTGGCTGGTCGGTCTGAATGAGCCGCACAAACGGATATCTTTCCAAGAAAGACCGATAAGCCATGCTTCCGTCCTTCGCCGCTCGATCGTCATATTCCCCCAAACTATTCATCCAAAAATAAATGCCCTGTTCGCGCAGCTGGTTTAGTTCTTCAGTTTCTATAAACGACTCATCAAGGTGGACAACCGTCGTTAATCTCATCTTGAGTATAGCCACTAGGTCAGCCATGCTACGTGCTCTGGGGAACAGTGTGATCGTGGGATTGAGTTTGTACGTCTTCGGCATGTCTTTGTAATCGTAAAGGAAAAACAATACCTGGTCTTCCATCCCCTCCTGTTCAATAAGGGTATAAGTTGTCTTGACAAATTCTTTACGATCTTCTTTAAAATCCAGATCAACAAGGATTTTCCCCTTTGCTACACGCAAAGCTTCTGATAAGGTCGGAATCACATGTTCCGATTCGCCTCCATGGGCTTGGTTGCGTAAGTGGAGCTTTTGAAGCTCAGCATAGGTATGTTTGGCGACCTCTCCTTGTCCCGTTGTCGTACGGTTCACTGTTTTATCATGCATCAGTACCAGTACACCGTCTTTGCTGGCCCGTACATCGACCTCTACGACGGAAGCTCCTTGCCGAATGGCCTCTTCAATCGCAGCAATAGAGTTTTCTGGCTGTTTTAAATGAGCGCCCCGGTGCGCTGCAATGTGAACACTTTTTTGATTTAACTTTTTAATCAAATCAGCCGATTGACCATATACGACTGTGGTCACACTCACTATCATACCCAGTAAGACAGTAGAAAATAAAATCTTTTTCATTATTATATAGCTACTTTTTTAAAGCAATCTCTTTTTGTTATACCGTAGCAACCAGCAATCTCGACGCAGTTACATCTTAATCCCGTCATGGATTGAATCACGCCATTAAAATGATGGAAAGTCTTCCGGTTTGAATGGATTACTTTCCGTCATTTTCGTTTATTTTTTAGACATTTCAAAAGAATCAAACAGCTGACCATTCAGCATGTAGCTTGAAAAATACAGCTTATTGTTATTCAGTTTAATGACCTGATAGAGTTGCGTCTGTGAGGTTGCGCGATCCATCCAGCGTTCGGAATTTGACTCATACATTTTCGGTCCAGCGACGGATAAAACGTAAATAGGACGCTTTTTACCAAGCCCTCCGCGTGCATAGGTATGATCATGTCCCTGAAGAACCAAATCCACTCCATATTTCTCAAAAATAGGTTTAAAACGTTCTCTCAGAATGGTATTGTCACGATTTTTAGCCGTAGAGTATACGGGATGGTGCATGACAACAATGTTCCATTTTTTTGGTGATGATGACAACACATTTTCCAGCCATTTTTCCTGTACCCCTGCCGCGGTGGAATCTAGCATGATCAATTGAGAATTTAGGGAAATGATTCGCAGATCCTGATAATCCAAATAATAAACAGCATCCTGCATATCCTTAGGACCATTCTTAGGCAAGTTGAACTGTACGTTCCAATGCGGATCCAATACCAGTTTGCCAAGCGAGTCGCGGCGGTACTCGTGATTCCCTGGTGTTGGGACAGCCGGAATTAGCTGATGTATAAATCCTGCGGCCTCATGCCATTCTGCCCATTCTTCGTCGGCATTCGAGCGATTGATCAGGTCGCCGGCATGAACAATAAAGCGCGCATTCGCCTCCTGTTGAAAAGCACGACGGATGGCACGTGCCCATCGTGACCGTAGGTCATTCTGCGCATCGCCCAAATAGATAAACGAAAAGGCGCCAGAATTCTCCGCAGTTCTGAATTGGTTCCAGGCACTCCAAATGGTGCCATCTCCTACCCGATAGGCATAGACCGTTCCGGGTTTCAGGTCACGAAAGGTTACCTGTCCATAGGTATCGGCTTGTTGCCCTTGCTCGAGAGACACTCCTATTCCCTGTACTGAAATCGCTTTTGCTTCAAGTTCAGGATTACGCTGTTCTTCAACAACCTGACCAATAATTTTGGTCCTATCGGCATTGACACGCCACGAAACAGACTGCGTGTGGCTGGGATCATCGGACCAGGTCAATGTAATCCGTTCTGGCTGTTTATACGCGTTGGCGGTTTGGCTTTTTGCTTCAAATAAAGTACAGCAAACGCCGATGACAAGTAGAGTATGTTTTATTTTCATGTTTATATTGATTTTATAAGCGATTGAACCGCTGGATATAATGACTTTTCATTTTACGATCAGAACTTACCATGGCTTGTTTGTTCCTTGCAATAACCAAGGTTTTGACCATGCACTATTTTCATTATCTGCGTGTGAATATGCTGTCTTTTCAATACGCTTTAAGGCCTCTTCTGCATTTTTTTGATTCACACTCATTTCGGTTTGCATATAAGGCACGCGCACCGGAAGTTGTGTACGAATAGCTGCAGGGCCTGCTTTTAGTGCAGGATATCCCGTCCTTCTGTAATCAAACCACGACTGTGCGGCAGTTGACCAGCTTGCGATCCATTTTTGCTCAATAATTTGGGCTTGGCTGTTTTCAAAAACCACCCCTTTCTGACGGATATAATTGGAATATTCGGCAGCCTTACCCCAACTGGTCAAAGATTCTTGAATGCCGCGCTCATAATAGGTTTTAGCGGCTTCAGGCATCTTCCATCCTTTCCAAGCGGCCTCAGCTAAAATGAAATTTACTTCTGAAGCCGAAAGTAGTCTTGCCTTTAATAAACCTCCTTTTGCCGAGCGGTAGCTATCATTTAGGTAAGAAACATGTGGATTGATTGAAGTCTGCCCTGGAGTCGGATTAAGGTTGTAAGCCGAGGGATTTTTAGAAACACTTGGAGGCAATCCGACATATTCTTTGTCTGTATCTACAGGTACCCCTTTGACGATGTCAGGCGACACAATACGAACACCGTTGACGATCTTATCGGTACCTACGGGCTCGCTACTGCGGATCTCAATGGGGATATCAATTTTTCTTGCCCAAACCGATAAACGAGGATCGCCAAGCTCCTGTAGTCGGTCGACCAATGTTGCACACATTTTCATCCGCCTAAAATTACTGCCGCTGGCATCATACAACGTATTGGAAGGCCAGGAATCATTCGCATTATTTCCAACAAAATCCATGAGCACGTCATCTGTCGAACTGTTAATTAATGGAAATTTCTCGGTATTGGCAAGCATACTTTCAATACCCTGTTTGGCAAAAGCAGGAGACTTTTCCGAAAGACGCATATAATACCGCAAAGCTAATGAGTTGGCAAATCGTCGCCATTTTGAAGCCTTACCTCCAAAATACACATCCGCATTGGCTAGTACCTCATACGAGGCATCTGGCCGCGATAGGATTTCATTAGCTTGTAGCAATTCGTCGATTATACCGCTGTAAATAACCTCCTGACCATCATATTTCGGAAAATTATATACTGCATCTCCGAGTTCCGCCTTTAACGCATCGGTATAAGGCGCATCCCCCCACAGATCACTCACCAATCCAAATAAATAGGCGCGCATCACCAACGAAACTCCTTTATGGAAATCCAGCCCTAATTTCTCCGCCCGTCTGCGCATAAGCTCATTGTCCCGTAAAAATCCGTAATAAGCATCCCAGCTCAAAATTCCCCCAGTCCATTCATAATCATTATGTGAATTGAACCAGGCATCTAATTGCGTATGCTGCATCACTCCGCCAAGATCTGAGAAACTGAGTTCATTGTATTTCTTTGCCGCCCCGGTTAATATTGTTGGCAGCAAAAGATTGGGATTTGCATCCTCTTCACTTACCCCGTTCGGATTAATATTAAGCTCGGTCAGATCTTTACAAGCTGACATATTCCATACGATCCCAAGGCCCACTATCGCCATGGTGAAGCGCTTCAACTGATTTTTCATTTATGTCGTGTATTAAAATGTCACATTTACTTTAAATCCAACAGGCATGGACCAAGGGGTAACGTTATAGCGTTCAATCCCCTGCTTGAATCCAATACCAGTTTCCGGCTGAAAGGCCATTTCCGGATCTATACCCACTTTCGCTTTGGTCCATAAAATCAGGTTACGGGTATAAACACCAACACTGCCATTTTCGATCCCAACACGTTTCAGCCATTTTCCCGATAAATCATAGCTAAAGGACAGTTCCCGAAGCTTAATAAAAGAGGCATCAAATGTTGCAGCGTTCATAAAATCCCAAGGATAATTGTCCGAATAAGCGATATATTTTGTTCCCTCGCCGCCCAGATTTTCTGTATACCCTATTACATTGCCTTTCGTATCATATTGCGCGATAACACCGGGATTAAACACCCCAAAATTTCCGACTAAGCCTCCTACGCTGATTGGATAACCACCATACTCTTCACCAGGTCCACCAACAATCGGATAGCGGTTGCCTTGGACACGGACAAGATCATTATCAACCAAGTAGTTCCGCAACGTTTCGCCCGTCATACCATTAGGATTGATCATCTGGTCAAGAAAGCGTTGCGTCGTCAAGTTAGATTCGAAATAGCGATAGGTCTGGGACATGAACTTTCCTCCAAAACGCATATCTGCGGCGATATTCATCGTCCATTTTTTATAGCGAAGACTTGACTGCAGGCCCATGGTGAAATCCGGATTGAAATTCCCGATTTTATTGCGGCTATTGTTTATCCTTACCGCCTGCCACGAACCATTTTTATTAAGAATAGGAAACCCGTAATAAGGTGATGACTGATCCTCCACGGTCACTAACTTAGAATCGTATAGATCCCCGATCTCTTCCCCCACGTAGGTACGTGCGCCCCCCCGGCCGTCGGTCCAAAACGTATAAAATTCTACTCCCTCAGAGAGTTTGTCGATACGAGTACGATTGCGGTGCCAATTGACACCAATATCCCATGTCCAATTTTCCTTGGCAATAGGCCGGCCAGATACGGCCAGTTCAAGACCTCGGCTGCTCAACAGACCGGCATTGATATTTTTGGAGTTAAAGCCGCTTGAACCGGGAAGGGTTGTTGAAATAATTTGGTTTTTGTTTTCCAGTTTATAATAGGTTCCTTCAAACTTCAGTCGATTATTCCACATGGCTAGATCCAGGCCAAACTCGTAAGATGTTGCAATTTCCGGCTTCAGATTAGGAACCAGAAGTGACCCCGAACGCGTTAGCCGTAATACGTCACCCCAGCTACCAGGGTTGCTCAAGACGTTGGAAAGATTGTAGGGATACGTATCATTTCCAACACGTGCAATACCTGCTCTCAATTTTGCTAAATTGATTGTTTTCGGTAAAGAAAACACTTGGTTGGCCAGTACACTCAAGGAGGCCGAAGGATAGAAATAGGACCGATTGTTTACAGGTAGGGTACTGGACCAGTCGTTGCGCCCGGTTACATCGAGGTAAACCATATCCTGATAACTTAGATTGATCAGTCCATAAACACTGTTTATGGCCCTTTCAGAAATTGTGCTGTAAAAATCCAGATTGAGTGGACTGATATTCGCCAATGTATAGAGCCCCGGTGTGATGAGTCCAGCGCCATCTTTTGAGGTGTTTTGCACCGATTTTCCCCGGTTATAGCGCAGATTTCCGCCCAATGAGCCTGTAACCTGAAAAGCATCCAATTTTTTGGTGTAAGTTGTCAGAAAGTCGATATTCTGCTCCATATTCATTAAATTGACAATACCATAGGCCCCTCTCGGTTCGTTGGCGTAGCTGTAAGGGATTTTCGTTTCCCTATTTTCCCAGTAAATATCCGTTGCATACCTGAGCATTGCAGTCCAGTCTTTTTTGATAGTCCAATCCAACCTCAGATTACCAAAGATCCGGTCTCTCGTAAACGCATTGTTCACCCCATAAGCAAGAAAATAGGGATTGTTGTGGTTACCGATAGACTGCGAGCGCTGTTGAATCTGTTCCTGTCCCGGCAGCCAATAATCCTGCAAATCTAGTATATTGATATGTGGAGCAACTTCATAGGCCGCTTGCATCGGATTGGTTCCTCGGTTTCCTGCGGGCCTATTGTTGGAGTTATTTCTACTGGCATCCAATGCGAGTCCCAAAGTCAGGCTGTTGCGAAGGCGCATGGTTGAATTAACATTCAAGGTATTTCTGAACAGGTCCGAATTGGGGATAATTCCTTTATTGGTCATATTGGAGTAAGAGAAACGATAGTCCAGTTTTTCACTCCTGTTGCTCAAGGAAATCCCGTTGGTACTCGTAATCCCTGTTTGAACAAAGTTTTTGATATTATCAGGATATGCTTTTAATTCGGTCGGGATCGGCTTTCCATTTTCATCAAGGGGGCTATTCCATTGCACAGCTTTATAACCCTTATCCAGCGCTGGTCCGACCATCACACTCGACTCTTCCTCGATCACCAAATTACCAGGCAGATCACCGGGTCTCCACGGTAAAGTACCACTGGCAAATTTGTTGTGCAATTCAATAAATTTATAGGGAATATCAAATACCGTATTACTTGTAACGGCAATTGTCATCTTCTCTGCATTTTTGCCACTTTTGGTCGTGATCAGCACCACGCCATTCCCTGCGCGTGAGCCGTAAAGCGCGGCTGCGCTAGGTCCTTTCAAGATCGAAATATTGTCGATATCTTCGGGATTGATATTGGCAATTGCATTACCATAATCGACTTTATTATCATCACCGATCTGACCGATATTATTTAAACTGTTCATCAAGGGTACACCATCCACTACAAACAGCGGCTGGTTGTCTGTACTGAGCGATGACGCTCCACGAATCACCATATTCACGCTTGAGCCAGTGGGCCCGGTCGCGCTAATTGATACGCCGGGCACTTTCCCTGCCATACCAACCAAAAAATTATCGTTATTGACGCGATTGATGTCCTCACCTTTGATTTTACCAACGGAATAACCCAATGAGCGGTCCTGACGTTTGATGCCCAACGCCGTCACAACGACCTCATCCAGCTCGTTGTCATCTTCCTTTAAGATCACTTGGCGTACAGCTGCTGCACCGGCATCGAGCTTCAGACCAGTCAATTCTTTCAGTTCATAGCCAATGTGGGATATCAGTACATTGTACACGCCCGCAGCCAACTTGATGGTTACTTCACCATCTGCATTAGACAAAGCACTTTCTCCCGTGAGCGGAATACGTACAGAGGCACCGCGAATTGGCTGTTTGGTGCGATCGACCAACTGTAACTTTAAGTCATACAGTTCTTGTTTGTTTCCATTTTTAACAAGTACGACACCTCCTGAAACTCTTTTTGATTGAATGTTTGTTCCGTTCAGGATATACGCAAGAACTTCCTCAAAACTCGCATGCTGAAATGTCTTTTGTGCTATTGAAATTCGCTCCAGTTGTAGCATTTTTCTATCATAGCCAATGGCTTGACCTGTTTCTTTTGAAAGCTGTGCTATCGCCTGAGCGGCATTACCATTCAAGAGATGGATAGTGATCGTATCCCAATGTGCAGCGCTGCCCCGATCCAGTACCCTGGCCTGGCTGTCGACTACGGCACAAGACACCAAGGAGCAAAGCGCAAGCTTGGTGGCAAGGCCGGTAAGCTTAATTATTTTATACATATATTTGTATGATTGTTTTAAACAAGAATATTTTGGTGCTCACTGGTCGATTTAGCGGTTTGCCAGATGAGCACTTTTCTTGAGCAGATAACGTATGCTGATCTGCTCCTTACAGCTTATTTGTACAAGATTATTTCATTTTTCTCCCTCCTAAATTTAATTTGATGAATGTTGCAAACGATAGTCAGCACCTGATCCAATGATTGTACTTGAGGTATCATCAGCGAATAGTTGAACGAATCGGTATTCAGACTGTCGGTATGCAGAACAGCTCCAAATCGACGATATATCAACTCTTTAAGTTCTTCAAAGCCAACATTATTCACGAATATGCCGCCTTGTGTCCAAAGATTGATCAATGCCCGGATCTTTATCGAAAGTTTCAAAATGATTATTAGCAAGGCTATACCTGATGGACTTACCGCGCGTAAGAATATGGTTTTCCTCATTTTTTTCACTTGAAACACGCACACGCCCGGTTTTAACCTCTATAGTGACATGTTTGGTACACATTGATTTATTGACATTGAACGATGTTCCGAGAACGGCAACAGAAACACCGCCAGTTTCGATCTTAAATGGATGCAAAATATCCCTTCTGACCCGAAAGAATGCTTCCCCCTGATCTAACAACAATGTTCTATTTGACGCAAAGCTTTTACGATCGTAGCGGATACGTGTATTTCCGTTTAAAAAGATAGATGTGCCATCAGGTAGCTGAATTTCTTTCAATTCTCCAGCATTCGTAACCGTTTCCGTCAGAAATGCGATCGTTTCTGTCGGCTTCCGAGAAAGCGACTTCGGGCTGTGCTGGAAAAATAGCAGACTGATGCCTCCTAGGATTAAAATAGCTGCCGCTGCTGACGATAGCCAGGTGAATTTACTGACCGTCTTCTTTTTGGCCTTGAGCGATGGAGCAGCTCCCTCAATACGCAGCAATAATTCACGTTTGATCCTATCCCTGTGACTGTCATCAGCAAAGGGCTTAATGTCTTCATTGGCGATGGACTCATACCAGTCGTCCACATGTTGCTTCTCCTCGTCGGTCAACTTTCCGCCAAGGTAATCCGTTATAATAAGTTTAAAGCGTTCTAAATCCACCTGCAATAATTTTATATTAATACAGGTCAGAACATCGAAAGTACTTTAATTCAATATGTTGTTTATATTAAATAATGATGAAGAAAACAACTACCGATAAGCAATAAAAATATAGGATCGTGGTCTGCAAATCTTCGCGTTAATTCACGGCGCATGATCTTTTTGGCTTCCGACAAATAGTTTTTAACAGTCTGTTCTGCGAGATTGAGTTCAGCTGCGATTTGAGCAATCGAATAGTTGTCAGCACGCATCAAGTAAACGGCCTTCATCAATTTGGGTAGTTTGTCAATCGAATCATCTACGATAGCTTCCAAGGCTTGATACCGAGCAAAAGCCTGACTGTCTAACTTGGAAAACACATCCATGCTCTCCATGGATTTTTCCAATGCTTGTTTTCGAACACGTTCAGTAGCGTAGTAATTTAGAATTTTGTTTTTGAGTGCTTTATGGAGATAGAATTTTATGGAATCGTATTCACTGTTGATGAGCAATCGTTTTTCCCAAATATGAATAAAAACTTCCTGTACAAGATCCTTAGCCTGAGCTTCCTCCTGAAGATGCCGATAAGCGACGATGTATAGCCCCTCCCAATACTGCTCAAAGAAATAAGCAAAGGCCATGGGGTCACCTTCTTTAAAGCGCAGTACATGGTGGTTATCAAATTTGGCTTCGGTAGTGTTCACTTCGCAAAGATAGCCCCGGTAGATTATTAAAATGTTAATTTATTGGGAAACTTTCACTAAAATGCGCTTCGCTGCGAATTTGTAAAAAAGCGCTCCAAAAATTGTTAATAAACATGTTAATTCTCTCGTATACAGAAGATATTTTGTTAAAAAAAAAGATGGAGCCCTATTTATCACAATTGGGCATTCCAGCTAAAGACGGGACAACTAAAATGTGCATAACAATGTTAATTAACTTATAACCAATGCACTTTATGTTAACAACCACTTATAAGAAAAAGGACGAAAATTTCCTATAATGAACGTTATATCCAATTGTTTTTATCCTGCAACGAACAAATTGTCAGCGCGCGGCATTTCCAATACACTTTATTAAAAACCCAACCGCTAAGGAAGACAATATCGTTAGGATATTGCTATCCAAATACAACAATTTCAAACTGAAAGTGTATATTCACAAGAGTTGCTACACCATTGCAGCTAAATCAGTAAATCGTAATATTAGATTTATTCTTAGAGATATGGTTTCTTGGTCAAAAAACCGCGAACGGATTGGTGAAGCTATTTTTGAAGATTAAAAACTACGGTCGGAGATGAAAAAAGATGAAAAGAAATTGGTCGGTACACTTGCTCATTTTATGGTCAGTGATTTGGATCGCGCCGAATTTACTGCCTTTTTACATTCAATGCGTGATAGCCTTCCAACAATTCGAACCGATCTTGCTCAATTTGCAGCTAATTGGCAAGATCGAGAAGAGTTTTTTTTCTTACGAAATGAAGATCTTTGGAACGATTTTGAACAACTCTCACGAAGGAATCCCGATCTTGGCGTGGCACTCATCGATGGTAATAAAATTGATAGTATTGCCAGTTTTTACGAAGAAATTAATGCTGTCTACATGTCCAGCGAAAGCTGGAAGATCGGAAGTCTAGATGGCTTTGACGATCTGCTGTACGGGGGATTTGGCATTTTTAAAGATGCCACTTCCCATGCTATTGTCTGGAAAGATATTGACCATAGCAGCGCATCGCTGGGCATCGAAACCACTTTGGCGTATTACCAGGGAAAACTTGGTGCACGATCCCCATTTAATCAAACACATTTTCAAAAAAAAATAGAGGAACTAAAAGCGGGGCAGGGAGAAACCTATTTTGACATCGTTGCCGAAATCATCCGGTCTCACCACAAGATCACCTGGATCTATAAAGGACATCCCCATCACCAATCGGTCTATTTATAAAATCTAAACTTAACATGATGAAGCATCTGATCAAAATAACTTTTCTGCTTATTCTATTATCTCATCAGGTCACAGAGGCCAGTGAACGCCTTAAAGTAGCTGTTGCAGGACTCAACCACGACCATGTATTCTTGCTTCTAAATTTATATAAGGATAAGCAAGTGGATATTATTGGTATTGCTGAACCGAATGAAATCTTGTCCAACACAATACGGACGCAGTATAATCTGCCAAAGACTATCTTTTATAAGGATTTGCCCAGTTTATTGAAGCATATCAAGCCAGAAGCCGTGCTGGCTTACAATCCCACCGATGAGCATATCTATGTGGCAGAGGCCTGCCTCCCGCTTAAAATCCCTGTTATGGTGGAAAAACCTCTCGCAACCACTTTATACGATGCAAAACGGATCGCACACCTATCCAAACAGTTTGATACGCCCTTTTTGGTAAATTATGAAACGACGTGGTATAAAAGCAATCAGAAACTGAAGGATTTGGTGGACAAAGGTGAAGTTGGACAAATCACACGTATGCTTGTAAAAGACGGACATGAAGGTCCCAAGGAAATCGGATGCAGCGATTACTTTTTGGATTGGCTCACTGATCCGAAAAAAAATGGTGGGGGTGCAATCATGGATTTTGGCTGCTATGGTGCTAATCTCATGACCTGGCTCAAAAATGGGGAAAAACCAATTTCCGTCACAGCATTCACACAACAATTAAAACCGAAAGTCTATCCTAAGGTCGACGACAACGCCACTATTATTCTTAACTATCGAGATGGCAGTACAGGCATTATCCAAGCTTCCTGGGCTTGGCCATATAGTGTTAAAGACCTGCAGATCTTTGGTACAAAAGCCCAGCTCTACGCCAAAAACGATAAGGAGCTTCTAAAATACAAACAACAGAATGATCCACCGATGATGGTGCCGACAACAATTCCTTACTTTGAGCACCACATTGCTTACCTTGAACAGGTCTTAAAACATAAAATAATCCCGGAAAATGATCTCGGATCAATTCATAATAATGTCGTCGTAGTCGAGATTCTGGAAGCTGCAAAACGATCGGCCACAGAAGGAAAGACCATCGTTCTAAACTAAGCAAGGTCAGTAGACAGCTCATCTACCGACCTTGTGTGTACTATTCAATTAATAACCTGGGTTTTGATACATACGTGCCGGATCCAGCTTATATTCATCAAAAGGAATTGGATAGTATCGGTCTTTTGTGGATATATTGGAGATTTTAGCATTCCCGTAGTCAGCCTGGCTTTTGGTCTTAAAATAAGTCACCAGTTCCTGTGCATTGTAATTACGGATGAGATCAAACCAACGTTGGTTTTCAAATGCCAGTTCCACACGGCGTTCATGCAAGATGGCCTCTTTTAACGTTGGATATTTACTACGGTAGCTCGTATTCAGCATAGCCGTTGCATAAGATGGCAACCCCGCACGTTCACGTACTTGATCCAAAAGCGCGATAGCTTCGGCATCCTTACCCAGGTGATACTTCGCCTCGGCCAATAAGAGCATCACATCCGCGTAACGGATCAAGATCCAGTCGTTTCCGCCCCAACCATTGGTACCGGCAGCGTCACTATTATCTCTAAATTTGGTTACAAACCAATCGTTAACCTGGGTATTCGCGGCAAACTTTACCGAGAAGGCTTTTCGTATATCGTCTTGCTCATAGTCTTTAATCAAATCTAGTTTTGCTACCTCACCAGCACCTGTAGAATTGTAACGTGAATTGATCGTCTCCCCCCGCGCCTGGTAGTTACGGGCAATACTTGAACTATAGTTTTGATCTCCTTGTTTGTACTGAATCTGAAAAACAAGTTCTTTACAACTATTTTTCTTGGTCACATCGAAAACATCCGCATAGGGGATTTCGTTCAGTTTACCAAAAGTTCGCATTTGGTAGGCCGCATTGAGGTACTGCTCTGCTTTCGCAAAATTTTCTGCACTCCCCGACGTCTGCGTAGCGCCCAAAGTGAGGTATACTTGTCCCAAAATTGCATTCACGGCCGCTTTAGATGCTCTGCCGATAACGTAATCTTTTTGTGTATTGGGAAGATTGCTGGACAAAGCCTCGGTCAAATCTTTAATGATCTGCTCGTACACAATTGATTCTTTCTGCCGAACAGCCAATTCATTTGCTTGTTCTTTACTGGTCACCTGTACAGTAGATAATGGAATATCTCCGAATTTACGTACCAGATGGAAATATAATAATGCACGAACGAATTTCGCTTCCGCAATATAACGTCCTTTTAATTCTTCACTAGTAAAGGTCACATCGTCGACATGTGACAGAACCACATTACAGCGACTTATTGCCGCATACATAGCCGACCAATGTGTCTTGAGGTAGGTATTGCTAGGCAGCAACGAAAAGTCATTGAATTGGAAAGGCTCCCCGGCATTGGATTGATTGTCATTACGTCCTGAATTATCCGAACGTTCTTCGTTATATAATGTACTCGATTCCCCAAGTGTACTTCCCGAACGAAGGGACTGGTAAAGACCGTTAACCGCCAAGAGCACATCATTTTCTGACTTGAAATAATCATCGATTGTGACAGCATTGGGATTTTTCTGATTTAAGAAATCTTTGGTACATGAAGACAATGCCAACAAAACAAAGGGTAATATATATCTTTTTTTCATCCTGTTATTTTTTTATTTTTTACCAGTCCATGTAACCCAAGGGTGTTCATGGGACTGCATTTTACTATAATGAAGCTATTGCCATAGGTTTTTACTTAATATTTCCGCTGCACAAATAGCTCCTACACACTGCTATTAGAACGTTACTTTCACACCAAGGTTATACGATCGCACCAATGGATAAAGTCCATAATCCACACCTGGAGTTAAGTTGCCGCGTTGGTTATAATCCGGTTCCGGATTGTAGCCTTTATATTTAGAAATCGTAAATGGATTGTCCACTGTAGCGTAGACCCTTACACCAGAAAGTGTTAGTTTTTCTGCTAGGCTTTTGGGAAGATTATAACCCAAAGCAATATTTGTCATACGCAAGAATGAACCGTCCTGCAAATAAAAATCGGAAAGACGTGTACTGTTACTTTGCGTACCACCACGCGATGCACGGTATACTTTACCATTTCCCGGATTTTGCGCTGAACGATAACGTTGTGCCACATCTGCATATTGATTGCCGGAGCCTTCCATATTGTAGAGGTAATAATCATAGCCATCCAGCACTTTATTACCCTGAGAGCCATTAAATGATGCCCGTAGATCAAATGCCTTATAGCGTGCGTTAACGGCAAAGCCATAGGTGAAATTAGGATGCGGATTGCCGATCACCCGTTTATCGGCATCATTGACGATACCATTGCCGTCAACATCTTCAAAATAAAGATCTCCAGGTTGTAGCGGAGTTGTTGAAGCTGCGGAAGGTGCGACAGTTTTATAGTTTTCCTCCGTGGCAACACCCAAAACTTTAAAGCCGTAGAACATACCAATTGGACTTCCTTCTTGTGTAATATGCGTTAAGTAAGAGCGTTCAGCACCATTGGTCAAGATGGTAGAAGCTCCACCCAAATCCAACACTTTATTACGATTGACATTGATATTTCCGCTCAATCCCAATTCAAATTCATTTTTACGAATCAGTGTCGCATCAATCTGTAGATCAAAACCTTTATTCTGCACCTTCGAATTTGGCAGATTGGTCAAGATCGTCGTTGATCCAGATACAGCGGAGAGTGGCTGGTTGAATAATAAATTGAAGGAACGGCTCAGGTAGAAGTTGGTCATAATGTTGAGGCGGCCTTTTAACAAACCGAGATCCACGCCTGCGTTGTATTGCGAGGTTGATTCCCAGCCCAATTTTGGATCGAACAGATCACTTGCTGTATAGGAAGTCTCCACTTTATCGCCAAGAATAACTCCTGCTGGCGAGTTGACAACGGATAACGCGCGATAATCACCAATATTATTATTTCCACTACGTCCCCAGCTCGCTCTTAGTTTGACCGTTGACTGTTGTCCTAACCAATCTGTATAAAACTCCTCCTTGGATAGGGTCCAACCACCTGAAACCGATGGGAAGGTTCCCCATTTGTTATTTGGCCCGAAACGTGATGATCCATCGGTACGAATGGAAGCTGAAAGGAAATATTTGGAATCAAAGCTATAGCTTACACGGCTAAAATAAGACTGGAGCGTGGTGATGCGTTTGAACGTATCGTCTTTTAGCAATTGGAAATTAGAAGGGTCAGCCCCTTTATCCGTAATTTCCCCAATCGCATTATTATTAAAACCGTTGGCTCTCACACCTTGATAATCGTAATCTGTTCGTTGAGCTGAATAACCTAACAATGCGGATACCTGGTGTTTGCCGCCAAAGGTCTTGTTATAGTTCAACGTTGTTTCCAGCAATTTGTCCAATTCATTTTTTGTCTTGGCATCTGCATAGGCAGCAGAAATTGCCTGTGGTGAAAATGGTTTGTTGTTTCCGTCGGATATACTTGTCGGACGGAAATAATCATACTTCTCGTCGTAGGTAGACAATCCACCGTTCACCTTGAGATTTAGGCCATCCATAATGGAAAAATCAGCAAAAGCATTGTATAAACCCCGCTTTCCACGGCGATTGTTTTTAATCTCAGTGACATAAGCCAGTGGGTTTTCAGGATTCTGGATACCGTAATTGTTCGCCGAAAGATCAGCCATCAGATATTTAGCATAAGTCCCATCTTCATTATAAACCGGCAAAGTCGGCAGATAGATCAAAGCCGCCATGGATGGACTTCTATCGTAACGTCCGGTAGTTACCTCATTATTGTCGTTATACGTGAACGATACATTAGCGCCAACGGTCAGTCTTTTACTCACTTTGCTATCGATATTGGCGCGGAAATTAAAGACTTTCTGATCCGTTCCGAGCATGATCCCTTGTTGATTCTGATAAGACCCGCTTAGGAAATAGCGATTTTTTTCGTTACCGCCATAGGTAGATAGATTATGACGTTGGAAAGGTGCATTACGGTATAAGGCGTCCTGCCAATCCGTATCATATTTTGCTTTTTTTGCTGTGCCAGACGCAAAGTCATAGTAGTCTTCAGGAATACTTACTGAGCCGGCATTTCCAACATTGGCAATACGTGTTTTATTATCATCAAAGCGTCTACTGTCGCTCCAGGCGATCCCTTTCGTAGCCAGAAGGTCTTTATACGAATTGTTACGACCATCAATCAGGAGATCAATAAACTGTTCCGAATTTAGAACATCGATTTTCTTGGAAAGCTGACCAAAGCCCCCCAATACTTCGTAGTCCACATTACTTTTACCTTCCTTGCCACGCTTGGTCGTAATCAATACAACACCACCAGCGCCACGGGAACCATAGATCGCTGCAGAAGCGGCATCCTTTAAAACATCGATAGACTCAATATCATTGGGGTTGATATTGAGATTGTTCCCTGCTGGATAACCATCAATAACGTACAATGGATCCGAACCAGCATTAATCGATCCCATACCGCGAACACGCATTTTGGTGCCATCGTATGGGGCACCACTTGTCTGCATGACTTGTACGCCTGCTACCTTACCAACCAACGCCTGGGATAACTTTGGTGCGCTCAAATTGAGTTCTTCGGCCTTAACGCTGGCGATTGCGCCCGTGACATCCGACTTTCTGATCCGCTGATATCCGATAGAGATGGTCACCTCTTCCAGTGTGTTCTCGTCGGTATGTAAGGAAAAGATCTGCCCACTGGATTGGGTAACAGCTTGCACAAGTCTGCTATACCCAATAAAAGAAATACTGAGGTTATCACCCATTTCGGCCTCGATCTGAAAATTCCCTTTTTCGTCAGACTGAACAGATTTTTTACTTTTCGAATTTTGAACGGTTGCTCCTGCGACAGCATTTCCTTGGGCGTCGACGACACGGCCTTTAACGATCCCCTGTGCATACGTAAATTGTGACGTGGTTAGTGTGAGCGATTTGGCTTGAACAGCGGGTGAGCTCGCTGCAATGGCACATAACAACCAAAAGACATTGTTGGCTTTAAATTTCATAAGTAGCGCATTTGATTTATGGGTACAAGATTACAAATGCTATATGAAGGCAGGGTCAATAAAACATTAACAGTTTTTAACTAAACCGGGTTAGCACGCTATAAAAACTTAACAAAAGGATAACAAAAAACCTAAGATTTATTGCTTAGGCTTCCCACTAAAAGCACTATAAATCCATAAAATCAGAAGATATAAAGTAGCCGCAAAAAGAATATTGCCGATCAATTTTAGAGGTTCAAACTCATGGTATCCGACTTGCTCATTAAGATCAAGGCTATAGCCGCTTCCCTCTCTATAGAATATCCATGGAAATCCTACCGTTAAATTGCCATCGACATCCAGCTCATTGTGATAGAAACAAACTGTCATAATAGCAAAAATACCAATAGTACCAACAAGCACTTTGAATAATGCTGGCACTATTGATGTTTTACGTTGTTCAGGTTTTGCATGCATGATTAAATATAGCAATTCATTTTGATTGCATGTTATAATCACTATAGGTACCTTGGCATTGACTAGCTCGTTCTACACATTTTGATCGTCGTATTTTACAAGGTTGATCAAACTTAACATAGATTTATGCTGTATCCTTCCCATCATCTCCTTTCATGATAAGATGGATGCGGTCCTCTAAAACTCTTTTATGCCAAGCATCCAATAGCGATCTTGTTTTTCCGACAAGGTCTCCCCCCTCATTCGTCTCCATCATTTTCACCCACTCTTCTGCAAATTCCCCATATTCAACGATACTATTTTCGGACTGCGTATATTGGATCAAATATTCCATCGCAAATACATTAGCCCAACGGTCGGGGTGTATTGGATCACACATATACTCAGCAATGTCAATCTTATCAAATAGATTGTATGCTACCCCGCCAAGATATCTTTTATGGATGGCATCCATAACAATGAATTCGCCTATACATTACTATTATTCATATATATTGCTATTGGTATTCATTGCCCAGATTCTGTATATACAAGAGTCCAGATTCTGTATATCCCACGTGCTATTTACTGGCGAACTTTGGTATAAAATGATTGAGAAAAGTAAAAGCCTGTTAAGGTGAACCATTAATCGCAGCAGATAAATTGTCAATAACATGAGAGGAGATAAAATATACTATTGGACTTATAAAATCATACGATGCGGAATGATCCTATTCTGGCTCTATGTTGGCATGGACAAGATATGGATCCATGAAGCATTTGAGCTCTCTTTAGTTCAACAACCACTTATCGGTGACTTTGCTCCAATCCTTTCCTGGCTGATGCCACTGCTTGAGATCTTGCTGGCAATCTTGCTTTTCATGCCAAATAGGAAATTGGAATCTCTGGGCTGGAAACTTTCACTTCTATTGATTCTACTGTTTAGCATCTATATCGCATTGGGCGTAAATGGTATACTCAAAAATGCACCTTGCATGTGCAGCAGTTTTCTGACAAACGTTAATCGGATCACACATTTATGGATCAATGGTATTCTATTTATCGTGTCGCTTATTGCATTTTTTATCCGTACAAAGATTCTAAATAAAGGTATGCAATCAACTAAAAATAAATATTATATAAATAATCAGACTGTAGTTTCAGGAAAAAACTATGGTTAATTATAAACCCAAATTGTCGCAGACCAAGAAGTATTTAAAAAAGAAAAATAAAAGCGGTCTGCTGTACAGAAAGGAGGATAGTCATATGACTAGTATCTTCAATCGCAAAGGCTACATGATGTTAGCGATAGCCTTCGCAGTATGTTTCAATGGTGCAAAAGCTGTTGAAAAATTATCCGGCAAATCTTTTGCCAGCGTGATGCTTTACTTCCATGGCGATTCTTCGGATCCGTCACAAGTACAGGACGAGTCGAATTGGACCACTACACCCAACGGTCAAGATTGTAATGGAAACAGTAAAGCTTGTGCGCAAGAGGTCGATTCCAGTGATTTAACATCTACTGGACAATTGGATCCTGCCAAAATACAACTTGGTGCGCAAGAAAGCAGTCCTTCTTCCAACGATTATATTCCGACCAGGACAGGAGGTAGTAGCACAACGGCATTTAATCCGATCAACAGGGATTAATTTCTGATCTGCACATATTTTCACATTGAACGGCCCCATTTAGGGGCCGTATTGGTTATTTCGGATTCTGCGGCATGCCAGTTTCCAGTATAACATCATAAGGTAAAGGTAGGGCAAAACGATTTTCGTTGGGTTTGAGGGTATAAACCTGTCCGGCAACACTGCGTACAATCGAGATATTCCGCTCCTCGAGGTTCAGCCGCTTGATATCCATCCAGCGCAGCCCCCTAAACAGGAGTTCCTTCCGCCGCTCATTCAATACCAGCTCCAACGCACTCTTTGGGTCGCTAACCTCATAAGGTTGGAAACTGCCGCTTTTATATCGTGTCGATAGTAGTTTATTCAGCAACGCGATGCCATCTTTCACTTGCCCCGACCTTACAAGACTTTCTGCCTGCATCAGCATGACCTCATCCGTAGCAATGCCAGCAAAAAGTGCTTCTGCCGGATTGTAATTCCCCTTGAAGTTGATTATTCCGGCTCCATTATTCTTAAAATACAACACTTTTCGCAGATCGTTCCCAGCATAGGAATTGTATACCGTTGGATCCACAAATGCGCGCGATACAGCCAAATAGTTTACACTTAACTCTTGGTAGAAGTCAATTTCCTTATTGAATTTTTCAAATGGATAGGTGGCGTTTTGATTTACCTGTTTGTCGTCATTGAAGTCAATCAGCTCACTTCGGTTTTCCAGATAAAGCCTACTGTACTGACCGACCATTACATAACTTCTTTTGGACAGAAAATAACGGGCAAGCATACCGTAGACACTTGATTTTGCAGGTCTGTTCACATGTATAGTTTTGTTAGGTAATAGCTCCGCGGCTTGCAATAGGTCGGCTTCTACCCTTTCATAACATTGTTTAACGGAACTACGGACAGACTTTTTATTAAAGTCTGCCGATTCCCGAAGCACAATACCAAGGTCAGCGTCCGCGGTGGACTCATTATACGCTTTGGCGTATGTCCATAGTAAATTCAAATATTGGCTCGCCCGGAAGAACAATGCAGACCCCAGTACCTGATCGTATTGCTGGGCATTGTCGGCGGTACGGCCGATTTTCTTCAGTAAATCGATCACAAGATTGCTATTGTAAACGACTGTATACCCTTTTGCCCAGTCATTGTTGTAATAGTATTCGTCATTGTCCCAAATATAGTTTCGTCTGTATACTTCCTGCAGACTGTTGAACTGTGTTTCCGTGAGTGCGTAGTTGTCGGATGCCGCTTCGCTCATGGAGGATAAGCCGGCGTTCATACTTTGGGCGTTGTCCAATATACGTTGTAGATCTTCTAGGGTACGTGGTACCACCATAGAAGCATTCGCCTTTTCTTCCAGAAACTTTTTACAGGACGACGCCATGATAACCATCATAAGTCCTAGTAAAAACACATAGTATTTTATCTTTTTCATCGCTGATCGTTTAATAATCTAATTTTAATCCCAGTGCGTAATTTCTTGTAGGTGCTATGCGATAGGGAAATTCCGGATCAATGCGTTCCTTGTTTGCCCGCCATAAAATACCCAGGTTGGACACATTACCATATATCTGTAGCTGCACTGCTCTGTTGTTTATCTTTAGCGAATTCCGCCAGGAGAAGTTTATATATTCCAAACGGATATGGTCAGCTTTGACCACGTTGATATCCGCGCTGGCATAGAAACTGTCCGCACTGGATATGACCGGATAAAACAAGGCCGGTACGGCGGTTGTCAACTCGTCACCTTGCTTTTGCCACCTACGCTCAAAATCCGGATAAGCCGTACCTGTGGAAAATAAGGTCGTATAAGAGGTGACAGGTTTTCGAAAATAATAGTCGCCCGCATAACTGATATTAACCGAAAGGTCAAAAGAGCGCCATGCAAAAGTATTTGCGAGATTGCCAAATACCTGTGGTTTTGACGATCCGATAAAGGCCATACTTTCCGAATGCAGTGGATTCTTTGCAATACTGGCGCGGATTGCGCTATAATTTGCCGACGGTTCACCATCCAGTAGGCCCAAACCCTGGCCCTTACCGTCTACACCCATCCACTTATAAGCCGAAAGACCATTAAGCGGAAAGCCTTCCATCGGCGTGATCCCGTAACCATTACTAATGAATGTATTTAGCGTATTTGGAGTGGTTGAGTAATACTTTGTGGTTTTATTCTTATTAAAGCTGAGGGTCAGCCGTGATTTCCATTGGATCGCTCCATCAAGGTTAACCGTATTTAACGATAAATCCAAACCACGGCCATTCATGGCGGCGATATTTTTAGTAATTGTACTTTGGTATCCCCATGAGGTATAATCGTAATTGGATAAACCATATAAATCCCTTCCATTTTTATTATACCAGTCGATTGAGCCCGATATGCGGCGATTAAAAAACGCGTAATCCAGTCCGATGTTTAATGTACCTATTTTCTCCCAACGGAGCGACGGATCGTTTAGAGAAGTGATCATGATGATGGGCAGGTTTGAATTTCGATCGACCGACACGCTGCCCACGGGATCTTTCGTCTTACGGAGATCCACATTGCCACTGTAGCCGTAGGTGGCGCGCAATTTTAAGTGATCGATAAAATTCCTTTCAAGAAACTTCTCCTTACCCAGTTCCCAAAATAGTCCCATGGACCAGAGTGGCGACCATTTGTCATTGGTCGTAGCACCAAAAACATTGGCACCGTCTTTCCGGAACGAACCCGACACCCCATACTTATCGTGCCAGATATAACTTAGATTTGCATACTGCGAAACAAAGCGATTTACCTGTTTGAGAAAAGAAGGCGCGCCGACCACATTCATATTGATACTGGTCGGGTTGATGGGATAGGTATTGACATAGTCGACAGGAACTGTCAATAAAGGGTCTTCCGTATACCCATAGGCCGTTTGGCTATTTTCCTTGTATAAACGCTCGCGCATTTCAGCACCGATTACGCCGATTACCCGATGCTCCGGCCACGATTTATTCAGGTTCAGCTGCCCTCTTAATGTATAGGACGATCCTGTCCCATTGTTTGTGCGCAATATGCCTCCTTTAGGCACATTATATTTCACTGCTCCGGTATTCTTATCTACCTGCATATACTGATTGACCGTACGCCTTGCTATATAGCTGTCGCTATTATCCGATCCTGCGACCAACACTTGCTGCTGTTGGTACTGACCGGAGAAAGAAGCTGACAGGTACGAGGTCAGTTTATAGTTCAACGCCAGATTGCTATAGAGCTCCCGCAGTTTATTTGATGTCTGCGAGTTTGTATGGTCGGACAAGGGATAATAATTCCAGTCGAGAAAACCATTCGAATAGTTATTATCCAGATACAGTTTACGATATTCTCTTTCAAAAGGGATTTGCTCTCCTTCAGGCCCAAAGAAACTCAGGTAGGGCACTGCTTTGTTTGAATTAACAAAAGAGTTGAATGCCGGTTTGCCCGATCGCAATAACTGATCTGTAAACAACACCGACAGGTCTATCTGTAACTTCTCTGTCGGCCTAAAACTATTGTTGAGCTGTAGGTTGAGCTTTCTCGTCTTTGCTGCCAGTTCGGTACCTGCACGCGTATAGCCTAACCCAAAATTATACGAATTGCTTAAGCCGCCGCCACTGATATTTAAGGCATACTGTTGGGTAACCGCATCGGAAACAAAATTATCCATATAATTTTGAGCTCCATTTTGTGTTCTGTAGAAATTATCCCATTTCGTCGAATCCGCTATAGAAATCAAGCCTTTTGCCCTCCTATCCAACAGATCCACAAACGGTGTCATGGCCACATATTTCAAGGTATTGATATTAAAATTGTAATATCCCTTATCGTACAGCATCTTTTCAATATCCATGAAGGTACCATTGTCCACCCTATAAAGATTGGTATAGGCCGACCTTTCCTGCAACATGAAGGTGGAATTAAAAGATATACGCGCACTTTCGTTGATCCGTCCTTTTTTGGATGTGATGACAATGACTCCGTTGCCAGCACGTGCACCCCAAATCGCCGAGGCTGCTGCATCCTTTAAAATCGAAACCTGTTCGATGCTATTCGGATCGATATTGGCCATGTCGCCCTCGTAGATAAATCCGTCCAGCACAATGAGTGGATCGAGATTTCCATTGATCGTACTCAATCCCCGGATCGAAATGTTCAATTTATTGAGGTCCGTATTTTTAACAGGATTATTGTCATAGCGGAATGCAGGTACCACATTGCGCAAACGCTGCAGGATGTTTGTCCCTGTCTGTTCGTTCAAGGTCTTGTTGGAAACGACATCTACCGCTCCCGTTATTTCATTTGGTTTCAGTACCTGATAACCCGTATTGACAGTCGCCTCTTCCAGATAATTTTCCTGTTGCGCCAATAGGATGATCTGTTGTGTTAGAAGCTGCTTGGTTGCGACAATGGCCGTCTTATAGCCTACGTAGCTAAAGACCAATGAATCGGTGTCATCACTTACCTGTATAGAAAATTTCCCGCCAATCGAACTCGCTGCCTGGTTGTTTCTGCGCTGTTCTTTTATGGTAGCGCCCACAATGGGCGATTTATCCCGCTTAGCGAGAATGGTGCCCTTTACCCAAACTTTTTGCTGTGGTTTTGCTATGCCCATTAATAAAAAGGATAACAAAACCGATATTATATATTTTAACATGGTCGTTTATTCAATAGGTTTATAGAAAAATGGATACTCGAGCAGGTTTCTACTTTTACTGAGGATAAGTCCCTTCTCGGCCAACAGTGCTATCTTGCTGTCGGTATCCAAGTCATAGAAATTTGACGGCAGTAAAAGGTCCACTTTTGGAAGATCCTTTCCTTCGACCAAGACGGGTCTATCCAAAGTTGTACGCAAGAAATTCGCGATGCCAATGAGGTCTGCATTCTGCATGATCAGCGCAGAGCTTCCCTCTTCGATCGACTGCATTCGCATACCACCTTTGGACAAAATGCTTTTATTGGAAGGGTCAATTTTTAGGATATAGACATCCTGAAAATCAAATTTCAGTTTGACATCCACCCCAAAGTTATCGACCAATGCACGTCGAAACGCCTGGTTGATGCTGTAGTTGTCTACCGAGTCCCTGTTGAAATACTGATACCAGAAATAGGTATGCGGATCGTTCAGCAGTTTTTTAAATTTGTATGGCACCGAACTATGGAAGACATAGGTACCGTACACTTTATCTTTGAACACCTCCGGGAAAGCATGTTGATACATGGCTCTTACGGTAGTGTTTCCAGTCTGCAATAATGTCTGCCCGTTCTTATAGTGAACATTCGGATAAATGCTGTTGTAATTCACTTTATATCGCGCTATTGTCGAAGTGTAGGTCAACCCTACTGTATCGATCAATAAGGGCATTTCGACATGGTCGATCACCTTATTGAGGATATTTCTTTCACTTTCGAAAGGTAGTTTATCCGTCTTGAGCATAGCGCTAATATGCTGTTCGGACAGGCTCGCTGATGAGCTGGTTCCTATAAAAACACCGGCCTTGTTGATGATGGCTATACGCGGCAGTGTATTGTGCTCTATCAAAGCGGTAAAGACCGTATCATCCAGTATCGTTGGTAAGATCGGCGTATAGTTAAAATCAAACCTGTATTTTTCAAATCTCGTTTTTATACGCTTCGCTGTATCTTTATTACGCTTGCTATTTACGAGCAGAACGACGATATCATCTTTAAAGCGTTGCTGATAGAGCTCCATTTTGGGTATTCCCTCAATACAGGACGCGCACCCTGTGGACCAAAAATCCAATACAATCAGCTTGTTTTTATAGTCAGCAAGCTTTACAATATTTTTCTTTCCATCAAAATAATTAAGTTCTAATGGCATTTTCCATACAGCTTCGGGAATAGGATCACCGGGATTGAGCGCTGTGAGTCCATTGAGCCCATCGGCCCCGCTGTCCTTGCGGGGCGTCTGAGCTGATAAACTAAACATATGAAATACAGCAATGCAGGTAAAAAGCATTGTTGTATTCTTTAATACCTTTAATGAACAAATAATAGAATTAAAAAACATAAGAGCTAATACAATAAAAGCTCTTATGTTCTTCAATGCCTTTAAAAAACAAGATAAATAGGATTGAAAAACTAAGAGGAACACGATTACAAGAAATGTAATCTGTTTAACTGGAATATTGACTACCTTATCCAATAAGGCAGCGCAAAGATTGGCTCTTTTTGTCATCTGCTTATGGATTAGGTACTATTCTGCAATTCGGTTAAAAAAACTGTGGATCCTTAGCTTGGCTTCCAGATCGGCCGTAATGGCATCGGTAGGCTCTGCAAAGGTAAATGGCACCGCATCGATACCGATCTTGCGGAAATGCACCAGGAAATAAGCCATCAGCACACGGCACAGTTTCATCAAAACGGTATGCATTTGCTTTACGTCGGCAGCATCTGCCTGTGTGATGCCCTTTCTATAGTTTTCAAAGAGTTCCCACAGCCTTTCCTGACAATCATTTATTGTATGTTGGGACCAGAACTCCCGAATGGTATGTAATGGATCGTATCCATTGTCGTATATTTCATAACATGCTAGCTCAAAGGGCAGCAGATTGTTTGCGTGTTGGTTCATAATTTAGTTTCATCGAGTACGACAAACCTTTGGATGCTCGCTGAGATAAGGGCATAGCTTTCCCCTTCGCGATTTTTTCACGTTCAAAAGGCTTGTCATTGCACAGATCAAATGCGACCTATGCGAAATGGACAAATAAGATTAAAAGTCCGAAAAGCGCCGAGATACAATTTCAAGGCATAAATAGGGTTCATTATGGCGCTCCCTGTCGGAAAGAAGTAAATACCGACCTAACACAATATTGGATTGCAATTAAAACTGCAGGTAAAAAGTTTGGACTCAACGAAAATTTGCTTAATTTTAAGGTGCGAATTTTAAATCAAGCTGTAACATTGGCCAATATTACCTTTTAATGCAATTATATAAGTGTATAGGTCGGTGACAGGCGTATCAAGAGGGAAATTAACTGAACTGGGTTCAGCCGTCTTTTCATTTTAAGGAAAGTCAACACCTCCCCTTTTTATTGCTCTTTATAGCCTGTTTTTGATGGGGCGCAACCTATTCTGGTGCGCGGAATATGTTCTTTAAATGTGATTTGCGAGAATACCTCGACATCCTGTCTCTGATCGAATGCGGGCGATGGGTGGTGTTTGTTCGTTTCGTTCTCATAATCGTTTTGGTTTTTATGTGAACGAGTTCCAGAATAACGAAGGAATGAAACCTTGCCTTTCCCCACTCTTTCGCTAAAGCCCGTAAGCATTAGCTAGGCCTTAAGTAAACTTAAGGTGGTACCCGGAAGCGGCTACTCAGCAAGGCTCATTCCCGCGCGTATGCAAAGATACAATATTCGCAGGTAATGAGCTAACCTTACCGCCTCCTTCCCAGGTACCAAGTGGAAAGTTGGAGACTCGTCAATAATATCAAAGTGCTTAAAACACTTAATATTTTCAAGTTAACTCGATGCCCAATAATTAAAGGCATCAATAAAAAATCAGATAGCACATCAAAACTTAGCTATCACTAAGCAAATATAATTACTTAGTGATAGCTATGCAAATAATTTTAAAAAATTATGGGTGAAAAAATACCGAAAACTAAAATCGAGTGGGAAATTGTGAAATTGGTTAGAGAAATAAGGAATGCGAAAAACGTAAGTCAAGCGAAAGTTGCTAAAATGCTTGGAGTAACTTCAGGATATATAGGCCAAATCGAAATAGAAAACTCTCCCAGTATGTATACCTACGATCAATTAAACAAACTGGCAACAGGATTAGAATGTAGCCTAAAGGATTTTATGCCTGAAAAGCCTGTCATTATCTAGTAAGATAATAGCATCAAGATTGAGCAACGTCAGTAAAGTTTTTTCAGGACGAGAGAGTAAACGGAAATAAATAAAATGCTACCTTTTTCATAGTATAGCTAATCTAGTTTGATACTTAAATAGCTTATTAAATTAAATAAAAAAGTATAAGTGAAAAATATTTAAAGGCGTTGGTGATATATTTGTTTATCACCCCGACTACTTTAGTCGAGGCGATTCTATTTAGCCACTTTTTTTAGCCGAAAAATTTCTATATTTTCATTTCTCAATTAGAATTAACCGTGATAAAAGACGAAAGAATAAATAAGATATTTTTAATAGGAAATGGATTTGATTTAGCCCATAGATTGCCAACAAGATACATTGATTTTATAACCTGGTATTTAAAAGATTGTTGCTTTAAAGCAATTGAAAAAGGCTATTATAAAGATGACTGCTTGACAGTTAAGATCAATTTGGGAATTTTTCATAATGGAATACTGTCCGTGGAGAGGGAATTAGACAGATGTTTTGAATCAAAAGAAATCTGGGAATTTATAACAGTACATTCTCCTGGGTTAATTACATTTACTGGTGAGCATCGAGGTAGGTACGATCATAGTTGGACGATCAAGATCGATCCAGTTAATGAATTCAGCTCAAATTTATTCTTTAATTGCCGAAATGCCGACTGGAGTGGCATTGAGTATGAAATTAATAGAATAATGCTTAAGCAACAAGCGACTTTGGCTAAGTCTAGAACATTGATAATGATTGATAGAAAAACGGATGCCAGATATGTTGAAGCACTTAAAGAAATCAAACAATTAAATCTTTCGGTTTACCACTTAAAAGCGAAACTAATAGAATATTTAAAGCTCAATAATGAACCAGAAGAAAGTAAACATGAACTAATGTCAAATAAAAATCGGGTTGATTGGGGAAAAAAATATTATAAAAACGCTAATGGCCAAGTGTTTTGTGCCGACGTTCAATATTTTGGGAACAAGTGGGAGCTCAATAGAAATGTGCTATTTTTAAATTTTAATTATACTACTTATTTCGAAGACAAAATTGTCAAAAATTTAAAATCCGAGTTCAAGGACAATTTTACCTATTTTCAAACCATCTATATTCATGGCGATCTGAATCAACCAACCGATGAGATTGTATTTGGTGTAGGTGATGAGAACAAAGAAATCTATTCAGAAATAGAGTCCTTATATGATGATGACTGGCTCGTCCCGCTTAAATCATTTCATTATTTTAGAAATACAAAATATCAAGAATTGTTGGGATTCATTGGTAAGGGGGACTATGAAATTTATGTAATTGGTCATTCTTGTAGCACGACTGACAGAACCTTGTTAAATATGCTGTTTGAAAGTGACGCGTGTAAAAGAATCCATGTTTATCATTATAGTGGTATAGATTCCTATCTTACTTCAGCGTACAATATCGCACGTAATTTCAACGATAAGGTTAGGTTAAGAAGAGTATTACAACCATTTAACGAAAAATTATCAACAAAAAGCTAATAAGAGCGGTTAATCGTTTTTATTAGCTCTCTTCGCTTCTTTTACCCCTAAATGAAAGAGATGGATTAGTTAATCGGCCAATTTTATTTCATTCAGATTAAGCCGGTTCAGCCCAGGACGAAATGGTGAAGATTAAGGCTGAGAGTGGTAATGAGAGCGAGGAGACTATTGTGAAATTGAAAGGCGCTGGTTAGTCAGCGCCTTTACTCTGTATATGCAATATTTTTTAATAATTTAGTAATTACGATTTCTTTTCTTTTATTATTACTACTGTGTAATGGCCTTTCTCTTTAAAACAGACTTTCTCCATATCGATTTTTCTAACAGGTTTTTCCACCTTTGGTAAAATCGAATCTACGCGGGAAAGCGTCTTAGGGTTATATTTTACGACTTTAAATTTCACAGCTTCAATGCATGCTTTATTTTAGATAGAACGTTCGACTTCGTTAAATTGTTGTGGCAATAGCTTTTCTGCTTTACAGTTTTATCTTTTTTGATATCCGTTCTAGTTGTAAACATACTAATATTATTAGTATTCCCCAAATTTACTTCTATTTTATATAAATATTTATCAGAAATACGCTTCCATGTTAATATTTTATTATTTTCGGTGTATATCCAATCTAAATTATCTTCTACTGATCCTAAATCATTTAATAGGCTAAGTACAGAATCATGTCTATCTTCGATATTAACACTCATTGCCTTATTTACAAAGCCCCTCAGCTTTTGAGGAATATGCGGAAGGTATTTTGTTCTATCAGGAAATTTTCCAGATTCAATAGCGTTTTGTCGCTCTTCACTAGTTTTGTAAGAATAGAATTGATCGTTAAAAATTTTCTCTCCATTTAACAATCTATACAATGTAACCCCCGCAGAATATATGTCATAATGATAGGTTTTGTCAGCCATCTCATAAAACTCAGGCGGGATATGCTTTGAATATGCGCTATCTGGATTGGCATGTCCTAAGATGTTCATTGCCTTCGCTAACCCAAAGTCAGAAAGGTGTGCCTCATTAGAATTTGAAATGAGTACATTATCGGGTTTAACATCAAAATGTATAAGCCCTTTAGAATGAATATTATGAAGCCCCGATAGAAATTGTATTGAATAACGAATAATATCCCTAATCGAAAGATGTTCATGTTCACATAAACTTTTTAGCGATCCCTTTTCATAAAGAGGCATTGCTAAATAAACATACTGATCATCTGAACAACCGTAGAAGATTTTTACCACGTTCGCATGTGCTGAAGCGAATAGTATCTTGGTTTCTCTATAAAATTCTTTTTCATCAGTAAAATCTAATTTATTTATGCGCTTTATAACAATTTGTTCATCAAATTGATTATCGTGCGCAATAAATACCTGTGAATTCCTTCCTTCCTGACCAATCTCTTTCTTTAGTTCAAAGCTTAAATTGGTAGTATATTGTCCCAAAGCCATATTAGATACTTAGTGCACTTATTGCTGCCATTATACTTTCTCTATGCTCTAACTTAAGATCTTTCCAATCATCAATTCCTTCGAAATCCACATCTCCTTCGGCATAAGGCTTAAACTCATTTCTTGAAATTCCAAGATGAGATGCGATGTTGGATATTTGACCTATATAATATTTTTCAATAGTTGAGCTCGCAAATAATTCCTGTATTACACCTTCTATATATACACGCGGTATACTAACCTTTCTAGCATTTGATTCTGTGATTCTTATGCATGCGTAATTTACTTGGTACTCATTTATGATATCACTTAGTGTATTTCTAATAAATTTTAGTTGCTCAGGTGTTTGCATTGACTTCGGAGACTTTACAATATCAATCGTTTTTACTTCTACGCCATCATTCTCTAAGCTAACAATAGAAAAAAAAATTGTTGCTGGGGTAACTCTGATCCCAATTGATTTCTTTGCTTTCATATTAATAAGGTTAATTATCCGAATTTATGAAATAAAATTTAATAACAAATACGGTTTCCCTTATTCTTTATCTCTTGAGATGTTTCGCTCGATTACATAAAAAACGGTGGAAAGATCGGTTGTAATTCTAATGGCCTCATTGTTATATGTATAAAGGGGTTACTTAAAATAAAACGTGCAAAATCGAAAGGAATAAGTAAAAATACAGTCATCCATTCTCACCCGGAAATGAACGAAGAATTTCCTAGTGCCCAGGTAGCCCAGTTGGGTTCAAAAATTGGATTATCAGTAATTATAAGGTGCCTTCCTATCAAGGCAGAGGGGTTGGGAGATTGATTATAGATAAAATGCAAGAGATTTATATGGGCTTTCACATGCAGATGTTCATATAATAAAAAGTCATTTGTAAGGTTCGCAAGATTATATACACGACAATTTAGTCGAGGGAATGGACTGTCAGATACGAAAAATCATTAAGTCCAAAGGGACCTTAAGCTCCGAACAGGCACTAATGAAATTGATGTATCTGATCATAAACGATATCGCAAAAAAATGGACGATGCCAATGCATAACTGGGCTTTGACCATATCCCAACTTTACATTAGATTTGGGGATACATTCAAGCTGGAAAGAGGCTTTTAAGTTTTTAATCCAATGACAAAGTTGGTGTCACATTCCCCTTTATTTTACAACTTGGCATTATTATGCAGCTAAATTCCTACAAAATAATGATCCCACAGGAATATTATTTTTTAAGTTTTGTTCCTTTAGGAATATTTTATATATTTGCACTATAGTTCTTTGAAAGGCTTTTATAAGCAACGGTAATTAGCATCCAAACGTCTAAAGTATATACGACATATACAACCCTAACGGGAATTTGGGGAGCATCAGCTCATCATCACAAGAAGACACCAAGTTAAGGAAAGCACCCAGGACAGTCCTGCACACAATTCTTTTCGGAAGTTATTCTAATGAATTCTAAAAAAAATCAATAATACACTATGTATACGATAGGTAAATAGAAGCCTACCGCACTAGTTATTAGACCACGAGAGTAATCGAGTCGGTAGATGACAAGCCCATACTAAAGCATAGATCTGGCTCTATAAGCCTTTAAACTTTATGTAATAATGATTCAATCATGTTTTTATTTGATTGGAGCAGGATATTGTAGGAATGGAACAAACGAACAACGTTTATGGATTTAATTACCCCATTATAGATGAGCAGGCATAATGGTTTGCCGTATTTAAATTCTAACATAATGAGAAAAAACTGCTTTAAAAGCACAGATGATCTTGTACTAGGTATAAGAACCATCCTATCAAAGAACCGTTGTTCGTTTTCAGTTGAAGAACAAGTTCTTTTAGAAGATTGCATCACCAGATTAGAAGAGACAAAAGATACACCTTCTTCCGATCCGCAGGTCAAACTCGAAAATTTAAACGTGTTAATAACACTGATGAGAGTTTTTGCTGCAGCAAAACATTTAATTGATTTATTTTTCAACTAACATTCCTACATTTTTCACAAATTTTTACTACGATGGATATTGGTAATACTATAAGAGAACTAAGAAAAAAGAAGGGACTTAAACAAAATGAGCTCGCACAAAAAGCTCATTTAACTCAAGCGTACCTTTCTAAGATCGAAAACAATTCAAAGGAAGCTACTATCAGTTCACTTAAATCTATAGCTGAAAGCTTAGATATTCCTTTACCTATCCTCTTCTTCCGTTCAATGACTATTGAAGATATAGACCCGAATAAAAGAGAAGCTTTCGAAATATTACTACCTTCTATAAAAGGTATGGTGGACTCATTTATTTAAGATTATACAGGATGCTAGACGTTAAAATACTATTAAGGATATTAAATACGGATAACAATTCTATAGATTCCATACTTAGGAATATCGACCGTTATTATTATTTGAATTCGACTCCAAAGTTGGATAAACAAGGTAATCAATTATATGACAAATATAATCGCCCAAGATCAAGAGATATATACCCAGCGATTGGTAAATTAAAGGTAATTCAAAAATCTATACTGACTAAACTGTTATCTTGTATTAAACTACCTGACTACGCATTTGGCGGAGTAAAGAATAGAGATAATATTTTGAATGCAAAACGACATCAAGGCAATAAATTTTTCTTCAATACTGATTTAAGAGGATATTACCCTGGAATAACAAACAAACAGGTTTTTAATATGTTTGTTAAGTACAAATTCGCACCTTCCGTGGCACACAATTTGACAAAATTGACCACCTATAAAGGCATGTTGCCTCAAGGAACACATACGTCTCCCTACATTGCTAACCTTGTTTTTGCGGAGGCTGGTTCTAAATTACAAGAGTTTGCTAAAAACAATGGTTTGACCTTTACCACTTTTGTAGATGATTTGACCTTTTCTTCAAAGCAGGATTTTAAGCATCTTATACCAGAAATAATTGAAATTATCACTTCTAGCGGATTTAGAATCAGTCATAACAAAACGTTTTACCAAACAAATAACCCTAAGGTGACCCAAGTGATTGTAAAAAATAATTGCCTATGTCTTGATTCTTACTATCAAAAAAAAATAGACGGTTTCAATGAAACGGAGTTAATGACACCAAAAGCACTTGGTACTATCAATTATTTTGAACGCGTAAAAAAGATTGGGCGTACGAAAAAGAAGAAGATTTTTAATTTATAGAAACCGCGAGCTGTTACAATTTATGAGACTGTAACATGAACTGTGTCAATGGAATAATTCAATAAGATTATTTATATTCAATTATTCAAACGACACGGTCATGAAAGAAAAAGAATAAAATCATTACAGGCCGCACAGCGCACTAGATGATTTAATTCCCTAAGAGTTTGTTAACTTACAACTCACAAAGCCCGGAACTCCACTTTTGACTGTCTGAACAGCGGGCAGGACGTCAAGTGTCCATTTTATCGTCGCACTTCCAGTAAAAATAATATATTATTTACTTGAGAAATTTTATTACCTTAAGACAAGTCTATTGACTTAACAAAGTCATATATTTACTAAAAAAACATGCTATTACAGTTTTTATTTATTCTTGTAGCACTTTGCAGTTTAATTTTGATCTACTTCGGAAGTGGAAAAAATAAAGAAATAATCATATTCTTTATATGGCAAATCATCGTTGGTATTGCTGTTTTCAATGGCTACTTCCTTAAACATCCCATCTATTTTCCCATTTTAATGCTTATTACCCTGATAATTTCTTTTTGGACAATTAACAAACAGGATACCAACAAGATAAACAGCAACTATCTATTACTTATTAATGTACTTAGAATACCAGTGGAATATTTCCTTTTGCTACTCTATTTTAAAAAGAAGATTCCTGTTGAAATGACTTTTCTTGGGTGGAACTATGATATCTTTATAGGCTTTACCGCCTTGATTATTTTGCTGTATCTGTGGATTCTAAAAGGAAAACTACCTCGGAATATATTAATTTCATGGAATATCATAGGACTTTCATTTTTATTATTTATTGTATTTATTGCAGTTTTATCTTCTCCAATCCCTATCCAACAGTTTGGATTTGACGCACCCAATGTAGCAGTTTTAGAATTTCCATTTTATTTACTTCCAACTTGCATTGTGCCAATAGTTATGATGTCACATATTATTTTTATTAAAAAATTGTATAAAGAAAACCACCTTAATACCACACAAATGAACCCTAAAAAGTAAACTTTGATATTACGGTTTCCAAAAATATTTTATCATTAGACGATTTAACTGCCATTGTGAAAATATAATCATTTTCGATAAAGCAATCCTTAAATAAAAAACAGTCATTGTCCAGCTCTATATTATTGAAATTAGTCAATAATATATCGGTAATATATTTACCGCTAACTTTGTATAGTGCTTCTGTTCTGGTCCACTGTTGATGGAAGTGACGGTTCCAGTTTTCATTAATTAATATAGCATTAGCAACTTGGTGTGAATATATCATGTTGATCGAATCTTCATGAATAACTGCAGTGTATTGCAGGTCAATACCTATTGGATTATCTGACAGTGCAACGATCGTAATATTTTTCGAATGCGATATACTCAAATATAAATTACACCCACCTTTGTAAAGAACATGAAGCCTTTTACTGGAGGAAAACCTAATCAAATTTGCATCAAGATTATATTTATCAAACAATTTGAAACACAACACCTTACCGGATGCAGAGAGCAAAGTATCAGTCGGATTCTTGAAAGAGAAAATATCTAATTCCATCGGAAAAAAATCCTCAAATTTCTTGTACTCTTCCAAAATCAGATGGGAACTCTGTTCTCTGATGTCTAAATACATAATTGAGATCATATACACTTACATAGAACAAAAAGTTTCGTAGTCAATATATGGTGGATATTTGCTTTGATCAGTGCAGTTACAATAAAGACAATTTGGATCTTTTTTAATATTCAATTGCGAGAAGCTTATTGGTTTAGAATTCACTACCATAAGCTTCGAGGTCATGTTATCAAAACCAAGTATAATATTAATGGCTTCTGTCGCACAAAGTAAGCCTATTAACCCTGGTAATACTCCCATTACACCAGCTTCGGCACAGTTCGGTGCAAGTTCCTTGGGAGGAGGCGAAGGGAATAGACATCTATAACATGGTGCTGAATGATTATATGCAGGCCAATACGTAGTGAACTGACCTTCAAATAGAAAAACCGATCCATGAATATTTGGCTTTTTAAACTTTACACATGCATCATTAATTAAATATCTCGTTGTAAAATTGTCAGTTCCATCAATCAAAATGTCATATTCCGTAATTATTTCTTCGATATTTTCAGAATTTAACCTTTCATTATATGCATTAATTTTTATAGTCGGATTTAATTCTAATAATCTTGATTTAGCAGACTCCACCTTGGAACTGCCAACAGCAGCATCTGTATGAATAATTTGTCTTTGAAGGTTGGTTCTATCAACAACATCACTGTCGATTATTCCGATATTTCCAACACCAGCTGCTGCGAGATAAAATAATAAAGAAGATCCAATTCCACCTGCACCTACAACAAGCACACTGGATTTTAATAATTTTGCTTGCCCCTTTTCTCCTATTTCTGGAATAAGCATATTTCTCATATACCTTTGGCGGGCATCTTCGCTTAAAAAATGAGGAATTTCAAATGGGAAACCTGAATTCTTCCACTTCGCAAAACCTCCCTCAACTGATTTTACATTGGTATATCCAATATCAATGAGGTTTTTTGCTGCAAGCAATGAACGCTTCCCCGATTGGCACATAAGGAAAATCGAGCTGTTGATATCAGGCACAATATTACCAATTTTCATTTCTAACATTCCCTTGGTAATATGCATGGCTTGAGAAGGCAAGCCCGACTTCACTTCGTCGATTTCTCTAATATCTATTAATACGGCCCCCTTACTAAGCTCATCGATAACTTCCCTCACCTCAATTTCCGCTACCACGGATTTTAAAGAATCTAAATACTGATTTACTTGACTCATAATTATTTCATATTTGAATTAGCATGACACGAATAACATTGGTATGCCTTTTTGAATAATACTGAATTAATACCATGCTTAAGTTCAGGTTTAGGATAAGTGTTGATATTATTTCTGTATATCCTTATTTCATCAAGCATCTCTTTCCTCTTTTGATAAGAAGCTCGATAAGGCCACGCATTAAGAAGTTTTGACTTTTGTAATTCTAAATAATTTGTGATCATGTTCATCGTTTTTAAATTTTCGTCAAATTTCTCAAGCTCCTCAGCTGACCATTCCCCTTTCTGTTGTTCAATAGTCCAATCAATTTTTTTTAAATTGACATCAAATTTATAAATAGGACCCAGAATTTCTGGAAATTTGCCACCGATATCTGGAAGTGTTCCCGGGACAACCAATCTTTTGTCATAGGTCCTTAATATAGTTTCCATTTCCCTATTTGTAAAAGTGTTTAAAGGATCCTTATAATTTGTAAAAACAACCATTGGCATAAGTAGATTCCATACGGGGATAACCTTTAAATCTTGCAAATTATAGGATACAAAATCAGATGCTAACTTATGGGCAATTGGATCATTTAAATTGTCACCTCTTTTAAATCTTTTTTCAATCTGATTTACCAAAACAAAAAAGCCGTAAGCACGATCGTTATATCCATTTATTGTGTAAGCATCCCTAGCAATCCGATACGCTTCCGTTATCATGGCATTCAATTCTTTATTTTCAAAATCTTTTTCACCGTCTTCAATTCTAGAGAAAAGACCTATCCTATTATCTCCGTTGATCGTTTTAAAGTCAAAATTCTGGTCTAAATAATTGCTTACCAATGCTGTTATATAAAATGAATAGTATTGCATTAACAACCTGTAATTTTCAAGATCGTTAGACGATTTAAACTTTCCATTTTTATATGATTCCTCTGAACTATCAAAAGTTTTTTTAAAAATTTGAAGATAAATAGGAATACTATCTGTGATTTCCTTTGAATCAAAATTCAGTTTACGAAAATAGTCGGGTCTTATTCCACTTAAAAAATAGGATTGAACGTTAACATCTGATAATTCCTGTTCATCAGTTTTATTGCAATTTGAAAATCCAAGTGCAAGAAAAAATATACCTACATAAACAATTACTTTTTTCATCATATTACAATCTATAGATTAATCCAGTCATAATTTGGTTTTTGACCAGTCTTCCGAAATCTGTTTTTGTATTGCGTGTTGGATTAAACAGTACTGTGGTAAATAATTCCAGCCGATTTGAAAGATTGTATTCTATTAGGGCAGATAACTGCTGTGATTTATCATCTAAACAGTTAAGATAACGAACGAAAAAATTAAGCTTTCCAAATAGGTCATTTTGTCCAAATTGACTGAAAATGTAATTTTTTCTAATGAACTGCATTCCCGGATTAATTGCTCTTCCCATGTTGCGATTAGATAATTGCTCACTTATATCAAAATTATAATCTGACGCTTGATAAATCATTGTCCAATAACGATCTAACTGTGAGCGATTGTATCCTATACCGTTATGATAATATTCCAAATTTAATGTAGGACCAAAGTTGAATGTATAGGACATTCCAAATAACCCTTGCACATAAACGTGACTATTTTCCTCACCATTTACCATTTCGTAATTAATAATGTCTCTAATTTCAGGTGCCATCGGAATCTGCGAATAGAAGCGGTTTGGTTTATATTTCAAATTGGCATCTATCCAAAAAACAAGTGAATTTCCGACTGTCTTTTGACCATAGGTTCCAACTCCCCATCTCTTAGACTCATCTATTGAAAATATCAATCCATTTTGAAAAGAGCCTGAATAAAAGTCTACCTGTACACCGTATTGTCTTTTAAAATCGAAGTAAGGTGCCACATAGTACTTATCCTCACCTTTCCCCAAATTTGCGATTAAATTTATATTCAGATCTTTAGTTGCACTAAAAGCTATTTCGAAAAAATCTTTTGGAGCAATTTCCAGTTTTGGATTAATTGGATTAGTCTCTATAAAGAATAAATTACTAGGATTTGTAATCAATGAAGTTCCTATTGTCTTAAAATACCTACCTCCACTCAACTTGACTTTAGTTCCTAATTGAACGTCTGCTTTAAACTTTTGAAAGAAAAAATTATCGAGTACATATTCTTTGTTGATCTGATCATATTCTGTATTTAATCGCGGCTGAATATCTAATTTAATATTATCAATTTCAAATGAGATTAGCGGCCTGAAGTAAGCACCAAAATCTCCCCTGTCCAATTTGGCAACTCTATTTTCAAAATTAACAGTATGCTCATTTTCTCGAAATCTAAGATTTCGAGAAAATGTTAATACGTCCATTGAAAAGGAGGTCTTTACTTTACCAAAAATGGAGCGATTATTACCAACACTATCAATTTCCGGTTTTACTTCATCCTTTAAAACACCCTGTGAGTAAACAGTTGAACTCCCAAAATAAATTGAGACAAATATTAGAAAAAAAAGAACTTTACTCATAATTTCTATTTTTCAAACTTAGAAAAACTGATAGCCTTAAATTCAAAATCTGTGGACTCTAGAGTAGTAAAGTCATTCATATTTATATTATCTTTTATAATCGTCTTACTCACCATTTTCGTTGGAACACCACCCATTGAGACTGTTGAATACTCAAATGTTGCAACCTTGATTAATTTATCCGTTTTCCCATAATACTCAGCTTTTAAAGCGGTATGATCCACCTTATTAATCCAATACTTTATCTTAAAATACGACACAAAATTATTATTCGCCTCAAGATCAAATAGATAACAACTGATACCCTCCAACTTTGTCTCCTGTACATTAACAATCTTATAATCTATTGAGTAATTGGCATTCGCCACATCAGCGTTAGAAGCCGAACCTGAAAGTCTCTGTCTGCCAGATATAGCAATTGGCCTGTCTAGTCCCTTCTTGGTAAACCACATATTGTTATTCCTAATAAGCAGACGCTGGCCTTCAAATTTTTTGGGTGCCAGAAATGAAACCAGAACCAGCTGGTCTTTTGCAGTTGTCTTCGCATCTACATTTATTGCAATTTCATTCTCAAGCTTATTTTGTTTAAAATTTAAAACTTTGAGCTTCCAACTCACATTTTCCAGTTGGCCCGCCCTATGCAGATCTGCATCTTTTAGGATCTTTACATTGTCAATTTGTCCAAATACGATCTTTGAAAGAACGGAGATTGATAGTATTAATAATAGCTTTTTCATAATTGATTAATTAAACATGTTCAGACCCAATATTGAAGCAATCAATCCAGATATTAAGGTTATATATGCTCTGAATATATATCCTTCATATCGTTCAGTTGCTTCCTCATCTAATGATAGCTGCAATTTTGACCAGGTTCCAAAGGTTCCATACATGGTTAGACCAGTCATTGTCATAAGTAATAAAACCTTTAGTACAAGCATAATCTTAGCTGGGCCTACTAAGGGAGGGCCTAAAATGGTTAAGCCGATACCTGATATCCATAATAATGAAATGCCTGTATAAACACTATAAAAAACGCGAGTTCCTTGACCGATGATAAAGCGGAATGGAAACTGGCCTTTTTTTACACTGTCCCGCGCCGCTGGCCAATCAATTACAGCGCCCATATACACAGCCCCTACCCAAAGAATTGTTGCAATAAGATGGATATTTAGAAAGGCTATCCGCAGCACTTTAAACTTTTCATTAATTTCCATCATCCCCCTGCTCTAGATAAGAGTAATCGAACTGTATCATTGTTTTCCAACTTCGTATACAAACCATCTAAAACTCTAATATTCTCTTCTCCAATGAAGAAATTTAGATAGGGTCTTACATTTCCATTTTCATCCAGAATTCTGGATGAAAATGTTGGATATTTTGAATCTAAATAATCAACCAAATCACTAAGTCGATTCCCCTGAAATTGTATTAATTTTTCATTACCAACATAATGCGCTAATTGTGCTGGAAAATTTAAGGTCACAGTTGTAGTTTCCATACTAAGTAGTCTTTTAATTATTATACCTTAATGAATCTATTACCTTTTGTTTTACAATCCTTCTAGAAGCAATAAATGAAGACAATACACTGACAACCAAAAATATGACGAACGTAATAATCATTTGAGGTGGAGAAGGTAAAATTGCTATGGGAACTTCAATCGAAGCCACCGGAGGAATAAATGTTATATTCAGAACTAACAAAATAACTTTTACCACCATTAAAGCAATAACACCTAAAATCCCGCCGATAATCCCCATCATTAGGCCTTCTATACAAAATAATTTTACCACATTATTTTTTGTCATCCCAATGGCCCTTATGGTACCAATTTCTTTGGTCCTTTCATTTACGTTCATTTGCATCGTGTTTAACACTGTAAGCAGCACAATAACAGAAATAATTACTGTTAAAACTCTGAAAATTACACCAAACATGGTTTTAACCTTTTCATAAGAAGCCGACATTTTGTTCCAGGTTTGAGATTCAACTTTATATCCCTTTTTATCCAGCGCTTCTATAAGTCTTGATTGGACACTTTCAATATTATTTAAATCATCAATGGTTACCGCTATCCTCATAGCCCCGTCAGTATCATACAGCCGCTGTAAAAGGGATAGATTTGATAGCAAAAATTTGTCATTTGTTGCTGGATTACCTGTATTGAATATTTCTCCAATAACAATATCATTTGCATTAGCAATTCCGTCTTTGGTAGTAGTTAATAACGTCATTTGATCTCCTTTTTTAACCTTGAGATTTTTGGCCAATTGTTCTGAAATAGAAACTATCTCATCATTTTTTTCAGAAAGCTCAGCCAAATTAGGGTGATTCAAACGGCCATCAATATCCGTCTTGAAAAGAATTTTCTCATCTGCAGGAATAACACCTTCTGACAAAAATATAGTGGAAGACGTCCCATTACTTATCATTCCATTTATCGAAATTCTCGGAGTTGCGAGAGTCACACTGTTATCCGATCTAATGGTTTTTAAAATATCTTCCAATTCAGATTTGCTCCAAAGAAATTTCTCCGGATTCATTTTACCATCCGACTGGAATCCCACTTTTTCTATGCTGAAATGCCCCAATCTCTCATTTACTACAGCCTGTTCTTTTAACCGTGAAAAGATATTGGCCAACATTCCACCTATTGTGCCGAGTGCTGTAAATCCCAACGTGATAATCAATATCGTAACAATAGATCTTTTTCTATTTCTTTTTAAATTCCTAGATGCTAATTTTAAATAGTTCATATTTTAAGCTTTAAGTTCTCCGTCCTTTAATTCGATGGTGTAATCAACTTCCTTTATAATATTGGTATCATGTGTAGAAAAAATAAATGTGATCTTCTTCTCAACATTTAATCTTTTCATTAGTCCTATTATTTCCAGTGCAGTTGTACTATCCAAGGCAGAAGTTGGTTCATCTGCAATAATTATTTCTGGATCAGTAATCAATGCCCTAGCAATTGCCACTCGCTGTTTCTGCCCACCACTCAGTTCATTTGGTTTGTGGTCCATATAGTTGCCGAGCCCCAATTCTGTAAGAAGATTTTTAGCTTTAGAAATAACTACTCCTTTGTCATATGCTTTTCCTTGGATTTCTAATGGGAACATCACATTTTCCAATGCACTCAATACAGGTATTAAATTGAAATTTTGAAATATTATTCCAATTTTATTGGATCTAAAATGACTAATATCAGTGTCAGATAAATCACTGACTTCCCTACCGTTGTATTGAATCTTTCCTGAAGAAGGAAAATCAACAAATGAAAGGAGATTTAACAAAGAACTTTTCCCACTACCAGAGGGCCCAATAATGGCAATAAATTCGTCAGAATTAACAGTCCAATTAATATTCTTTAATGCGTGGACCGAATTTTTTCCGACAGCGTATGTTTTAGAAACATTTTGTAGATCGATGAGTTTTTTCTTCTCCATATTAATTATTGATTACATTGATTAGATCGTCATAACTTCCAAGTCCTCCTTGAACAGAAATTATACGCTTTACCTTTAAATTGTATTTTTTTATACTTTTATCCAGAAATTGAGCACGGCGCTTAAGCTCTTGCTTTGATGCGTCGGAATAAGAGTTAGCGGCCTGTCCTACAAAAACTCTTTTAAAAGGTCCATTCCACATTAATTCAGATTGTATAACAGTTTGATAAGAAGGAATATACGCAATAACCATATCATTTGCGTGGCGCCCCAGGTCCGCAGTATCGCCCCCCAAATAATAAATCTCCAGCTCCCCTTCTGCTAGGATGGTTTTACCACCAACTTCATTGACATTTATAGGTATTGGGTTTAGTGCTAAAGCATCAGGATTCAAATGGTGTTCGTTGGCCAAAGCTTCATCGATGACAGATTTCCCATTCTTACCAATTATTACATTTTGTGTTTCATACGCAGCTTCTCTAACTCCTGAGGCAATTGCAGAATGGGTATGACTTACAATAACACCAGAAATTTTTTGGCCTGGAAATTTTGATTTTGTGGCGTTCAACACACTCCTCGTCCAGAAATTGTTCAGCGTTGGTTCGAAGAGAAATATTCCTTTAGAGGTTTTAATCGCTACACTATATAAGCTATGATCCGGCCTGCCAATAATTTTGATATGTTCACCAACTGTCTGATTGGGAAGTCCATATGGTGTCAAATCATGATCTTCAAGTATCCAAGCACCATTGTTCAATGGCTGATCAAATAACAGTCCTTTATCAAACCATCTGTTATACCATTGTGAGTATATAAAGCCCATCCATCCATTTGGCGTATCATAGGGGACCGGGGACTGAATTCCTGAGATCTTAAAAATATCCTTAGGGAATATTGGATTTATTGAAATATCTGAAATTTGCTCCGATCTGAACATTCGACCACCTAAATAATAATGGAATTTCGTAGGAACGTTGAACCCATCTATGTCCCGCCAGTCAGAATATTGAATCTTATATTCAATATCACCTTTTAAAAAATCAGATTCCTTGATTGTACAATTTAATGGCAAATTAGATATTGGATCGAACTCGACAACATAGTATAGTCCTTGCACTATTGTGGGAATCGAAATCCTATTATCCTTAATTTCTTTGACGTTATTTTGCAATGCTAGCTTAGCCAGAAATAAAGGATTCGTCATTTGACAATTTTTTATCATTGCTTCAATTCTACTGGCATTCAGGGATTGAGGATATCTCATATTAAGAAAATAGGATTTAAAATCATATTCTCCGGAAATCATTCCTTCTTTATCATTAATAACTATATTAATACCTCCCGTCTGATAGCTGAAGGGCTGCTTAATTTCGAACTGAGTAAATTGGGCAGAAACCTGCCTATTATCCAGATTCGATTTTACCAAATAAGTGTAATTATTTGTGTTTATAGGATTTACATACAGTACAGATGGTTCATCCCATTCATAGGCTGCTCCGACAACTTTATAAGACATTGTAGTGACATCATTAACCATACGTTTCGATGACAGAGCCTTTAAAAAACTATCTAAATTTTCGACTTTCAGGGTTTCATTGTCCGCTTTTTTACAGCCAAAGGATAGAAAGCACATTATAATATTGAGGATAAGAAACCTGTAAGTCTTCATAAATAAATTAAATATTAAATTCTTCAAAAACTCTAAAGATGGATTTTGGGTATTCCACAGGGGTCAGTCTGTCGTTCATAAGACGCATAGCCATTGTACTTTGAGCCCCCCTAGCCACCAATTCATAGTCACCCGCAATATTTATTTTATAATATTCAAAACGCATTAATAATCGGCTGCTGCTTTTCGCTTCAAGAAACATCTTAATCACAACCCGGTCAAATGCAAATAGCTGAGAAATGTACTCAATCGAAAGATCCAAAGTGATCAAGGCCAATCCGGAATTTACTTCATCAATTATCTCGGGACAGTAATCATAGAGGAAATGTTCTCGACACTTCCCCTGCCATACAGCATAGTTAGCAAAGTAAATATTACCCACCACATTTGTTTCCTCAAAGGTGGTTATAAATTCATATTGATAATAACTCCTATCTGGAGAATAGATCATCGGCATAGCTATAATAACTTAATAAATGGATATTGAATTTGATTATGTTGGATCACCACCTGGACCGCTGTGTCATCTACCGCAGTTAAGTAGGAGCTTTTATCGACAAGCTCCTTTTCATCGGTTTCACCTGAATAAACCGAAAGAATATTATTATCCAATTTGAATTCGAGATCTTTATTTTGGAAATTTTTGATTAATTGCTCTTTATTCTCGGTACTGCAGATCAAGTTCCCATGCTTCGTCCCTCTCAGTTTATATTCAAGATCTGGCAACAAAAGGTTTACATCCCACAGTTTTTCGAATTGATGACCTTTAACTCTGGTAAGAACTAATTCTTTCCAATATTGAAGAATTTCATTCCTTTCGTTTGTCAAAACAACATCAATTACTGTATTTAATCCATCTTCATAAATTTCTCTAGTCTGAATGCGTACTTTGCCACTGATGAAAGGCTCTATAATATAAATTGATCTAACACCTGTCGGCAGTAATCTTTGCGATGGTCTGCAAGCTTGATGGCAATGTATGATAGCATCGTTTATTCCAGGATTGCCAAGTAAAAATTCCTGAGGGTATTTTTCATCAAACCAGAATTCATTTGTAAGTTCTGTAACTTCAGCAATAGAGTCCTTTGAATCAATATAACAGAACTCATTAATTTTTCGAAAAGGTCCAGTGTGAAAGAGCAGCGTGTCATAGAAGGCTTTTGAAACATTAAAGTTTAAAATATTTTTTCTTTCCTCCTCATACCACTTTTCATTTATTGCAATTGGTTCTTTATTACTTAAAATAACCTGAAAATTTTCAATTTCAAAATTAGAATCCTCTGAAAGGATAGTAACTAGGATCTGACCATGCGCAATTCTTGTTCCAACCACAGTCAATGAAAGACTTTTATCCGAGGGTATAAAAATTGGCTTATTTATCTTCAAATTTTCGAAACTCCATATGTTCTGGTCTTGATGAAGACATTTACCAATCTGTGCCATAGCCTCTAACGCCATCACAGTTGGAAAAATATATTGACCGTCTAAAACATGGTTTTTGAGATATGGATCCGACTGTAAATCTATCTTAATATTTGAGATAATTTCAACACTTGGCAAATGGTGTATAATATCATTAACAAATCTTCCTAAGAAAAGAGTCTTTCGTTTAAAGTTTAAAGTAGGCAAATTTCCATATCTACTGGATACAATGTAGCGTCCATTCTTTATTGATGTGTCAGAAATTAAGTTATCCAATATTCTCAAACCATTGCTAACCGGTATAGGCCATATACCTTTCTTTTTTAAATGACCGATACTATTTAGATCAACCCCCATTCCCACTTCATCCCAAATCGACCATTGAATGACCAAAGCCTTACATTTTTTGTGTTTTTCAGAAAATCCGTCTATCACTTTTGCAAATTGATCATTTGCCCAGGCATAATCAGCATTGCCTTCCATTCCGCTTTCCGAAATAATAGATCCAAAGCCTATCACAAGCTTAAGGTGTTTTGGATCCTTGATTCCAGAAATGATATTCTGGATGCCCTTTGTTTTTATTTCAGTCGTTCGATTGAAGTCTTCAAATGAAAGATCTTTTAATATTTTTGGCTTATTGATGCCAGCACCGAACAAGATTCCAACAGGATGTCCCCATTGCGTGTTTACATCTTCAAGTACATTTATTATTTTTTCCTTATCTAGAATATCCGCACTATAATATTTAAAAATAGTACCCATCGAACGCAGAGTTTCCAAATTGTCAAATAATTTAGAATCATTTGACGGATCACTTCGGCCAATGATAGCAAGTCTTAATTTATATTTATGAGAAAGAAACTTAGCTGACTCGAATGTTATTCCCTTACCTCCCCCTGCAATGATAATAATATCATTTACTTTTAAGAGATCAACATCTTGATTGGCAAATATTGGTTTATACTCAATTTCTGATTCAAATCTCTTAATACCCTCATATCGTACTTCTTTATATTTTGTACGAAAAATTATCTCGCTATATATTAACGAAAAGGCTTTTTCAGAATTTCCATTCTCAACCTCAATATCTATCGAGAAAACAGTCACCAAAGGAAATTCCTGTTTAAATGTTCTTAAAATTGGTTTCAGATCAAATTCTTTATAATCAAACTGAACCAAGGCTAAAAAGTCCCCTCTTTGAACCTGCGAAGTTTTCAGAAAGTCCAAAAATAAATTCATGTCCTGCACGGACTTATTATCGGACATAAATATTGATCCAATGCCAAGATTCTGTTTAAGACCGGCGACGAAAAATTTAAATCCTGCAATATGTTCCGAATTGCCTGTTACCATAACTTCATTTGAATTATGAGACACCGCGCTTCTCATAAGGCTCTTTTCAATTTGTATTCTATGAAATACATGTGTCCAGTTCGGGAGGCTTTCAAAATTAATCATGGAATGACTGGAAGAATACTTGGAATCTTTTCCCATGAGAATACAATTTACAAGGTCTTCAAGACAACCATCTTCATTTGCAATTAACGAAGCAGTTGTATATGTAGTTTGATCTTTTTCAAATGCTTTAACAGTCAAACTTATTATTTCGGAAATAGCCAATGAATTTATATGAAGGTCGGAAAGAATGCGGTCCTCATCCAAAATAGATTCCACAGGAATTTCTGATTTTATACTTATTTGTGATCTTAAGAAGGATTTTACGTCCAAGTTGCTTTTAATTAATTCAACTATTCCCTCGTTAGCATCGATTTCACTATTATTTAAAGTTGCCTTATTGCTCAATTCCAAAATATTATTGGAAATGCTGAAAAGTTCACAAGGATTTTTTAGAACATCTAACTCCCATTTATCTAAATCGAATTCTTTGTGAAATCTATTTGAAAATAGTTTCTCCAAATTTGGATTTTTGTTAGCTATAAATGTCACTGCTAAAATTTGTAAAAGGCCGCTGATAGAGTCAGCTCCGTAATCCATTGATAGAATATTTATGTGCTCTCCTTTCAAGGCAGAAGACAATGTTGATCCAGTTCCTACTTCGATGAAATAGTCAACCCGTTTACCTACTTCTAGAAAGGTTTGATAAAAACGGACTGGACTTATTATATGATCTTCTAAATATTCAACCAGATCGGTTTGTTCAGTGACCATCTCTCCAGTGACAGTTGAACACATTTTCCTTTTTGCCTTTTCCAATCTAACTTTCGCTACTGAATCCGCAAACTTTTTGGCAGCAAAACGCATACTTGGTGTATGGAAGGCGAAATTGGCTTTTACATATGTACATGCTAATCCATAACCTGATAAATATTGATGCACTTCATGGATCGCTTCTTCGCTGCCTGCCAGTACAAAGTTATCTATTCCATTATATCCGGAAATATAAACATTATATAAATGGGTACATTTGAGTATGTCTTCATAATTACCCCGAACGGCAAGCATTTTCCCTTTCGCCTCGGGACAGTTTGACATAATTTTACCCCGTATATAAGCGAGGCTAACTGCATCACTTTGACTTAAAACTCCTGTCCATGAAAGGCAGGCAATTTCACCCAAACTGTGACCGATTCCTATATCTGCCGATATGTTGAAAGACTCAAGGAATTTTGTGGATTCAATTATCTTTTGGACAATGACATGCTGGCTTGTTGAAACTTTATCCGCAAGTTCTTTATTAATGTTATTTTCAGCGATAGAGTCTTCGAAATGCTTAAAAATACCGTAGCTATCTCTAATTGGACTTCCCTGTCCCGGAAATAGAAATGCATTTGATAGTTTAGTCTTTGACCCATTGTAGAAAATATTTTGTTTATTATCAATAATCGTTTCATTAGCTGTTATATGTTTACTAATAAAGCTATCAATCTTATAAATCAAACTATCTACAGTATTTGCAACTATCGCTATTTTGCAATTTGATGAATAAGGTAGATTTTTAATTAACGAAGCTGAAAAATCAATAAATTCCGATCTCGACAATTGAGCTATTTTTAATTTATAACTTTCCAATTTTATTTTAAGTTCACGAATATTTGCGCCAGTAAAGCAAAATATTTCATCCGATAAACGTTGAGGCACATTGAATATATCCTTTTGGCTTGGATTTACTTTCAGATCATGATTAACATAGTCTTCCAAGGTAATATGAACATTTATTCCACCAAATCCGAAAGAAGAAACACCCGCTTTAAAAGTCTGATTTGGATCAAGGGTAATCGGTTGCTCCTTTATTAAAAGTGTGTCCTGGTTTTCTTCAAGAACAGGATGGTACCTATCGTATTTTTTAGAGGGTGGTATAATTTTCTTTTCAATCGAAAGGACGGTTTTTATCAAACCTGCAATTCCTGCTGCAGCCTTGGTATGCCCAATCAACTGTTTAATCGAACCTACACAAGCTGGATTGGGTGCATTATTTTCACGTAATTGATCAATAATTGCTTTTAGCTCTACATCATCACCTACTGATGTCCCTGTTCCATGGGCTTCAAACATGGACACCTCATTTATAGAATAACCGGCCATTGAATAAGCCCTTTTTAAAGCCAAAGATTGTGCTTCAACCTTAGGACGAGTAATCCCCCCCATTCCATCTGAAGAAATACCCCAACCTTTAATGGTAGCATAAACTTTGTATCCCATTTTCTTGGCGTATGATTCCCGCATTAAAACGATCATACCGCAGCCCTCCCCTGGCCAGAATCCTTGCGACTTTGACGAAAATACTTCCATCTCATTGGACGCTAACGCTCCATTTCTTGCGAACCCAATTAGTTCGAAAGCATCAATGCTTAAATCAACTCCGCCAGCAATTGCCACATCCAATCTACCATTTACTAATGCTTCGGAAGCATTCGCAACAGCTAGAAGCGAAGAAGAACAAGCTCCATCAATTGTATATCCCCCTCCTCTAAAATCATAATAATTACAGATTCTACCAGCTATTGTATTACTTAATCCACCAGCAAGCATATCGGCATCAGGAACTGGAAATGGAGATTTGTAATTTTCCTCAGTTTTCTCAAGGATCTCAATTATGCTCTGATTATCAAACGACAAGTCGCTTAGTGTTGAAGATAATACCTTTTTCAAATAAGGCCATCTTAATCTTAAAACATTTGCTCTTGTAAATTCTCCTGTGAGAGAATTGCCAATTATAACGCCTGTATGTTTGCGTGTTTCTTCGCAATTAAGATCTATTCCAGCATCCTTTAAAGCGCCAGTGGCAACATCTAAAGCCATCCAATGCGTCATATCAGTCTGATCGAATGTTGATTTAGCAATTTTATAGCCGAGTCTGTCAAAATTATACCCTTGAAGCACAGCTGCCATTGTAGAATAAGTGTAATCGTTTGCCGATTTATCGGCAGCATAATAATAATCGAGATCTAACCTATCCTTTGGAATTCTTCTGAATTGTTGTCTAAGATTTATTATGTTATCCCAAAACTCATTGATATTATTGGCGCCTGGATATCTACAGTCCATTCCAACAATTGCCACACCTTCGTTCTCTTTCATATATCTTTAGGTTGAACTTTAACTAATAATAGCCGCTTGGTTGAGCGCTACCCATTCTCTTATTTCTTCTAAGAATACCTGTAATGAGTGTTTTCCGTTAATAGTTGATTGGTTATTTAATTTTTGGTTTGCATTACACGCAAATTCCTGGCATTCTGCTGCGCTTTTCCCAGTGAGCAACCTCTCAGTTAAATCCAATTCATGTTTATTACCTGCAACGTCTCTGGTATGTGTTGCCAGAACAGAACCTTCTCCTAATCGGGGAGCGTGTTTACCTGCCAAGGCTATTAACTTTTCAATTTTATTTTTGTCAACGCCGCCTGCATAAGTTGCTGCCAGTCCCACACCGGCCCATATCGATCCTTGCCGCTCAGGGGAGAACTCAAAAATCATGTTTGCAATTAAATCAGGATTTCCCCCATTAACAAACCAGAAAGCTCTTCCCATTCCATTATCATAACATTCAATATAAAAGTCGTCAAATGTTAAGTCTTTTGGGATGAACTGTCTTTCAATCCCTTTTTGAGGTTTAAAATATGCGTAGTAAAATCCAATACCGTTCAAAATTAACAAGCCGCTCGTTGGGGATGCTCTTAATCTGAACGTCTCTATCGGACGATGATTAAACACTCCGCAAGCAATACCAGCTCCAATGTAAGACATGTATCGGTGATTTGCCCCCTCAGACTCCACAAATCTCCAAAACGAATTGCTTCGTAAAGGTGATAATAAATCCAACGTATATAACCCCATACCGATTCCTTCAGTAAAAAAACCTTGTAGTTCCCTACTGATCATGCTTTGGTGGATCAAGAGATCTGGATTATAGCCCGTTTCCAACGCTAAATTGTAGCCTGCTACAACCACTTTTGCTACGAGTTCTAACCTATCTTGACCCTGCTCACCAATAGCAAACTTTCTAGTTGAAAAATTTGCATCCTTTAACGGAAGAGCAAAGAGTGACTTCCGAATTATTTTTAGTTTTTCCTTCATAATTCAATTTTATGCTACATTCGCTTCATTCGAAATTTCTTTTGGTAATTCAGTTATCTGACCCTTTTGATAAGATTTTTTCTTTAAATCAATCATCCAGAAATAAATTCCCCTACAAATACATACAGCAAACAAGGAAAAGAAAAGGTTATAAACTATATGCAATTCAACGGTTATACCATATAAAATAGCCACTGCCATCCCAAAAATAATCTGATTTTTAACTTTAAAAGGAGTTGTACCTGGATCACTGATCATGTAAAATGTGAATAATAGAAATGCTACTCCTGACATTACACCCAATGCAGCTAAAGTAGAGGTATTGAAAATATAAGTTCGTACAACAGCCTGTAATGCGAAAGTGCCTAACCAAGCAAGAATTAATGGTAACTTTTTGGTAAACTTATAATTTAGAAAAGAACCCAAACATAGAATAATTGCAACAACAATCCAATCCCCATAACCACTTGTAATTTCGGTAAACTGATAAGGGGGGGCTGGTCCTACTTGTGGGAATACCAAAAATAGAATGGCGATACCCGTATTGGAAGGATTCAAAAAATGTTTATTTTTGCCATTAATATTAACCCTGAAAAGGTATTTAGAAAGAATTCCTACACATACACCGAAGATCAGAAAACCGAAATTAGCATTTGTAAATGTGAGCATTGAAACTGCCATTGCGGTAATATGTGCGGGGAGTAAAAAGATTATAAAATTTTTCATACCACCATAAAATGCAGGAACTTTTCCTTCTAGTTTCGCTGAAATATATTCAAAAATCAGGTCCAAAATATAAGCCGTTCCCAAAGCGATAAAAACATGTGCGTAAGACTGCTCAAAACCTAAATATAGATGTCCAAAAATATTAAGAACTGTAATGGCACTTGCGAACCTGATCAAAGCAGGTACTCTCAAATCAATTTTCTTTTTCATAGCTTTTAATAATTTAAGTATAATGTATGCCAGCCTTTTGTCAGATCCATTTTGGCATTTCGTTTTTGCCCCTTTGAGTCTCTCCAACTAAAGTCCACGGCATAAAGTTCATTCTGTGTGCCGCTTTTACCCAGCCCAAAATGGATTTCTGGACTATTTCTCGATGAATGACCATTCCCCCCATCAACAACTCGAATCATCTCGGTTCCATCTTTAAACTTAAGCCTAGCAATAGCTCCTATAGCCGGCATCGACTTATTTATAAGCCCTTCATTTGAGATTATTCTTTCATTTCCTTCTTGGAAATTTAGACGTAATGAAACAGCAAGAAAATCATTTTGATTTTTTGACCTATTCAAATTAAAATGGGAATCTTCCCATTGATTTACAGAGACAAAGTCTAACAATCCGTCTCGATTAGCATCTACTATACCAATACCTCGGGTAATTTCATTTTGGCCCATGCCAATTTCCTTAGCAAGATCGAAATATCTACCACTCTTTGACTTTACGAAAAATGGTATGTGAGCATCACCAGAAAGATCATCTCCAGGCTGAAGTACTGGCCAAAATTTTGGATTTGATAATAACTCATCATTAAGAGTTGCCGCCTCCTGCAGCTGTGGCCATCTATTAACTTTTCCTTTGACAAACCCAGTTGCTTGAATAGCTTCGGGAATACCGTCGTTGTTAAAATCGGCAAATCTCGAATCCCACCCCCAAGAGCTTCTGGACAATCCCAAAGATTCGCTACGATTTTCATAGGGAGCAATCCCTTTCTTCATTTTTTCGTTATCCTTATCATGGACAAAAACGAAATGACTCTCTTGCAATGCGAATTCATCTGCGATGTTACTTATATAGATATCAAAAAAACCATCATTGTTCATATCATAGAATTCAGCCCCCATGCCTTTGAAAGAATCATGACCCAAAGCGGCTGATTTTAAGGTAGTAAAATGCCTCTTCCCAAAAAGTTGGACAAATCTCACTTTTCCTTTTTCTGATTTATTCAACAAAAGCTTGTCTGGACCGAAGTCATTTGCAACATACAACTCAGGTAAGAGGTCTCCATTAATATCGCAAGCAGCTACTGCCAATGTCCAGTCATCTTGATTTGTCAATCCTGATAGTGCATCTTTGTCTTCAACAAAAATTGCATTACCATTTTCTGTTCCTTGCCATAGTAAAAAGCGGTTTTTTGCCCCATTTGATGCATTTGACATTCCGTGCTGCATAGTCTGATTATTGTCTTTTGAGTTAGCATCATATAAAGATGACCAATCAGGAAAATAATTACCAATTAAAACATCCATATGACCGTCTCCATCAAAATCAGCGATAGTTCCGGTGGTACTATTCCATTTTGTACGTTCAGCTAGTAGTTCAACTTCTCTAAATCCATCTAGTGTTCTATAAAGAATCATTGGCGAACGTCCCAAAAATAATACGAGAAGATCTTGCTTTCCATCTTCATTAAAATCATGCGATAAAACACCTGAAAAAATCATAGTCTCATCTAAATAAAGATCCTTTACTTTATATTCAAAGGGTAGATAAGGTGATTTATCCGCGACAGAAGTAATCATCAACTTATTAAATCTAGGGTCTATATAAGCAAGATCGTCGAATAATCCACTATTGGTAAAGTCGAAAAATGCGGATGATGCACCAACAGAAGATATCCATGTAGAAATTTTCTCATATTGAGGATGAACCTTTTGGACAAACACTTTTTCTCCATCTGGCACATGTAGTTTTGTCCTATCAAACGAAAATTGCTTGATCATCTCATTTTTTTCAGTAACTGCAAGAGTTGTCGGTTTAACAAATCCATAAATAGCGGCAATTACTGCTATAGCAAGGATTTTAGGCAAAAAATAGCTTTTATTCATAAATTTAAGTTAATGGTAATTATTAGGTGTATTATCAAATTTGGTAATAGAATAAATAATTTAAAGGTTAACATAGTCAGAATAGCTAATCAAGTGAACAGCTAATAAGACTTATAATGTTAAATTATTTACGATCTTAAACAAACTTTAACGGCTTAAAAGAAAATTCCAAAACAAACAGTTTGTGTATGGAAAGGGTACTAGCATGGATTGAACAATAAAATATTTAAAAAGGTTAATTATTGATTTATATTTTATATTACCCAAAGAGAAAAAAATAAAACCACATAATCAAATTTTAAGAGGTAACAAATCAGTTACAAAAAAATGAGAATATAAATTTATTGAATATGATTAGACTCACTTACAATATTTATATAACTAATCACACGATCATTAATTTGATAAAAATAAACATATATACATATTTTACAAGATATTATGAAGATATTTAAAATATCTAATATTTTCATAAACAATTATAACTTAGCAGATGAAAGAAAGAAATGTCTAATATAAATCCAAATCTGCAACATTTAGTAAATTTATGGCAAGAGCAAATTTGGACTTACAAAAAAAATATAATTTTTTTTGTTAAAAAATTTGAGAAAAATAAGCTTAAAAGCAATAAAAAGAGTTGAATTGATACAAAAAACAAAATAAAAACAGGCCCAAATTTTTCCCGTAAAAATATTAATGTAACTTATTATATTCCCTTATTCATCGGCGATAAATTGAGCTATCTATTCCAAGTCTTATCAACTTCGCCAATAAAGAAAAAATAAAAGCATTAGAAAACAGAAATATATTCAAAAATAACTGATTATGAATAATTTAAAAAAAAATGCCTTATAAAATATTGCTAACTACATATCTTTCTTAAATTACCGACACTGCATAGCATGATATTATTATTTTCAAAAACGCCTTCGATAAAAACTTCTAAAGTTGATTATATTTAAATGAGAAATTTAATTTTTTTTCAACTTTTCCGAAATTTTAGAATTTTAATTTCTATATTAGCTTCAACGATAAGCTAGGCTTCTTAATCTGAGGTGAAATTACTTTATTTTTTAACCTAAGAATTTTAATATAAAATTATCTCTAAAGAATAGCTTTTTATTGCAAAAATTAACATTTTTTTATGTACTTGATCTAGTAACCTTCGAGGTTCTGATTTCCAAACTAATTTTTACCATTTTTAGCCGTAATCCTTTTTATTAAAATATGACAATCGCCAACAATCAATTTGGATGGCATAGTAAATTTATTATTACCATAAGTGATTGCTGATTTAACAGATTGTATTGCAAGATTTATTAAGCAGCATTAAGCATAAACTTTAAATATGACTAAATTCAAGAAAATAAACTTGTCCAAATTTTTTCTATAAATTTTGAAAATCTACGTATCTAATAACACATATCTCGAAATTTGTAAGCTTTTATTATGAAAGAAAAACAGCTATTACTTCCAATAAGTTCATTTGCCGGTTTTTTTGCAATATGGCAAATACTTATTTACTTTAACGTTTTCCCAGAATATGCACTTCCCTCGCCTGCAACAGTTCTCGGAAGATTCAAGATGGAGTTTTCCTCCTTCAGGATATTTAATGATATTATTGTATCTCTTTGGAGAGTTGCGATAGGATTCTCCTTTTCAGCAATTTTAGCCATACCTTTAGGACTATGGATTGGAGAAAATAAAAAGTTGAAGATGGCTTTTATTCCATTCTTTAATTTTTTTAGATTTTTATCTCCCCTATCTTGGATTCCCTTTGCCATCCTTTGGTTTCATATAGGAGATAAACCAGCAATTTTTCTAATTTTCCTTTCTACATTTTTTCCTTTAATAATTTCAGTTATATCCGCACTTGCTACAATCCCTGACATTTATTTCCGTGTCGCCTCAGAGTACACTTTCAAAAAGAAAGAGGTGTTGTATAAAATTACACTTCCAGCTATAATGCCTCAATTAATTACCTCTTTAAGAGTTTGCTTTGGAATCAGCTGGGTTGTAATTATTGCAGCTGAGATGGTCGGATGCCAAGATGGTTTGGGGTACGGAATATGGGACGCCAGGAACGGATTAAGCTTAGACACGGCAATATGCTATATGATTGTTATTGGATTATTGGGCTTAGTTATGGACAGAGCGTTTGTATTGATAGCTAAAGCAAAATATTTAAAATGGGGCTATGGTAACAGATATGAATAAAATTCGAGTACAGCTTTCTAATGTATCACTAAAATACAATGAAATAGAAACTTTGATTAATTTCAATTTACAAGTTATTGATGGGGAATTTTTAGTTATACTTGGACCATCTGGCTGTGGAAAGACATCTATACTTAATCTAATTAGTGGATATTTAACCTATTCCTCTGGCTCGGTTGTAAAAAATGGGGCTGTGAAAACTGTGTTTCAACAAGGCAGTTTATTCCCTTGGTTAACGGTGTCTGAGAATATCGCTATAGCATTAAAGGAGAGGAAAGTTACTGCGGAAAACAAAGAACACCTAAATCAGATAATTGAGATGGTTAATTTGGGTCAATTTAAAGAACACTATCCTCATCAACTATCTGGCGGTATGAAACAAAGAGCTGAATTAGCAAGAGTTTTAATAGGTCATTCTGATATATTGTTGATGGACGAACCCTTTTCTTCTTTAGATTATCTGACTAGATTGGGGTTAAGAAGGGATCTACTCAATTTATTACAAAAGAGACCGAAGACGGTAATACTAGTCACTCATGATATTGAAGAAGCTGTGCATTTGGCAGATCGCATAATTATCCTATCGAAGCATCCAAGCAATATATTAAAAGAAATAAGGCTTAATTGCAAACATCCAAGAAAAAGTACTGACCCAAAAATGATTGATACAGTAGCAGACATTATGGAAATTCTGGGTATTAATAATTAGTTCTTCTTAAAGATCGTTGTAACATGAAAACAAAAGCTATAATATGGGGTATTGCCTTACTAACAATACTAACCATTCTAAGATTCTCTACTATTATGTTATCTGGCAAAAATTTACCATCTATGGGAGCTTCAGAAAAAAATGAAGTTATAAAAGTAGGTCACCTTCCAGTAACATGCCATTTAACTTGTCCTGTTTTGGATTATACCACGGAAACATCAAATTCTACCATAAGATTCAAATCCACAAAATTCTCAGATTTTCCAACAATCGCAAGCGCAATTCAAAGCAAGAATCTATTAGCTACCTTTATGGTTGCGCCGCTTGCGTTAAAATTAAAGGAAGATGGAGTGCCCATTAAGATATGCTATCTAGGACACAGAGATGGCTCGCAACTTGTAGTAAGTAAAGATTCAAAGTACTCAAATTTAAAGGATTTAAAAGGAAAAAAAATAGCGATTCCAAGTATGTATAGTAATCAACACTTTGTTTTAGTTGAGTTAATCCAGCAATTAGGTATGTCTAAAGACGATATTAATTTCGTGGCGTTACCTCCTCCCGATATGCCGACATCTTTAGCATCAGGCGCAATTGATGGTTTTTTTGTTGGCGAACCTTTTTGTGCAAAGGCGGAGATGGAAAAGATAGGTAGAGTACTATACATGGCAAGCGATATATGGCCACAATTTATATCGTGCGTATTAGTTGTTCACGAAGATTTAATAAATAGCAATCCGGAGGCTGTCAAGGAATTGGTAAGGGGAATTGCTGAATCTGGTGCTTGGGCAGAAACCCATCGGAAAGAAGCTTCTCAATTAGCTTCTCAATACTTTAAACAAGACGCTAAACTTTTAGAATATATATTAACATCCCGTCCTCAAAGAGTAAGTTATGTAAGGTTAAAACCCACAGAAGAAGAAGTACAAAAAATTTACGATATAGGACTTAAAATAGGTTTATTAAAAAAGAAAATTCCAATTTCAAGTGTATTAGACACCAAATTTATTCCAGAACAAGTTTTACCAGCTGATATAAAATATTCAGTAAAAAACTAAGACTATATGATTTCAATTACCTCATAACTGATGCATACTCGAGAAAAATTATCGGCTATTGCCCTCATCCCCAGCTGACTGCTCAAGGGGCAACTAAAGCTCTGCAAATGGCACTGAAGAAAAAACCGACTCTCAATATTCTCATTCAACATTGGGATCGAGGTATGCAGTACTGTTCCTTCGACTATATACTAAGGTTGAAAAAAGCGGGTGTAAAAATCAGCATGACAGAAATCGGAGATACCTATGAAAACGCTATTGCAGAAAGAATTAATGGTATATTAAAAACAGAATTTAAACTCAAAAGGGTATCTTCTTCAAGGAGTGAAGCCTTGTTGGAAGTGACTAAAAGTATAGAATCATATAATCATTTGCGTCCGCATATGAGTTGTGATTTTCTAGCACCTGCGGTAGCACATATAACAGATGTACCATTAATTAAGCGTTGGAAAAACTGTAGGAAAAAATACAAAAGTTTACAAAAAAACAATTAAATTCATAATATCAATTCACCCACCAAAACTGTAAAGTAAGAACCGTATTAGACCTAGTGTAAAGCTATTTCAGGACAAGACATATATGCTTTAAGATTTATTAACCTTAAAGGAATACTGAGTTATTAGCTTTGTCCAACTAAAACTGATTTTGTGAGCGAATTATTAATAGCATCATTGAAGCAGGGTGATCACTTTGCCATGGAACAGATTTTTAATCTGTATTGGGAAGCCATATTTGATGCAGCTTTTAAGAAAATAGGTGACGAAAATATTGCTCAGGACATTACCCAGGAAATCTTCATTTCGCTGTGGGAAAATCGCGAACAGGTCATCATATCTGGCGGTTTGGCAGCCTACCTACATGGTGCAGTGAAATTTAAAGTCATCAACCATTTTCGGAGTACAACGGTTAAAGATGGTCGTAAAGCCGAATTAGCATCTTTAATGAAGCAGCAATATGCAGATTCAGCGGATGACCCGCTGATCCTTAAAGATGCACAGCAAAAAGTTGAAGAAGCTTTAACGCAACTTCCTGAACGTATGCGACTGGTCGTTACCATGCGCCGAAAGCAAGAAAAATCGATCAAAGAAATTGCCAGCGAGCTGGATGTCTCCGTACAAACTGTCAAGAACCAAATTACCTCGGCGATGAAACTTCTCAAAAAAAGCCTTTCTTAGCCACTTATCCCATTTTTTCTGCGTGTTAACGATAAATTAATATACTCCTAACATTTCTCGCTAGTACCATTTCCCATTTGAAGTGACATGTATTCAAATGATGGAAGAAAAAGCAAAGCAGCTACTGCAAAAATATTTAAACGGCGAGGCTAACGACAATGAAATCAAACAAATTGAGGATTGGTATGCTCGACTGGATAATGCGGACAAAAAAATCCCACAGGAACGCAAAGCTGCGCTGCGCGAACAATTATTGACCAATATCCAGTCCGGTATTTCAAAAAAGGAAAGTAAACGACCTTCCCGGCTGTATTCACCTGTATTCAAAATAGCAGCCGCTATTTTAATGATTGCTTTCATAGGACTTCTTTATTGGAAAGTAAATAATCAACCTATCACAGCATCTGCGCAGATCGTCACAACAACCCTTGCAGGGGAACATAAAAAGATTGTCTTGGCAGATGGTTCGGAAATTATCCTCGAACCATCTTCAAAAATCAGCTATCCAAGTAAATTCAAGGGCAATATCCGTGAAATAGTGCTTACTGAGGGGGAAGCCTTCTTTGACATTGCCCACGACGAGAAGCATCCATTTCAGGTACAGCTTGCATCGAAGCTAGCAGTTAAAGTATTAGGAACCTCTTTTCGGATAAAAGCTTATCAGGCTTCCGATCAAGTCGAAGTCACCGTCGCTACGGGTAAGGTTGCTGTGGAGCAAAATGATAAGATCCTCGGCATATTAACCAAAAACCAAAGTCTACGCTACGATAAAGAGACCAAACAATCATCGCGCAACCTAGTAGAAAAAAATACAGCCGTAGCCATTGCGTTTGATGGAACACCACTTAAGGAGGTGGTAGAAAGACTGGAATATGTCTACAACATCGAAATTATCTTAAAAGACACTTCACTTTCGCCTTTAAAAACAACAGCCACATTCAATAGCACACAAAATCCGGCAGAAATACTGGATATCATCTGCAGCCTACATCACCTCAAGTACAGTACGATTGAAAAGGATAAAATATTTAAAGTCCACAAATAATGTCTAAAAATTTACCTAAAACATCTTAGTCACCATGCGTAATTCATTACCTAATCATTACAAAAAAATGAAAACACCTGCATTCAAAAGAGAATTCTCTTTTTATCGGATCATGAAGTATCCCTGCATCGCATTTTCGATTACTTCGGTATTCTGCAGTTCATTGATGGCCTCCCCAAGCATGGCCCAACGTTTGGACAAAAGCAGCGTAAACATCAACATAAGCAAGGGCGAAAAACTCGATGTGATCCTTCACAAAATCGAGCGTCTCTCGGGTCTTCACTTTGTTTACAATCCCGATCTATTGCAAGAACGTAACACAGTCTTAAGCGGCAATTTTAAAACCGAACCCGTTCGTTCTCTCCTGAATAAACTTGGAATCAGTGCGGTGGAAAAAGAGGACTATGTGATCCTGAACACGCAATCGAATATTAAGGCAGATCGTATCGTTACAGGTTTTGTAAGAGATACACTGGGAGCTGCCATCGCAGGTGTATCTGTAAAAGTAGTGGGTACGCAGGTTGGGACCACAACAGATATAAAAGGTGCATTCCGAATCGAAGCAGGACAGCAAGCTGTACTTTCCTTTTCGATGGTCGGATTCCATTCCAAGGAAGTCGCAATTGGCGAAAATGAAGTTATTAATGTAACGCTAAGCGAAGAACGTTCGACCTTATCCGAAGTTGTTGTCGTAGGCTATGGAACGCAGAAAAAAGAGACATTAACAGGTGCTGTCAGCTTGGTATCACTCGATAAATTATCGTCCAGATCTGTTAACAGTGTTGGCGAAGTATTGGCCGGTAAATCGCCAGGTGTTATTGTTACGAATGAAGGTGGTGACCCAACTGCTTCACCCCGTATCAATATCCGCGGTGCTGGTGGTATCAATGGTGAAAGTGTACTCTATGTTATTGATGGTTCCATTTTCCTAGGCACCCCACAGCTCAATCCGAACGATATCGAATCCATTTCGGTCCTCAAAGATGCATCGGCAGCAATCTATGGAGCGAGAGCTTCTGGTGGTGTGGTATTGATCACCACTAAAAAAGGGAAAAAAGGACAGATGCAAATTAGCGTTGATGCCAAGTTAGGGCAACAAAGTGCTTGGCGAAAATTACAGCCGCTAAATGCCGAACAACGGGCACAAGTGGCTGCAACAGCGGCCAAAAATGGCGGAACGACCATCCTACCTGCTTTTGATCCGACCAAATATCCCGAGGGCCTAGTGACCAAAACAAACTGGATGGATGAAGTTTTTAGAAATGCGACACTACAGGATTACAATGCTGCAATTAATGGCGGTAGCGAAAAGTCTAACTTTTACCTGAGTTTTAATTACCGCAACGCCGAGGGTATTGTATTGAATACCAAAACCAAACGCTATAATTTCCGGATAAATTCAGAACATCAACTTACGCCTTGGTTGAAAGTTGGTGAAAACTTATCCTACAGCAGTACCAATGGAAATGGCGCGAACACCAGCAGCGACTATACAGGAGCGTTATTGTCTGCCATCTATTATCCAACCAATGGAACTCCTTACAATGCCGATGGGAGCTTTGCTGGTCTACCGGGTCCTTTCCCGGGCGATTACGGTGATATCATTAATCCTGTTGCCGAACTCATGCGCATCGACATCAACAATCCCATCAATGTTCTTGTTGTCAACCCTTATGCGAGCATCCAATTGGCAAAAGGCCTAACATTCAGATCCAACTTAAGTATTACTAAATCAAATGCTCGATACAAAAGTTTTACACCACGACGTCCTGAAATAGGTAAACCGGTTTTGAGCAATAGTCTAGTTGAACGAGCAGATGATGCAAATGATATTCTTGCAGAACAAGTTTTAAATTACAAAACGTCATTTGACAAACATCAACTTGACCTCACCGGCGGATATACCTTTCAAAAGACAAAAAGTACCAGCCTATACGCTTCAGGATCCGGATTTGATGATGAATCTAAACAATACCGCTATTTAGGAAATGCCAATACCTCCCAACCTTCGGAAAGCGGATTGAATGCCACAGCAATATCCTCGCTATTCTTACGAGCAAACTACAGTTATAACGACAAGTATTTACTATCGTTGATTGGTAGACGAGATGGTTCATCCATGTTGACAAAAGAAAATAGATTTAAAAACTACGCTTCTGCATCAGCAGGATGGGTGATCAGCAAAGAAGAGTTTTTAAAATCAGCAACTTGGTTAGATCAATTAAAATTACGCGGTAGTTATGGTATTTTAGGTAATCTTGCCAGCCTGTCGCCGGCGGCTGTAAACCCGCTACTCGCCATTACCCAAAGCTATTTTGGTCAAACACCCACCTTACAAAAAGGATATGTTCAAACTATTCTAGCGAACAAGAATCTGACTTGGGCTGAAAGTAAACAGACGAATATAGGTTTAGATCTGGGAATCTTCAACCATTTTAACTTGGTAGCCGATTACTTTATTAAAGAAACAAATAAAATGATCTTGACGAGATCGCTTCCAGGCACAGCGGGCCTAAATAGTCAAACGATCAACGCGGGTTTAGTCAATGACAGGGGAATTGAGCTGGGATTGACGTACAATAGCTCAAAAAACGCTGACTTTAGCTATTCCATCAATGCGACCTTGACCAAATTGAACAATAAAGTTAAAGAATTGGATGCGGGTTTATCCACAATAGCGGTGCCTACAAATTTCAGGAATGAATTGGCTCCGCTCTCTATTACCGTCGGTCAACCGCTCTACAGCTACTATGTGCTCAAAACAGATGGTATCTTCCAGAGCCAGGCCGAAGCTGATAATTACAAAAATGCCAATGGACAAAAAATTCAGCCGAATGCAAAAGCAGGTGATTTTAAATTTGTAGACATCGATGGCAATGGTTCAATCGGCTCTGAAGATCGTTATTTTGCGGGCAGTGCATACCCGGATTTCTCCTATGGATTGAGCTTTAATGCAAATTATAAGGATTTTGATTTCAATATTTTTGCTCAGGGCGTTCAAGGCAACAAGCTTTTCAACGCGATCAAAAGAACAACATATAGTGCAAGTGGCCCTTCTTACAATAAGTTAACGGGTATTTTGGACGCTTGGTCTCCAGAAAATCCAAATGGTAAAGTGCCCATCATCTCCACTTCAGATGCAAATGGCAATTTCAATGCGTCCGATTTTTACATCGAAAATGGTTCTTACCTCCGCATTCGTAACGTTACACTAGGCTATACCTTACCAAAATCAATTGCGAACAAATTTAAGATGGGCAACGTACGCGTTTATGCAACGGCCAACAACCTATTTACGATTACGAAATATACAGGTTTTGACCCCGAAATTGGAATGGATAACAATGGTCTTGACGTGGGACGTTACCCACAAGCCAGAAGCTTTATTGTTGGTTTAAATGTCAATTTTTAATCTTAAAAAATGCCGATGATGTATACTCATCAGCTATTAAAAAAATAAAACGATGAAAACAAATATCAAATACCTTGCAATAGCTGCATTAGCATTTTTTGCATCGTGCAACAAACAGTTAGATATAATGCCAGAGGGCTCCCCGTCTGCACAGAATTTCTGGAAAACGGAACAAGACGCGATCAAAGCAGAAGCCGGGATGTACGAAAAGTATAATGAAGAGGATTATTACGGTCGTGGGATGTTTTGGTTTATTAATGCCAGTGACGACATGGTGACGGGACGTAACAAGCCCGAAGCCGACAATATCAAAAACTTCAACCGCAATTACATCGGCGGTGGTTATACCGAATCGCAATGGAGCATGCGTTATGCGATTATAAAAAGGGCCAACGATATTATTATCCATGTTCCCAATATCAGCATGGATGAAGCGCGAAAAAAACAGATCATTGGCGATGCCTATTTCAATGCAGGTCTGGTTTATTTTCAATTGGCGGCAAACTATGGTAACGACAAGGCAGGTGTGCCTATTGTTACACCTGAAACAGATGCTTCCGTTCCGGTAGCCAGAGCCAACAACGTTAACGAAAACTACGATTACATCATTTCACTGTTATTAAAAGCGGCCGACAACCTTCCTTATTTTTCTGAAATGAAGGATACCGATTACGGTAAAGCCCACAAAACAGCAGCATGGGCCTATTTATCAAAAGTATATCTGTACAAAAAGGATTATACCAATGCAGCGAAGTACGCGGATATGGTGATCAGTTCGGGCAAACATGAATTATTGACCAACTTTGTGGATGTGTTTAAAGCTGCCAACAACTGGTCCAAAGAATATATCTGGTCGGTGGTCTGTACGCCAAATGGTGGCGGTACTGGCTGGGGAAGCAAACTTCCCGGTGTGATGTTGACCAATAAAGCCTGGGGAATCTACAATGGCTGGGGCTACTATCTACCGACAAAAGAACTTTACGATTCTTTTGAATCTGGAGATCTACGCCGTGAAGCAACCATCTTAAAACCGGGGGACAAATTCCAGTTTTTTGGCGCAGAACGTACATTTGCAAAAGATGGTGGCGCGACTTCAAACTATCAGTTTAAAAAGTACATGGAACCGTTTTCATACGCTAACCCAATTCCAACACACGTCAATCCAAATGGTGACAACGGAACTACAGACCTCAATGTACCCTTGATGCGTTATGCCGAAGTATTATTAATTAAAGCTGAGGCCGCCATTAATTTAAATGGGGCTGGCGCAGGGGATACCGAATTAAATAAAATCCGGAAAAGAGCAGGCTTGCTGGCAAAAAGCGGAATGACCCTTGTAGACCTTAAACGCGAGCGCCGCAATGAGCTTGCGGGGGAATGGGCAGACCGTCACCGCGATTTGGTGAGATGGGGCGATGCGCAAGCGACCTATGCCAAACCTTTACACGATTTCGACGGTGCTGTCATTTGGCCGGCTAGAAATTTCAATCCGCAAGTACATGATGTATGGGCAGTTCCACAACGCGAGATCGACAACAGTGCTGGTGTCATTAAACAAAATGCAGGATGGTAAAAAACACTAAATTCATGTGGCTGCTATTTGCAGGCCTAAGCATTCAGTCGGTTTCTGCCCAGCAGAAACTGACTGCCAATGCAGGACATAGTCATAATGATTACAAACAGCAAATCCCGCTATTGGAGGCTTACTATGCAGGAATGGGATCAATAGAAGCAGACGTCTTCTATCGCGACGGAGAGCTTTACGTTGCCCATGAAAGCAGCGAAATCAAAGCAGGGAAAACATTAAAAAAATTATACATCGATCCCTTGGTTACTTTCTTCAAGGAAAATGGCAATAGGCCCTATGCTAAGCCTGAGCAAACATTACAGCTGGTAATCGATATCAAGGAAAACTACGAACAGGTATTGGCTAAATTATTGGCAGATTTGAAGGGCAACGAATCTATATTCGACCAGCAGAAAAATCCTTCCGCCATTAAAATTGTCGTCAGCGGTGAAATCCCGCCGCCGGAAAAGTTCGACAATTATCCATCGATGATTTATTTTGATGGCCGGCCGGAAAAAGATTATACGCCGGCACAGCTCAAACATATTGGGATGATCAGCCAGGATATAAAACAGTATTCTGTTTGGAATGGTAAAGGTACGCCTACCCCACCCGACCTTGAAAAGATGAAATCTGTGATAGACAAAGCGCATAAATTGGGCAAACCCTTTCGTTTCTGGGCAACCAAAGACAGTCCCAACAGCTGGAAGGAGCTTGGCCACATGGGGGTAGACTGGATCAATACAGACCATCCTACGGCGCTAAAGAGTTTCTATTTAAACAGCGCTAAAGTCGAATACGCAAATCCAAATGCCTACGTTCCCTATCAGCCAACCTATAAAAATGATGGTGCAACGAGCAAGGTCAAGAACGTTATTTTACTCATTGGTGATGGCATGGGCTTGGCCCAAATACAAGCTGGTTTAAGTGCCAATTTTGGTCAGTCCAATATCATCAACATGAAACATATTGGTCTTTCACGCACCGAAGCATCCAATTCGGATTTTACCGACTCCGCTGCGGGCGGGACAGCTTTGGCGACAGGGCACAAAACAAATAATAGGTACATCGGTGTGGACGCCAATGGCCAACCAATCAGTTCGATTCCAGACACACTGGCTCAGCATGGGATCAAAAGCGGTATAATCAGTGCCGGAGATATTACCGATGCTACCCCTGCGGCATTTTATGCGCACCAGATCGACCGGACTATGTCGGAGGAAATTGCAGCAGATTTCAAAAATAGTCATGTGGATATTTTAGTGGGTTCGCGTCGCGAAAGCTTTATTAAAAACAAGGATAACACGCTGATGAAGCAACTGGCGGCAAAAGGTTATCAGCTTCAGCAAAATTTAGATGATTTCGAAAAAGCGACATCGGGCAAGCAGCTGGTGCTCCTGGCGGATTCTGCGACACGAAGAATACTCGATGGACGAGGAGAAATGTTAAAAACTTCGCTCTCAAAAACGATTGAGCTTTTGTCTAAAAATGATAAGGGCTTCTTTATCATGGCCGAGGGTGCACAAATTGACTATGGAGCCCATGCCAACGATCTCCCCTATGTTGTTACCGAGCAGCATGACTTTGATCGGCTTGTCGGGGAAGCCCTAAAATTTGCTGACCAAGATGGTGAAACACTCGTCATTGTCACTGCAGATCACGAAACTGGTGGACTTTCCCTATTGGATGCCAATTATAAAAAAGGAACGATAAGAGGAAATTTCAGCAGCGATGACCACACCAACATTATGGTACCTGTCTTTGCTTATGGTCCAGGCGCACAGCATTTTATTGGTATCTACAACAATACAGCAGTTTTTAAAAAGATTATCCAGGCCTATCAGTTGAAATAATCAATTTGAAGCCTTCATACAACGCAAAACCCCTCGGTATAAACACCGAGGGGTTTCATTTTTATAGTTGATCAATTTAAATCTTCGCCTCGCCCCGGATCGCATGCTTAGAACAGCGACTTTGAAAGCTATTGCGCTTTAATGTTCAGTTTATGGTGATTAAATTGCTTGGCACTTATCTGCCAACCAGTTCTTTTCCTCCGCATTAAGATGCGTTGATAACTGATCAAAAACCCATTGATTATAATTATTCAACCAGGCAATATGTTTCTTATCCAATAAGGATTTCTCGATCAAATCAGTTGCGATATAACATATCGTTAATGTCTCAAAGTCCAAGAAGTCTCCAAATTCGGAAGAACCTGCTTTACGGGTCAATACTAAGTTTTCAATACGGATCCCATGTTTGCCTACACGGTACAATCCAGGCTCTATTGAAGTAATCATGCCAGGTTCAACCGCAACATCGATTGCCGCCGGGTTAAACACCTGAGGCCCTTCATGCACATTCAGAAAAAAGCCTACCCCATGTCCGGTACCATGCCCATAGTTGCGTAACGTTTCCCACAATGGGCGACGGGTAATTGCATCGATCTGATAGCCGCGCGTTCCAGTCGGAAAAATGGCCTGAGAGCCTTCTATCGTTCCTTTGAGCACCAATGTATAATCTCCTTTCTCCTCTTGGGTCGCAGCACCCAGGGTTACTACCCGTGTAATATCGGTTGTGCCCGTTTGATATTGCCCTCCAGAATCCACCAATAGCAAACCCTTAGGCTGTAAGATATAGTTTGATTTTTCATTCGCCGAATAGTGCGGTAGCGCACCATGGTCCAAATATCCTGCAATTGTGGTAAAAGAGACGTCAACAAAGCCCTCTTGACTTTCGCGCAACTCGCGCAATTTATCTGCGATAGATAATTCGGAAAGTTCACCGGAAGAAACATTTTCTTCCAGCCACTTAAAGAAACGCGTCAGCGCTACCCCGTCTTTTACAAACGTATGTCGATTATTTTCAATTTCAACTGTATTCTTAATAGCTTTTAAACTCGTCGAAGGATTCGTTTTCTCAACAATTTTAACCTGTTTAGGTACGCTGTCGAAAACGGCAAAACAGGTACGTTTGGGATCAATAAGAATTGAAGCCACATCCAATGCTGAAATCGCTTTAAAGACATCTTCATAGGGCGCCACACGCACACCATAACCTTTCAGTTGCTCCGTCGCCTGAGCGCTTAGCTTCGATGGTTCGATATAAAGTATAGTATCTTCGGTTGTGATCAGTACAAAGCCCAAAACAACAGGGTTACAGGGCACATCCTGACCACGGATGTTTAATAACCAGGCCAGGTCATCCAAAGATGAGATCAGATGAGCTTCCGTTCTATTCTTTTTCATCTCCGCACGAACAGCTTCAATTTTAGAAACCGTTGATTGTCCCGTAATATTTTCATCCAGCAGGTAGGCCTGTGCCTTAGGCAGCGCTGGACGTCCTTCCCATAAGGAAGACAGCAGATCAACATGACCATCTACTGTAATCTCCAAAGGCTCCAAAGTATGCTGAACAGATTGGGCCACCAATAAAGAAGCGAGATTGCCGTCAAAAGCAACTTTAGCGCCAGCACCCAGCTGCTCGCCCAACCAATCAGCGTACTCCGCGGCTCCCTGTGCTTTCAATTTCACCAGTTCAAAACCTGTTCCTGCCAACTGCTCTGCCGCCTGAACAAAGTAGCGCGAATCTGTCCATAGACCAGCAAAATCCTGCGTGATAGCCAAAGTGCCTGCGGATCCTGTAAACCCCGATGCCCACGCTATACATTTGTAACGTTCTGGTAAATATTCACTAATATGAGGGTCTGATGACGGGATAATATAGCCGTCGATTCCCTGAACCTTCATCGCCTCACGAATAGCAGCTAATTTTTCGATATGCTTCATGTCGTTTATACAATTTTACGCAAGTTAGGATTTTTTAGGGGCGAATGCCTAACTTTAAGCCAAATAAAACAAACGAATGCAGCGAACGTTTTCCCCTAAAAATAAGGCAGCGTTCAAGTCATCATGATAAATCCGACGAAATATCCATGATTGCCAGCACGAATGTAGATAACCGTGTTTGGTCGAATCTAATTCAGGATATGAGGATATACCATAGGACAATAAAAAAATAGGATATATGAACCAATTTGTGCTAAGTACGATAGCTTTTTCCACTTACGCGTTAACGACCGTTACCACTCCACTATTTGCACAGGATCTTCGCAGTAAAGTCCAGGATGCTTTTACACAGTTTCAAAATCAGGAAAGCCTCAGGAATGGTTTGAGCTCATTGATCGTTTTCGATGGAAAAACAGGACAAACGGTATTCGCAGCAAATGAAAATATCGGATTGGCAACCGCCTCCACTATGAAGGTAATCACTTCGGCCACGGCATTGGACTTCCTGGGCAAGAATTTTCAGTTCAAAACAACCCTATATTATACCGGTGAAATCGACGAAAACGGAGTGTTAAACGGAAATATTATTGTGACAGGCACGGGTGACCCCACCCTTGGCAGCGCCCGCTACCCAGAGACTCAAGCAACAACAATACTGAACAAGTGGCTTGCAGCAATCCAAAATGCCTGTATCAAAAGTATAAATGGCGCCATCATCGCAGATGACAGGCTTTATAATGGGAACCAGCTTCCGGGCGGATGGATATGGACCGATATGGGGAACTATTACGGTGCAGGAATTTCGTCACTCAATTGGTGTGAAAACGCTTTTGGCGTAAATTTCAGTCCAAGCAATAAGATTGGCGCCAAAGCGGAGATCCTGAGCTATACTAAGCATGTTCCCTACCTGGAAATTATCAACGAAACAACTACGGGTAAAGCTGGAAGTGGCGACAATGTATACGCCTATGCCGCTCCCTATTCAACCAAGATATTTGTGCGCGGCACCTATGGACAGGACCTCAAGAAAACTATCGAGCTCTCTTCGCCCGATCCTGCTTATGATCTCGCTTATCAATTAAATGAAGTACTAAGTAACAACGGTATTCCCGCCAGCGAACTACCAGCTACCGGAACCAAAATGGATTCAGTCGATGTTTCAAAAAAACAAACCCTGGATATCCACCTTTCCCCAACCTTAGACAAAATTGTCTACTGGTTTAACCAAAAGAGCATCAACCTCTACGGAGAAGCCTTATTAAAGGCAATCGCGTATACGACAGCGGGTAAAACCGGGACTGATGAAGGGGCGTATTATATACAGAAATATTGGAATGCCAAACTAGGCATAAAATCCAGTGAACTCAATAACATGGATGGCTCTGGTTTATCACCTCAAAATAGGGTGACCACATCTGCCATGAATAAGATCATGCAGTATGCCCAAAAGCAAAGTTGGTATCCTGCTTTTTACGAAAGTCTTCCCACCTATAACAATATGAAGATGAAAAGCGGAACAATCGGCGGCGTACTTGGTTATACAGGTGTGCATACCAATAAGTCAGGACAGTCGTTTACTTATACATTGCTGGTCAACAACTATTCGGGATCGGCTTCTGTTATGCGGCAGCAGATGTTTAAATTACTGGATGTCCTGAAGTAACATATTATTGTCTAATAATAATAAGATATTGGTAAAAATTTTCAATTATCAAAAAGAATGATAGATTTGTAGCCTTAAATTAATAAAATCGTAATGAGTAACACTAATCGTAAACAGGCAGCATTAAATTACCACTCCATGGGTAGACCTGGTAAAATAGCTGTTGTTCCGACCAAACCAACAAATTCGCAAAGAGACTTATCGTTAGCATATTCTCCTGGTGTAGCGGAGCCATGTTTGGCTATTGCTGAGAACAAAGAAGATGCATATAAATATACCGCAAAAGGAAACCTTGTTGCCGTTATCAGTAATGGTACAGCAGTATTGGGTTTAGGCGATATCGGTGCCCAAGCTGGTAAACCAGTTATGGAAGGTAAAGGTTTATTATTCAAAATTTTTGCCGACATTGATGTATTTGACATTGAAGTGGACACCAAAAATGTGGATGAGTTCGTCAACATTGTCAAAGCATTGGAACCTACTTTTGGAGGTATCAACCTGGAAGATATCAAAGCACCGGAGTGTTTTGAAATCGAACGCCGTTTAAAAGAAGAAATGAACATCCCTGTGATGCACGATGATCAACATGGTACGGCAATCATCTCAGGTGCAGCATTGATCAACGCCTGTGAAATTATCGGTAAAGATATTTCAAAAGTAAAAATCGTCGTCAATGGTGCTGGAGCAGCTGCAATGTCATGTACGGCAATGTATATTTCAGTTGGTGCTAGCAAAGAAAATATCGTCATGCTGGATAGCAAAGGTGTCATCCGTAAAGATAGGGAAAATCTGGATGGTATGAAGGCACAATATGCAACAGATCGCGATATCCGTACGCTGGCAGATGCTGTAAAAGATTCGGATGTATTTATCGGTCTATCGGCAGCAGACGTCATGTCGGCAGAAATGTTGTTATCGATGGCTCCAAACCCAATTGTATTGGCGATGGCAAATCCAAATCCTGAGATTGCTTACGATTTGGCCATGGCGACACGCAACGATATCATCATGGGTACGGGTCGTTCAGACTATCCTAACCAAGTAAACAATGTATTGGGGTTCCCATATATCTTCCGAGGTGCGTTGGACGTACGTGCAACTTCTATCAATGAAGAAATGAAAATTGCGGCAGTACGTGCGATTGCTGATTTGGCGAAACAACCCGTTCCGGAAGAAGTTAATCAGGCTTACAACACCAATAACTTAAAATTCTCAGAAGAGTATATTATTCCAAAACCTACAGATCCACGTTTGATCACGGAAGTTTCTATGGCTGTTGCGAAAGCCGCTATCGCATCAGGTGTAGCAAAGACCGTAATAGAAGATTGGGATCAATACAGCGATGCGCTACGTAAACGCCTGGGTAAGGACGATGCCATCATGCGTAACCTGACCATGGCAGCGAAAAGGGATCCGAAGCGCGTTGTTTTTGCGGAAGCAGACAATTACAAAACACTGCGCGCGGCACAGATTGTCAAAGAAGAGGGCATCGCGGTTCCTATTCTTTTGGGCCGAAAAGATAAAATCGAACGCCTAATTAAAGAATATGCTTTTGAATTGGATGGTCTCGAAATCATCGACCCCGTTGCTGAAGTAGATGGTGAAACAGAGCGTTCCAAGAAATTTATCGAGCATCTGTACATCAAAAGACAACGCCGTGGTATATCGAAATATGATGCCCGTAAGTTGATGTATGACCGCAACTATTTTGGAGCCTCTTTAGTGGAATTTGGCGAAGCTGATACATTAATTTCTGGGATGACCAAAAATTACGCGAATACGATTCGTCCGGCATTGCATGTGATCGGGGCTAAACCAGGAAGTCGCGTAGCAGGAATGTATATGATGTTGACCAAAAAAGGGCCAATTTTTATGGGAGATACGACGGTGAATGAAGATCCAACTGCACAAGAATTGGCCGACATTACGCTGTTACTGGATAAAGCCGTAAAGCGCATGAATATCCAACCACGTATCGCTTTATTGTCGTATTCTAACTTTGGCTCGAGTGAAGGAAAAACGCCTACAAAAGTGAGAGCTGCAGCACAGATTCTACACGATCAGTATCCTGATATCATTGCTGAGGGTGATTTACAAGCAAACTTCGCGTTAAATAGTGAAATGCTGACAGCAAACTTCCCGTTCAGCTATTTAAATGGGAAATCAGCAAATACACTTGTGTTCCCTAATCTAGAATCGGGCAATATTGCGTATAAATTATTGCAAGAAGTTGGTGAAGCGGAAGCTGTAGGCCCGATTCTTTTGGGTATGAACAAACCAATCCACGTATTACAATTGGATAGCTCTGTACGCGAAATCGTCAATATGGTCACCATTGCCGTCGTAGACGTACAGACACATCTTAAAAATTTATAGAATAGCTTAAAATCTTCCTATATTCGTATACTATGTACGAATATTTCAATGGAAAATTAACATATAAAGCCCCCACTCACGTTGTTATCGATGTGAGTGGGATTGGTTATTATGTCCACATCTCTCTTTATACCTTTTCTCAAATCAAAGATCAGGAAAACTGCAAATTATTCATTTCACTTCAAGTTCGGGAAGATTCTCATACACTTTATGGCTTTGCAACTGAAGGTGAGAAAAAACTATTTGAAAATTTGATCTCTGTTTCCGGTATTGGTCCCAATACAGGCCGTATGATCCTCTCGTCAAACACACCGGATGAGATCCAGTCTGCCATTGTTAATGGGCAGGTCGCACTGATTCAAAAGATTAAGGGAATTGGTCCTAAGACAGCACAACGTCTTATCTTGGAACTTCAGGATAAATTAAAGAAACAGGGATTCGAAGCTTTGGCAACATCTATTCAGTCCCAATCCATACCGGACGAAGCGCTATCCGCACTTGTTATGCTCGGGTTCAACAAAGCCGCGGCAGAGAAAGTATTAAATACCATTCTAAAAACAGACAGCAATCTTTCTGTAGAGGATATGATCAAATTAGCACTGAAACGACTTTAAACAATGGAATTTTGCGTTCAAGGACAAGAAATATTAACATTTGCCTGATGCGAAAGCGCTAATATTCTCTTAACTTTGAACAGCGTATTAGTGCTTTTTCATTTCATGCAGGTTGAGACATGACATGTACTGTAGCTTTCTGGGCAAGCAAAGCATGTTTGGAAGTATAGTCCTCATAGCAAATGCATGATTATTTTTTTACACAGATTTTTATGGCAGAGGATTTACAAATAGCTAAAGGTAGCAAAGAAGAACAATATCAAAATTTACTTCCTCAGATTGAAGGATTATTGACTGGCGAATCCAATCAAATCGCCAATCTGGCCAACATAGCCGCCGCGCTGAAGGAACAGTTCAATTTTTTCTGGGTTGGATTCTATCTTATAGATGCAGATGAGCTGGTATTAGGTCCATTTCAGGGACCCGTTGCATGCACGCGTATCAAGAAAGGTCGTGGTGTGTGCGGGGGAGCTTGGGCACAAGAAAAAACATTGATTGTTCCTGATGTGGAGCAATTTCCGGGACACATTGCCTGTAGCTCACTATCGCGATCCGAAATCGTGCTACCCGTTTTTAAACAGGGACAGATTATCGGTGTGCTGGACGTTGACAGCAGTGAATTAAATAGTTTTGATGAAGTCGATAAGAAATATCTCACGCAGATTCTCGAACTTTTAGACAGTAAATAGATAAACGCCACAACCAACGAATGAAATAGCATAAGTATCGGAGTAGATTTGAAAAACAAACCGTATACTTACGCTATTTTTTTACAATTTAAGCAATCGACACCTGTTAATAAAAAAAAACATCTGATCGATACCTAAAAACCAAATCCGAGCTGTAAAGTAAAACGGTGCAGGTCATATTTTTTATCTATTTGTGTTCTTCCATACCAGATATCAATTTCTGGTAAGCTTGCTGAGGGTTGTGTATACGTGTCCTTTCGGCTATAGTGTTGATACCGATATCCTGTTGCCAATGACCAATATTTCGCCGAATTATTAAATTTAAAGCGCCAACCCAGCTGTGGGTTTATCAGCAAGCCGCCCTGATATTCATATTTTAAATTGTTCTCGACTGCATTTTTATTCAAGGAAGTAAAACTATAGCCTAAATCCAATCCTGCGAAAAAACTACGCTTTCTGTCAGGAAATTCTACATAATTTACTTTGGCTGAGAGTGGTAAAAACCATTTTGATCCTTCATTGTTTACAGGATACCTATCCACCCCTGTATTTAAACCCAGAGCGATATTTTCATGGAGCTGCACCCCATGGAATGTATGTAGGCCAAATCCAGATTCGAGAAAAGCAGGGCCATAAGTAATAACCGAAAATTCATTATGATTTGTATATTTTTTTGTTTGGGCATCAACAGTTAAATACCCGAGAAGAGCCAAAATGGCAATCGAAAGTCTTTTCATATCAGAATAATGAAGCTCTTGAAATCGTTTTTTATTTGGAACCAATAATAGGAATAATGCTCAATTCCTTCAGTTTGGCTTTATTGCTATAATCATATTGATGTACACCTTTTTCTGCAACAACGATTAGTGATTTTGATCCGGCGATCACATCTATGCTCGTCAGTTCTTTTTTAGTTTCGAGAAGCTTATTGCCTATTTGGCTGACATCACTGGCATCGAATGACTTCAATCCGAATTTTCCTTCACAAACATATAAGGTTTGGTCTGAGAGCGCCAAGCCATGGGGATTCTCCAACGTGAAGGTATTTTTTAACATCGGTTTTGTCAGGTCTTGGATGTCGATAACTTCCAATAGATTCTGCTGTCCACCACATACTACGCCAGCCCGCAAAGTTACAAAGGCATATTTCTCGTTAACTACCACAGGATCACAAGCACGAATATGCGAATAACGCGACAGCTCTACGGGAGCCGATGCTGTGGTGATATCATAAATCACCATGCCTGTATTGGACCCTATAAATAGGCTGTTTTTAAAAGGAAAAATTGTTTCGATACCAGGGCCTATCTTTATGTCCTTTACATAGGCAGGTTGACTTGCATTCTGTACATTAAAAAGGTGTAATGTCGTTTGATCTACAGCATATAAATGTTTATTAGCAATGGTAAATCGCGCCATAGATCCGCCCTGCCCCGATCCCGAATTGGTCTCGTAATAAACATTATCTTTTCGGTCATAGGGTGAATATTTATCTTTTTGGCTATAGCTTACAAGACTATCTCGGTATCCTGTAATGATGCGATCTGTAGTATTATTGATGTAATCCATTTCAAGCAAGACCTTAAACACATCCTTATTTCGTGTCAATAACTTGGGTGACGCTGGATTTTCCAGATCGAAGGTCAACAGATCTGTAAAACTATCAGCATACAGCTTTCCATCCAGAACCGCAAGATCCACATTTCCAGGAATACTTAAGAACGCCACCGCCAGAGGTTTTGACGGATCTACATTATTAAAGATATGGATACCTTTCCCTGGTTCATTGATTAACAAATAATCTTGATAAAGATAGATCTTTCCAGCTTGAACAATAGCGGTAGGGCCGCTTACGGGATTCGCTTTAGCCCGTATACTTTCCATTGTTTCAAATATTGGCACGCGAGCCAGATACATTCCCTTACTTTCGATCTTATCACAGCTCGCAAGCGCTATACAACTCAATAAGATAATCCAAATTCTTTTCATAAAATATAACTATGAGGTCAATTAAGTTTATAATCTCTATAGTTAACGATATACTTATGAATTCGCTACAAACAATCTATATTTTTTTTCTACCTGGATAGTTTGCTTTTCCGGATCAATCTTCTATAAATGACATTCCCAGACTTTAACGAGTTTGTCATCGCTCACACTAAAGAAATATTTCCCATCTTCAGACCATACTCCCGCATTTACAGATAAATGATGGCCATCCTGCATTTTCTCTCGACTCATATTTTTCAATAAGGCAAAGTCATCTGCTGACCAGAATTTTAACGATTTATCCCGACTGACGGTTGTAAAAATCGGCGCTTTAGGATGGGGATATATACCGTATACGGTAAAAAGATGAGGTACAAAGGAAAAATTACTCGTCAATTGATTTGGGTCTGAAATCACCAATTGTGCATCCCGTCCACCACTTAGCAATTTATTATCGATAAAAGCCAAAGACGTGGCGGGCATACTATGCAATTTTGAATTAGTAATCATATGAAAGTCGGCACTGTCCAATAGATAAACTTGTCCATCTTTATCGGCCAAAGCTATTCTTCCAAGTCCTTCATCGATTGCAATTGCCCGAATTGTTGTCGGGGATATACGTTTTTCGTAAATATTTTTATAGGTCTCCAAATTAACGACATACAATGTCCCTTCTTCACCCGCTGCCAGCAGTTCATTTTTCCAAGGCATATGGACCAATGAAAAGATCGCTTTGGCGCTTAGTTGTATGCTTGCGACAAGCTTTTGCTCCTCTACATGTACAAAAAGCAGCTTACCTTCGCGCAACGCGATGGCCAGAATCGGTGTTCCCGCTATCATCCGTAAAGCGTAAACCGATGAACTAACCGCACATAGAATGCGTTTAAACGCATTACTCTCCACGTCCCATTCAACAACGCCTTTATCGTTACCACCTGTAAAAAAGGTATTTGCATCATAACCTTTCTCAACACAGAAAATAGGGTTCTGATGTCCTGGTAACGTCGATTTCAATGTAATATCCATAGTTATTTCGCTAAAACTCCTTCTCTATCCAGATCGCATAGTTCATATCCATTTTATATGCAATAGGATTAAATTTTCCGCCGACCGAACTGTGGATCCAGTAAAGATCAATACAGCAATACGTATTGTTAGCCCGTAGAAACAAGAAGTGCAGTATATCCACAAATATACTGCACTTCTGAGATTCTTTTGTCATCTTAGCTTAAAGCCTGCTGACCACTTTTGATTTTGTTCAACGGCAATCCCATTGCCCAAACACCTATTGATGTCTGCTTTCTAGGTTTTTCGCAATTGTTTCTAAAGAAAATCCTTTTTCCCGCAACAATACGATCAAATGAAACAATAAGTCTGAAGTCTCGTTGATAAAATCAGTATCAGTTTCGGTCAAAGCTGCAATGACTGTTTCAACCGCTTCCTCACCCACCTTTTGGGCAATCTTATTGATCCCACGAGAACGCAGACGGTTAACATAAGATTCGTCTGACGGATGCGCATACCGATTGTTAACAATGCGCTCTAGCTCCAACAGAAAATTTTGATTAAAATCTGTACTGAAACAACTTCTGCTCCCAGTGTGACAAGTAGGCCCCATTGGGTCTGCTTTAATTAAAACGGTATCTTTATCGCAATCAATATGAATGCTTTTTACATTCAAAAAGTTACCACTGTCTTCACCCTTTGTCCAAAGGCGATTTTTGCTTCGGGAGAAAAACGTGACACGTTTCTCTGCTTGAGTCTTCTGCCAAGCTTCCTCATTCATATAGCCCAACATCAAGACTTCCAACGTTTGGAAGTCCTGCACAATCACTGGAACAAGGCCGTCACTTTTTGCAAAATCTAACATGATTTTAGTATTTCAATTTTTAATTATTTTCGAAGAGCCATGAGCTCTCGTTTAATTTCTCAGGACTTTATTCAGCAAGTCTATGACGTACTGCTCTTTGATTATTAGTCTTCAATCCTGTTTTCTATCGTACGACAATTCCATTTTGCTGCAACGTAGCTTTAAGATCCGGAATCAATATTTCGCCATAGTGGAAGACAGAAGCCGCCAAAGCAGCATCTACATTAGCGTGTTGAAAAACATCCACAAAATGCTGTTGATTACCGGCACCGCCAGAAGCTATAAGCGGAATATGAATCTGATCATTTATGGTTTTTAAGAAGCCATTATCAAAGCCATTTTTTGTACCATCATGATCCATCGATGTGAGCAAAATCTCTCCTGCCCCTCGCTCCTGTGCCTCCATGATCCATTCCGATGTATTCAACTCGGTCTTTATACGTCCACCGCTCAAGTACACAAAATTTTGTCCTTCAATAGATCGGGTATCTACTGCTACTACGACGAATTGTGCGCCAAAAGCAGCTGCCATTTCATTAATCAAAGCCGGATTACGTACCGCGGCTGAATTGATGGAAATCTTATCAGCACCCGCATTTAATAAAATTTCCGCATCTTTAATTTCATTGATCCCCCCCCCGATTGTAAAAGGAATATTGACTTGACGTGCGACTGCTTTGACTAAATCAATCGTTGTTTTACGTCTTTCATGGGTCGCTGTAATATCCAGGAAAACGAGTTCATCAGCTCCCTGTTGAGAATACTCATAGGCTAGCTCAACAGGATCACCCGCATCACGCAAGTCTACGAAATTGACGCCTTTTACAGTTCGCCCATCTTTAACATCTAAACACGGAATAATACGTTTTGCAAGCATGCTAAAATCTGATTAACGATTTTAAATTCCAATCTTTGATTTCATCGATCGAGATTCTATTTTCATAGATTGCCTTTCCAACAACTACAGATTCTACTCCACCCAATTCCTGAAGTTTCTGAATATCATCCATTGAACTGATTCCACCAGAAGCAATGAGCTTGATAATTGGAGAATGGCTCAACAACTTTTGGTACAATTCAACACCAGCACCGCCCAATTTACCATCTTTACTAATATCGGTACATAAGAACCTAAAGAATCCCAATACCAAACATTTATCGATATACTCGATCAGTTTAATTGGCGAGCTTTCCAACCAGCCCGAATATTTAATAACCTCATCCAATACGTCAATTGCTATTACAATGTGATCCGCATACTTCACTTTCCCTTCGTTCAAGGTAGCCAGTTCCTCCAGGAAAGAAGGATTTGTAATCGCCTGTGTTCCCACAATGACACGGTAAACACCCGCATCGACCAGTTCCTTTACCTTTTCTATACTTCTAACACCACCTCCATATTGAATTTTCATTTCTGTTTTCTGGATGATATCAAATAGGTAGGCCTGATTGCTGAAGTCTCCTTTTGCTCCGTTTAAATCAATGATATGAACCAACTCAGTACCATTTGCATGATAGTTTTCGATCTGCTCTTCTAAGCTGATTGCATACGTTGTGACGTCGTCATAGTTGCCTTCTCTCAGGCGGACAACCTTTTTGTCCAAAACGTCTATTGCTGGAATGATATACATAGTTGAATGTTTTTAGTCAATTTAAATAGTTGAAAAATTGAGCAATAATTGCTCACCTGCTTTCCCGGATTTCTCGGGGTGAAATTGTACACCAAAGAAATTGTCTTTGGAAATTGCCGCTGAAAAGGGCTGCCCATAGACACATTTTGCAGCGGTATACCTGTCATCGAATTCAATGAAATACGAGTGGACAAAATAAAAATAAGTCTGATTTTGAATGTGCGCAAATAAAGGATTATTTGCTTGTACAGCAACGCTATTCCACCCCATATGTGGGACTTTGCCAGCCATTTTGCTATCAAAATGAAGAGTTTTCAAAGGAATTAACTTTAACATTTCTGCATTTCCCTCTTCTGAAAAGTCAGTTAGCAATTGCATTCCTACACAAATACCCAACACCGGCTTACGAAGCGCTTTGATAGCTGGTACGAGTCCCGACTCCTGCAATTTATCCATCGCTGCCCCCGCATGCCCGACTCCTGGGATGATAATCCGATCGTACTGATCGATCTCCTCCGCCGTATTGATCATCCCATAGGAGAGTCCTACCCGATCTAACGCCGCTGTTAAGGAAAAAATATTCCCTGCACCATAATTAATAATTCCTATCATTTTACAATACTCCCTTCGTACTTGGCAACTGCATGTGATCAGCATCGCGTCTCACTGCTTTCTTGATGGATTTAGCAAATGCTTTAAAGATTGCTTCGATCTTGTGATGCTCATTTTCGCCTTCTGCTTTTATATTTAAATTCGATCGCGAAGCGTCCGAAAACGATTTAAAGAAATGGAAAAACATCTCTGTAGGCATATCTCCAATTTTTTCCCGTTTAAATGCGGCATCCCATACAATCCAGTTTCGACCACCGAAATCCAATGCAACCTGAGCCAAACAATCATCCATCGGCAATGTATACGAATAACGTTCAATACCCCGCTTATCACCAAGGGCTTTTAAAAATACCTCCCCCAAAGCGATACCTGTATCTTCTATCGTATGATGTTCGTCTATATGCAGATCCCCTTTTGCTTTTATCGTCAAGTCTAATGCCCCATGCCGAGCCAATTGATCCAACATATGGTCAAAAAATGGCAATCCTGTATCAATGTCAGACTTACCTGAACCATCCAAGTTCAAATGAATGAAAATATCTGTTTCATTAGTCTTACGATGATGTTCGGCGGTACGCGTGCCCAATTTAAGAAATTCATATACGGTCTTCCAATCTGTTGTTTCTAAAGCTATAACAGTTGAATCGATCGCTAAGTTTTCCAATGCACCTAATTGATCATTGGCGCGGAGCCAGATTGCCTTAGCCCCAAGATTTTGTGCCAGTTTAACATCGTTTACACGATCACCAATAACAAAAGACTGGCTCAAATCATATCTTGATGCATCAAAATAATCCCCCAACATGCCTATCCCCGGTTTACGCGTGTCCGCATTTTCATGTGGAAAAGTTTTATCGATATGCTCTTTGGCAAATACCACCCCTTCTCCTGCAAACGTATTGAGCACAAAATGATGGACTGGCCAGAAATTCTCTTCCGGATGGGAAGAAGTTCCTAAACCATCTTGGTTCGAAACCAAGATCAATTCGAAATCCAGTTCCTTTGCGATACGTGGCAGATACTGCAAGGCACCGGGATAGAATTTTAATTTGGCAAAAGAATCGATTTGTTCATCTTCTGGTTCCAAAATTAATGTTCCGTCTCGGTCTATAAACAGTACACGTTTTAAGTTATCAGGCATAGTATTATTTATTGATTTGATTAAGTTTTTCTAATAATGTTTGATTTTCAGCCGGTGTGCCAACCGTGATCCGCAAACATCCCTCACATAATTCGACTTTAGATCGATCCCTCACGATGATTCCATATTGAACCAAGTAATCGTAAACTTCCCGAGGTTGATCCATTTTGACCAAAATAAAGTTAGCATCGGAAGGTGTGATATGCTGTACATAATCCAGTTCAAGCAGTTCGCGCACGATTTTTTCGCGCTCAGCTACGGTTTCTTTTATCCAGTCATTGACTTGATCCACCTGATCTAAAGCTTCCAGTACAATATCTTGTGTGGCCTGGTTAATGTTATATGGAGGTTTAATTTTATTATAAACAGCGATTACCTCTTTACTCGCAAAAGCCATACCCAAGCGTAAGGCGGCTAAGCCCCAGGCTTTGGACAATGTCTGCAACACAACTAAATTGGGATATTCTGCCAATTCTTGTGTAAATGATTTTACAGCGGAAAAATTGATATAAGCTTCGTCCACAATCACCAGCCCCTGAAAATTATTCAGGATCGTTTCAATGTCCTGACGACGGATTGAGTTTCCGGTTGGGTTATTCGGAGAACAGATAAAAATCAATTTCGTATGGGCGTCTATTGCATTGGCAATACCCTCCAAATCCAATTGATAATCTGCGGTGAGGTTGACTTTCCTGCAGGCTACATCATTGATGTTGGCAGAAACTTCATACATACCATAGGTTGGTGGAACTAAAATCACATTATCCACACCTGGCGTACAAAAAGCACGATATAAAATATCAATTGCTTCATCGCTTCCATTTCCCAAAAAGATATTTTCTGCGGGTACGCCTTTTATTTTAGAAAGCTTTGCTTTGAGTTGATGTTGGAGAGGGTCTGGGTATCGGTTGTAATCATGGCTTAGTGGGGATCCAAAAGGATTTTCATTGGCATCGATCAATATAGATGCCTCCCCTTTAAATTCATCTCTTGCGGATGAATAAGGTACGAGCTTCTTAATATTTTCCCGTAATAGGTTGTTTAAGTTGAATGGATTATCCATTATAAAAAAATTAGAGCCGTAAACTTAGATAAATTGTTCATCATATGCAATATAATAAGCAATTATTCATCGGAGCGCTTATTTATACTGAAAACCATTTCCCCTCTATCGAAAGCTCTGTATTGGGGAATACCGACCTCGCTTCTTCCAATAGTGGATTTAAATCTCTATATCGTGCTGAGTAATGCCCCAAAAGTAATTTTTTGGCATGAGTTTCTTTCGCTATCTCGCCAGCTTCAAAGGCTGTTGTATGAAATGTCTCTTTAGCACGATCCACCATATCATGCAAGAATGTAGACTCATGATACATGAGATTTGCCTTCTGAACAAAAGGGAGATAGTCTGCTGTACGTACCGTATCCGAACAATAGACATAGCTGCGCGAACGTGGTGCGGGGAGACTTAAATCATCTGCAGCATATACTTTGCCGCTTTCGTCGACATAATCCATCCCCTTTTTTATCATAGGATAATAAACGGTCGGAATATTTAAGGCCTGTACCACATCGGCAAGTAAAGTTCGTGCCCGCGGCCCCTCATCAAAGCGAAATCCCGTACAGGCAATCCGATGTCTCAGCGGGAATGTACTTACCTTTAATGTCCTATTCTCAAAAATAACACCCGGCGCGTCAGGTGAAATTGGATGAAAAACAAGATTATAGCGTAAAACTGTTTCAGAATGTAGAAACTGTAAGTCTAAAATTTCTTTTAACGCGGCAGGGCCATACAGATGGAGATCACTTTTTCTGCCGACAAGGTGCATGGATGACAGCAAACCCACCAGGCCCAAATAATGATCTCCATGTAGATGGCTAATAAATATATGTCCGATACGATTGCTCTTGATACCATATCTGCTGAGCTGCATCTGTGTGCCTTCTCCGCAATCGATCAAAAACAATTGCTCATTAAAGTTCAACACCTGGCTGGTCGGATGACGATCAAACATGGGCGTTGCCGAGCTATTTCCTAATATCAGAACTTCAAACTTCATATTAATCCTCAATCGCCCCCCGATACGCAGATTCCAGTTCGTGTGCAAAGATTAAATCCTCGGCAACCTTCAATGATGGTGCAATCTTTAGCGATTTATCTAAATGTGATACACGAACCATATCCATTAATGTAGGACAAAGATTCACCAGAATAAATATGCCACCAACCGATTGACACAACCGATGTGCGAGTACCCCTAACCGGATGCCAACTTCGTCTGTTTTTTTAACATGAATCATATCCAGCACAATATTTCGTTGTCCAATCGTATTCCGCAACAAAAACTCTCCTTTGAGTTTAGCTGCATTATCCGCATCTATCACATCGACATGTGGTTCTATGACAATATAGCGATCGTGTTTATCAATGGTATACTTCATGAGCTGATCTCCTTTATTTGAGGATACAATGTACTAATAATTTAGCGTTTTTAAGGCGTTTGCCACATTTCTTTCTACCCGTTCAAGCACATTTTCCTGTTCTGGGTAAACAAACTTTTCTCCGACAATATGTTCATATAGTTCAATATAACGTTCAGAAATGGAAGCTACAATTTCATCCGTCATTTCCGGAACAGTTTGTCCGTCTTTTCCTTGAAAACCGTTTTCGATCAACCATTTCCTTACAAACTCTTTCGATAGTTGCTTTTGTGGCTCATTTTGATCTTGGCGTTCTTGATAACCTTCGGCATAAAAATAACGCGAAGAATCCGGTGTATGAATTTCGTCAATCAACACGATTTGACCATCCTTTTTACCAAACTCATACTTCGTATCCACCAATATTAAACCGCGTTGTGCTGCAATTTCAGTTCCTCTTTGGAATAAAGCTTTTGTATATTGCTCGAGCTGAACATAGTCCTCCTCACTTACGATGCCCTTATTCAAAATATCAGCACGTGAGATGTCCTCATCGTGGCCGACCGCAGCTTTAGTTGTCGGCGTAATAATAGGTTCCGGCAACTTGTCGTTTTCCTTTAACCCTTCTGGCAATGATTCACCACAAACTTCACGTTTACCTGCCGCATATTCACGCCAGGCATGGCCGGATAAATAACCACGGATAACCATTTCCACTTTAAACGGCTCACACATTTGCCCAATTGTCACACTTGGGTCCGGAACAGATACCACCCAGTTTGGAATAATATCAGCAGTAGCCTTTAAAAATTTGGCTGCAATTTGATTCAGAACTTGCCCTTTATACGGAATAGGACGAGGAAGCACCACATCGAATGCTGAAATACGGTCGGAAGCTACCATTGCCAAATACGTATTGGCAATCGTATACACATCACGCACCTTTCCTCTGTAAAAAGCAGTCTGGTTTTCAAAATTGAAATTTGTTTCTTTTATAGCATTCATGTTCAAAGTAAAATACACCTGTAAATAATTATTATAATCTGCGAATGGCGCCTTTATGCCAGGCAGGATCATACCGCATTTATTTTATGAGCTCGCTGTACTCATTTGTTTCTAGCGGGAAAACAATACCTTTCTTTCGGCATCAGCCTATTAAATGTCGCCATATGCTTCTAATATGCGACGCACCAATTTATGGCGCACCACATCTCCGCCGCTGAGGTGAACAATATCTATCCCTTCGATATTGTCTAATAAGCGAATCGCCGTTGACAATCCCGACTGATTTTTCTTCGGCAAATCCACTTGTGTCATATCACCAGTAACAATAAATTTGGCCGTAGGCCCCATCCGCGTTAAAAACATCTTCAACTGCATATCTGTTGCATTCTGAGCTTCATCCAAAATGACAAAACAGTTGTCGAGCGTACGTCCCCGCATAAACGCCAATGGTGCCACCTCGATGGTGCGGTTTTCCAAATAACCTTTGAGTTTTTCGGCAGGAATCATATCGTCCAAGGCATCATAAAGGGGCCTCAAATAGGGATCTACTTTTTCCTTTAGATCGCCTGGAAGAAATCCCAGATTTTCTCCCGCTTCAACAGCTGGCCGCGTCAAAATGATTCTTTTAATTTCTTTATTCCGGAGTGCCCTAACAGCCAAAGCAACGGCAGTATAGGTTTTTCCCGTTCCTGCCGGTCCGATAGCAAATAAGATATCATTTTTGGAAATACTCTCTACCATCTTCCGCTGGTTGGGGGTACGTGCACGTACAATCAGACCATTAGGCCCATATACGATTGGTTCGGATCCAAAAGCAGCATTCTTGGAAGCGAGTTCCTTTTCCTGTTGAGCGGCAGAACCTGCACTTGCTCCCAGCAGATTTTCAAAATCCAACAAGGTAATGTTGTTAAATTTCTCCAAATGGGCCACAACTTCCTGAAAAGAGTGTTCAAACAGGTCCAATTCCTTCGCATCTCCTAGCACTTTCATTTCACTTCCGCGAGCTACAATCCGCAGTTTAGGGAATTGCTTCTTCAAATAATCGAAGTGCTCATTGTCTGCTCCCCACAATACGGGCAAATTCAGACCATCTAATGCAATTAGTAATTCGTTCAAATTTTATCTATTTAGAATTAATTAGATTGTAGCCATTACACAATATCATTCCTGTATAACACTATTCAAAATTAACGTATTCTAACGAAACCACCAAGAATATAGCGCGTACAAACAACGCGAATAAGAATGCGTATCTGGAGGGCAATGTCTATGGTGCAAACATGTCAATATACGTGAAATTTACGCTATGTCGGTGTATATCAACCGAAAAAAAAAGATAATCAAAATAAGTTCTCCAATTAGCTTTACAAATCACCTGATAAATAGTAATTTTGTTCTCTATTTGGATAAATTACGGGGTATATTTTACGGGAATTCGACAGCAATTCAATCTAGGATTTAGATTATAATGGCAGTAATTACATTAACAACAGACTTAGGACATAAAGATTTTTATCAAGCGGCGCTAAAAGGGAGTCTTTTAACGCAGTTATCTGATGCCAATATTGTTGATATTACTCATGAGATCCCAGCATTTAATATTCCTCGAGCCGCATTTGTATTGGGCAATGCTTATCACTATTTCCCGAAAGGAACTGTCCACATCATCGGGATCAACACCTTATTTCATGAAGAATCCAGGTATATCGGCATGAAATATAATGATCACTATTTCGTTGGAGCCGACAACGGTATCTTCAGTCTATTGTTGAATGGCAATGAACCACAAGAACTCTACGAACTCAACTTAATGCAGGATTTGCGGTATCTACATTTTCCATTAGCAGACATTCTATCTAAATCTGCCTGTCACATCGCCAAAGGGGGAAAACTAAAAGATGTCGGAACGCCAATGCAACAGCTGATTGAAAAAATGACCTTGCAGCCCATCTTTGATAAAGATATGATCAGAGGCAATGTCATTTATGTGGATGCCTTTGGCAATGCCATCACCAACATCTCCAAAGATTTATTCAATAAGGTACAGAAAGGCCGGCATTTTGTACTCTACTTCAAACGCAATGAGACCATCACCAACCTTTCCTGGCACTACAATGAAGTAGGCGAAGGAGAAAAACTGTGCTTATTCGGCATTTCCAACTATCTCGAAATCGCCATCAATAAAGGCAATGCAAGCCAGCTCCTTGGACTTCATGACGATGACTCCAACGTAATTCGCATAGAATTTAAAGATTCGGTATTATAGAACAATTAGCTAGCGTCAACCCGCGGTCATCGTTACTGGTAATCGCTTCGCTACCTGTTCGCACTTGCTTCGCCCCTTATTCGGGGCCGCTCCACGCTGCGCCCACTGACTGTCCACCTTGGGCCCACTGATTAGGTGGACAATCAGTGGGCCCAAGGTGGACCCAAGTTGGACAGGCGGTAGACAATTCCCGAACAAAGGGCGAATAGATGGCGAACGAAGGGCGAAGTGAGCTACGACCGGATTACTGCACGATAATAAAACAAAATCTTACCGCAAACGTTAGTTTTAAATTCGATATTTGATTATACAAATTGTTCAACATACATGAGATCTATAAAACTCCTTTTTCTGCTCACAATGCTATCCGGCTTCCTGAAACAAGTCAACGCTCAAACCAATCCAGATTCCAGCGCTTATGAAGTACAGCGGAGCCATGTAAACGAGCTACTCAATGCCAGGCAACAAAAGTTCGGTGCTTATGACACCAGTCTTACCAAAAAAACGGGCCTTTTTGGTCTATTTAAATCAAAAGGAGATATGCAAAAGAGTATCGATATCCTTAAAGATATTGTGATTACCGATAATAATATCTTTCTCGAAACACAAAAACTCCTTAAAATCAAAGATTTTGAGAAAGATAAATTTCAGCAGCTGGCAACAGATTATGACAAACAGGTATCTGCTTATATCGGCACCATAAGCAAGCTTCAGAAAGAAAACGAAAAATTACGTAGCCAAGTTGACAAAACATCAGGTAACGGAGGTTTAGGCAATATTCTCCTTTATATTGCTTTACTTGTGATCGGGGTCTTAGGTTATCTACTCTACACGGCCAAAGCTAAACAAACCGTGCAAAGCAAGCCTTTGCAAAACGACAAAGTATAGAATAGAATAGGCAAATACCAGTTTCAACATAATAGCCGACAAGTCAAATTAGCCCCTAGGTTATCAAAAAGTCAGCTTACTAGTAAAAATTGACTATAGTATGATAGCAAATTCCTTTTAATCTCGTTACATTTGTCCTCGCAACAAAATTTGAAGTAGCGGATATGGCAAGAGGATTCAACAGCGGTAATAAACAAGAAGAGGATCTACCAAAACCAAAATTGAATAAGGAGCTCCTATTGAGAGCTGCAAAATTATTGACCTATTTAAAACCTTATCGGTTTAAATTTGGAATAGGCATGTTTTTCTTGGTATTATCCAGTCTAGCCATGTTGGCGTTCCCAGCACTGCTTGGGGCTATGATCGATGCTGCTCAAGGGAAGCAAAAATATCTCTGGCTTCCTCCAGAAGTATATTATATCGGTGGCATTGCATTTATTATATTATCTTTTCTATCGGTCGTTTCTTTTTTTCGCATCCGTATTTTTGTTGAAATCGCAGAACGTACATTGGCTGCCCTCCGCAAGGATACTTATCTAAAACTGATTTCATTACCGATCGAATTTTTTGCCAACCGCCGAGTTGGCGAATTAAACAGCCGTCTGTCTGCAGATCTTTCGCAGATCCAGGATACCTTGACCACCACACTAGCTGAAATCCTAAGGCAGTTGATCAGCCTTTGTTTTGGTGTTTTCCTATTGGTTTGGGTATCGCCCAAACTTGCTCTCATGAACCTTTGTATTTTACCGATCATCGTTGTGGCGGCCATTATCTTTGGAAAATTTATCCGTGAACTATCCAGACAGGCCCAAGACAAAATGGCTGAATCAAACAGTATCGTTCAGGAGACTTTATTAGGCATCAGCAATGTGAAGGCTTTTGTTAACGAATATTTCGAGTTTAACCGTTATAGCAGACAGATGGATTCTGTCGTCAAACTTGCCGTTAAAGGTGCAACCTTTCGGGGTGCATTTGCTTCATTTATCATCTTCTGTATTTTTGGAGCAGTAATCGCTGTTATATGGTATGGAGCTGCACTAGTTGCTATCCACGAAATGACTGTCGGCGACCTGACGACCTACATCCTATATTCGATGTTTGTTGCAGGATCCATGGGCAGTTTTCCTGAACTCTACGCCAATATCCAACGCTCCTTAGGGGCAAGTGAACGCATTTTGGAAATTCTGGATGAGCCTCAAGAAAACCTCAATGTGAAACCGACTTGTAAAGAAGTTCACGAAATAATGACCGGCAAACTAAGCTTCAATCATGTTTCCTTTGCCTACCCAAGTCGTCCCGATATTGAAATTCTAAAAGACATCAATTTTACAGCCAATGCTGGAGATAAAATTGCCATAGTTGGACCAAGTGGAACAGGAAAATCAACAATCGCTTCATTGATCTTACAATTCTACACGGTCAATACAGGTGAAGTCTGCTACGACGACAGACCAGCATCCGATTTTGAATTATGCGATATCCGTAATCAGGTCGCTATTGTACCCCAGGATGTATTGCTGTTTGGAGGTACTATCCGCGAAAATATTGCGTATGGCAAACTCGATGCCTCAGAAGATGAAATTATAGCCGCTGCTAAACGTGCCAATGCACATCAATTTATCTTAAATTTCCCGGAAGGCTATAACACCCTCGTTGGGGAACGTGGCGTAAAACTCTCTGGCGGGCAACGCCAGCGTATTGCCATTGCCCGCGCACTGTTAAAAGACCCTGCCATTCTTATCTTAGATGAGGCCACTTCGTCACTAGATTCAGCGTCTGAGCGCCAGGTACAAGAGGCATTGGAAGAATTAATGCGCGGACGTACTTCGATTATCATTGCGCATAGATTATCTACTATTATCGATGCCGATAAAATTATCGTTGTCGAGAACGGCATCGTATCGGAAAGCGGCACCCACTTTGAGCTGCTTCAAAAAGAAAGTGGGCTCTATCAACACCTCTACAACCTCCAGTCGAAGCAGCAAAAGATTGATATGTAAAATTTTGTTAATTATTGATTCTTTTTAAACAAAATCACCCTGTGATTGTTCATTTGGTATCATACTTGATTATCATTTGAATATATAACAAAATAGAAGAATTATGAAAAATAGCAAAAATGGATTAGTGGCATTTGCTTTGGTAGGATTGGCTGCGGGAGCTGCTGCATGGTACCTTTTAGGAACTGATGACGGAAAAAAACAATTAGATCGTGCAAATGATGGCATTAAGAGCTTAACTAAGTCATTGAAAGATCTTTCTAAGAAAGAAGCTAAAAAGGCGCAAAAATTAGCCAATAAAGCTTCGTCTGAATTAGATAACTTAAAATCGAAAGCTCAGGCTGCTTTCAGCAAGGCCACAGAAGATGCGGATGCACTAAAAAACAAGGCGAAAGAAGCTGGCAGAGAAGCTTTGGAACACGCCAACGGTGCAGCTCAAAACTTGGCAGGCAAAATCGATGATACAACTGATGCTGCGAAGTCAAAAATTTCTAACGTATAAGTAAAAATAACGTCTTTTTTAGGAATTGATGTTGTTGCTCACTATCGCGGTTAAAATACATTTGTATCTTTGCTGCATATGACGCTGATGCAACAAGTAAAAACCTTAGTTCTTAAAGACATCATTCTGGAATGGCGTTCAAAATATGCTATTAACGGAATTCTACTATATGTCGTATCAACTGTTTTCGTCTGCTATCAAGCATTTAAATCAGTTGATACGACTACTTGGAATGCATTATTTTGGATCATTATGCTCTTCGCTTCGATCAATGCAATCAACAAAAGCTTCGTCCAAGAAAACCCCAATCGGCAATTCTACTACTACATGCTGGTTGACCCAAGAGCGATTATTTTAGCAAAAATTATCTACAATACCATGGTGATGACACTGCTGGCGACCATCGCCTATTTTGTGTATTCAACCATATTCAAAAACCCCATTGGCGACCCGACACTCTACTTCTTATCGGTCATGCTCGGAAGCATTAGCTTTTCAACTGTATTTACCATGATTTCTGGAATTAGCGCTAAAGCAGGAAACAACAGCACGCTAATGGCAATACTTAGTTTCCCGGCAATTATCCCCTTATTGATCGTATTAATAAAACTATCACGCAATGCTATTGAAGGTTTGGAAAGAGCTTCAAGCAGCAAAGAAATAATCGTATTACTCGCAATTAATGTAATCACCATCACTATTTCTTTGTTGTTATTTCCGTACCTTTGGCGAGATTAAATATGAGCATTGAAGACAAATTAAATTCAATATAACCATGAGAAAAAAATGGTGGAAAGTATTAGCGGTATTGATTATCTGTGGTGTTATTATCAATGGACTTTTAGGTCCTGTTCCCCGCCTATTTATCCTACATGAAAGCATACGTAATGTCTATTTTCATGTTCCGATGTGGTTTGCTATGATTTCGATGTATTTGGTTTCTGTGGTATACAGCATTAAATACCTCAACACCGGAAAACAAGCCTATGATTTAATGGCTATAGAGGCTGTAAATACGGGTATCACATTCTGCTTTTTGGGACTTGCGACGGGTATGTTATGGGCAAATATCACCTGGGGTGAACCGTGGCCAAACGACCCGAAACTAAATGGCTCTGCGATCGCAACATTGATGTATCTCGCATACCTTGTTCTCCGCAATGCATTGGAAGAAGAACAAAAAAGAGCGAAGATTTCTGCAGTATACAATATTTTTGCCTTTCCGATTATCATTGTACTTATCTATATCTTACCTAAACTAACAGATTCCCTACACCCAGGTAGTGGTGGGAATGGGACATTTGCTGATCTTCAGATGAGTAACGAGCTACGCCCGACGTTCTACAGTTCTGTCATTGGATGGATTTTAATAGCGACCTGGATCTGTACAATGCGCTATAGAATGCGTTTATTAGAGAGAAAGCAAGAATTAGGCGCATAAGTATCAAAGATTTGTATCCATAAAACACATGTTATGTTGCGCATAAAAATAGGCAACAACTCGAATAATAATTTATAGCAATAGAAATGAAAAAAATAGCATTGTCAATCGTCTTACTCATGTTATCGACCCTGAGTACATTTGCGCAAGAAGATGTCGATATGGCGACCGGATTGCGTAGCGAAGGAAAAATCTACGTCGTAGTATTGGTCATGTTGGTCATTTTTCTGGGCTTGGCTTTCTTCCTTTTTCTGCTTGACCGTCGCATTAGCAAATTGGAAAAAAAGAATACATAGTAGCTATCTATCAAGATCATGATTATTAGTCAGTTTAGGAATTATTCACCCATTAATATTGTATTTCTATCGCTCGTAGGCTTTGTGCTATGTTTAGGGATTTTTTTGCACCTTCCGGATAAACTTGACTCTGTAATTTTTGAACCGGCATTAGGCAATTTATTGGGAGAAAACAACTTAATCAACCTTTCTCCTGCCACCAATGTTTTTATCACGCTGATCTTGACGATCTTCCAGGCGACAATACTCAATCGCATTACAAGCCATTTTAACTTACTCGGGAAACCGAGCTTTCTGGTCGCTTTGATGTATATGACATTGGCCAGCTTGTTTTTACCATTTTTGGTGCTGTCTCCAACGCTGATCTGTAATTTTATTTCGATATGGATGTTAAGCAAGTTGCTCTCCCTCTATCGGCAGACGGATGTTAAAGCCGAAATGTTTGATCTGGGTATGATTGTAGGCATCGGAAGCTTGGTTTACTTTCCATTCTTGAGTATGTTTGGCTTATTATGGATAGGCCTACTCATTTTCAGGCCGTTCAACTGGCGCGAATGGATCACCCCACTCCTTGGCTTGGCCACGGTGTATTTTATCTTGGCGGTAATCTATCTTTGGATGGGCAAAATGCAGCAGTTTTATACGATTTGGCTGCCGTTTACGTACAAATTTCCTACGGCTATCCGTATTCAATTGGTCGACTATCTGGTACTCGTGCCGGTCTTTTTTACTTTAATACTCTTCTTAATGGTCTTAAAAGATAACTTTTTTAAAAGTGTCGTGCATATCCGCAAGTCATTTCAATTATTGTTCTTTATGTTATGCCTGGCGGTAGTGTCGTTCTACTGGAATAAAAAACTAACAGAAGCCCATTTTTTACTTTGTGCACCTTCTATCGCCATCTATATGGCTTATTATTTCACTTATGCCAAAAAGAAATGGTTTTTTGAGGTCGTATACGCCATTATAACACTCACTATAATCTACTTTCAGTTTTTCTAAGCCACTGTACAATAAGCGTTTAACCTTTTTTAACAAAATCGGCTTAACAAGCTCGCAAAAATTGAATAGTTTTGTATGCGATTAAAAGCAAAAAACATTTAATATCAGAGTCAAATAACTCGAAAATTTCACTAAAACTAAATAAACATTAGTTTCTCAATTTTATAGATTGACCATGCAGAAACGCTTTACAAGCTCTCTAAAAAATAAATCACTCCAACTGTTGTTAGCAGGGGGAATTTTAGCTAGTTCTACTACCGCATTTGCCCAAAAAACGACATCCGCATCACCCTACTCTCAATTTGGACTTGGTCAGATGCGAGAGGATTTATTGCCACAATATAGAGGTATGGGGGGGGTGAATACTGCTATTCGAAGAATCAATGGCGTATACAACACCAACCCGAGCAATCCTGCATCTTACTCTGCCACACAGTTCACCACCTTTGATGCTGGTCTATATGGCAATTACACGCAATTAAATTCGACAACCAGATCAGATAACACGGCTGACTTTGCCTTTAGCCACATCACCATGACTTTCCCCATGAAACGATTCGGAGGGATCAGTTTGGGTATTCTTCCCTACTCCGATATTGGTTATCGGACATCTTCAACGGGAACTTCAAATGCGGATCCTTACACAAAAGTTTTCACCGGCGAAGGTGGTTTAACAAAAGCCTATGCTGGTTGGGGGGTACGCATCGTGAAAGGCCTGAGTATCGGTGCCAACATGTCTTATCTATTTGGAACCTTAAATGATTATAGCCGTGTAGAATTTCTCCCTTCATCGGGAGCATTGAATACCCAGCAACAGAATAAACGCGAAATACAAGGTATTATCTTTGATTATGGTTTACAATACGAGCAACCATTAAATAAGGAATATTCGCTGACCTTTGGTTACTCCGGTTCATTGAATAATGATATTAAAGAGAGAACAACAATATTTAATACAAGAACTACCCCTTCTTCCGATCCGGACAACCAAAATATCCCGTTGGACAGTACCTTTATTTCTGACCGCAGTAGCAGACATTTGACCCTTCCACTGAAGCATAATGTCGGTATCACGCTTGCGCGTAGCAACCGCTGGTTAGTTGGTGCTGATTTTAAATACGCAGATTGGTCGAGATTTCAGACTAGAAAAGGAGAAAATGAGCTTCGCAAGAATTACGGCGTAGCGATTGGCGGTCAAATTACCCCCGATGTCACTTCGCTTAGGTATTTGAACCGAGTAGATTATCGGCTTGGATTTAGATATAACCAAACACAATATTTCCTAAGTAACCAAAATATCAACGATATGGCTGTTACTGTTGGTGTTGGTTTTCCATTTGCAAGAAATCAATTTTCGGGAGCTTTCTCTAAAATAAACTTTTCGGCAGAATTTGGGCAAATGGGCAAAATCAGCAATAGCCTCTTACGTGAACGTTATATTAACTTTAATATAGGCTTTACCTTAAATGACCGCTGGTTTAGAAGAACACAATTTGATTAATCCGATGGTACGCAAGACATTTGCTTCAACCATAATCCAAAATATATCGCCCCTAGTAATCGTATCTTTACTAGGGGCGCTCTCATTGACCTCGTGTGAACCTGATTTAAAAGAGGTCGACCGGATTGCCAACATGAAAAAGGAAGAGGCGGTCGACATCTCACGTCATGTAGACATCATCTACAGTGATTCGACTCGGGTAAAAGCCAATCTTACAGCGCCAGAAATGCGTATCAAACACGATAGTACCGAAGTATATGAATTTCCCAAAAGCATAAAAATCATCTTTTATGATGACAATTTAAAGGAAACTCAGCGCATCACCTCCGACCACGCCATCCGTAGGGAAAAAGAAAAGACGACCACTTTCACAAAAAATGTTGTAGTAACGATGGCTGACGGATCTATCATCAAAACTGAAGAAATCATCTATGACGAAAGTCAAGTTGATAGCAACAGCAACAGGATATTTTATAATCACGTTCCGATAACGGCTTTCTTTCGCGATAATCGGGGTAACTTACAGGGGTCATCATTTACTTCTGATAAAGATTTCAAACATGTCAATATAGCAAATGCCACTGGCTACACCATTATTACCAACAACAATCTATTCCCTTCTTTGGGAAAATAATCGGGTTCAACCCTAGCCTATCGATCGTTTGATTGTACAATTAACTCTTTTATAACGAATCTATTAAACAAAAAAGAAAGAAAAAACTCCAGTTTATACAATTATTTTTCAAATTTGTTTTGCTACATTCAGGAAAATATTCCATTTTTTTTTATAAAAATTGTATCTTGCACCGCATTTTGCTATGCTATGCATAAATTAACGAAATACAAGTATTTACACAATATAAACACAATAAGCAGACTATGGGATTAATGGGCTTTTTGCGTAACAAAGCGGGTGTCATCTTGACCGCAGCTATGGCTATCGCAATTTTAGCATTTTTACTAGGCGATGTCGTTCGGGGAGGAGCTCCTTTTTGGGCGAGACATCAAAATCGTGTAGGGGAAGTCAACGGAACTGAAATTGAATATCCTGCGTTCAATCAACAAGTTGAACAAACAGAAGAAATGTTCAAACAACAAATGGGAGGTGCAGTAACTCCTCAAATGAGAACATACGCTGTTCAACAAGTGTGGAATCAATTTTTGTCAAGAGAGATCTTGAAAAAAGAGATTGAAAAAATCGGTTTGACTGTCGGTAAAGAAGAGTTAAATGATTTAGTAAAAGGGCCAAATCCTTCACCTCAAATCGTTCAAGCTTTTACTAACCCACAAACGGGACAGTTTGACCATAGTCAATTGATGACCTTCTTAGGACAGGTAAATAATAATCCTGCTGTCTACGACCAATGGAATACCTTACTTGAAGGCGTCAGAGATGAACGTTTAAGCAGCAAATATGGCGAGTTGCTTTCCAATAGCGTATACGTTACTTCATTGGAAGCAAACGAAGAATACCAAGAGCGCAATAAATTGGCAAACTTCAAATACATTCTTTTGGATTATGCTTCTGTCAAAGACGCAGATGCTAAATTGACGGATGCTGATTACCAAGAATATTATGATGAACATAAAAACATGTTCAAAACGCAAGAGGAAACTCGTGCAATTCAATATGTAACTGTAGATGCAAAACCTCTTGCTAAAGATTCTTTGGCGGTAAAAGAGACCATCAACAAATTGAAACAGGATTTAATTGTTGCCAAAGACGACTCTTTGTTTGCTTCGATCAATTCAGACAACAAATATCCGTTCACGTATGTGAAAAAAGGACAGTTGAGCCCTTCTTTAGATTCCGTTGTATTCAATGTGGCTGCTGGCACGACAGTCGGACCTTTTTTAAACAACAATGCGTATGAAATTGCAAAAGTTGTTTCTACGACCGTAAGTCCTGACTCCGTAAAAGCTTCTCATATCTTATTGGATCCTGCAGCTGAAGGTGGCGTTGATAAAGCCTTGGCGAAAGCAGATTCTATCAAAGGATTGATTCAAAAAGGAGACAATTTTGCTGCTTTAGCCGTTCAGTTCAGCAAAGATCCCGAAAGCAAAACAAATGGTGGCGAACTAGGGACATTCACAAGAGGTCGTATGGTTCCTGAGTTTGAGAATGCCGTATTCGAAGGAAAAACGGGTGATATCAAAGTTGTAAAATCTCAATTTGGCGTGCATGTCATTAAAATTGAGAAACAATCAGGTAGCTCAAAATATGCGAAAGTTGCCATCATTGATAAAGTGATCAGCAGTGGAAAAGAAACGTTGAACAATGCGCATAGCAAAGCAACAGCATTCTTATCTGCCGCTACAGCACAGAACTTTGCTCAAGAAGCCAAAAAACTTGGTCTGGAAGCAAAAACAGCTTCACGCGTAACAGCGATGGACAATGTATTAGATGGTAATGAAGCGCCGCGTGATTTAATTAAATGGGCTTTTGATGCTAAAAAAGGTGATATCTCGGACAAAGTATTTGAGACTGAAACTTCTTACATCTTAGCAAGTTTGGTTGATATACAACCTAAAGGAACGCTTTCTTTGGAAGCCGTTAAAAAAGATATCGAGCCTGCAGTAAGAAATATGGTTAAAGCGAAGATTTTGAAAGAGAAATTTGGCAAAGCTTTAGCAGGTGCATCTTCTATCGATCAGGTTGCTCAAAAAGTGGGTAAATCAGCTATTCACGTTGAGAATGTTGTCTTCGCAAACCCAGTTATCCCTGGCGTTGCATTGGAAAACAAGGTTGTAGGAACAGTTTTTGGACTTCAACCAAACAAACCTTCCAAAGCGATTGAAGGAAGTACAGGTGTATATGTAGTACAGGTAAACGGCTTTACCAATCCTGCCGCTATTTCCGATATCAATGGACAAAAGAAACAAATGCTTGCAGCTAAAGCACAACGCGCTTGGGGATCTATTTTCCGTGCATTACAAGACAAAGCTGAAATCATTGACAATAGAGTGAAATTCTTTTAAAAGATTTTTAAGTAAATTTGTAGCCGGACGAATTATCGTCCGGCTTTTTTTTGATGTAATATGGATATTCAAACAAATATTGTCAACAAAGTTGCGCAAAGTGGGTTAGTCACAGTCGACTTGGCCAACTATCATCCTCAAGCAGACAATGTGGTATATGATATTAAGGATAATCTCTTCCATGGCTTGATCCTTAAAGAAAAGGATTTCCGCGAGTTCATTAAGACAAACGACTGGTCGCAATACGCGGATAAACATGTAGCCATTACTTGTAGTGCAGATGCCATTGTGCCCACCTGGGCTTACATGTTATTGGCCAATAAATTGGAACCGTATGCAGCAACAATCATCTTCGGAGACGCGGATGAACTATTACGTATGCAGTATGCTGCGGCTATTGAACAGATTGACATGGAACAATTTCGGGATCAGCGTGTCGTTGTAAAGGGCTGTGGCGACACCTTTATTCCAGAATCCATATTTGTGCTGTTTACGGTAAAACTTAGCAAGGTGGCAAAAAGCATTATGTATGGTGAGCCTTGTTCTACCGTACCTGTATTTAAACGAGTACAGCCTAAGTAATCCAATCACACCGATCTATAAGTCATTGTCTATGAACGTCTCATTTAATGCCAAAAGTTAAATTTATTTGAATGAAATTAACATTTCTTTTTCAAACAAATTTCGTAAACTTACCTATATGAAACTTATATCGACTTTGCTCTTTTACTTATCCGTGGTAGTAAGTACTGCTTTTGCTCAAGAATTACCGCATCTTAAAGAATCTGCGTTTAAAGGCGGTGAGAAATTAAAGTATAAACTCCGCTATGGTTTTATTTCCGCCGCAACTGGAACATTAACTGTTGAAGATACAAAGGATGGAACTGGAAACCCTTCCTTTCATTTATATGCTGCAGGTAAGACAGCAGGTGCCTTTGCGATATATACGGTACGCAATGAATACAATTCGTATATTAACAGTAAAACATTTTTACCCTATTATTATACCGAAAACATTCGCGAAGGAGGGTACAGAAGAAATGATAAGGTACGCTTTAACCAAGCGACAAATACCGTTGTCGGTAATAAAGGAACATTTAATTCGAAGGTTGATCAGACTTTTGACTTGCTTTCCTCCTACTATTTTGCGCGCAACCTGGATCTGTCAACGGTTAAACCGGGGGAATCTTTTAAGCTGACTTATTTTCTGAATGATGAGATTGCGACCTTAGGCATACAATATATTGGAATAGAAAAGATAAAAACAGAATTAGGCACATTAGAATGCCTCAAATTCAGTCCCGAAATCAAACCGGGACGGATATTTAAAAAAAATAGCAAGCTTTATTTGTGGGTAACCAATGATGGCAACCGTATTCCGGTCAAAGCCAATGTAGATATTTTAATCGGTTCAGTAACATTAGAATTACTGGAAGCAAGTGGATTAAAGTACAAATTGGGACAACGAGCAAGCTACTCAAAATAATTAGAATGATTGAAGTAGGAAATGTATTGGTACACGAAGATCTCATCAACAATGACTTTGTGTGCAATTTGTCAAAGTGCAAAGGAATCTGTTGTATAGAAGGCGACTCAGGCGCGCCTTTATTGGAAAGTGAAAAGGCCATCTTGGAGGAGATTTATCCTAAAGTAAAGCCCTATATGACAGCGAAAGGTATTGAAGCGATTGAGGAGCAAGGCAAATATGTGATTGATGTCGATGGTGATCTGACGACTACCTGTGTCGATGGCAATAAAGAGTGCGCCTATGTGACCTGGGAAAATGGCATTACAAAATGTGCTATTGAAAAAGCTTACGAACTTGGCGAGATCCATTGGCGTAAACCTGTATCATGTCACCTATACCCTATACGGACAACACATTATCCCGAATTTGACGTGCTTCACTATGACCGTTGGCATATCTGTAAAGATGCCTGTTCATTCGGTAAAGAATTGCAGGTCCCTGTATTTAAGTTTTTAAAAGATCCACTGATCCGCACCTACGGTGAGGAATGGTACAAAAATCTGGAGAGAGCAGCCGAAGAGTTGTCATAAAATCACTATCTTTAAGCTTTACTATTTTGGTATTTCACCCTAATTCATGTCAAAATTAAGAGAGATTCAACGTCCTATTGTCCATGAACTTGAAGCTTTTGAGAAAAAATTCAAAGCTTCGATGAAAAGCTCCGTCCCCTTGTTGGATCGCATCACACAATACTTGATCAAACGTAAAGGCAAACAAATGCGGCCGATGTTTGTGTTCTTTTCAGCGGGCATATGTAACGGAATTAATGAATCCACATACCGAGGTGCTGCTCTTGTGGAGTTGTTGCACACGGCCTCTTTGGTACACGACGATGTGGTGGACAATGCCTACGAACGTCGTGGTTTTTTTTCGATCAATGCACTATGGAAAAATAAAATTGCTGTTTTGGTGGGTGATTTTCTATTGTCAAGAGGTTTACTCCTTTCTGTAAAACATCAGGATTATCACTTACTCAAAATTGTCTCTGAAGCTGTTGAACAGATGAGCGAAGGGGAATTGCTTCAGATCGAAAAGGCCCGTAAACTGGATATTGAAGAGTCTATTTATTTTGAAGTGATCCGAAAAAAAACGGCCTCCCTAATCGCTTCTTGCTGTGCTTGCGGAGCAGCTTCGTCAAATGCAGATCAGGGAACAGTAAATAAACTTCATCAATTTGGTGAAAAAATTGGAATTGCATTCCAGATCAAAGACGATTTGTTTGACTTTGGTTTAGATGACGTCGGCAAACCGCTCGGCAATGATATCAAAGAGAAGAAAATAACTTTACCGCTTATTTATGCATTACATCAAGTTACTGCAAGCGAAAAACGAAGAATCATTAATTTAGTTAAAAACCACAATGAGGATGCTCAAAAAGTTGCTGAAGTCATTGATTTTGTGCGCAAGAGTGGTGGGTTAGCATACGCGACAAATAAGATGCTGGAATACCAACAAGATGCATTTCGAATATTGGAAGACTTTCCAGACAGCGAATACAAAGCCGGATTGGAACAATTGGTAAAATACACAACAGAAAGAAAAAAATAAAATGAGTCACGAATTAATGTTTTTTGGTGGGTTCCTCATCTTTATTGCACTGATGCTTGCAATAGATCTTGGGTTATTTTCTAAAGGCGACAAACCTGTCAGCCTGAAGATGGCGAGTATTATGAGTGCCATTTGGGTCTTATTCTCTTTAGGCTTCTATTGGCTGCTACGTCACTATGGATTTGAACTGCACAATATCCATGATTTGAATCACCTCCAAGAGGTCATCGCCAAGCACCACCACGATATTAAAATTATTCCCGGCGATCTAGCGGCCAGTCTCGATGTCTATAATAAGAATCTTGGCCTGGAATATCTTACCGGTTATGTTGTGGAATACGCCTTGTCAGTAGATAATATCTTTGTGATGGTCTTACTGTTTACCTCTTTCGGTATTCCAGAGCGTTATTATCATAAAGTTTTGGTTTGGGGTATTTTGGGCGCAATCATTATGCGTTTCCTATTTATATTCCTTGGTGCCACCCTTATTGCTAAGTTTGGCTGGATTCTTTATGTTTTTGGCGCTTTCCTAGTCTTTACAGGTGTCAAAATGTTTATTAACCGCAACCAGGAAGAGGAAGTCGATCCACAGAATCACCCAGTCGTTAAATTCGCTTCCCGCTACTTTAAAGTAACTCCGAAATTAGATGGTGGGCACTTTTTCCATGTCGAGAACGGTGTAAAATACATGACTCCGCTCTTTCTTGTATTGCTGGTGATTGAATTTACCGATCTTATTTTCGCAGTGGATTCTATTCCTGCGATTTTCTCCGTTACCAAAGACCCCTACGTCGTATTTTTTTCGAACATTTTTGCGATTCTAGGCTTACGGTCAATGTTTTTCCTATTGGTCAATATCATACACAAGTTCCAATACCTCAAAGTAGGTTTAGCCTTTTTACTGGTCTTCATTGGACTAAAGATGCTGCTACACCATTGGTTGGCTGAAGTTGGCTTTACGACAACACATTCACTGATTGTGATTATCGGTATCCTCGCTTTAAGCATTATTGCTTCGCTGCTTTTTCCAAAAAAGTCCTCCATCACGGATTAGGCGAAACAGACTGAAAAACTATGCTAATCGTTGTAAAATGTTGCAGCAATGGCCAGCACATGATAGACTAAACACGATATAATGGTCAGAATGAAAATTCTGACCATTTCTATTGAACCTGAGGAAACTGTCATCATTTCTTTGCCTAGCAGTACATTAAGATAGAAATTAAAGATTTTTCAGCACAATTATTTTACAGAGGAATTGATCTTACTCAATTTTATTTATTTATTTTAGCACCACATTAAATTAACAACATACTAACTATGAATTGGAATAAAACGATTGTACTAGCCGCTTCACTTTTTGCAGCGTCTTTCCAAGTACAAGCACAAGACAATTTGATCAATGCGCTAAAAGCAAATCAAAATGACAATAGCAAATCTGGATTTACCTTTACTGAAGTCATTAATCTAGGCAATACATCCATCAAAAATCAAGGTTCATCAGGTACTTGTTGGTCTTATTCAGGTAATTCTTTTCTAGAGTCTGAGATGATTCGTATGGGTAAAAAACCAGTTGAAATATCCCAGATTTACACTGCGCGGAACACATACTTAGACAAAGCACGTACCTATGTACGCCTTCATGGTGGATTGTCTTTGGGCGAGGGCGGTCAATTTCATGATGTTTTGAACTCCTTTCGTAAATACGGGACAATGCCACAATCTGCGTATACAGGTCTCCACTACGGCACTACCCGTAACAACTTTGGCGAAATGACTTCTATGTTGGACGCTATGTTGGGGGCAGTAGTGAAGGGCAAAACATTGACACCAAACTGGGAGAAAGCCTATACCGCTGCCATGGATTCTTACCTTGGAGAGGTTCCTGAGAAATTTGACTATAACGGTAAATCCTACACACCACGTACCTTTGCAGATCAGGTAATCGGTATCAATCCAGACGACTATGTCGGTATTGCTTCCGTAACCGATCATCCGTATTACAGCCAGTTCGTATTGCTGATTCCAGACAACTGGTCATTCGACCGTTTTTACAACGTTAAAATGAACGATTTAACGGATATCATTGACAACGCTTTACAAAAGGGTTATACCGTGGCTTGGGCAACTGACGTGTCTGAAAAAGGTTTCTCCTGGAAAAACGGGGTTGCTTATGTACCTGAAAAACCTTTCGAGGAAATGACAGAGCAAGAGAAATCAACCATGTTCGTGGGTCCTAAACCGGAATTAAAAGTTACAGCCGAAGAAAGACAAAAAGCTTTTGACAACTGGCAAACAACTGATGACCATGGTATGCACATTGTCGGTCTTGTGAAAGATCAAAACGGAAAAGAATATTACATCGTTAAAAATTCTTGGGGCACAACAAATGACTACCACGGTTACTTATATGCCACAAAAGAATTTGTACGTTATAAAACAACTTCTTTGATGTTACACAAAGACGGCCTAACAAAAGATTTAAAGGCTAAGATAAATATCAAATAGACGATTTATCAATCCGCAAAAACACCTCTGAAATTAAAACATCGGAGGTGTTTTTGTTTTCAGATTAATTTGATAACTTAAGCATAATTATGAATCTTTTGTTGAGTGAGTATGAGAAGTATAATCGCATTGTGCCTTACGATTTTATTCGGGAATTTGGCTCATGCCCAGACTAAGGGTGTGAAATTTATAAATGGATTGAGTTGGAAACAAGTAAAGGAGCGCGCAGAAGCCGAAAACAAATTTATCTTAATGGAGCTATTTGCGACCTGGTGTGGTCCATGCCAATACATGAGTAATGAAATCTTTCCGCTAGAACAGGTTGGGCAGCCCATCAATCAAAACTTTATGAGTGTTAGGGTACAAATGGATTCCACAGAATCTGATAATACCAACGTCAAAAAATGGTATGCCGATGCGCGTGCTATTTCCAATGAATACAATATTCAATCGTTTCCCACATTTCTTATTTTTAATCCCAATGGACAAGCTGTACACCGCATTGTTGGAGCAAGCGATGCGCCTGAATTTGTCGGCCATGTAATGGATGGGCTAAATCCCGAAACACAGTATTACACCCTGTTAAAAAAATTCGATAAAAGACCGCAGGATATCTACACGGCAAAGCAGATGCTAAAAGCAGCGAATATCGCCTACGATGAAAACACTGCGCGCAAGGCGGAAAATACATTAGCAAATTCATTAGGAACAGATGAGTTGTTCAAAAAGGAGAACGTGCATATTCTATTGGCTGCAGCAAAATTTACCAATTCGAAAGCTTTTAATCTGATCCGGAACAATAAAGAAAAAATTGATATCCTATTGGAGTCACCCGGTATTGCCAACCGTACGCTGGCAAATGTTGTTGTCAACGAATTATTCCAGATTAAAATAGATGCCAAGCACGAACCTAATTGGGATAGTTATCAAAATGAACTGACAGCAAAATATCCGGACATCGATTTCGTTCCGATGTTCAAGAAGATTAGAGCACACTATTACCTTCAGGTGAAAAATTATGTGGCGATGAAAAATACCATTAATGATTATCTTTCATCAGAAGATTTTACGCCACATCAATTAAACACTTTTGCCTGGACTATCTTTAACAACAGCAGCGATCCGGCCTGTATCGAATCCGCACTAAGCTGGAGCAAAAAATCGATCATTGAAGATCCGAGCAGCGCATTCTTGGACACCTACTCCAATCTACTCTACAAAAAAGGTGAAAAAGAAAAAGCGATAAAGTGGCAAAATAAAGCCGTGGAAATGGCCAGTGAGGACGATCGTCCAATCTATCAAGAGACGCTTGAAAAGATGATCAAAGGAATAAAAACTTGGGAAAACTAAATGAAAACATAAGCGGCTATCCTGATTGTCAATAAAAAAAAAAGTCCCGATCCTTAATTGGATCGGGACTTTTACATAGCTATAGACCTCATATTGAAGCTTCAAGCTGTTGGGCTACTTTAATGCCTTTATTCCCATGTTCCAAAGCGCAAAAGCATACTTATCCACCGTACTATTGATCAGAACATCTGTAGACCTTCCAGCACCATGACCCGCTTTGGTCTCAATACGGATCAATACAGGATTATCACACGCTTGCTTTGCCTGCAGCTCCGAAGCAAACTTATAGGAATGCGCCGGCACCACACGATCATCATGATCTCCGGTTAAGACCATTGTTGCCGGGTAACAAACGCCAGATTTCACATTATGCACCGGAGAATACGCTTTCAGATAATCAAACATTTCTTTGCTATCACTGACCGTACCATAATCATAGGACCAACCTGCGCCCGCCGTGAAAGTATGGTAACGCAACATATCCAAAACACCAACCTCTGGAAGAGCCACTTTGGCAATTTTGGGATCGATTGTCATTGTCGCCCCAACAAGCAAGCCACCATTGGATCCCCCGTTTAAAGCGGTATACTCCGGTGATGTATACCCATTCTCCTGCAGGTAACGGGCTGCTGCAATAAAATCATGAAAGACATTCAATTTGTTGAACTGCCTGCCGCCATCATGCCATTTCTGACCATATTCGCCGCCTCCACGGAGATTCGGAACAGCATAAACACCACCATTTGCTAACCACACCGCAACGGAAGTACTGAAGCCAGGGGTTAAGCTGATATTAAAGCCGCCATAACCATACACAATCGTCGGGTTTTTACCGTTCAGAGCGATCCCCTTTTTGTAGGTAATAATCATCGGAACTTTTGTGCCGTCTTTCGATGTGTAGAACACCTGTTTGGATTCATACTGATCCGAGTCAAACTTTACTTTAGGCTTGATATAAAGTGTAGAGCTTCCAGAATTTACGTCAAACTTATAGCTCGAAGACGGTGTAATGTAATTTGAAAAACCAAAATAGATCTCTTTTTCTGTCTTTTTACCCGAAAAGCCACTCGCTGTACCAATGCCAGGCAATTCTATTTGTCGGATCTTCTTACCGGTATAATCGTATTGGATCACGACAGAAACGGCATCCTTCAGATAATTTGCAAAAAGATATCCCCCTCCAGTACTGATCGAAAGGACATTTTCAGTCTCCGGAATAACATCCTTCCAGTTCTCCTTTGCAGGATTCTTCAAATCCACTTTAACCAAACGGTTGTTGGCAGCCTTATAATTTGTCTCCAATAAGAAACTGTCCCCAATATTGTCAACGACACCTGTATTGGCATCAAAATGGTCCTGCAAGCAAACAATTTTGCTATTCGGCTGCTTAAGATCCTGATAATACAGTTCATTTCCCGTCGTCGTATTTGCTGCGGAGATAATTAGGTACCGTTGATCATCTGTCAATGAAGCTCCTACATAACGCCTTGGTGTTGCAGAACCTCCAAAAATCAATTTATCGTCAGACTGTGCGGTGTTGAGTTTATGGTAAAATAATTTATGTTGGTCTGTTTTTTCAGAAAGCTCAGACCCCTTTGGCTTATCGTAGCTTGAATAATAAAACCCGTCATTTCCTTTCCAAGCGATACCGGAAAATTTAACATCTACGAGGGGATCCCCCACAGGTGACTTATCTTTGGCATTCAGTACAATGACTTTCCGCCAGTCCGATCCGCCTTCAGAAATAGAATAGGCGATCAGGCTACCATCTTTAGAAAATGAAACGTCCGCTAATGAAGTCGATCCATCTTTCGAAAAGGTATTTGGATCCAAGAAAACTTCCTCTGTCCCTTTCTCCCCTAGTTTACGATAAAGCACCGCATGCTGCTGTAAGCCATTATTTTTAAAAAAATAAGTATAGCCACCTTCCTTAAAAGGTGTTCCTATTTTTTCATAATTCCATATTTCTGTTAATTGATCTTTCAGTTTTGTGCGGAACGGGATTGCATTCAAATAGTCAAATGTGACCTTATTCTCAGCCTCTACCCAGGTTTTTGTTTCCGCTGAACGATCATCTTCCAGCCAGCGATAGGGGTCCGCAATCTTTTCTCCCCAAAATTCATCCACAACGGTTCCTTTCGTTGTCGTGGGATATGTTAACCGTTGTCCATAACCAGTTGTCGCTGTACCTGCCATACCTATCATCATGAGGATAAGACCAAAATTTTTCTTTTTCATAAAATCGTATACTTGTTTCAACTAACCTAAGTTCAATTCACCTAGTATCTGAATATTTGAGTTGAATATAAACAAATTTATCGACCTCCTATGCTTCTCAGCCTGTATTTATCTTGGAAAGCTTACCTTAAAAAGCGCAAATTTATCCTTACCCGACGACCAAAATATGGTGCTTAAAGTGCTACAACGAGATCGCTGTCCGATTATCAGCGATAGCGCAATCGAGAAAACATCCAACAGCAGTTGCAAATTTCTTCGCAGCATATTTCTAGGACAGCCGAAATTTCTTTAGATTTATTTAAATCTTGATTTACTAAAACCATGTTCAAAAAAATCATATATCTTTTAGTAGGAATTTCCATGCTGCAAACGGGTGTCAGCAATGGTCAGCAACTACCGGTGGACCAACAGTATAGAGCCACTCCTACCAAGATCAACAATCTTGTGCACACCAAGCTGGATGTGCGTTTTGACTATACAAATCAATTCCTCCATGGAAAAGAGTGGGTTACATTGCAACGCCATTTTTACCCGACAGACTCCCTTCGCCTCGACGCAAAAGGAATGGATATCAAACAGGTGTCTTTGGTTAATGATCAGCAGCTGGTTCCATTAAAATACAACTATGATAACAACTCGCTTTTGATCAAGCTCGACCGCAAGTATCTCGCAAAAGAAAAGTACACGATATACCTCGATTATACTGCAAAGCCTAACTTATTAAAAGCACAGGGAAGTGCAGCAATCAATGATGCAAAAGGACTTTATTTTATCAATCCTGATGAGCGTACGCCAAATAAGCCGCGCCAGATATGGACACAAGGCGAAACAGAAGCGTCTTCAGCATGGTTTCCAACCATCGACCGTCCAAATCAAAAGACCACGGCCGAAATCTCCATGACTGTCCTTGATAACTATGTGAGTTTATCGAATGGAGCATTGATTAACCAACAGAAGAATCAGGATGGTACACGCACGGATACCTGGAAAATGGATCTACCACATGCCCCCTACTTGTTTATGATGGCCGTTGGCGATTTCAAAATCTATGCCGATAAGTACAATAATATCCCTGTTGACTATTACCTAGAGCCGAAATATGCGCCTTATGCGAAGGATATTTTTGGGAAGACGCCGGCCATGATGGACTTTTATAGCAAAACACTGGGTGTCCCTTACCCATGGAATAAATATGCACAGATCGTCTGCCGTGATTATGTTTCAGGTGCGATGGAAAACACCAGTGCAACATTGCACGGTGAACATGTACAAAAGACGAGACGTGAATTGTTGGACGATAATCAGGAGGGAACGATTGCACACGAACTGTTTCACCAGTGGTTTGGCGATTTGGTCACAGCAGAATCTTGGTCCAATCTGACCATGAATGAATCTTTCGCCACTTTCGGCGAGGTTATCTGGCGTGAACACGACGGAGGTAAAGATCGTGGCGATAAATCGAGGTTTGAAAAACTCCAGTCTTACCTTAACACGACTAAACATGGAAAGAGCCCAGCTTTAGCACGCTATTATTATCACGATAAAGAAGATATGTTCGATAACATCAGCTATGCGAAAGGATCATTGATTCTGTATGCCCTAAAGGCGCAGATGGGGGACGAAGCATTCTATCAATCGCTAAAAAAATATTTGACAGACAATTCTTTTAAGACCGGCGAACCGCAACAGCTGCGTCTCGCTATGGAAGAGGTGACCGGAAAAGACTGGGCTCCATATTTCAATCAATGGTATTACCAAGGTGGGCATCCAATGTTAAAAATCACGACAAGAACGGGAGAGAACAGTGTCATACTGAACGTAGCCCAAATTCAAGATTCTAGCGTGCAGACATTCCAGCTTCCTTTGACCGTCGATATCTATACAAAAAATGGGAAGATCAGACAGACCTTTCAACTCAACAAGCGGAATGCCCAATTTATGATTCCGTTACCTGCTGCTGTTGAATTTATCGATATTGATCCCGAAAAAGTGCTCGTTGGCCAAATTGAAATCGATAAGTCAGCTGCCGACTATCGGTATCAATATGAGTATGCACCTTCCTTTGCCAACCGCGTCGGCGCGATTGCCTACGCCTCAAAAAATCCGGCGAATACCATCAGCCAGCAAATCTTAACTGAAGCTTTAAAGGATACCGATCCCGACCTTGCTGCAACAGCAATTCAAGGTCTCGATCTAAGCAATCCCGCAGTCCGCAAATCAACAGAAAAAACAATCTCGACACTTGCAGAGAAATCCGAAGCCTCTGTTATCCGTGCCTCTGCGATCCAAAAGCTCGCGCAGACAAAAGATAAAAAATACAAAAGTCTAATATTGAATGCTGTAAACGACAAATCCTATATGGTTATCGCAAGTTCGATCATGGCGATAAAAAGTGCTTATCCCGATCAACTTCAGCAGTCTTTAAAGCGCATTGATCCCGATGCCATGGATTATCTAAAGGCGCTCATCACCGAATTATCTAAATCATAGCAAAATATATAATGGAGGCGAATTTTGTATTCGGCTCCATTTTTTTTAGTTTTGGCCACATGTCAACAAGAACAAAAATTTATTTTGCCTCCGACTTTCATCTTGGATCGTATCCCTTGGAACGCTCACGGGAAAGGGAGCTGCAAATTATACAGTGGCTAGACCAGATCAAAACAGATGCTGCACAGCTCTATCTTGTTGGTGATATTTTTGATTTCTGGTTTGAATATACCACGGTTGTCCCGAAAGGCTATATCCGCTTTTTGGGTAAATTAGCCGAAATTTCGGATCTTGGCATTCCCATTACTTTATTTAAAGGAAACCACGATATGTGGATGTTTGATTACCTCAAAAAGGAATTAAATGTTCGGATCATCGACAATGAGCTGGAGTTAGAGCTCAACGGAAAACACGTTTATATTCACCACGGCGATGGATTAGGTTCGGGAGATTACAAATACAAGATACTCAAGAAAGTATTTCGGAGCCGTTTCTGCCAATGGTTATTTGCACGTTTACATCCAAATCTTGGCATTGGAATCGCGACACGCTGGTCAAAACATAGCAGGCTTTCGAATAATGAGGACGAAAAGTTTTTGGGCGAAGACAAAGAATGGCTAATTGGCTATGCGAAGGAAGTTGAGTCCATACAGCATCACGACTATTATATTTTTGGACATCGACATCTGCCCTATGATATTAAGCTGAATCCCAATAGCCGCATCATAAATTTGGGCGAATGGATAAACTACCATACCTACGCAGTATGGGATGGTGAAAATTTACGTTTGGAGAAATGGGTGGGCAGATCTTAATTTCATTATCGGATTGCCTCCATGGCTATCACTCTCTTTCGGGGGAAAGCACTTCAAAATTGGAGCAGCTTAGTCAAAAGATCACCGTGAAAAGAAATAGCCTATTAATCGAACAGGACAAAACGCAAAAAGACATCTATTTTTTGGCCTCGGGTTTAGCACGGGTTTATTACGAGACGCCCAAACGTCAGATTACCCTTGATTTTGTTTCCCCCGGAGGAACACTTATTTCCATGAATAGTTATGTGCATGATACCCCAGGTTACGAAAACATCGATCTGCTGGAGGACAGTGTAGTCTATCGCATCAACCAGCAACAGCTTTTTGAGCTCTACGAAAGTGATATCGCGATTGCCAACTGGGGGAGAAAGATGGCTGAACTCGAATTTATAAAAGCCGAGCACCGCACAATGGCGAAGCTTTTTAATACTGCGCAGGAGCGTTATGCAGAACTCCTTCAAAAATACCCCCAATATATCCAGCGCATCAAACTGGGGTACATCGCCTCCTATCTCGGTGTTAGTCAAGTTACTTTAAGTCGGATTCGCGCGAATATTCATACAAATTTTTAACATTTGTAAAAACTATTATCGCCCAAAAGAAGGAACTTTGTCTGTAAACAAAGAAAAGGGTATGAACTGGATATTTTTAATATTGGGTGGATTATGTGAAATTGGTTTCACCACCTGTTTGGGTAAAGCGAAAGATGCAACCGGGACTGGACAATGGCTCTGGTATGGGGCCTTTGTGGTCTTCCTTTTTGCGAGTATGGGCTTATTGATCAAAGCTACACAGACACTTCCGCTGGGTACCGCTTATGCTGTTTGGACGGGGATCGGTGCCGTAGGAACAGTTTTAATGGGAATCATTTTCTTCAAGGAGCCAGCAGATTTCTGGCGCATATTCTTTATTTTCACACTCATTGCCTCTATTGTGGGACTAAAAGCAGTTTCCTCTCATTAATAGCCGGCTAGGTAGTTTAAAAGCAACAAAATTTCCTTACTTTTGTACACTCAATAGTAACCTAGGGCATACATTCCTAGAAGAAGCATTTTTGAAATATGTTAGATAAATTACAAGCGATAAAGGAAAGATGGGAAGAAGTGGAAGCTGAATTGAGCAACCCTGAAACCATGCAAGATATGAAACGTTTTGCCAAATTGAATAAAGAATACAAAGATTTGGGCAAGATTGTGGATCAGTACCATATTTACAGAAATATGGTCAGTAATATTGACACCAATAAGGACATCATCATGAACGAGAAGGATCAAGAACTTCGTGAGATGGCTAAAGAGGAATTGGATCTTTTATACGTAGCAAAAGAAGAAAAAGAAGAAGAAATTCGCTTAATGTTGATTCCAAAGGATCCTGAAGACGCGAAAAACGCCATTATCGAAATTCGTGGTGGATCGGGCGGTGATGAAGCAGCTTTATTTGCTGGCGACCTCTATCGCATGTACACACGTTATTTTGAGACCAAAGGCTGGCGTAATGAGGTCATGGATGTTACCGAAGGAACTTCTGGCGGTTATAAGGAGGTAATATTAAAGGTAATCGGTGAAGACGTTTATGGACAACTGAAATACGAATCAGGTGTACACCGCGTACAACGCGTTCCAGATACGGAAACGCAAGGTCGGGTACATACGTCCGCAGCGTCGGTAGCAGTTCTTCCTGAGGCGGAAGATGTAGATGTTGAAATTAATCCTGGTGACATTGAATTACAGACGTCCCGTTCGGGCGGTGCCGGTGGACAGAACGTCAACAAGGTAGAAACAAAAGTACAATTAACGCATAAACCGACGGGTATCGTTGTTGTTTGTCAGGTCGAACGTTCCCAATTAGCCAACCGTGAGTTAGCGATGGAGATGTTGCGTAACAAACTTTACGAGCTTGAGCTGAACAAAAAGAACGGCGACATCGCCGCAAAAAGAAAAACATTGGTATCAACAGGAGACCGTTCGGCAAAGATCCGTACCTATAATTACCCACAAGGTCGCGTAACAGAGCACCGTATCGGAATGACCATGTACAACTTGCCGGCAATTATGGACGGTGATATTCAAGGAATTATCGATGCACTGCAATTTGCGGAGAATGCAGAGAAGATGAAAGACGGTCAAGTAGATTAGTTTTTTTTTCAAAAAATCTTTGCAGATACGTAAACAAACGCTATATTTGCACACCTTCTGAGGAGAAGGGTTGAGGTCTGGTAGTTCAGCTGGTTAGAATACATGCCTGTCACGCATGGGGTCGCGGGTTCGAGTCCCGTCCAGACCGCTTCAAAAGAGAAAGCAATCTCTTACGTTCTTTAACAAAATAAGTTTTTAAGATTTTTAGGTCTGGTAGTTCAGCTGGTTAGAATACATGCCTGTCACGCATGGGGTCGCGGGTTCGAGTCCCGTCCAGACCGCCAAAAATTGTTAAAAACAATCTTTAAGATTTTAGGTCTGGTAGTTCAGCTGGTTAGAATACATGCCTGTCACGCATGGGGTCGCGGGTTCGAGTCCCGTCCAGACCGCTAAAATTTTAAAAACACATTGTTGGTCTGGTAGTTCAGCTGGTTAGAATACATGCCTGTCACGCATGGGGTCGCGGGTTCGAGTCCCGTCCAGACCGCCAACAAAAAAGCATCATTTATAATTAAGTGATGCTTTTTTTTTGCTTTAATAAGCCAACTTCTACTTTTTTAATTCGTATTGACAAGCATCCGCAGAGTCGTCCAGTTTTGAGAAGCTGCGGCGAATCTCCCAATTGTGTTGCGCTGACAAAAGCTATATACTGTGCGAATAAAAAAGCCGGTATGCTGTCGTTGCAGCATACCGGCCGGTACACATCAAGTTATCTATTTACTCCGCTATCACCATAAATTCAGCACATGATGCATAATCATCCCCCCGTTGTGCGTTAAGTCCTGTAAAACGGATATAACGTCCCTTAACAGGCTGCTCAAATCGAACCGTTTTTAGTTTTTTATTCCGTTCAAAAGATCCCGACATCACATCTTCCCAGTTCTTCCCATCTTTACTCACCTGAATTTTGTAATCCTTAATATCACCATTCGGTCCATCCTGTCTTGGCAGGAAAGTGAAGCCCTTAATTGTTTTGCTACTTCCAGCGTCAAAATCAACCCAATGTGGATACTGTGCTACGGTAACCGAATACATCGTATGCCAAATCGAGGAAGGATCTCCATCCAATAGGTTCTTGGCATCACCTTCACCAGTTTCCTCACTTGAAGCAAAGACCACTTCCATTGGAATAGTCTCGATTTTTGTGTATTGCTGTGTTACCTTTAATTTCTCATTATGCTGATACCAAGCGGTTAGGGTACCACCGGCCCGTAAATCAAAAGGTGCTTTGTAGACACTTGCTTTTGCGTTGTTCAAACGGTACAATACAGGCTCACTTTTATTTCCTGCCAGCATGGAAACCTCACCATTGGAACTTCTCACGATTGAAATTGGCGCATCTCCTGCAGTCGCTACCTGAACCTTCTCCATCATATCATTGTTCTGAATCGGACGGATAATAAAGCCTATAGACGTAGGCATCGCTTTCACGCGGTCTCTTTCCAACGGCGGCCCTTGTCCGCAGCTGTTGCCACCAAGCCCTGTTACGGCTGCATCAAGATGAACGTGTACCGCCCGAACTCTTTGGTAATTGATAAGGGTGCGGAGCAAAGGTCAACTCAAGCTCACTATAGTCCAAAGCGGATGTTGATAAATGCTCTTTCGCAACAAAAACAACTCCCTGTCCGGCATTATTTGTCAATGCTGTCCAACGCACATCCTCATTGTTGCTCATATTTTGTGGATTAGGCCATGGCACGAACTGATCTTTTACGGTGCTTTTGTGCCATTCAATAAATTGTGCTGTTTTCCGATCAGCATAATTGTTGATCGGTCCACGTCCATAATAACTATAGTTGCTGTATTCAGCAGGCAGTTGCAAAGAATAGCCGAGCCGCGCTAAAACCACACTCGTATTATTGGATGTAATACGCGAAGATAATTCTATGGAGCCATCCTTATAGATTGTCCAGATCTGATTGCTTGTAAATTTAAAGTCGTCCTCACCAAAAGGCTTATCTGTATGCTCTTTAAGGGTGTAGGTTCCCGAAGTTCCCCCCAACAAAGACGCACCATAAGGGGCTTGCGATTCAACCGTAAACGCCAATACAACTGTTCCATCTTTCTTGGTATAACTGTTTGAAGACAAAACCTTATGTTGCAGGTTATGCAATCCTTTTTCAAACCATTGTTGGTAAGCCCAGTTGTCATTGTCAACCGGAGCACGTAGTGCATCCAATTTTGGTCCTTCGCCATCGCGGATAACGTGTTTACCGGCATATGTTAGATTATATATCGAGCCTGTTTTATTATCAAACTTCGCGATAAACTGATCTCCCTTCACCACCTGCAAATCACCTTCTTTGGAAAGTACCGGAGCTCCACCTTTTGCAACAGATGAAATCAGCGGTTTCCTTTCAGCAGCTTTAACAAAAAGCTGTTCCTCCATCTGGACAAAACCTTTTGTTGCCCATGGCCTATCTTCTTGGAGTATAAACTGCACTTTCACAAAATATTCCGACCCCGCATCTAACTGCGCATAATTTATCGGCAATGTAAGCTGCTTGCGTTGGCGCGCTGTCGGCAAATCCGCTGTGCTGATCGTGCCTTTGCTATTTGTTACTTCTACACCGTCTTTGAATAACGACCACTGTACCTGATAATCGGATAGATCCTTAAAATAATTTTTATTAAATAGTTCAATTTTACCCTGCTGCATATCAACAGCCTTTACGCCCGCATTTTGGTACACTTTCTTTACCTCATAATACTGCGGTTTAGGTCTCATATCGGCAAAGATCAACCCGTTGTTAACAAAGGTGCCGTCATTGGGTTTATCTCCAAAATCACCACCATAGGCCAGGAAGCGTTCTCCGGTCTTTTTATCATAATAGTACATGGCCTGATCGATCCAATCCCATATGGCGCCGCCCATAAAGAAGTTGGTCGATTCGATGGCTTCCCAATAATCAATTAAGTTACCAACAGCATTCCCCATGGAATGTGAATATTCAGAGATATGGTAGGGATATTTTAATTTATACGTCCCCTTTACAGCACCTCTGACCCAGTCAATCGAGGGATATTGGTTGGACCCCATATCTACGATTGCATTGTTACGTTCGTATTGAACAGGTCTTGATGTATCAATTTTCTTGATGGCCTGATAGGCTGCTACAAAATTATCGCCGGGACCAGCTTCGTTTCCTAAAGACCAGATGACGACAGCCGGATGGTTAATGGTCGAATGCACCATTTCAATATTACGGGCCACATGTGCATTCTTCCATTCAGGAACATGCGAGAGAGATTCTTTGCCATAATAATACTCATGACTTTCAATATTGGCTTCATCCTCCAGATAAATTCCATATTTGTCGCATAGGTAATACCAATACGCAGGTTCAGGATAATGCGAATTACGAACGTGGTTGATATTGGCCCTTTTCATCAACTTTACCTCAGCTTCCATCTGTTCTCTCGTCACCACTTTCCCATGCTCCGGGTTAGTCTCGTGCCGGTTGACCCCTTTTAGCTTAACTGTTTTGCCGTTGATATAATAATAACGGCCAGCTAGCCCAAATTCATCATCCTCCGCTTGGGTATCTTTAATTTCAACCTTTCTAAATCCAACATAGGTGGAAACAGTCTCAACAGTTTTGTTGTTCTTATCCTTCAACTCAGCCACCAAAGTATACCGATACGGTAACTCTGCCGACCATTTATTCGGATGTTTAACATTCAGTGTCGCGGCTACGCTATTAGAAGCCTGACTGCCCAGGGTAGGAACAAGTGTAGATGCTTCGGTTTGGTCTACAAGCGTATTTTCGTCACTATATAGCTTATTCTTATAAAGTGAATACACTAGTTTATAGCCCTCGGCCTGCTTGCTGCTAAGATTGCGTATCGTGCTGGTAATTTTCAACGAACCATTTTCGTAGTTGCTATCCAAATCTGGAATAGCTGCCAGATCACGAATCTGCACTTTTGGCGTAGAAGTCAGGGAAACATCGCGAAATATACCGGGCAGCCTGAACATATCCTGAGCTTCCAAAAAGGAAGCATCGGAACTACGATAAACTTCAACAGCCAACACATTTTCAGCACCCTTTTTTAAGTAAGGTGAGATGTTAAAAGACGCAACATTTCTTGAATTTTTAGAAAAACCGACATATTTGCCATTGATCCATAGGTAGAAAAAAGAATCCACCCCATCAAAATTGATAAATACCTCGCGGCCGTCCCAGTCGGTAGGGACTGTAAAATTGCGTCGATAAGATCCAACTTCATTACGATAAACATAGGTCGTCCAATCCGCCGCTGGTGTACGCATTACACCACCTTTCCAATCGCCGACCTTTACCTGATGATGAAAGATAACTCGCTGGTTGGTATAAATAGGCACGCCATACTTTAAGCTTCCATCTTTTTGTATACCAAAAATATTCCAGCTCATGGGCACAGGCACCGATTCCCAGCCACCAACATCATATGTAGGATGATAAAAATCCTTTGGCCGCTCCTCCGGAGTCTTCACCCAGTTGAATTTCCAGGATCCATTGAGCGAAATCCAATAGTTACTGTGCTCGGGAAGTACTTTTCTTGCACTTTGCACGTTTTTAAAAGAATAGAACGAAGCATGTGGCAGTTCTTTATTCAATGATAATAGTTGGGGCGATTCCCATTCATTCCCTTTTGGAGACTGTGATGCTCCATACTGAAAACCGTCGATAGCAGATGTGGTGGTCTGCCCTATCGTGAAACTTGTGTTCAGAGATAGCAAGGAGGCTAGAATCGTCGAAAAAATAAGAGATGTTCTTAACATAATGTCGTTGAGCAATTTAGACTAGGAAACCAAATGTAACTTCATTTTATAGTAATAACAAGCAGATTATGAAAGCACTCGATTGCGAAACTTTTTCGATACAATCGAAGATCCTTTTGCTCACTTTCGTGTGCTTCAACAGTCGAGGAAAGTTCTTCTGGCGGATATGCTGCAAAGCGAATAACAACATCAAAAAAAGATCCCAAGAAAAACTTGCCGCGCTGAGAAATAGACTGCACTATTCCAATAAAAAACAAATGCTTTCGGTTATCAGGAATAAGCAGTATTTTTGGATAGATTTCGCTTTAAACAAATAAAAATTGGCGTTTGAAATTATTTCGAATAATTTTATTTTTCAAAGGGTTACAATTTAAGCATTAAGGTATTAATAGGTGAGTAAATTCAGTAAATCAGTCCTGCTAGAAAATGATGAGCAAATCATTGAAGGCATCAAAGACGGCAACAGCTTCGCGATAGATGCTATCTATAAGCGTTATTATCCGTCTATAAGCCATATGATCTTGCAAAATAATGGAAGGGAGGATGAAGCGAAAGATATCTTTCAAGAAGCTGTCATTGTGCTCTACGATAAAGTTTCCAAAGGGAACTTTGAGCTCAGCAGCAAACTTAAAACATATCTCTACTCGATTTGCAGAAGGCTTTGGCTTAAGCAACTCAATCGTGCTGGTTTTGGCAATAGTGACATTCGCGGTTATGAAGATTCCTTGTTTGAGGAAGAAGATCTACACAACAGCATCAAGAACTTGAAAAAAAGTTCGACCAAATGGAGCTTGCCTTAGAGAAAATGGGAGAACCCTGTAAGACAATCTTACACGATTTCTACATCTTGAACCATTCGATGCAGGATATCTGTGAAAAATTTGGTTATACCAATACAGATAATGCCAAGACTCAGAAGTATAAATGCCTGCAACGGCTGAAAAAAATATTTTTTTCAACAGATTAAAATTTGAGTAACACCATGGGAACAATGAATCAAAAAGAATTTTTCGAATTAGCAGATCAATATCTTCGCGGCGAATTATCGACCGAGGAACAGGCTGCATTTGAATCTTTCTGCGCTGAACACCCCTCCTATGCTGCCCAATTACAACAACACCGCGAATTTGTTGCCCATATGAAAGAAACTAACCATCGTCTAGATTTTAAAAATGCATTGGCACAATCAGCAAAAGAATACCATAAAACCCAAAGTAAAACGACCAAGGTCGTACCAATGAAGCAATCAACGGTGATTTCACTTTGGGAACGTATCAAAGCCAGTTCTTTGGTCGCTGCAGTAGTCGCGGTATTTGCGGTATTTGGCACATTATGGTTGAGCGGTTATTACAGCACCCTCGAAAAGGCTTCTTCCGATTACAGTGCATTGCGTAGAGACATGAACAATGTCAAAAAGAACGTCAATGCCCACAATGCTGCAATCAAAGATATCAACGACAAAAAATCAGTAAAAGGTACGGAGAGCCAATTTGGCGCAACAGGCTTTATGTTGACAACAGATGGTTATGTTGTCACTAATTACCACGTCGTTAGTGGTGCCGATTCGATTTATTTGCAAAATAATAAAGGCGAATCCTATAAAGCACAAATCGTACATACTGATCCAAGCAAAGACTTGGCTATTTTGTACATCGCTGATAAGAACTTTAAGAAAGTTAAAAGCTTACCGTACACATTCAAAACATCAACTTCAGATCTTGGGGAAGATATCTACACCATCGGCTTTCCCCGAGATGAAGCCGTATATGGTCAGGGATATTTAAGTTCATCAACAGGTTATGCCGGTGATACGATTGCATATCAGATATCCGTACCGGTTAATCCAGGTAATAGTGGCGGTCCTGTATTGGATAGCAGAGGTAACGTTATTGGTATTATTTCTGGAAAGCAACGCGGAATTGATGGTGCAGCCTTTGCTATCAAAACAAAATCAATCTTGAATGCTTTAGCGGACATTCCAACGGATTCTTTGGTTACGGGTCTTAAGATCAACAAAAAGAACAGTTTGGCAGGTTTACCAAGAACAGAACAAATCAAGAAAATGCAAGACTATATCTACATGGTTAAAGTCTATTAAGCTGCATTTATAACCCATAAAAAAAGGCAACGTTGAAAAACGTTGCCTTTTTTTATGGGTTATTTCGAACCCCTCAACCTACAGATTTGGTTGCGGCGTTGTTCTCAAATATGGTTTGACCTCTTTATATCCTTTCGGGAATTTCGCCGGGATGTCTTCAGTCTTTATCGCTGGAACAACAATAACATCTTCGCCATGCTTCCAATCTGCAGGTGTAGCTACTTGATAATCTGCGGTTAACTGCAACGAATCAATAACCCGTAAAATTTCATCAAAATTACGACCTGTTGAGGCCGGATATGTCAAGGTCAATTTAATCTTTTTATCAGGGCCTATAATGAATACCGAACGCACAGTACTTGTTGCAGAAGCATTCGGATGGATCATATCGTATAATTCGGATACATGATGATCTTCATCGGCGATAACCGGGAAATTCACTTCTGTATTTTGTGTCTCATTGATATCCTTGATCCAGTTTAAGTGATCGTTTACATTATCTACACTCAGCGCAATCGCCTTTACACCCCTTTTGTCAAATTCAGATTTTAACTTTGCTGTACGCCCCAACTCTGTGGTACATACCGGTGTATAATCTGACGGGTGCGAAAAGAAAACGACCCAGCTATCTTTAATATAATCGTGAAAGTCTATTTCACCAATGGTAGTTTGCGCTTTAAAATTTGGCGCTTCATCTCCTAATCTTAAACTCATAATCTTATTTTTTTAAAGGTGTTTACATTCTATAGTCTACAAATATAGTAGATTAAATTTAGCAAACAAGTAATTCTTCATTTTTTTAAATTAATATGAAAAAACTACGCTCATCTCATCTACCGTGTATATATGCAGTATATGTTTTATCTGGGTTGTGGCATGTCTTGAACTGATGATGTGCACTCAAAATCAGTGGAAATTCTACGATTTCATTATCCGTTCGCATTAGGCTTAAAAGCACAAAAAGTTAATCGCGCAATTACTATGCTTGCATAATATATATTTTGTATATTTGAGTATAGCTTTACTTTGAGCTTCTAAACGGATGATGTGTTGAGAAAAACGCTTTGAAAGCAAACCTTATGAGATAACTAGTTATCGGCTCGGTAAATGATAAACCAAAAATAGGAATACCATGAATTTTGAATTAAGCGAAGAACATAAAATGATCCGCGATGCAGCGCGGGAATTCGCCCAGGAACTAAAGGCTGGGGCAATAGAACGCGATGAATCCGCTAAATTTCCCACCGATTTTGTCAAACAGATGGGCGAACTTGGATTTATGGGTATCATGACTCCGGAAATTTATGGCGGAGCTGGTATGGATACGTTAGCCTACGTGCTCGTACTGGAAGAAATTGCCAAAATTGATGCCTCTGCGGCCGTTATTGTCTCCGCTCACAATTCCCTAGTATTATATGGACTTAATGCTTTTGGGACGGAAGAACAGAAACAAAAATACCTGGTTCCATTAGCAAAGGGGGAGAAATTGGGTGCATTTGCGCTATCCGAACCCGAAGCCGGTTCTGACGCCTCGTCACAACATACAACTGCAGAAGATAAAGGGGATCATTATTTACTAAATGGCACAAAAAACTGGATCACGAATGGGGGGCATGCAGATATCTATCTTGTCATTGCACAGACACATCCTGAAAAAGGTCATAAAGGAATCAATGTATTGATCGTCGAAAAAGGACTGCCTGGATTTACCGTTGGCCCGAAAGAAAACAAATTGGGTATCCGCAGTTCGGATACGCACTCACTCCTATTTTCCGATGTTCAGGTTCCGAAAGAAAACCGTATCGGAGAAGATGGCTTCGGATTTAAATTTGCGATGAAAACACTCGATGGCGGTCGTATTGGCATCGCTGCGCAGGCCTTGGGAATAGCTGCTGGCGCCTATGACCTTGCTTTGGCTTACTCAAAAGAGCGAAAGACCTTTGGAAAGCCGATTTCCGAACATCAGGCCATACAATTTAAATTGGCCGATATGGAGGTCGAGATCGAGGCCGCCCGGCTTTTGACATATAAAGCTGCCTGGACTAAAGATCAAGGACTTCCTTACGGTAAGGAAGCAGCAATGGCCAAATTACATGCGTCTGAAGTTGCCATGAAACACACGGTGGAAGCTGTACAGATCCACGGTGGCTATGGGTACGTAAAAGAATATCATGTTGAAAGGTTAATGCGCGACGCAAAAATCACGCAAATCTATGAAGGGACCTCTGAGATTCAACGTCTGGTGATCGCGCGCGAGATCTTGCGGTAGCATTCCGTTAAAAATCCCTTAATAAACGGGAGCTGCCAGTTTAATAACTGACAGCTCCCATTTATTTTCTCTGCTAAGCGCAGTATCGTTCATATCACAACTCGAAGTTTCTATAGCACTTCAATACTACATGAACTTAGCAGACACTTCGCTGCCCTAGTGTATAGTTTTCAATTTATCATCAATCATGGCTAAATACTGGTAATCCTGAAAGGCAAAGCTCGCCGTTTCAGCCATGGCTAGATTCAAAATTAACTTTGCTTTACGAAGCAGATTTTCCTGGCTGCCATCCGTAGCATTCAACCCATCAAATAATAGCGTTAGCGCCAGTGGATGTAATTGTTGTGCATCCAGGTCATTTTTTGCATAAGCTGTGAGCTCAGCCTCGGAAATACTCAAATAAAAACTCCGATCCTTTTCAAAAAACTTCTGATAGGCTTCGGCAAACTGGGCCGGATCTTCTGGTTCAGCAAAAGCATCGTAACCATCAATCCATATCCGCAGAAACTTGCCGATGTCCTCCACCCAGCGTACCATCAAATCTCTTTTAAAACTTATTCCCATCGTATAGATCTATTATCGAATCTGACCGTTGCCACGGACAATCCATTTTTCTGTTACCAACTTTTCCAATGCAAATGGCCCCCGTGCATGCAATTTTTGAGTAGAAATTCCTATTTCAGCGCCAAGTCCAAATTCTCCGCCATCTGTAAAGCGTGTCGACGCATTGGCATACACCGCAGCGGCATCCACTGTATTTAAAAACTGTTCAATATGAAGTTCATTGGAAGAGACGATGCACTCCGAATGTTTGGAAGAATATTTTCCAATATGTTCCAGCGCTTCATCCAAACCGTCAACGGTTTTTACCGAACATTTCAAATCTAAAAATTCCCTTCCAAAATCCGCCTCTTCTGCTCGCTTTAAATTTGAAAAATTCTCATTTTTTAGTACCTGATAGGTAGTAGCGTCAGCAAACACTTCAACTTGAGCCTCTTCGAGATACGGAGCCAGTTTAACTAAAAATTCCGTTACAACATCCTTATCGATCAAAACTGTATCTAAGGAGTTACAGACAGAAGGTCTAGAAATTTTAGCATTCGCGACAATCCTCGCTGCCATATCCAAATCTGCGGTACTGTCGACATACGTATGGCATACTCCTGCCCCTGTCTCAATCACAGGTACCTTGGCGTTTTCCCGCACAAAATTGATTAATGACTGCGACCCACGTGGGATGATAATATCCACATAAGACGTCGCTTCCAACAATTCCGAAACATGTTTTCTATCGACAGGCAACAGTTGTACAATAGTTGTTGCAATACCATGCTGTTCCAAGATATCGTGAATAACTTTCAAAAGCGCTTCATTGGTATGTAATGCATCGGAACCACCCCGCAATAAGCAAACATTGCCCGACTGAATACATAAAGCAGCAACATCAATAGTCACATTAGGCCGCGATTCATAAATCACCCCAACAACGCCAAGCGGAACAGTGATCTTTTCTATTTCCAATCCATTGGGTAATTGCTTTTTCAATAATAACTGATCTGTTGGGTCCGCCAACTGTGCTATCTGCTTAACACTATCGGCCAAACCTTTTAGGCGATCACTGTTGAGCAAGAGACGGTCTTTTTTTGGATCTTCATCAGACATGCGGTCCAAATCACTTTTATTGGCCTGTAATATAACCGACTCCTGTTCGACAAGCGCATCTGCAATAGCATTTAAAAGCGTTATTTTGGTTTCAGGTGCTAGCTTCTGCAACAAATTTTTAGCTTTGGATGCTGCCTGAAGTTGTTCTATAATGGATTTACTCATAACAAGACGATATCATTTGCGTGTGCAATTTCTATATTTTTTTTACTGGACTGAGATAAAGCGGATGAATCCATTTTTGCCCGGGCAACGGCCACGGTTAAGCCTTCTAGATTGACAATATTTAACACTTCTCCCTTTTCAAAATGCTCGACGATGCGTGTAACACCGACGGCCAGTAGACTTTTGTGCTTCAATAACGCTTCCTCTGCTCCGCGGTCAACCATCAATTCTCCTTTAATTAAACTCCCGCTCGCAAGCCACTTCTTGCGGGAAGAAATCTTCTTACTTTGCGCCAGACACAAGGTACCAGTCTCATGTTTCACTGCTTTCTGGATGGCATCCTCAGTTTGCATGCTAAAAATCACAACAGCAATCCCCATCTGATTGGCTAATCGGGCAAAATTCAATTTCGAGGTCATTCCACCCAATCCAACGGACGACTTATCTTTTCTCGCTAAACCTAAAATATCCCTATCAATAGTTTCGATTTGGGGTATAATTTTGTTGTTTGCATCCAACACGCCGGGTACGGAAGTGCTAAATAGCAATTTTTCAGCCCCAAAACCAACGGCAATTAACGTGGCCAGTTCATCATTATCTGAAAATTTCAGTTCCTTATTACTCACCACATCATTTTCATTGGCGATGGGAATAACGTTGTTCCGCCACAATTCCTCATAGGTATTTTTCAATTGCAGAAATTGATCCCGGTTTGAAAAATGATGTCGCTCACATAAACTTTGCGCCAACGAAATTTTAAACGGTCTGAAGTAGGTTGAATACGTATTAATCAATATGGGGTTACCGATGGCGGCAGCAGCTTTACGTTGCGATAATGTTCCTGTATAACTGGGTAGAAAACGTTTACCGGCGGCAACAGCACCCGAAGAGACCAAGACAATATTGTATTTCTTTTGTAAGGAAGCAATTTGTCTAGCGATCTCCAAAACAATACGTTCATCAACTTCTCCCTCTTTCGTGGTAATAGAAGCCGATCCAAATTTGACAACAAGAATTGGCTTTTTCATTTTCTAGTATGCTTTAGTTTAGATTTGAGCACTAATTTACTGAGAAGAATTTGATTTTCGCAAAATATGTTAACAATTGAACAAGATAATTTTACAGAAAAAAAACCACTTCACCCGCAAAAAATAGGCACCTGAAAACAAAAGCCCTTTAGAAGGAGAACCGTTCTTCATAAAGCTTCTCGAGGGAGAACATTTCATCACGGTATTTGGCAGCTTCCAAGAAATCCATTTCTTTCGCGGCTTTATCCATTTTTTTACGCACGTTATCAATCGCTTTTTTCAAATCTTTTTCACTGAGATACTGCATGACAGGATCAGCTGCAACAGCCTGCGATGGATCCGGCTCGACATAAATTTTAGGTTCAATACCGGAGAAATCGGCGACAGAAGTCTGCTCCAATATTTCCTCTCTAGTTTTGCCGACTGTACGCGGAGTAATGCCATGTTCCTGGTTATATTTCATCTGTTTGTCTCGGCGTCGATTGGTTTCATCGATCGTCACACGCATACTGTCGGTCATTTTGTCTGCATACATAATAACCCGACCTTTATCATTCCGGGCAGCACGACCGATCGTCTGAATAAGCGAACGTTCAGAACGCAAAAAACCTTCCTTATCCGCATCGAGAATAGCAACCAGTGTAACCTCCGGTAAATCAAGTCCCTCACGCAATAAGTTCACGCCGACCAAAATATCAAATTCACCTAATCGAAGGCCGCGTAAGATCTCTACCCGCTCCAAGGTTTTAATTTCCGAATGTATATAACGGACTTTTAAGTTCAGCTTGGTCATATATTTGGAAAGTTCTTCCGCCATACGTTTCGTCAAGGTAGTTGCCAGCACACGCCCTCCTTCTTTGATGGTCTTATCCACCTCTTCCAAGAAATCATCGACTTGATTGATCGCTGGCCTCACTTCAATAATCGGATCTAGAAGCCCCGTAGGACGAATCACCTGTTCAACCACCACGCCTTCTGTCTGTTGCAGTTCATAATCACCAGGGGTAGCTGACACATAAATTGTCTGGTTTGTCAAGGATTCAAACTCCGGAAAGTTTAAGGGTCTGTTATCCAAAGCCGCAGGCAATCTAAACCCATGTTCTACCAAGGAAACTTTTCGCGATCGGTCGCCACCATACATCGCACGTAATTGTGGTAAGGTCACGTGACTCTCATCAATGACCAACAGGTAATCTTCCGGAAAATAATCCAGCAAACAGAAAGGACGCATCCCCGGTTGTCTACCATCAAAAAAGCGGGAATAATTTTCAATCCCCGAACAATAGCCCAGTTCACGCATCATTTCCAGATCATAATTGACCCGCTCCTCTAAACGCTTCGCCTCCAGCATTAAGCCCTCGTCTTCCAGTTGCGTTTTCCGTTGCATCAATTCATCTTGAATGGCCCAAATCGATTCTTTAAATTTTTCCTTCGGCGTAACGAAAAGATTTGCCGGAAAAAGGGCTAAATCTTCCATTTTATGGAGCGTTTTACCAGATACAGGATCTATCTCACTCAATTCATCAATTTCATCCCCAAAGAAGGACACACGAATTGCAAAATCCAGATACGCTGGATAAATATCCACAGTATCTCCTTTAACGCGAAATGTACCACGTTTAAACTCTGTTGTTGTGCGTGAATATAAAATTTCAACTAATTTATGCAGAAAAGCATTTCTCGTAACCGTCATTCCTACGCCGAATCGAAAGATAGAACGGGAGAAATCTTCCGGATTTCCCATACCGTAGATACAAGACACTGAAGAAACCACAACGACATCACGACGCCCCGACATCAAAGCGGAAGTGGTGGCCAAGCGCAACTTTTCAATTTCTTCGTTAATCGCCAAATCCTTCTCGATGTAAGTGTTTGTAGAAGCAATAAAAGCTTCGGGCTGATAATAATCGTAATAGGATACAAAATAGTTGACTGAATTATTGGGGAAGAACTGCTTGAATTCACCATACAATTGAGCCGCCAAAGTTTTATTATGGCTTAAAATCAATGTTGGCTTTTGCGTTTCCTGAATCACATTGGCCACCGTAAAGGTCTTACCCGATCCCGTCACCCCCAAAAGCGTTTGATATTGCTCTGCCTGCTCTACTCCAGCAACCAATTGCCGAATTGCTTCTGGCTGATCGCCGGTCGGCTTATACTCTGATGTCAATTCAAATTTCATATACTTCCTATTTCTTAAACTAAACTATCTCGGCCTTTTCCAGCAAACATTGCACCAGTAATAGTTTGAGCGGCAAGCACAAAACTGTTCTTTTTAAACCGATGATTTTAAATCTGCAAACAGGACGTTTTTCGAGATGCGATCCAGGCCAAATCCAGTAGTGTTGCAAAACAAATTTACTAAAAATTTTACCATTTGAGCGCAAACTATAATAATACCATAGATGTTATTACTTTCAATTGATTATTTATTATCTTTAGCTTCACTGAACTAGCACACACGTCATGGTTACTATTCTATCTACCCAAAATAGCATTGCAAATCATTTTATCGCCGAGTTGAGAGATATTCATATTCAACAGGATCGCATGCGTTTCCGCCGGAATTTGGAACGATTGGGTGAAATTTTTGCTTATGAGATCAGCAAAACGATGACCTATACGCCCATTGAAGTTGAAACTCCGCTGGGTGTGGCCAAAACTCAACTCCTGATGGAACAGCCCGTACTCGCTACGATTCTGAGAGCGGGTCTTCCCTTTCATCAAGGGCTATTGAATGTATTTGACCGCGCCGACAATACGTTTATTGCCGCCTACCGACATACCAAAAAAAGCGGCGAGTTTGAGATCCACAAGGAATATGTGAATACTCCCAATTTAGACAACCGCACCGTGATTGTAGTGGACCCCATGTTGGCGACCGGAAAAAGCCTGGTGTTATGCTGCAGAGATCTCTTGACCGAGTATGACATCAAAGAATTGCACATTGTTGCGGCTATCGCTTCCGAAGAAGGAATAAATCATGTGCAGGCGTTCATTCCAACAGCGCACATCTGGGTAGGTGACGTTGATCGCGAACTGACCTCCAAAGCCTATATTGTACCGGGGCTCGGCGACGCAGGAGATTTGGCCTATGGTGCAAAACACCACTAATGTGGATAAATTATTTAAAATTAAATTAACACTTAGCTCATTGAAATTCAGTAAATTTATGTCAATGATGAAGTTGAATTTTGTTATATCTAATTTATATCGCTATGAGATGGCAAAAATACAATGGCGAATCCATTCGCTCCACAATTTTCGATGCTGTTGAAGAAGTCATAAAACGCGAAGAGGCCCTCGGGAATAAGCTCAAAGTTTATATCGGCACCGATTCCCAAGTCAAGCGGGGCATCATCGACTTTGCCACAGTCATCGTCTTTCTCCGGGAACATAAAGGTGGATTTATGTTTATCCAACGTGACAAAAGGCACCACCGAATGAGCATTAAAGAGAGGATGCTGCTCGAAGTGCAAAAATCCATCGACATAGCCTATCAACTCTGCCCCCTCCTCGAAAAACACAAAGTGGACCTTGAAGTCCACGCCGACATCAACACCAATCCAAATTTCCAGTCAAACGTCGCTCTAAAGGAAGCCATGGGCTATATTATGGGGATGGGATTTGTCTTTAAGGCCAAGCCGGAGTCTTTTGCCAGTACCAACTGTGCCAATAAACAGGTTCAATAATCGTCTATTGGATAAACAATTACTGACTATTGGCTGGACTTTGTATATTTAGGGTGTAATTTTTAATACACCACATGCAGGATTTTTTTCAGCAGATTGCACGTCAATTTGCCCAGACCTCTTGGCTAGAATGGTTAGGTACACTGACAGGCTTTCTTTGTGTCTATTTGGCCGCTAAGCAAAATATATGGAATTGGCCGATTAGTATCATCAGCGTGGCGTCCTATGCTATTCTGTTTTATGATGCCAAACTATACGGAGACACCGTCCTGCAATTCTACTTTTTGTCTACTGCTGTTTATGGCTGGTATTATTGGATAAAGCGAAAAGAGGAAAAAAAAGGAACCCATCGTCAAAGCCAGCAAGGGGCAGTTGCTCCTTTGCCTCCTGGCCATCCTCTTCCTAACCCTGTCAATCGGTTACCTCCTCGATAACAAGACCAATTCCGATGTTCCTTATATTGATGCTTTCTGCACGTCCATAAGTTTTGTTGCTCAATTTCTGATGACACGCAAAGTACTTCAAAACTGGCTCTTATGGGTATTTGTTGATCTTTGTTATATCCCGCTCTATATCCATAAAGAACTTATGCTGACAGCCGTTCTTTATTTTGTCTTCGCAATCATCGCCTGGAACGGCTACCGTGACTGGCAGAAAACCTATAAAAATTTTGCGTAATATTGCCTATCAAAACGATCGATGTGGGAAAAGATTTCATAAAAATTGCCGTTGTTGGTCCCGAGTCAACGGGAAAATCAACGATGGCACAATTTCTTGCCAAGGAATTTCAGACGGTATGCGTGCCCGAATATTCACGTTATTATTGCCAAAGCCTCAACAATAAATACACCTTACAGGACGAAATCAATATGTTTTATGGACAGGTCGCCTTGGAGGAAGCGCTGGTCCCTTTAGCCCAAGGACAGCTCCTGATCTGTGACACGACCTTCCTTACCGTAAAAATCTGGTCTGATTATCTATTTGGCCATACTCCAGAGGAAGTGACTCATAAAATTCAACAACATCGCTATGACCTATATTTACTTATGGATATCGACCTTCCTTGGCAAGACGATCCGTTACGGGATTTTCCCGAACAGCGTGAACATTTCATGGGGATCTGGAAAAGTGAATTAACAGCTCTTAGTGCACCATATCGCATTGTGTCGGGGCTCGGTGAGCAACGCCTTGAAAATGGCCTTCATGCGGTAAATGATTTTCTGACATTGATTTGAGACAAGCATCTTGACGAAGCTGCCTTTTACAGCTATATTTGTACAAGTGAAATAGCATTTATGGTGCCTGACCCGATCTGGTCAGGGATAGGAAGTTTATCATTCACAATTGAAATAGAATATTAACATTTTACTTAAGAAATAATGTATCCAGAATATTTAGTAGCTCCAATGCGTCAAGAATTAGTTGATGCAGGATTCGAAGAATTAAAAACACCTGAAGCAGTTGATCAGGCTATTGCATCAGAAGGAACAGTTTTTGTGGTTGTCAACTCTGTTTGTGGCTGCGCTGCAGCAAATGCACGTCCAGCTGCAAAAGCTGCTGTAAAAAACGAAAAACACCCAGCTAAATTGGTAACTGTTTTTGCAGGTATGGAAACGGATGCAGTAAACACTGCACGTAACTACATGTTGCCTTACCCTCCATCTTCACCTGCAATGGCTTTATTTAAAGACGGGAAATTGGTACACATGATTGAAAGACATATGATTGAAGGTCGCCCGGCACAAATGATTGCTGACAATTTAGTTGCAGCATTTGACGAGTACTGTTAATCACGTATTTTGATTTTTGAATTAAAAAGGCTTTCCAAGTTATTTTGGATAGCCTTTTTTGTATTTTTAAAATGCAGCAGCATACAGTTTATCTCCTTATCTTTCCTTCAAGTTACGTTTCATATTTCATCACATAACAGGCTATCTTCTTCCTAGCCATACACCATGAAATAGCCTAGGGTGTTTGCCAAAGACCATGGCACCAAACTGTCAAATATCTCAGTCCTGAGCTTGAGTATACCCCGCCAGTAACTCAGATGCAGTTTATTAAAAGCTTTTTCTTATTTTTAGGCTATGAAAACCTTCCCAATCATCATTTTTTTATTCTGTTTGACGATCATATCATGTTCACCGCAAACTAAAGTGGACCTTATTGTTTATCATGCGCAAGTATATACCGTAGATTCCACGTTTAGCACGGCACAGGCATTTGCGGTCAAAGATGGTAAATTTATTGCCATCGGTTCAGATGATGAAATACAGCGAAAGTACGAAGCAATAGAAAAAATTGACGCACAGGGGAAGGCCATTTATCCGGGATTCTACGATGCCCATGCGCATTTATTTGACGAAGCCGAACTAATGGATCAAGTTGACCTAAACGGCGCCGATTCTTTCGAGGAGGTCATTCAACGTGTCAAAAATTACAGGCAGAAGAATCCTGATAAACCCTGGCTAATCGGTGCGGGTTGGGACCAAAATCGCTGGAAAGATAAAGCTTTTCCTACCAAAGACTTGTTGGATAAAGCATTCCCTGATATTCCCGTTTATCTCATGCGGGTAGATTATCATGCGGCGGTTGCCAATTCTAAGGCGCTTGAATGGGCAAAATTAACGAGTATCCCTATCATTCGCGGTGGTGTGGTCGGCGGGACTAATGATACGCCCAATGGTCTTTTGATCGACAATGCAATGGATCTTGTCAATAAGACAATTCCGGTTCCGAGTGAAAAAGAATATTTAAGAATGCTCAAGCGAACGCAAGACTCCCTCCTTTCCGTCGGTCTTACCTCCATTGTAGACGCAGGTTTATCAAAAGAAAGACTCGATCTGCTCAAGAAATACTATCGGGAAGGGCAGTTGAAAATTAGAGATTATGCCATGATCCTAGGCAATCCGCAAAATATCAAGTCATTTATCGATGAGGGCTTCTATGAAACAGACCGTTTCGAGATCAAAGGATTTAAACTGCTCGCGGATGGCGCATTGGGATCCCGTGGTGCATGCCTCCTTGCACATTACCACGATGCGCCTACACATGGTTTTCTCCTCCATAGCCCTCAAGAATACGAAGCCATGATCAAACAGATTGCCGAAAGTAAGTTTCAGGCAAATACCCATGCGATAGGCGATTCGGCCAATCGTATTATATTGGATATTTATGGCAAATACCTCCACAATAATGGCGATCGTAGATGGCGAATCGAGCACGCCCAAATTATATCGCCTGCAGATTTTGATAAGTTTCGAAAATATCAAATCATACCATCTGTACAACCCACACATGCCACCTCCGATATGTACTGGGCCAAAGATCGACTCGGTGAAGAACGCATGAAAGGTGCTTACGCTTATAAGCATCTGTTGGAAGAATATGGAAAACTCGCTTTGGGGAGTGATTTTCCGGTCGAACATTTCAATCCCTTATATGGTTTCCACGCGGCAGTAGCCCGCGTCGACAAAAAAGGATATCCTAACCACGGATTTCAGATGCAAGACGCGATAAGCCGTGAAGACGCTTTGAAAGGAATGACAATCTGGGCGGCATACTCCTGTTTTCAGGAGAAAAAAAGAGGAAGTATCGAAATAGGAAAAGATGCGGATTTTATTATCCTCGAAAAGGATATCTTGAAAATTCCGAATGAGCAACTGCGAAATGTAAAAACAGCACGAACAGTAATTGCAGGTGAGACTGTGTTTAAAAGATAACAAGAACTAATGTGCCTAGCGATGCCCACTAAACTTATAACTGCTAACGAAACAACATAGTTAACAAAAAAATCGCTAAAAAATCAAGCATTTCTTCACCTCCAACAACCTCCTATAGGAAGGATTACTAGGAAAAATTTACATAAACTTTTATTAATACGAATATTTCGTATATTTACGATATAAACATACATTTATGAAATATTCATTATCACTTCTATTATCCTTAGCGACGCAGCTGTTATTTGCACAAGAACGTACTCCAGCAATCGCTAAAGTACATTACGAATTCAAGCATGTAAATGACAGCACCCAACGGGATCAATTTATACGCGACGAGACAGTCGTTTACCTGAATCAAGAGGCCAGCTACTACACATCATATTCATCCAAGCGCATGCAAGATGAGGTCAAAAAACAAATGGAGGGCCCCAGTTTCGACGGTACACTAAACATTACTACGCGCTCGACACCATCAAGCTCTTCCTATTTATTAGACGCCAATCAAAACAAAATGATCGAAGTGGTCAGCGTTGCCAGTGACAATTTTGCCATTCCACAGGCTTACCCTACTCAAGATTGGGAAATACTGAGTGATCGCAAAGAAATTGGTGGCTACAATTGCCAGAACGCAAAAACAACATTCAAAGGCCGGACCTATATCGCCTGGTTTACAACCGAACTTCCGTTTCCCTATGGCCCCTGGAAACTCCATGGTCTTCCTGGCCTAATTCTGGATGCCCGTGACACAAAAAATGAGGTGATTTTTGCTTACGCCGGATTCGACAAAATTGAGGATGGCAAAACATCGGTGGCCCTGCCGCAAAACGCCATCGTAAGTACTGCAGAAGAGGTAAAAAAAGTTCAGGAAGCCTTTAAGGCCAATCCACAAGCTTATATGCAAGCCCAATCGGGAAAAAACAGAACCATTAGTATAGGTGCATCGGGAAGTATGGTTGCAGTTAGATCCAGTTCCGGCTCTGGAGGAGGCTCCCCTGCTGGTGCTTTGGATCCGTCAAAAATAAAGAGTTTCAATATTTTAAAAGACGATAAATACAAACCTTCAAAAGTTACCAACAATCCCATAGAGCTGACGCCTTAATGAAAGTATTTCTATGTTTATTTATAGTCGTTTTGCTTGGGCAAATAACCTTTGCCCAGCAAACGATTAGTGGAACGGTGCAAGTGGATAAGACACAGCATCCCGTACCCTTTGCCAGTGTCAACATCCTTTCAGACGGTAAAATCATCGCTTTCAAGCCGACAGATAAAGATGGGCGTTTCACAATCACATTGACAAAGGAATATGCAAGCCTTTACCTGCAGATCAATCACCTTACTTACGAAAAATTTGAACTCAAACTTGGCACACAGACATCCAATCTTCGGATCGCACTCGTTCCAAAAACCAACCTACTACAAGATGTCATTGTAAAGAGCAAACCTAAAGTGAGCCGTTCAAATGATACGATTTCCTACGACGTCGGATCTTTTGCCAAAGAGGAGGATCGCAATATAGGCGATGTAATCAAACGCCTTCCGGGTATGGAAGTTACTGAATCGGGTCTTATAAAATACCAAGATAAAACCGTTTCTAAACTTTACATTGACGGTGACGATCTATTGGAAAATCGCTATGGTATAGGTACGCGGACAATCCCGCATAAAATGGTAAAGGACATTCAGGTACTCGACAATCACGAACATTATAAAGTCCTTAAAAATAAAAGATTTACAGACGACGTCGCCATAAATCTCGTTATCAAAGAGGAAGCAAAGCTAAAACTCACTGGACAGGCCAAAATTGGCGCCGGCACCCCCAATCTCTATGATCCTGAGTTAAATTCAATCCTATTCAACAAGAAAGTAAAGATGTTGAATGTCCTCAGCGGTAATAATACCGGCAATGATCTTTCCGGAGATATCATCGGCGCCAATCAGTCCTCTTTACTGGCTAAGTTTGGCAGCTCGCCCATCAACAATCTCCTGGCGACGAGCACAACAGGCAGTCCAAATATTCCTAAAAACAACTATTATTTCAACAATACAGGTTCGCTAAACACCAATAACCTATATAACCTTAAGCATCACTGGCAGCTAAAATCCAATATTCAGGTTTTATACGACAACGATAGGCAAAATAATGCCTCAAGCACACAATACCTGCTCGATGATGGCGACGTCTATTTTAATGAGCAAAATCAGCTGAAAACAGCGCGATGGCTTGGCGCAGCCAGACTTTCGGCATCCACCAATACGGAAAAGAAATATGCGAGTAATGCCTTGTCATTTGAGTATGAAAAAAAAGATATTACAGCATTGTTGGCAAACTCCTCCGGCCAGATCGAGCAGTTCCAAAAACACCACATCAAGGGATTCAGCAACTTGTTTAGCTATATACCCCAACTTAAAAACAACGACATTATTGCAATCAACTGGTCTTTAAATTATGGCAATAAACCACAGACATTACAGATCTATCCCGGTGTTTTTCCAGAAATACTCAACGATAGCATTCCCTATAAAAGTAGCCGCCAGCAAATTGAAGTTCCATCCTTTTTTACGGAGATCAGCACAGGGTATCGCTTCAATAAAGGCAGAATAAAGCAGAACTATCAAATTGGCTTCAATACAGATCGCCAACACTTCAACTCGCTCCTTACACTGGAGGATAATGATGAACATATTCGAATACTGGGTGATAATACCAGTAATAATCTGCATTGGAGCAGGTCCCAAGCATTTATTACTCCGCAATATTCCTGGAAAACAAATCGGCTTGAAACCCAGCTCGACATCCCGGTCATCTATTTATTTACACATTATGAAGACGTCAGTCATCGACTGTCCACGTCCAAAAATTCCGTGCTGATCAATCCCAATTTAAAAGCAAGATGGCAGGTTTCGCAAGAAGACTATCTTCAATTTAACTATCAATTTGCGCAGGATATTGGTAACATAGAAGATATATACCGTGGTCCGATATTACGGAACTATAGAATGCTTAGCCAAAATAATGCAGCGCTAAATGAATCCAAAAAACATACGTTTAATCTCAATTATAATTGGGCCCGCACCCTAAAAGTATTATTTGCAAATGCAGGCATTAGCTATACAAGATCCCTTTCCAACACGATATTATCTTCCGTTATAAAAAATAATATCACCGAAAATATCTTGGTCAATATGGATAACCTACAGGATCGATGGTCTTCTCAGATTGGATTTGATAAATACATTTTCCCCTTGGCAAGTACCCTCAAACTAAAAGGAAGCATTTCTTACTTCAAATACAATCAATTGTTAAACAATGCCCTGGTCCCTATTCGAAGTATGAGCTATCTATTTCAGCCCAGTATTGAAGCTAAAGTATTTAAATCGTATAATATATCCTATTCAGGACTCTTCAATTGGAGCAGGAGCAAACAACAGGGCATTGACCATGTGATCCAAAATAAAACCACCGCCATGATGCATAACATAGGTTTTCCGGCCAGCCCCTTCAAAAATGGCTTTATACGGCTAAACCTCCGCAATCTTTCCACCTTTCAAACAAACATGAAGAATGCAAGTTATAATTTCATCGACTTTTTTACGCGCTACAAGGTCAACAAGTGGAAAATGGACCTCGAATTGGAAATGAATAATTTGGCCAATATCAAAAACTACCGCACCTACCTGATGACGGCCAATATGATTTCACAGCATGAATTTGAACTTCGCGGAAGAACAATTTTACTTCGTACAGTTTTCAACCTTTAAGACTCGAACCATCGGAAAGAAATAATTACATTAGACTAATGTTCGTCTATTGTTGATCTTATTGCTGGTTCTTACAACAAAATCTTGCTGTTTTAGCAAATTCATCAATGATGAACGGGAGTAGTAGGTTTTTCATCCCCTAGCGGCAGCCCATTTCATAAAAAAAGCAGAAAAGAGAAGCCTGAGCAAAAAATCACTCAGGCTTCTTTTTATACCTTTTGAAAAGTATTCTTTGTTAAAAAACTTTAGAACTGTTTTCTATTGCATATCGAATAAATGTTTCTCAGCATGATAAGAAGAACGAACCAGCGGCCCAGACTCCACATACTTGAATCCCATTTCCAAACCAATTTTCTGATATTTCTCAAATTGGGCCGGTGTAATCCATTCGATGACAGGATGGTGCGCTTTCGTAGGCTGTAAATATTGACCCAGTGTCAAAATATGCACCCCAACGTTATATAAATCTTGCATTGCCTCGATAACATCTTCCTCTGTTTCACCCAAACCAAGCATAATACCTGATTTTGTACGGAGTCCAGCTTCAGAAATTCGGCGAAGACATTCCAATGAACGATCATATTTAGCTTGTACACGAACTTCTCTTGTCAGACGACGAACCGTTTCCAAGTTGTGTGAAACAACTTCGGGGCGAACTGCGATCACGCGGTCCAAATTATCCCATTGTCCTTTAAAATCCGGCAGAAGTGTTTCCAATGTCGTTTCAGGGCTTTCTCTGCGGATAGCGCTGATGGTCTCGGCCCAAATAATTGAACCACCATCCTTTAGATCGTCACGATCCACCGAAGTAATCACACAGTGTTTTACCTGCATCAACTTGACAGAATTGGCTACACGATTAGGTTCATCCAAATCAACCGCCAGAGGACGGCCAGTTGCTACCGCACAAAACGAACAAGAGCGTGTACAGATATTTCCCAAAATCATGAAGGTTGCCGTTCCCGCCCCCCAACATTCGCCCATATTCGGACAATTTCCACTCTCACAAATTGTATGTAATTTATGCTCGTCTACAAGACTTCTGACATGTCTATATTCTTTACCAACAGGCAATTTGACACGCAACCAATCAGGCTTGCGCTGTGCAGGAGTTGCCGGAATAACTGGAAGTTCAATCATACAACAAAGTTAAGGATTAAAAATGTAATTTCTAACCGCCAAATTGTTGGTTTTATATCATAAAAAATGACCGATTGTATGCGATAATGCAATAATGAAACAAAAATTAAGATATTTGTGTTGGTTATCATTAATCTAATAACAAAACTATGCGACTGAGCCAATCTTTATCCATATTGTTACTTGGGGGTGCCTCTATCTTTGCTGCACAGGCCCAAACCAACTTTGACATTATACCCAAACCTTCGAAAATCACATTGGCTACGGGAACATACGCTATCCCTGCACATCTTCGAGTTATTGTTTCAGATGAATTTGAGATGGCGGCACAACTATTAACGGAACACCCTGCTATCAAAAGCCTAGCTGTCGAAGTAGTCAAGAAAAATAAAAAAGCCCCAAAAGAAGGCTTTCGTATCATCAAAGCCGTCGATGCAGATAATCTGAGTAAGAACGCCTATTCCATCCAAATCGATGAAAAAGGTCTGCTACTCAGGGCATGGAATGTGCCTCAGGTTATCAATGGGATTTATACTCTCATTCAATTAGGCTACCTACAAGCTGACCCAGGTAAAATAGCCTATGCGACAATAGTCGATGAGCCTCGCTTTGCTTATCGTGGCTTACATCTTGATGTATCACGCCATTTTATGCCGCTATCTTTTGTAAAAAAGTATATCGACGTTATGGCTATTTATAAATTCAACAACTTTCATTGGCATTTAACCGACGGCGCTGGATGGCGGCTCGAAATTAAAAAATATCCTGAATTGACGCAAAAGGCCGCCTGGCGTACGCATACAAGCTGGAAAGATTGGTGGAACAATGGTCGCCAGTATGTAGACAAAGGTACGCCTAATGCCAGTGGTGGTTTCTATACGCAGGAAGAGGCTCGCGATTTGGTCGATTATGCCGCCAGAAAGGGAATCAATGTCATCCCTGAGATTGAAATGCCAGGGCATTCGGAAGAAGTATTGGCTGTCTATCCCGAACTCTCTTGTTCAGGAAAGCCCTATAGTCAGGCAGAATTCTGTATCGGCAATGAAAAAACCTTTGAGTTCCTAAAAAATGTCTTAGATGAAGTCCTCACAATATTCCCTTCCCAGTACATTCATATCGGCGGTGACGAAGCTGAGAAAAAGCATTGGGAAACCTGTCCAAAAGATCAGGCACTCATGCAGAAAGAAGGATTAAAATCTGTCGATGAACTGCAAAGTTATGCGATCAAGCAAATGGACGTATATTTGCAGTCCAAAGGGAGGAAACTGATCGGTTGGGACGAAATCCTGGAAGGAGGCCTCACTGAAGGGGCAACGGTTATGAGCTGGCGCGGTGAAGATGGAGGCATAAAGGCGGCTAATGCCGGTCACGATGTGATCATGACCCCAGGGTCACACCTCTATTTTGATTCTTATCAGACAGACCCTCGTACTCAGCCTGAAGCCATCGGCGGCTACTTGACTTTGGATAAGGTCTATTCCTATGATCCAATTCCAGCAGCGATACAGGGAGATAAAGCCAAGCATATTCTCGGTGCACAGGCCAATATATGGACAGAATATGTCCCTACCACTGAACATCTCGAATATATGGTATTTCCGCGTGCACTGGCTTTGGCTGAAGTCAACTGGACCAACAAAGATGCGAAGAACTGGACAGATTTTCAGCGACGGCTACAATCACATTATAAGCTATTACAGGATCTGAACGTTAACTATTATCGCCCTTCTTATAATGTCGCTTATAAGGCAACATACCATGCAGCAAAAAACAGCAATAAAATCACGTTAACAACAGAACAACTTAAAACAGATCAGATCCGATATACGATAGATGGCAGTGAACCTACGATCCAGTCAACACCCTATACGGGGCCATTTGAATTGAGCTCAACAGGACATATCAATGCCGCTTATTTTCAAGATTCGATCAAAATTGGTCCAACCCTATCATTTGATATTGACATTCATCGCGCTATCGGAAAAAAAGTAACGTACAACACAGCATGGTCGGGATATCCGGCACAAAAAGATTCGACCCTAACAAACGGAATCATGGGCGGGCTCTCCTATCACGATGGCCAATGGCAAGGATTCACCAGTCCGATTGATGTGGTCGTGGATATGGAACGTAGAGAAGAAATACGCCAGGTAGCCATGAATTTTATGCAGCTTATTGGACCGGGTGTGTATATGCCCGGAGAAATGGAAGTGCTGCTTTCGGATAATGGCCGTACCTTTAGATCCGTCGGAACGGTCAAAAATGACATCTCGGATAAAGAATCAAAATTGACTTTTAAAAGGTTTGAACTTAAGCTGGACAAAGCACAGCAAGCGCGCTATATAAAAATCAAAGCGAGCAACCCTAAAAAGGGTTTCCTATTTACCGACGAAATAATCGTTTATTAAACAAAATCAAACACCCTTATCCGATACGAGTTGGAGCACATTTTACTTATGTTTTTCAACTCGTTTTTCCATTTTAAGCCACACCTTTCTAACAAACCAAATGTTTTTTTTAAATATTCTTAAAATAAATACTAAGTTTTCAAATTTTAAAATGTAACTTTGCACTCCGACAAAGCAGTCGGAATGACCCTTCCCCATGAGCTATTTTTGATTGTCTTTGCTCAGATTTACAATAGGAAATTTAATTTTTTGAACTAGATATAATGCCAAGAAACACTTCCATTAAGTCGGTTTTAATCATCGGATCAGGTCCCATCGTTATCGGTCAAGCTTGTGAATTTGATTATTCTGGATCTCAAGCATCCCTTTCGTTGAAAGAAGAAGGTATTGAAGTATCCATCATCAACTCAAACCCTGCAACAATCATGACGGATAAAGTTGTTGCAGACAATGTCTACTTACTTCCATTAACTTGCGAAAGTATTGAAGAGATTTTGCAAAAACACAACATTGACGCTGTACTTCCTACCATGGGTGGCCAAACAGCTTTGAACTTATGTATCGAAGCTTCCAACCTAGGCCTTTGGGAAAAATACAATGTAAAAGTTATCGGTGTTGATGTTGCTGCCATTGAAAAAACTGAAAACCGTGAAGAATTCCGTCAATTAATGGTTGATATCGGTGTGGGCGTCGCAACATCCAAAATTGCAAACTCATTCCTTGAAGGTAAAGAAGCTGCGCAAGAAATTGGCTATCCGCTTGTTATACGTCCATCTTATACCCTTGCAGGTACAGGAGGTGGATTTGTTCACAGAAAAGAAGATTTTGACGCAGCCTTAAATAGAGGTTTACATGCATCACCAACACATGAAGTTTTGGTTGAACAAGCTGTATTGGGCTGGAAAGAATTTGAGTTGGAATTACTTCGTGATACCAACGACAATGTTATCATCATCTGTACCATTGAAAACTTTGATCCAATGGGTATCCACACTGGAGACTCGATCACTGTTGCACCAGGCATGACATTATCAGATAAATGTTATCAAGATATGCGTAATCAGGCTATCCTGATGATGCGTTCAATTGGTACATTTGCAGGTGGTTGTAATGTTCAGTTCTCTGTAAACCCAGAAAACGAAGAAATTATTGCCATCGAAATCAATCCACGTGTATCACGCTCTTCAGCGTTAGCTTCGAAAGCAACGGGTTATCCTATTGCGAAGATTGCAGCTAAGTTGGCGATCGGTTACAACTTGGATGAATTGCAAAATCAGATCACAAAGACAACATCCGCGTACTTTGAGCCAACGTTAGACTATGTGATCGTTAAGATCCCGCGTTTCAACTTCGATAAATTCAAAGGAGCAAACAAGGAATTAGGTCTACAGATGAAAGCAGTAGGTGAAGTCATGGCTATCGGCCGTACATTTATCGAAGCTTTACAGAAAGCATGTCAATCCATGGAGACCGGCCGCGCTGGTTTAGGTGCCGATGGTCGTCAATGGAGAAACCTTGACGAAATCATGGATAGTCTGGAACATCCAAGTGGTGACCGTTTATTCCATATTAAAGATGCTTTCGAATTAGGCGTTCCTTTGGAATCTATCCGTAAGGCAACCCGTATCGACAAATGGTTCTTAGTGCAGATCCAAGAGTTGGTACACCTTGAGCAAGAATTACGTCGTTATCAGTTGAATAATATTCCACGCGATTTCTTCATGACCTTAAAACAAAAAGGTTATTCAGATGTACAGATCGCATGGTTACTAGGAAATGTAACAGAGGATCAAGTTTACGACCGTCGTAAGGAGTTAGGCATCAACCGTGTTTACAAAATGGTCGATACTTGTGCCGCAGAATTCCCTGCACAAACACCGTACTACTATTCGACATTCGAAGAAGAAAACGAATCCATCTCTTCAGATAGAAAGAAAATCATCGTTTTAGGTTCAGGTCCAAACCGTATCGGTCAGGGTATCGAGTTCGATTACTCCTGTGTACACGGTTTATTGGCGGCTAAAGAATGTGGTTACGAAGCGATTATGGTCAACTGTAATCCGGAGACTGTATCGACAGACTTCAATATGGCTGACAAATTATACTTCGAGCCCGTATTCTGGGAGCATGTACGTGAGATCATCGAATTAGAAAAACCAGAAGGTGTTATCGTTCAGTTGGGAGGGCAAACGGCTCTTAAAATGGCTGAGCGTCTAGAGCAACTTGGCGTAAAAATCATCGGTACTTCATTTGAGAATATGGACTTGGCAGAAGACCGTGGCCGTTTCTCCGATCTATTGAAAGAATTGGAAATTCCATATCCAAGATACGGTGTAGCGACCTCAGCAGAAGAAGCATTGCAAGTTGCAAACGAAGTTGGCTATCCAGTATTGGTGCGTCCTTCATACGTATTGGGTGGACAAGGCATGAGCATTGTCATCAACGATGAAGATTTAGAAAAAGCTGTTGTCAACTTGTTGAAAAACCTTCCTGGAAACCATATCCTGATCGACCACTTCTTGGATCGTGCAGAAGAAGCTGAATCAGATTCAATCTGTGATGGTGAAGAGGTACACATCATTGGTATGATGGAACACATTGAACCTGCTGGTATCCACTCAGGAGACTCATCGGCGGTATTGCCTCCATTTGGCTTGTCACAAGCTGTTCAGGATAAAATGGAAGAATACTCGATTAAATTGGCAAAAGCGCTAAACGTAAGAGGTTTATTAAACATTCAGTTTGCTGTCAAAGGCGAGAATGTATATGTTATCGAGGCTAATCCACGTGCATCACGTACCGTTCCTTTCATCGCGAAAGCGTATGATGTTCCTTACATCAATATTGCAACTAAAGTTATGTTAGGCGCTAATAAATTGAAAGATTTCACAATCGAACGTAAACTGAAAGGATACGCGATTAAAGAACCTGTATTCTCTTTCAATAAATTCCCGGAGGTAGACAAACAATTAGGACCTGAGATGAAGTCAACGGGTGAAGCAATTCGCTTTATCAAAGATCTTCAAGATCCTTATTTCAGAGAATTGTACAATCAAAAATCAATGTTTTTGAATGCACAATAAGACATATCAATCAACTAGAAAAGGCTTGCAAATGCAAGCCTTTTCTAGTTGATATCTTTTACACAGCGGAACCCTACATTATTTGTAGGACTGTTGACCTCTCCTTTTCCTCTGCTTCCGGCTTTATACCTTTCGCAATATTGATCATTACAAAGAAATGACCCTCCCCGCTGAACGCGTTTTTCAAGATTTGGTTCCTGCGGATCATAAGAATCTTGTGGTCCTTTGGGGTTAGCCGTTGTACTATGCTGATAATAATCGGGTCTATAAAAATCAGCACACCATTCCCACACATTCCCTTCCATATCGTACAGTCCCAACGCATTTGCCTGAAATGATTTTACAGGCGCAGTCCCCTCAAAACCATCCTCCTTTGAATCTTGTACAGGAAACTTTCCCTGGTAAATATTGGCGGTCCATTTACCATTAGGCTTCAAGTCCTTGCCCCAATAATACAAGTCATCGTTTGCATCTTTACGTCCTCTAGCCGCATATTCCCATTCCGCTTCCGTAGGCAATCGCTTGCCTGCCCATTTCGCATAAGCTGTAGCATCTTCATAGGCAACCTGGACAACCGGATAATTCATTTTGTCTTTTATCGAGCTATTGGGTCCTTCTGGATGCTGCCAATTTGCACCAGGGACGTACACCCACCACATCAGATAATTATTTAATGAATTCAGTTCCTTGGGTTTGGAGAATACGGCTGAACCAGCGACTAACATTTTAGGATCAACTCCTGGAAAATCTTTCGGATCAAGCTCTCGCTCAGCAACAGTTACATAACCTGTCTCCTTGACGAACTCTGCAAATTGCGCATTTGTGACCTCGTGTTCATCCATATAAAATGAATTTAGTTCAACCTGATGTAAAGGCTTACTATCTTCAAAATTCGAACTTCCCATCAAAAATTTACCCCCTTCGACTAATATCATCTTGTCCGTAGTCTTACTTTTTAACTGGGCAATTTGGGATTTTATCATCCCTGCGCGCGTCGGTATATTTTCCCCAACACAACAGGAAAGTGTATCCTTGGTGGAAAATAACGATAAACAGGTCATTAGGGTTAGATTGAATAACATAATTAAAGATAAACATAAAAGGGGAACATTAAAAAGTTCCCCTTTTATAATTACTTACACACCGAGCTATACACCCAATTGTATATTTTCATTTTTCGCTGATCTCGAACGGATAGGCGTATTACCACCGCCTTTCAACGTGATTTCTACCGGCATATTATTTTTCCATGCACCCTTTGTGAAATCTGGCACATCAACTGTTTTACAGTTCTTTTCTACAGATTCGAAACTCAATGGCACGATACAGCTCCATGAAGCAGCATCATAAACATCCTGGTCCAAAGGTAATCCATTACGCAAACAGTCAATCAGACGCCAGTCCATCATAAAATCCATCCCACCATGTCCACCAACCTGTTTTGCCTGCTCACCAATATATTTCACCAATTCTGGTGTGTATTTATCGTACAGTTCTTTTAATTTCTGTTCTGTAATGAATTCATGGCCAAACGCAATATTCTCCGTAGGATACTTTTGTGCAAACCCTTTGGTTCCACTTAGCGTATGTAATCTAGAATAAGGTCTAGGAGAAGTGACATCATGCTGCAGCATAATCGTTTTTCCTTTTGCGGTGCGGATAAGCGTTGTATTCATATTGCCACGGTATTTCTTTCCGACAAATTTCTGAAAAAAAGAATCCTTGGCCGCTAGCTCTTTTGCTTTTTCTCCCATCATAAAATCATTGGAAGACATTGCCACAAGATGATCCATCTTATCCCCTCTATTGATATTTAAGCATTGTGCCACAGGCCCAAGTCCATGAGTAGGGTATAGATTTCCATTTAATTTTATATTTTCTCTCAAGCGCCACATGTTATCATAACCATTCTTTGCAAAATTCAGATCCAGTAAATCATGGATATAAGCACCTTCTGCATGGATAAGTTCACCAAACAAGCCTTGGCGTACCATATTCAATGTCAGCATTTCGAAGAAATCATAACAGCAGTTCTCCAGCATCATACAATGCTTTTTAGTCGCTTCAGATGTCTTCACGACCTCCCAACAATCTTTGATTGTCAAAGCGATCGGGACTTCACAAGCCACGTGATTGCCCGCTTTCATTGCAGCAATGCTCATCGGAGTATGATAATCCCAAGGCGTACAAATATAGACGAGATCGAGTTTCTCTTCTTTCAACAAGAATTTCCAGCCATCTTCACCTGAATACGCTTTCGGAGCTGCTAGACCTTTCGATGTAACGATTTTTGTTGCGCGCTCCACCCGGTCTGAATGCTTGTCACAAAGTGCGACAATTTCGCATCCCTCAATAAAGGACAAGCGTTCAACAGCTCCCGGGCCACGCATACCAAGTCCAATTACGGCTACCCTTACCTTATCAATTTTTGGAGCCGCATAGCCACACATATTAAACGATTCTGCTGCCGTTTTGGCATTGACCAAAGTAGGGAGTGAAACAGCCAGTGATGACAATATTCCGGCTTTTTTTAGAAAATCTCTTCTAGAATCCATAATTTAAAGTTCATATAAATTTAAAGGGACCAATTGGTCCCTCTAAAAATCACCTATTTTAAAACAAACTAAACAGTCAATAGAAAAATCCTTTTGGATTAGATTTATATTTGGTTCTTATGTAAGAACTTAATCGCTGTGACAATAATAGGGCACTTTTTTTAAAATAAAAAATGAAATATGAAAGCAATCGTTTGCTCAATTTACACAAACGATTGCTTGATAGGTTATATTTATTGCTTTTTGCTATTAGCCATCACGAATTGTTTCGCCATAAAATCTGGATTACCAAAATACAATTATAGTCATGTTGGCCATTCGAGCTAGATTGTCTAGATGGATATTATGCTGGTATACCACATAGAAGAGAGACCCCTTGTCGATGAAAAATGTTGCTATACCGCTATGGGATCTTGAAACCATGTTCCGGAACCAATAAACTATTTACATCTTTTCACCCAGATACAGTTATAAAAGATTCGTGTAGCCACTACTGGAAATAGCAATGATAATAGAACATAGAAAGTGGATCATCACTGGTCCTGAAGCGGGTAAGGATGGGAAAGTTACACGGCAGATGACTGCCCTCCGCTGGACCGGCCTCACCCACGGTCGGGGGCAGCATACAAACGAAAGAAGCCCTTGACTGTTTCCAGCAAGGGCTTCCGTGTAAAAAAAGGCACCGACCTACTCTCCCACCTGTTACGGCAATACCATCGGCTCTGGCGGGCTTGACTGCTCTGTTCGGAATGGGAAGAGGTAGACACCGCCGATATAGGCACCTAAAAATCTTTATTGGCTGATATATGATATCCATATCATGTTATCCATGCCAAATGACATATATACTGAAAGAGTTACGTTTCTGCTTTGTTATTCTTTTCGTTTCTAAAAATTAAAGAGGAAGACAACAGTGTCTGTCTGCTTGAGAAAGCTTCGGGCTATTAGTACCACTTGGCTTTGGTCTCTCAACCTTTACACCTATGGCCTATCAACGTAGTCATCTCCTACGACCCTATAAGGAAGTCTCATCTCGTGGCTAGTTTCGCACTTAGATGCTTTCAGCGCTTATCTATTCCAGACGTAGCTACCCTGCCGTACACCTGGCGGCATAACAGGTTCACCAGAGGTCTGTCCAACCCGGTCCTCTCGTACTAAGGTCAGATCCACTCAAACTTCCAACGCCCACAACAGATAGGGACCGAACTGTCTCGCGACGTTCTGAACCCAGCTCGCGTGCCACTTTAATGGGCGAACAGCCCAACCCTTGGGACCTTCTCCAGCCCCAGGATGTGACGAGCCGACATCGAGGTGCCAAACCTCCCCGTCGATATGAGCTCTTGGGGGAGATCAGCCTGTTATCCCCAGCGTACCTTTTATCCTTTGAGCGATGGCCCTTCCATACAGAACCACCGGATCACTATGTCCGTCTTTCGACCCTGTTCGACTTGTCGGTCTCACAGTCAAGCAAGCTTATGCCATTGCACTCCGCGTACGGTTACCAAGCGTACTGAGCTTACCTTTGAAAGCCTCCGTTACCTTTTTGGAGGCGACCACCCCAGTCAAACTACCCACCAAACAATGTCCTCGGAAATACCGAGTTAGAAACCGGATACAGAAAGGGCGGTATTTCAAGGTTGATTCCATGACTCCTGGCGAAGCCACTTCAACATCTCCCGCCTATCCTACACATCCTGTACCCAATCTCAATGTTAAGCTATAGTGAAGGTGCATGGGGTCTTTCCGTCCCGTTGCGGGTAATCGGCGTCTTCACCGATACCACAATTTCACCGAGCTCATGGCTGAGACAGCGCCCAGATCGTTACACCATTCGTGCAGGTCGGAACTTACCCGACAAGGAATTTCGCTACCTTAGGACCGTTATAGTTACGGCCGCCGTTTACTGGGGCTTCGATTCAATGCTTCTCTTGCGATGACATCCCCTCTTAACCTTCCAGCACCGGGCAGGTGTCAGGCCTTATACTTCATCTTGCGATTTTGCAAAGCCATATGTTTTTGTTAAACAGTCGCCTGGGCCTTTTCACTGCGGCTGCTCTTTCGAGACAGCGCCCCTTCTCCCGAAGTTACAGGGCCATTTTGCCGAGTTCCTTAGCCATGACTCACTCGAGCACCTTAGGATTCTCTCCTCGACCACCTGTGTCGGTTTGCGGTACGGGTCTTCATAACCTGAAGCTTAGCGGGTTTTCTTGGAAGTCTGTTTACCTGCTCTATCAGCGCCACCGGAGCTTTGCTGTACTATTGGGTTTCAGCTAGAGTTGCGGATTTGCCTACAACCCCAATACCTACGCCTTTCAACGAACTATTCCGTCAGTTCGCGGCAGTGTCACTACTCCGTCACCACATCGCAGTTATGAAGAGTACTGGAATATTAACCAGTTGTCCATCGGCTTGCCCCTTTCGGGTGCGCCTTAGGTCCCGACTGACCCTGATCCGATTAACGTTGATCAGGAAACCTTGGTCTTTCGGTGGGCGGGTTTCTCACCCGCCTTATCGTTACTTATGCCTACATTTGCTTTTCCATAACCTCCACAGTTCATTGCCAAACTGCTTCCCCGGCGATGGAATGCTCCCCTACCAGATGCACATCTTTCAGTACAAATCCATAGCTTCGGTACCGTTCTTGATGCCCGTTTATTATCCACGCCCGGCCGCTCGACTAGTGAGCTGTTACGCACTCTTTAAATGAATGGCTGCTTCCAAGCCAACATCCTAGCTGTCTGGGCAACCGGACCTCGTTAGTTCAACTTAGAACGAATTTGGGGACCTTAGCTGATGGTCTGGGTTCTTTCCCTCTCGGCCTTGGACCTTAGCACCCAAAGCCTCACTGCCGGCTATATTTGATAGCATTCGGAGTTCGTCTGGATTTGGTAGGATTTGACTCCCCCGCACCCAATCGGTAGCTCTACCTCTATCAAACTCCACGCCGACGCTGTTCCTAAAAACATTTCGGGGAGTACGAGCTATTTCCCAGTTTGATTGGCCTTTCACCCCTACCCTCAGGTCATCCGGAAACTTTTCAACGTTTATCGGTTCGGTCCTCCATTACATGTTACTGCAACTTCAACCTGCCCAAGGGTAGATCACAAGGTTTCGCGTCTACCTCATCTGACTATCCGCCCTATTAAGACTCGCTTTCGCTTCGGCTGCGTCCCTGAAGGACTTAACCTTGCCAGACAAGAGTAACTCGTAGGCTCATTATGCAAAAGGCACGCTGTCACAGGACCTGCCTGCTCCAACCGCTTGTAAGCACACGGTTTCAGGTTCTTTTCACTCCCCTGTTCGGGGTTCTTTTCACCTTTCCCTCACGGTACTGGTTCACTATCGGTCTCTCAGGAGTATTTAGCCTTACCAGATGGTGCTGGTGGATTCCCACAGGATTTCTCCGGTCCCGCGGTACTCAGGATACCACTATGTCAACATTCTTTACCTGTACGGGGCTCTCACCCTTGTCGCGCAGTTTCCCACCTGCTTCCAGTTCATAGCATTGTACAATATCGTGGTCCTACAACCCCGTCTATGCCGTAACATAAACGGTTTGGGCTCTTTCCCGTTCGCTCGCCACTACTTGGGAAATCATTGTTATTTTCTTCTCCTACGCCTACTTAGATGTTTCAGTTCAGCGCGTTCGCGTTTTATACGGCTATTCTTCAAATAGCCAGGTTGCCCCATTCGGAAATCTCTGGATCAAGTCGCATTTGCCAATCCCCAAAGCTTATCGCAGCTTATCACGTCCTTCTTCGCCTCTGAGAGCCTAGGCATCCCCCGTGTGCCCTTATTTACTTTCTTCACCGGCATAGCCTTTTGCTACTATGCGGCTGCTTTTGATATATATACCCGTATGCTAGGTTCGGGATCGTTCGGCCTTGACCGAGGGTCTCTCCCTTACTTCAAACACATACACGTATTGTCTCTATACTGTTGTCTTCTCTTGTAATTTTTTTTCTCTTTCAATATGTCAAAGAACTCTTTTTCCGGTTTGTTTCTTCGGAGCATCTGTCGATGGTCCTACCGGAGATGTGGAGAATAACGGATTCGAACCGTTGACCCCCTGCGTGCAAGGCAGGTGCTCTAGCCAGCTGAGCTAATTCCCCTTAACTTTTCGTAGTCCCGAGCAGATTTGAACTGCTGACCCCTACATTATCAGTGTAGTGCTCTAACCAACTGAGCTACGGGACTAGCTATTTCCTGTTCATCTATCTCTCTCGGTCCTGCTCCTTTCGGGGCGGGCACTTTCTTCTGATGTTTTTTTCTTCTTTTGCAATCATATGTAACGTGACGAGTACCGATCCGCGATACTCTAGAAAGGAGGTATTCCAGCCGCACCTTCCGGTACGGCTACCTTGTTACGACTTAGCCCCAATTATCGGTTTTACCCTAACACGCTCCTTGCGGTAACATGCTTTAGGTACCCCCAACTTTCATGGCTTGACGGGCGGTGTGTACAAGGCCCGGGAACGTATTCACCGCGTCATTGCTGATACGCGATTACTAGCGAATCCAACTTCATGGGGTCGAGTTGCAGACCCCAATCCGAACTGTGAATGGCTTTTAGAGATTAGCATCATATTGCTATGTAGCTGCCCGCTGTACCATCCATTGTAGCACGTGTGTAGCCCCGGACGTAAGGGCCATGATGACTTGACGTCGTCCCCACCTTCCTCACTGTTTGCACAGGCAGTCTGTTTAGAGTCCCCACCATGACATGCTGGCAACTAAACATAGGGGTTGCGCTCGTTGCGGGACTTAACCCAACACCTCACGGCACGAGCTGACGACAGCCATGCAGCACCTAGTTTCGTGTCCCGAAGGACGGATGCGTCTCTGCATCCTTCACTAACTTTCAAGCCCGGGTAAGGTTCCTCGCGTATCATCGAATTAAACCACATGCTCCTCCGCTTGTGCGGGCCCCCGTCAATTCCTTTGAGTTTCACCCTTGCGGGCGTACTCCCCAGGTGGATAACTTAACGCTTTCGCTGGGACGCTGGCTGTCTATCGCCAACATCGAGTTATCATCGTTTAGGGCGTGGACTACCAGGGTATCTAATCCTGTTCGATCCCCACGCTTTCGTGCATCAGCGTCAATACCAGCTTAGTGAGCTGCCTTCGCAATCGGAGTTCTAAGACATATCTATGCATTTCACCGCTACTTGTCTTATTCCGCCCACTTCAAATGGATTCAAGCCCGTCAGTATCAAAGGCACTGCGATGGTTGAGCCACCGTATTTCACCCCTGACTTAACAGGCCGCCTACGCACCCTTTAAACCCAATAAATCCGGATAACGCTCGGATCCTCCGTATTACCGCGGCTGCTGGCACGGAGTTAGCCGATCCTTATTCTTCCAGTACATTCAGCCAGATACTCGTATCTGGGGTTATTCCTGGACAAAAGCAGTTTACAACCCATAGGGCAGTCATCCTGCACGCGGCATGGCTGGTTCAGGCTTCCGCCCATTGACCAATATTCCTTACTGCTGCCTCCCGTAGGAGTCTGGTCCGTGTCTCAGTACCAGTGTGGGGGATTCTCCTCTCAGAGCCCCTAGACATCGTCGCCTTGGTAAGCCGTTACCCTACCAACTAGCTAATGTCACGCGAGCCCATCTCTATCCTATAAATATTTAATATCTAACCGATGCCGGTCAAATATATTATGCGGTCTTAATCTCTCTTTCGAGAGGCTATCCCCCTGATAGAGGTAGGTTGCTCACGCGTTACGCACCCGTGCGCCACTCTCACCATCTTCGAGCAAGCTCTCCGATGGATCCCGTCCGACTTGCATGTATTAGGCCTGCCGCTAGCGTTCATCCTGAGCCAGGATCAAACTCTCCATTGTAAAATGAAGTTTTTGATTCCAACTATTTATAAATAATCAGAATTCTTTTTTATATCTCTGATCTTGGATCGAATTGAACGAATTACTTGAATTTGTTCATGACTTTCGACTTTCGTCTGTCTACTCGTCACGCTTACATGATTGTGTTTTCTTAAAGAACTTTGTCGCTTCAACTTCCGTATCCGCTATATTCCGATGAGCATTGCGCCCCTCTTTATCTTTTTTGTTTTCCCTCCGTTTCCGTTGGGACTGCAAAGGTAGAAATCTTTTCTGAACTTCCAAAAACTTTTTGAAGTTTTTTTCTTTTCTCTTTTTTCGATTTCCGCGTTTAAAATAAACTCAGCGGGATTCTAGATCCTGCCAAACTCACTTAAACCCTTCTTTTTTCATCGGCTCCCTCTTTCGTAGTAACCGTCCCTCCCTTGCGGAGTGGTGCAAAGATAGGAAGTTTACAAACAAACTTCCAAGCCTTTTGTTCTTATTTATTTCATTTTGGGCATAACTACCTGGAAAGATGGGAGATTCTTTTTATGAAGAAGTCTCCTGGAGCGGAACTGCAGGGACAGATGGCCGGTGAAAGGTTCTGCGGGCAGGGGACTACAGCGAGGTATCTTTCACAGGTTGTATGCAGCAGGCAGCGCCGAGCTAAACGTAAACGGCCTGCCGAATTGGTCGTATAGGGCAGCCGGCAGCTGTGCTATCACGGAATGACTGCAGAAATCGAAGTATGTGGAAAGGCACACCGCCGGGGCTCATGACCGGTATCTTGCCCAGGTTGTATGCTGCAGGCAGCGCCGAGCTGAATGTAAACGGCCGCAAACATGGTCGTATCGGGCGGCCAATGCAGGGCATTTAAACCTACATCATATCATAGGTTAGTTTAGGGTTTAGTTAGGGTTTAGTTAGGGTTAGTTTAGGTTTAGTATAGGTTGAACCCATACTAAACCTAACTTAAGGCTAAGCTATAGGTAAACAAATTCTACACTAAGGGTCAAGAATATAGTAACTATGTGTTTTTTTAGGGATAAGAAACCGCGATAACTAAGGATAACACCAAGGTCAAATACGAGTTTAACCGTAGCACCAACCCTAGCTTATCTATGCCGAAAAATAGCTTTTATAATATAAATACGCGTATATGCTAAAGATAAAGGAGCACTAATCCCAGTTACGTAACCAAAATTTGCATTATGAAAATGCGTTCAGACCAGTAATATCTTGACCTGTGATCAATAAATGGATATCATGAGTTCCCTCATAGGTAATTACAGACTCCAGGTTCATCATATGCCGCATTATTGGGAATTCACCGACAATCCCCATTCCGCCAAGGATTTGTCTGGATTCACGCGCAATCTGCAACGCCATATTCACATTGTTCCTTTTGGCCATCGAGATTTGCTGTGGTGTCGCGCGTCCTTCATTTTTGAGTACACCTAAACGCCACGATAACAACTGCGCCTTGGTAATTTCCGTAAGAAATTCTGCAAGTTTCTTTTGCTGCAATTGAAAACCAGCAATTGGCTTACCAAACTGACAGCGCTCCTGCGCGTACTGAACGGCAGTTTCATAACAATCTATTGCTGCTCCAATAACGCCCCATGAAATCCCATAGCGGGCCGAATTCAAACAGGAAAGCGGTCCCCGCATTGAATTTACACCTGGAAGCACATTTTCTGCCGGGATAAAAACATCATGAAAAACCAATTCACCTGTTTTGGAGGCGCGCAACGACCATTTGTGAACGGTTTCTGGAGTTTCAAAACCGGCCATTCCACGCTCAACGATCACCCCTCTGACTTTTCCAGATTCATCCCTCGCCCAAACGACAGCAATATCACATACGGGTGAGTTGGTGATCCACATCTTTGCTCCATTTAATAAAAAACCATCTCCTTTTGCCGTCAATTTCGTTTCCATTCCACCCGGATCAGAACCATGATTAGGCTCAGTAAGACCAAAAGAGCCGACTAGCTCCCCAGAAGCCAGCCGCGGCAAATATTTAACACGCTGTTCCTCGCTACCATAGCTGTAAATCGGAAACATCACCAAAGAGGATTGCACGGAAGCTGCCGACCGAATGGCCGAGTCACCAGCTTCCAATTCCTGCATGATCAAGCCATACGAGATCTGATCCAAACCAGCTCCGCCATATTCAGTCGGAATATAAGGGCCCAAGGCTCCAATAGCACCTAATTTTGGCATCAAGCCAGCAATAGCACGATGCTCCTGTGCCGCATCTTCAATGAAAGGCTTTATCTCTGTTTTCACAAAATAGCGGACAGACTGCCGTATCAGTTTATGTTCTTCGGACAATAAATCATCCACTTGATAATAATCGTTATTGATCTGTTTAGTCATCATATAGTCTACATTAGCTTATCTAAGATAAAGAATATTTTCTCACTGAACAATATTCAGCATAAACTTGATAAAAAAAAACTTATTTCATATATTTATATCATTCAGCGAATAAAATAAACCATTATGATAAAATCAGCGCTTAAAACACTTGGGATATCTTCTCAAAATTTAGGGTCGTCAACTGGACAGCAATGGTTTTCCGAAGGTAAAGAATTCGAATCCATTTCACCTGTCGATGGAAAACTCATCGCAAAAATAAAAGGCAGCCATAGTAAAGACTATGACGCAGTTGTTCAGCAGGCTGCTGATGCTTTTTTACAATGGCGTCTGTTGCCCGCTCCGAAAAGAGGGGACATTGTTCGCCAGTTGGGAGACAAACTTCGTGAACTGAAACCCATCCTCGGAAAGCTAGTTTCCTATGAAATGGGTAAATCTTATCAGGAGGGTATGGGCGAAGTACAGGAAATGATAGATATCTGCGATTTCGCTTTGGGTCTATCCCGCCAATTATATGGCAACACCATTCACTCGGAACGCCCGGGGCACCGTATGTACGACCAATATCACCCCTTGGGCGTGGTGGGTGTTATTACCGCATTCAATTTTCCAGTAGCCGTTTGGGCCTGGAACACTGCGCTAGCCTTAGTCTGCGGAAATACGGTGGTGTGGAAGCCTAGCGAAAAAACGCCATTATGTGCCCTAGCTTGCCAAAAAATACTTTCAGAAATCTTACATCACAACGGACTACCTGAAGGAATATCCAACCTGATTACAGGCGACAGGCAAGCCGGAAAGTGGCTCGCCGCAGACAGTCGCATTGCTTTAATTTCTGCCACAGGCTCTACCCGTATGGGAAAAGAAGTCGCCGTTACTGTAGCGCAACGTCTTGGCAAGACTCTTTTAGAACTTGGTGGAAACAATGCAATCATCGTGACGCCCGATGCAGACTTAAAAATGACCATTATCGGCGCCGTCTTTGGAGCTGTAGGTACTGCTGGACAACGCTGTACGAGTACGCGAAGACTTATTATCCATGAGCGCATTTATGAAGAGGTAAAAAAACTATTGACTAAAGCGTATGGTCAACTAAAAATTGGAGACCCTTTGGATACGAAAAATCATGTAGGACCATTAATCGACAAAGACGCCGTAAAATCATACTTAAACGCACTGGAAAACATTAAAAAACAAGGAGGAAAATTGCTAATTAAGGGAAAGGTTCTTGAAGGTAAGGGATATGAAAGCGGATGTTATGTGCAGCCAGTCATTGCAGAAGTGGAAAACCATTATGAAATCGTACAGCAAGAGACCTTTGCCCCAATTCTTTATTTGATCAAATATAAGGGGGATATCCGTGCCGCTATAGATCTTCAAAACAGTGTTGGCCAGGGGTTGTCTTCTGCAGTCATGACAAACAATCTGCAGGAAGCTGAGCTGTTTCTAAGTGCTGCCGGGCTCTGATTGCGGTATTGCCAATGTCAATATCGGCACTTCAGGAGCCGAAATCGGAGGTGCCTTTGGAGGCGAAAAAGAAACTGGTGGCGGTCGGGAATCTGGGTCAGATGCCTGGAAAGCCTACATGCGCCGTCAGACAAACACCATCAATTATACGACTGATCTGCCGTTGGCACAAGGGATCAAATTTGATTTATAAACCATTTACACACAAAACTATGAACAACGTACATGAAAGATTAAGCAAACATATATTAGCCGATGGGTTTCCTTTGGTTATGGATATGGAAAAATCCCATGGTTCTTATGTCGTAGATGAAGATGGTGACGAATACCTGGATATGTTCAGCATGTTTGCATCGATGGCCGTGGGCTACAATCACCCCCATTTGGTCAAACAAGGTGATTTTTTAGGTAAAATGGCCGTCAATAAACCTGCCATGTCGGATATCTACCCCAAAGAGTTTGCTGATTTTGTCGACACTTTTGACCGTGTAGCCATACCGAAAGAACTCCCCTATGCCTTTTTCATCTCGGGGGGAACACTCGCCGTTGAAAATGCCTTAAAAGCTGCCTTCGACTGGAAGACAAGGCTTAATTTCGCACAGGGAATACAAAAGGAAGCCAGCCAGGTCATTCACTTTAAACAGGCTTTTCATGGTAGATCGGGCTATACCCTGTCATTAACGAATACACAAGACCCCAGAAAATACCTTTATTTTCCAAAGTTCAACTGGCCACGCATTACCAATCCGAAGTTGAGCTATCCCTTAACAAGCGAACATATCGATCAGACGATTGCTTTGGAGGAAAAAGCTGTCTCGGAAATACGTCAGGCGATCACGGCTAACCCCAACAATATTGCCTGCATTATTATTGAACCGATACAGGGTGAAGGTGGCGACAACCATTTTCGAAAGGAATTTTTCGTACAGCTTCGTCAAATCTGTGATGAAAATCAGATCCTCTTAATTTTTGACGAAGTACAGACGGGATTGGGAATCACTGGAAAAATGTGGGCTTACCAACATTACAATGTAATTCCCGATATCATTGCTTTTGGCAAAAAAGCACAGGTCTGTGGGATACTGGCCAGCAAAGAAAAATTTGATCAAGTGGAACATCATGTTTTCAAAGAATCCAGTCGTATCAATTCAACATTTGGTGGCGATTTTATGGATATGCTGCGCTTCAAATTAATTCTTGAAGTCATAGAACAGGAAAATCTCGTTCAAAATGCGGCCGAAAAAGGACACTACCTGCAAGAGGAGCTCCAGAAGTTAATGGCAAAAAAAACACAGCTGTCTAATTTAAGGGGTAAGGGACTATTTGTTGCATTGGATTTTGACGCTGAAAGCGAGCGCAATGCATTTATCAAGAATGCCTATGCAAATAAGCTTATCATGTTAGGTTGTGGTGAGAAGAGTATCCGTTTTAGACCGCACCTTAATGTGAGTTATGAGGATATCGATAAAACAATAGCAATTATAGAAAAGAGTATTTTGTAAAAAATAAGCAATGCTAAAAAGCTTCAATGTAGCCCATAGCATTGCCTATTTTTTTTATAATCTATCTATCTCTACATACATTGGGACGGTCAATATCGACCAGTTCTGAAATTCCGTACTCATCAAACAGGTCTAAGAGAGCATCTGTACCTTCTTCAAGTTTGTAATCCATCTCTTCTTTATATACAGGGATCATTGCATAAAAATTGATCAGATTACCATCTTTGGTCTTTAACTCCAAAAATTCCTCATCAAAACTTAGCATAGGCGGAAGCAGCAACATACAACCGAAACCTGTATTTGCAATATCCTCGGCTTCCATCCCATTAGGAATGGTATGCCCATATCCCAACCAGGTTTTGTACTCATGTGGAAACCGCGCTAATCTTTTCAAAAAGTAGACCGGCCAATAATTATTGTCATCCTGAAATTCCTCTTCTCCGATCTTCCAATCAGCGGGCAGCACAACCATTAGCTCTGCGCGCTCATAAGACTCTTTGTTTTCCACTTCATCTGGAACATGCATAGCCAGGTCACTCATGCCCGAAGTAACCAATATATGATATGGATAGTTTGCACTTGGTTTAATCCAATGCACATCGATATGAACCAATTCGGAGATAATCTCATGGAATACCATATCGGGTTCGGCAATATATTTGGTCAAATGCTCCTCGATTTCATCCAGATAAACACATTGTACCTCCGGAAATAAGTTTTTAGGATCCTTATCATCAGATTGATCTTCATAACGGTAGACCGTAGAACCTCCGGCAGTAATTTCTGTATCTTTTTTTTCGGACGGAGATTCTTCCTCTTCGCCGCTCATAATTTTTTTGACTTTATCCCAAAATGACATATTATCTTATAAATGGTGAAAATTTAAGCTATTCTTTTCTTATCAATTTATTCGATCACAGCAACGACAGGTTGCCTGAATCTTGTTTTAACCGGTTTTCCCTTGACCTGACCAGGCATCCATTGTGGCGACCGGCGCATAGCAGACAACACAGCCTTTGCAAACTCGGGGCTTACCTTATCGGGATTCTCGATTTCAATATTACAGATCGCTCCATCTTCACAAACAATAAATTTCAGCATTGCCGTCTGCCGAGATCCATATTTTGCATAGGCCACACTGTCCATTGCCCTGATTGTTCCCGACAAATCCAGGTTATTTTGCAAAAATCTGGACCAGGCCACCACCCCGCCCTTAAAATAGGGAAAATCATCAACGTGCTGTGCAATACTGTCTGCAGGAATATCCCGTTTAGCAATCACTTGTGCACTTGCGGAAGTACACAATACCATAAAAAGTAGAATTGAAAAAAAAGTCTTAAATCCCGTTAAATACATAACCTATCCTATCCATAATCGTACCATTTAACGGTTGTATAAAATCATTTATTGCGTTAAGCAATAAATGATTAATTCAGTGGCATATCAACTTGAGCAACAAAATCTCCGTTTTCATCAACAAGAAAACTGATCGGATGCTCTGGATTTTTAATAATCTCGAATAAAGTCAATCCCCAGGGTTTCCAAAAATTTTCCAAAACTTGGCCATAAGTCTTATTTTGCCAATGATCAAAGATAGGTTTCATCGACATATCCGCTAATGGCATAGGTTCAACATAGACTTTTTGCGGGGTGTTTAGATAGGTATAATCTGGCAAACGGTTAAATAAGTAGGCTGAATAAAAATAGCGTGCACACAATTCTTCAAACTGGATCGGGTGTAATGTTTTGCCCGCAATGACTTTGAGAATATCCTCGTGATAAATATTGTTTGTCGCATTATCTTGAAGACAGGCAACTACAGCAAAGTCCTTCATACGGATCGAGAAGATCAACGTATTAATTTCATCACGATACATAAATGTATCAGGTGCATTCTCAACAGGTACAACAACCAATGAAAATGGGAATGTATTTTCAAACTCCATCGGTACAACCAGCGACTGCAACATCGCATGCAGATTTGTAAAACGCTGTGCAAGTGCCTGAGAGAAGTTCATATCTTCACCAGAAGCTTTTTGCTGCCGAATTCCCGCAAGAATTTCATTAAAAACCACCCCATAGATGATTTTTGTCATCCATTGAAACAACAGTAGAGGTTCTAACTGTTTAACCGCTTTATATCCCTGCTCAAATGACTGCTCTACCTCCTTTTCCATTTGCTCAATCGCCGCTGCCGCCGCCATGGAACACGGTAGTTTCAACGATTTGTAAGTAACCAGATTCTCATCCAGCATTTTAAAAGGTTTATCTTCCAATTGAAAAGATTTCATCATCCATACAGGAAACACCTGAATGGATTCTTCTTTCGACTGAAGCTTATTCCCTGTTAAAAAACAAATAGCTGAATCAAACTGAAATTGTTTGAATGGATTATACAAAGTTGTCGCCATAATGCGGACAAAGTTAAAACAAATCGAAAAGTCCACAAGAAAAGCAAATTCTTATTACGATAGGGTGACTTGCATCCTTAAACTTATTTTATTTTCAGAAATTATTGAAAATTCAAAAACTTTAAATACCTTTGATATAGGCAATCACAAAAAGCATGGGAAAGCCAATCGGTTCAATAGTCCGATAAAAACAAATGAGGTATTGGCAAAATAAAAGCACGATGGAATTACAAGAAGCAAAACAACAGTTCATAGACACCTGGGGCGCATTAGGTTCTGAATGGGGGATCAACAAATCTGTTGCTCAGGTTCATGCCCTACTCCTTTCCGCAAGCAATCCCATGTCTACAGATGAGATTATGGAAAAGTTGGTGATCTCCCGCGGGAATGCCAATATGAGTATCCGGCAATTGATCGATTATGGTATTGTCTACAAAAAACATATTGCTGGTGATCGAAAGGAATATTTCGTCGCAGAGAAAGAGGTCTTAAAATGGGCGATGAAAATTGCAGTGATGCGTAAGCAGAAAGAGCTTGACCCCGTTATGGATATTCTTAAGGATATAAGCCGAAATACCGAGAAAGATCAGACGGCAGAGGGTAAGGAATTCCATAAAACGGTAAAGGACATCCAAAATCTGACGGATCAACTCGAAACTATTGCCAACAAGATTTTCAATACTAGCGGTGGAGATTTATTAATTAAATTGATCAAATTAATGATGTAGCATCATGAACTTCAATATTCTAGCCTACGCAATCTACGGTCTGCTCACCTGTTATGTTATTCTTTGGGTCGGTCGGTTATTTCATAAAAATGGTCGGATTTTTATCCTATCACTTTTCCGCCAGGAGGTCAACTTGGCTGACACAACAAACAACTTATTGCTGCTGGGATATTATCTGTTCAACATTGGTTATGCAATCTTACAATTTAGTTATTGGCGGCAAATTGAATCATTTGATGAAATGATCAGCAGCATTGCCTTTAAAACAGGACGATTACTTTTTGTCCTTGTTGGGTTACATTACTTCAATATGCTCAGTATTTACTTTTTCGCAAAAAGAAAGAATTCATTAACCATTAAACATTAATATCATGGGAAATTTAACAGTTATCGGGTACTTTATTTACTTACCCATTGCAATAGGTTTAACCTATTATGTTGCCTACGTGCTCTTTAAAAACAGCCTTGTTTACATGAATGATATCTTTGCAGGTAGGCCGGAGGTAGCCCATGCGACCAACAACCTCTTTCGCATCGGATTCTATCTGATGAATTTGGGATTTGCGCTATATATCCTTGAAATCAGCCTGTACAAGCCGAGCGTTCAAGAACTCATTGAACGTCTGAGTTATAAAATCGGTGGATTTAGCATATATCTTGGCGTAATGCTCTTTCTTAATATGTTTCTCTTCTTTAGGGGCAAACGAATTGCTAAACAAAGAAGAGCAATGGATACTACTTACGATAGTTAATCTGAAAGCTTCTCAAATAGAAATACCATGGATAAAATAGTCATTGCTGGAGGGACAGGTTTTGTTGGACAATATCTTTCCAAGAGATTTCAAACTTTAGGTTTTCAAGTTGTCGTGATTGGGCGTCGACGGGGCACTATTCAATGGACTGATCATTCCAGCATTTCTGAGGCGCTGGAAAATGCGGCCATCCTAATCAATCTAGCTGGAAAAACTGTCAACTGTCGATATACTGAAAAAAATAAAGCCGAAATATTTTCTTCGAGAACAGATACGACATCGATTCTCGGTGAACTAGTAGCAGGCTGTACCAATCCACCACAATTGTGGCTCAACTCTAGTACGGCGACCATTTATCGGCACGCCGAAGATCGTCCAATGACCGAAAGTTCGGGGGAGATCGGAACAGGTTTTTCCGTTGATGTTGCAACACTATGGGAAAAGACTTTTTTCGACTTCAAATTGGAAAAGACAAGACAGGTGGCACTTCGGATGGCGATTGTTTTGGGCTCGAATGGTGGTGTTATCCTGCCTTTTAAAAATCTTGTCCGTGCTGGACTAGGGGGTATACAGGGTAATGGCCGGCAATATTTTAGCTGGATCCATATCGAAGATCTTTTTCAGATCATCCAGTTCTTACGATGCCATGACGACATTAGTGGCGTCATCAATTGTGCGGCTCCCCACCCGATAATGAATAAGACTTTTATGGCGACTTTTCGACAAGTAATGAACCGTAACATTGGTCTACCATCTCCCAAATGGCTACTGGAAATAGGCGCTGCTTTAATTGGTACGGAGACAGAGCTGCTTTTAAAAAGCCGTTGGGTATTACCTGAAAAGTTGGAGAATAGTGGATTTACATTTAGGTTTCCAACGATATCAAGTGCTTTACAGGATATTCTACAGCGGGGGTAAAAATTGAAAAGATAAACGTGGGGTAAACCAATTTATCCCACGTTAACCTTAAAATTTTCAAATACAAGCGGCGCAGTAACAATAGCACCCTCGTTATTTTTCACCCCTTTAAACTCGGAGGTTTTTCCTTTCTCCAACAGGTTCTTCATCTCTTTTTCGTCGAGAAAGATACCATTCAATGTCCGCCAGATCTTAAAATCACATCCACGGGCATAATGGTCGCATTGGGCTACTTTATCGTAGAGCAAAATTAATCCCTGCTCACATTTCGGACATTTTATCTTTCCTTTTTGTTGAGGTTTAACTTCCTCTTGCGCGAGAGAAATCCGCAGCGTCAACAGTTCTTTTGTAATTTTGGCCGTATAGTCCTTAATATGTTTCATAAAAACATCATAGGACACTTTATTGGCTCGCATTTCCTCCAGCTTCTGCTCCCATTTACCGGTCAAGGTTACCTTGGCAATGGAACGATCTTTTACAAGATTGTATACCGCAAGTCCTTTTTCCGTTGGGATCAGTTTTTTCTTGTCGCGCTTAATATAATCCCGCTGGAAAAGTGTTTCGATAGTTGCGGCTCGTGTAGCAGGTGTACCAAGTCCACAGTCCTTCATAGCCTGCCGCATTTCATCGTCTTCAATTTCCTTTCCCGAAGTTTCCATGGCCTTCAATAAGGAGGCTTCGGTATGTATGGGTCTTGCTTTGGTAAAACGTTCGGCAAGTTCGAGGGTCAGAATCTGCAATAATTCCTCGGCTAACAGCTTCGGTAACTGCGCATTCTCATTATCCTGATCGTCATTGTTTTTATCTTCATCGGGCGCTTCGATCTGCTCCGCGGAAAGACGCCAGCCGTATTGCTTGATTACAGTACCTTTGGCGATAAGTTCAACCCCCTGCGCATCAATTGTCACGGTGGTAATATCTTTTATACATACTTCCGAGAAACTTTCCACCATGCGCTTGGCGATCATATTGTAAACATTCTGTTGCTCTTTGAGCATGGGACCCGGCTTTTCATCCGTCACCAATAGGGCGTGGTGATCGGTTACCTTTTTGTCATCGACAGAACGTTTGTTCAATTTTGCACCGATCAGATTTTTTGCGATCGATGCGATGGATTCATCTGCGGTATCCGACAAATGTTGAAAAAGTGCGCCAATTTCTTCAAAAACATCCTCACCGATGTAACGGGAACCCGTACGCGGATAAGTGATGACCTTCTTTTCGTAAAGTGTTTGCGCAATACTCAGTGTCTGATCGGCCGAATAACCATACTTCTTATTTGCATCCTGTTGCAGCGATGTCAAATCAAATAGCAAGGGCGGTTGCTCTTTTGTTTCTTTGGCTTCCACCTTTGCCACGCGGGCATTGGAACCAACGGTCAATCGCGCAATGGTTTGCTCGGCGACATCCTTTTTATCGATCTTATTGGAGGTTGCCTTAAAACTGATATTATCTTTTTCAAAACCGGCCTGAATTTTATAGAATGCCTGGGGTTTAAAGTCTTTATTTTCCAGATAGCGCGAACAGATCATGGCCAAGGTTGGCGTCTGAACGCGGCCCAAAGAAAGTAATCCTTTATTCCCGGCCGCCAAGGTGATGGCCTGCGTCGCATTGATACCGATTAGCCAGTCCGATTCCGAACGTGAACGGGCAGACATGTACAGGCTATCGTATTCCGTACCTGCTTTCAAATTGGCAAACCCCTCTTTAATGGCTTTATCCGTTTGGCTTGAAATCCACAAACGCTTAAACGGCACTTTAGAACCCAAAAAATAGTATATATTACGAAAGATCAATTCCCCTTCCCGTCCAGCATCGGTAGCCACAATGATTTCTTCGGCCTGTTCTAAAAGGGATTTTATGGTATTAAGCTGCTTCACTGCCCCAGTATCGTCCATCTGCTTTCCATCACGCTTCACTTTCTTTGACTCCAGCTTAAATGTTGGTGGAATGATCGGCAAGTTTGAAATTGTCCACGAATTGTATCCGTAAGCCTGTGGCGTACAGAGTTGAACCAAATGACCAAAAGCATACGTAAAAGCATAGCCATTGCCGGCGATATAACCGTCTTTGACTTCCTTCGCCCCCATCACTCGAGCTAGATCACGCGCCACAGAGGGCTTTTCAGCAATTACAACCTTCATTTTAGCTATGAGATATTAGATGTTAGATGTTAGTCGATCGAAGGTATCGTTATTCCTTTGATCTTACGATATAGCTCTATCGCATAAACGTCGGTCATGCCTGAGACAAAATCTAATACGCAACGAATCTTCGAATACGAATCTTGTTTTTCAGTATAAAATTGTTCAGGAATTAAAGCGACAAGTTTCTTATCGTAATTATTCTTGTTCTTCTTCAGGTACGCTGGAACAAATTCTTTTAAAAGTGCATCCATCACCCGATAGCCAGCAATCTCAATCTGTACAACCGTGGGTGCATTATAGATTTTTGCAATGGAAATCTTCGAGATTTTTTTCATCTGTGCAACAATCTCTTCATCAAGTGCATCCATCAGCGCCGATCCGAATGTTCCGGACAAGAATTTATCCTGTTCACGTACAAAGACATCAACACATCCTTTAATCAAGGTATTGATCGCTTTGGCCCGCAACAATGCTACCCGGCTCGGCGTATCCAGCAGACCGTCAAGTCTGTCGCGAAGATTCTCTTTGCCACATAGCGGCAATAGCAACTCTTCCACTTCTTGATAGGATAAAATTTTCAGATGATGAGCATCTTCCAAGTCTATAATGTTATAACAGATATCATCTGCAGCCTCCACCAGATATACCAACGGATGTCTCAGATAGCCTTTTGGATTAGAAGGATCTTTTAATAAGCCCAGTTCATCGGCGATTTTTTCGAATGCTTTTTGCTCTTCTGTAAAAAAGCCATACTTCTTGCGGTGATGACTTTTCCTAAGATGGCCATCAATGGCTAAACATGGATATTTCACGATGGACGCCAAGGAAGTATATGTCAATGCAAATCCTTTGGGATCTTTTCCCTGAAAAGCATGTGTCAGGATACGTAAGGCATTTGCATTTCCTTCAAAATGGGTTAAATCGGCCCATTCCTCAGCCGTAACCTGTTCTTGGTATTTACGCCCTTCTCCGTCTGTGAAGTAAGTCGATATGGCGGACTCACCCGAGTGGCCAAAGGCAGGATTACCCAAGTCATGTGAAAGGCATGCTGCAGAAATAATATTGCCGACTTCCTGAAGAAACGGATAATCCGCATCAAGATTGGGGTTTTCCTCTTTCAACTTTGCATAAAACATACGCCCCAAAGAGCGCCCAACACTGGCTACTTCCAAACTATGGGTCAATCTATTGTGAACGAATACAGCACCAGGTAGCGGAAAAACCTGTGTTTTATTCTGTAATCTTCGAAATGGGGAAGAAAAGATCAAACGATCATAATCCCGTTGAAACTCCGATCGCGCTACGAGATAGCTATCTACGCTCCGATCTTCGTAACCCCAGCGCTTTGCGGAGAGCAAATCTTTCCAATTCATTTTTTCAGACATAGCGCAAACTTAGATAAATTTGCCCTTAAATACAATTATAATCCTCGGGGCACTCGCCCAAAATTGCCTTAAACATCGTTGGTTCACATTGACTGCTTACTTCATTCTTTCCTTTATTAAACTGCGATTTTTCTAGCAGAATCCTGGGTTGAATAATAACAGGTTTTAAAAAGGCCCCCGGTCAAAATCGTTTTTATACTGGTTATATTCTGTATCTTTATGCTACAATAGCAATAGAGATCAATCATGACAAAATATCAAACACTTATTCCAAAACATTTTGAAGGTACAATCGACGGCAAAAACACGCATTTGCTCTTATTAAAAAATGAAGGGGGCATGCAAGTCCTCTTAACTGACTACGGTGCACGTATTGTCAGTATTTTGGTTCCTGACAACAAAGGAAATTTGGTAGACGTTGCACTGGGTTTTGATTCTATTCAGGCCTATCTCGATTCTGACGAGAAATACCATGGCTGTACTGCAGGGCGTTTCGCAAATCGCATTGCAGATGGTAAATTTGAACTCAACGGAAAACAGTATACACTTCCTCAAAACAATGGCAATAATTGTCTTCATGGCGGTATATCGGGTTTTCATGACAAGGTTTGGGATAGAAGAGTTACCTACCAATCGCACGTCGAATTTTATTATGTTTCTCCAGATGGTGAGGAAGGTTTTCCTGGGAACGTAAAAGTGATGGTTTCCTATACCTTATCTCGAAATAATGAGATCATTATTAAATATCATGCGCAATCGGATGCTGATACACATGTCAACTTAACTAATCATACATACTTCAATCTGGATGGGGAAGGTAGTGGTGACGTATTGCAGCAGATCCTTCAGATCAATTCAGATGAAGTTTTATTTGTAGACGAGAATCAGATACCGAATGCAATAGTACCTGTGGAGGGCACTGCCTTCGACTTTCGCACACCCAAACCTATTGTGCAAGATATTACTGCTAATAACGAACAATTGATTGCTGCCAAAGGCTATGACCATTGTTATGTCAACAACCAGCCTATTTCGCAGCCTTGTGCAACAGTTTATTCTAAAAACACGGGCATTCAGCTGGATGTCTTTACAACGGAGCCGGGCGTACAACTCTATACAGGAAACTGGATGACGGGAAATGATTTTGGCAAAAGAGGTTACAAGTATCTTCCTTATGCCGGATTCTGTCTGGAAACGCAGCATTTTCCGGATACACCCAATCAAGCGGAATTTCCTTCAACTTTGTTAAAAGCAGGCGAATCATTCGACTCCGAGACACATTTTAAGTTCTCCATAAAAAAATAAGAACATAAAACGGCCGATAAGCACATGCTTACCGACCGTTTTATGTTGATGTGCTGTTTCCTCTGTAGGGCTACAGCATATTTTTTATTTTAAAAGGTCATCCAATGCTGATTCGACTTTTTCAAAACCAAAAGTTGCTTTGACCTCGGCGAACATACGTTGAATCTGATCGTTGCATAGATTTCCAATACTCCCTTCGTGGGTATGATTTACTTCTTTCGATGGCTTGAAACGCCCTTCATCAATATCAATGCCTATAGTCCTGTAGGCCTCCCGGAAAGGAACTCCTTTCAGGACCTCATTGTTGACCACTTCTACGGAGAACAAATAATCGTATTTTGGATCGTCCAGGATATTCTCTTTAACGGAAATGTTTTCCAACATAAAGGTTGCAATTTCAAGACATTCATTGAGTGATTTGAAAGCCGGGAATAAATTCTCTTTTAACAACTGAAGATCCCTATGGTAACCGGATGGCAAATTTGTTGTCATCAATGCAATCTCGTTTGGCAATGCTTGAATCTTGTTACAGCGTGATCGGATCAACTCAAAGACATCAGGATTTTTCTTATGTGGCATAATACTCGATCCTGTGGTCAAATGGGCAGGAAAGGATATAAATCCAAAATTCTGGTTAATATAAAGACATACGTCCATGGCAAACTTAGCTAAGGTTGCAGCTATTGAACTCATACCCTGTGCCAAGATACGTTCGGTCTTACCGCGTCCCATCTGCGCGTAGACAACATTATAATTGAGATCATCAAATCCCAACAATTGTGTGGTCAGGCTCCTATTTAAAGGGAAAGATGATCCATAACCTGCAGCGGATCCCAACGGATTTTTATTACAAACTTTCCAGGCTGCACGCATCATCTCCAGATCATCCACAAGGCTTTCGGCGTAAGCACCAAACCACAACCCAAATGATGAAGGCATGGCGATCTGCAAATGGGTGTAACCAGGGATGAGGACATGTTTGTACTGCTCGCTGAGTTTTATTAATTCGCTAAAAAACGCTTCTGTATTGTGGATGATATGTTGAATTTCGGAGCGAAAGTATAACTTTAGATCGACCAATACCTGATCATTACGGGATCTGCCCGAATGTATTTTTTTACCTGCCTCACCAATACGCTGTGTAAGCAGCATTTCAACCTGGGAGTGCACGTCTTCCACAGAATCTTCAATGCGAAAATCTCCAGCAAGGATTTCGCTATAGATATTTTTTAGCTCTTTCTGTACGAGCGCCAGGTCCTCATCCGTCATGAGATCTATGCTGTTCAACATACGTGTGTGAGCCAATGAGCCCAAAACATCTGCAGCAGCAAGTTGCAGATCCATGACCCGGTCATTGCCCACAGTAAACGATTCTACAAAAGAATCTACATCTATATTTTTTTGCCAGATTTTCATTATTCTTATTTTTTTAAATGCTATTTTGATCAAAAGCTTATGGCAGGTTTAGTATGGATTGAAGCTCCTGATAATTTTATGACATCCGATTTTTACAAAAATACCAATTGCAAACGGTTATATCAATGCAAAGATTGCATACATTTTTTGGATGACTTCGTTAAAAAATGGAAAAATAGCGTCGTTAAAATAGGCTGTTATAAAAAAAATAAAATGTTAAAAGTTTGTTAAATCGCGATAAACACATATTATAAGTGATCACTCACTTTATTTTTAAAAGTTATTTTGTCAGTTTTTTAAGTATTCCTATGTTTGTAGTGTAAGGGAGATGAAAAAATAGAAGATGGTAGGGTTAGTAAATACTTACCGCTTTAAATACACCGAAATTTCAAACCAAATATGATAGACCTCAAAGTCTTAAAACTTGAAAGAAATTACCTAACCAATTGTGAATCGAAATTTAAAGGCACGTCAAACCAAGATGTGCCTTTTTTCTTTTTTGGCTTATTTTATTTTTCAATCCGTATTCTCCATTCTTTTCGAACTGGCGCGTTATCGCAGTATTTTTTGTCAACTAAGTGACAAGAGGTCAAACCAAAGTTCTCTTTTAATTGAAATTTTGGCTATTTTTGTTTGACACAATTGAGCATATTCAATACATAAAACGTATACGATGGGAACAGAAAGCAAGAGACAGCAACGTTTTGCTGGGGTGATTCAACAGGATTTAGCGGCATTATTTCAGCGCGATGGTCATTCATGGGCTCCCGGAGCATTTATTACGGTTACACGTGTTCGTGTTACGCCAGATTTGGCGATCGCACGCGTTTACGTGAGCTTTTTAAACACCAAGACAGCACAGGAAGGTATTCAGGCCATTCGTTCCAAAACAGCTGAAATACGTTACAAACTAGGTGCAAAAATTAAGAACCAAGTAAAGATCGTTCCTCAATTGGAATTTTTCCTTGACGATACCAACGAGTATGTTGAACACATGGACAAACTATTTGATGAAATCAGTAAAGAGCCACGTCAACCCGAATAACATCCTCTTTCGCAGTATGCTAAACAACAATGGTATTTGAACTGGATACTAAAAAACTTGAATTTCCACACCCTAGCTATGCAGAAGGAGATGGTTTACTTGCTGTAGGTGGGGATCTTTCCGTCGATCGACTGCTACTCGCCTATAGTAATGGGATTTTCCCTTGGTTTGACGAGGTCAGCCCTATTCTTTGGTATGCCCCAAACCCTCGATTCGTGATCGATCCACGCAAAATCAAAATCAGCAAGAGTATGGCGAACGTCCTTCGGAAAAATATATTTTCGTTCTCGATAGACCGCAACTTTAACGCAGTGATTCATCATTGCGCAACTATGAATAGAAAAGATCAGGAAGGTACCTGGATTACCGCGGACATGATAGATGCCTATAGCAAACTTGCTTCACTGGGCTATGCCCACTCGGTGGAGGTATGGCAAGACAATTTGCTGGTTGGGGGACTTTACGGTGTATTAATCAATGGTGTATTTTGTGGTGAAAGTATGTTTTCTAAAGTCGCCAACGCATCGAAGGCAGCGCTGATTTACCTTGCCCAAGAAATCGAATTACATCTGATTGATTGCCAGTTTCATACCAGTCATCTGGAAAGTATGGGCGGAGAATATCTTTCGCTGACAGATTATTTAGCTATATTAACAAAAAAGCACAACGATGAGTAGTCCATATCGCAAACATTTTGACATCGCGCCAGCGGTCACTTACCTAACGACACCGGGATCGGGTTTACTTTCACGTGAAACAAAGGCGTGGCGCGCCAAGAGAGACCAAGATTTCTTTGATTCAAACTCAAACTTACGTGAACAGCAAAGCGCGACCTTGGATGCCTGCAGGACTACATTAGGAGCATTTTTCAATTGTCCTTCCCAAAATGTCTTCTTATCCAGTTGTTTTTCTTTTGCTTTCAATGCACTATTGACCGGTTTACCTGAGCAATCTAAGGTTCTTCTGCTGGATAATGATTATCCTTCTGTTAATTTCCCAACAATTTTAAGTGGTTTTGAACATCAATTTGTGACGGTGGACGAACAACTGGAAGCAAATTTATTGGACACAATAGCAACATTCAAACCAGATGTTCTCATCCTTTCCATTGTTCAATATATTTCGGGATTAAAAATAGACCTATCTTTCATACAGGAATTGAAGCATCAGCATCCCGACTTGCTGATCGTCGGTGACGGCACCCAGTTTTTGGGAACAGATCTTTTTGATTTCACGCTTTCGGGCTTTGACGCCGTATTGTCCAGTGGATACAAATGGCTTATGGCTGGCTTTGGCAATGGCTTTGTGCTCTTAAGCGAAAGGCTCAAAGCGATGCTCTATGCGAATATTCAGGAAAACTACAGCTTTCTCAACAACCAATGGATGAATAAATCTGTGGTACAACTCTGTTTCGAGCCCGGCCATTTGGATACGTTGTCACACGGAACGTTGCAGCAGTCTCTAATCCAATTGGAGCAGTGGGGATTTTCCGAAACAGTGACCTATACCCAACAATTGATCATGGATGCCCGCGCTGAACTTGCCGACCGGAAACTGTTGTTGGATAGCATCGTAAACCGACGTCCACAAAGCAACATTTTCAATATACAAATCGACCACGACTATTATCAAGCCCTTCTGGATGAAGGCATAAAATGCTTTCCCCGAGGTTCGGGAATCCGTGTCGGATTTCATTTATACAATGATCACTCGGACCTTGAGAAGCTACTATATATTATTGACACAAAAGTAAAGTAAACATGAAATTTAGAATAGGCGACTTAGTACGGTTTGTCGATGAACCCATTGAGGGGCATATCACATCCATGCAGCCCAACGATATTGTAGGCGTTACAGACGACACCGGTTTTGAGATTCCGGTGCCAATGGATAAAATCACCCTTGTCTTCGGTAATATGCGTCGCGCAGATGATGAACTTGACCAACATGCGACACCACTGACACCACATCGATTTATCGAAAAAGGAATACTTTTGGCAATCTCGGGAGATCACAAAGATGGACTTGCCAAATTACACATCATCAATGAAACGAGCTTTGAACTCCTAGTATCTGTATCTGAAGCAACAGCGAATAAAGTGAAAGGTATTTTCAGTAATAAGATACCACCGCATGACTCGATTCAGTTTTATACAGGAAACTTTGCAAATGTTGGAAAGTGGCCGACCTTCCGTTTTCAGATCTTACGCCATAGCAGCAGTTTGCAGGAACTGACCTCACCAATCAACAGAGAACAGCGTGTGCGTCCGGTAGACCTTACTAATCCTAAAGTTCTTAACGAAATTTTAGATGAGAAGATATGGTTCTACGAATTGGATAAGATCGAAGAAGATTTAGGATTGGACAAATTGAAAAATCATTTTATACCGCATCGTCCAAACAAAAAATAAGCTAGGTGTTTTTCATCTAGCTTATTTTTTGTAAATGCCTTCACTACTCTGCCGACGATCCAACCTTTTTGGTACTTAACACCAACAATAAGATACCTACCAGATAGACAATCCAGCCCCAGCGCATATGCAGGGATTTAGAAAGCAATTTATCAGCAAAGCCCCAACCGAAATAATTATTGATCTTAAACCAGACTGCTGTTATACTCACAATATACCAGCAGGCCGCCAATCGCGTCATCCATTGATAAGCGCGAACCGCACGGACAAAAAACAACAGCGCAGTCACCCCCAAAATCAGCAGGGTAATAAAGAACAAATAGGCATCTACCTGATAGAGGTTCCAATTTCCTTTAATAGGTACTTTTAAAAACGGCGTCATACTGGAAAAAAAGCAGATCACCAGTCCAACAATGGCAACGTATTTTTTGATAATAATCATAATTCAAATTGCTTTAAAATTCGTACGAATATAAGTTGAATATTGACACTTATATAACATGTCTTTCGCTTTTTGAAAAATTATTCTATTTTTAGAGACAATTAGAGACAATTCTCGTTCAGTGTTAGCCACATTAATGCTAATCAGCAGCACACGGAGTAGGGCTACAATGTGGTGATGTCTATAAATGGGAGAATAAATTTTTAGGGTTAAGCCGAATAATAAACATGAAAAGAGAAGTTGAGGAAATAGCCGCAGAACAACCTGCACAGCCAAAGAAAAAGAAAAAAGTCTATATCATTATCGGTATCGTGCTATTAGTTATCCTGGCCGGCGGCGGATATTACAATTATAACCAGCGACAAGCGATCCAAGGATTGGAGGTCGATAGCACTGCTACCCCTGCTATCGGGTATGAAAACGCAGACCCCAAAGACCTAGAAGATGCTGATGGTTGGAGTTCATTAGAAGACTATCAGCACTGGAACAATGCCATCTTCACTATACCGGAATATGACAACATTCCCTTGCGTTATAGAAGGGGTATTACTAAGATATTCATGGGCAACAACTATCTTGAACCTGTAGAGGATAAACCCATCTACAAATTTACCCGAATAAAAGATCGCGCTAAATCTGTTTTTTGTTATGGAAACTTCACCGATCGCAACGATTCAGATAGCTGGAATAAGGAAATGGCATTTTTGATCGAAAAAAATGATTACCAGAGCAGTGCGATTTGGATCATTTCAGCAAAGGGTGATATTCTCTTCTGGAAGGAATATTCGAGTGAATTGCCGCTGATCAATAGTTTCAAAAAGGGGCAAAAGATTTTTATGGATGAAATGAAGCTGGTCCCCGCTCCTGCCGACGGGATTATTGTCAAGAATAAGAACTCCAAATACGCACTGATTTACAATAAAAGTAGCAAAACTTTTGACAGCTATTACCAATATAGTGATAGTGAAATTCAAGAAGCTACCGCCTCAGAAGAGACACCTTATGTGGAAGAATTGGAAGATGTTACCGTAGACTCTGTTGGGATAAATTCGGATGTTAAAGAGTAAGAACTGCTTTATTTAGCTCAAAACTTTCGTCACTCCGTATCGTGATGAAAATCATTTGGTCATAAATAAAAAATTAACTAACTGTAATACAAATAGTTGACAATTAAAAATGGCTATTTAAAATCTTTCTAAATTAACCCCTTTGACAGATTTTTGACACAAGCACAAAGCTTTTAAGCTACATTTGTACCGTTAAATATAAGCGAGGGATTAGAGCTTTGAAAAATCTTAAAGTATTAGCGTTTACTCATAAACATGTCGAACTAAAAGATCTAGGTAGTCTAGTAATCTGCAATGAGGATTTAGAAAGTCGGCTCATCAATCTAAAGCACAGCTTAGATATTCCGGAGATCTTTTATATTGGTACTTGTAACCGAGTAGAGTTTGTATTTTATGGTGCTCATGAATTGACCCATGAATTTATCGCCGATTTTATGGGTAAATTAAATTTCTGCGTACCCCAAGAAAGGCTACAATGCTATTTAGGACAGGTCAATAAATATGAGGGGATGGATGCTTTAAATCATTTACTTCGGATGTCCTGCTCACTTGAAAGTCTTGTCGTTGGAGAAAAAGAGATTCTTGCACAGGTAAGACGAGCTTATGATCGTTGCAGAGAGGCTGGTTTTACGGGAGATTTTTTACGCCTGATGATGGATCGACTTGTAAAAACAGCCAAAGAGGTGTACACGTATACTAAAATTTCCAGAAATCCCATTTCAGTTGTTTCTCTTGCTTACCGCAAATTACGAGAGTTAAAACTGGTTGAAAACCCTAGAATTGTTATCATCGGTTCTGGAGAAACCAATCAGAATTTAGCGAAATATTTCCAAAAAAATCAAAAAGCTAAGTTTGTTATCTTCAACCGTACTGTAGAGAACGCCAAAGCCTTAGCCAAAGAATTGAATGCTGAAGCTTTTCCTTTAGCAGACATTGGTCAATATAAAGAAGGTTTCGATATTCTGATAACCTGTACAGGGGCGCCTACCTCAATTGTCGACAACGCACTTTATCAATCCTTATTAAATGGCGAGACGGATAAGAAAGTTATCATTGACTTAGCCGTTCCGAATGATATTGATGCTGAAGTTCTCAAAAATAATCCGATTCACTATATCGAAGTGAGCAGCTTACAAGCAATTGCAGAGAAAAATATTCAAGAGCGTTATAATGAATTAGAAAGTGCGGAGAAGATCATTCAGGATAATATTGAGGAGTTTTTACCGTTAATCAAACAACGCCGTGTGGAAGTTGCGATGCGTGAGGTTCCTGAAAAGATTAAAGAAATTAAATCTTTCGCCCTAAATGAGGTATTTGCCCAAGAAGTGCAGGCCTTAACTCCAGAGGCACGAGAGGTGCTGGAAAAAGTAATCAACTATATGGAAAAAAAATACATTAAGGTTCCGATGGTTATGGCGAAAGAAATTTTGGTTAAAACTCCCGAAACCGAGAAAAACTAGCACGCCTACCCCGAAGTTTTTTGTGCTTGACGTACCCTATAATTCTTGAGTAGATTCTATTTCCGTCCAGTGGAGCTGATCGTTGGCTGTTTCCTTTAAATTTCGGCTTATCAACTATTTCCCGACATATAATGACAGTAACGTGTCAACATATTCCTTCTATTTATTTATTTTTGTTCAGATAAATTGTTTTAAACAAATTTTCCGAAACTGTTCATTTCCGAAGCTGAATTGAATCAATAACGCGCCCAGTGTGCAAGGCATTTGTAGCTAACGGCAGAACATTTTTGTGATCGTTTTAATAGGTAAAGTAAAATTAACGTGAATAGAAAACTAATTATTGGTACCCGGGGAAGTGTTCTTGCCATGTGGCAGGCAAATTTTGTAAAAGATCGATTGGCAGAAATTGGAATTGAAGCAGAATTAAAAGTCATAAAAACACAGGGTGATATTATACAGCACCTTCGTTTGGATAAATTGGAAGGTAAAGGATTTTTCACCAAAGAGCTTGAAGAAGAACTTTTAAGCGGGACCATCGATTTAGCTGTTCACTCTCACAAAGATTTACCTACAGTTAACCCACCGGGATTGATTATTGCAGCGGTGTCTGAGCGCGAAGATCCGTCGGAATTATTGATTATCCACAAAGATTGCGTGGACATTAAAAAGCGTCTTTCATTGAAGCACAACGCGACTGTTGGCACATCATCCAACCGTAGAAAAGCACAGATATCAGCGCTGCGCCCTGATCTGGAGTTTGACGATCTCCGTGGCAACTTGCAGACAAGGATGCAAAAGTTACGGGACGAGCAGTATGACGCTATTGTCCTTGCAAAGGCAGGTATTAGCCGTATTGAAATGGATATCAGTGATTTCCATGTGGAAGAAATCCCTCCTGTTGAAATTATCCCCGCTCCAGCGCAGGGAGTGTTGGCGATCCAGATTCGTGAAGTTGATCGGGAGCTATTTGACGCTTTGCAGCCATTGAATAATGAAGAAGTAGCCAAAACAATCGCTGTAGAACGTTTGGTATTGAATAAATTTGACGCGGGCTGCCATGCTCCGCTTGGATGTTATTGCCGCAAGAGCGGCGATGAATATGAAGCTTGGGCTTCTATTGCCGAAACAAGTGAAGATTTTCCTGACCGGGTTTACCTGAGAGATACCGACACAATACGTTTAGCAGAGCGCATCTTCAGCAAATATTCAAAGAACAGAAAACTGCCGCAGTCTGTATTTATTTCCCGGGAGGTAGACGAAAATTCCTATTTTGCAAGGTCCATGGCCAAACATAATATTGCAATTGAAGGCCGTTCATTGATTAAAATATTTCCTATCATCAACAAATTAGATCCTTTCATTTTGAAACATGTGGATTGGATCATATTTTCAAGTAAAAATGGTATTGAACACTTCTTCAATTTGGAACCTCGTTTGAGTAAAAAGACTAAGATCGGTGTCATTGGACGCGGCTCAGAGGAGGTTTTACGCAAGTATGATCGAGTCGCGGACTTTTCTGGCGACAGCGAGGGGATTAATATGGAAGAAATAGCAAAGAAATTTGCAGAACTGGCGAATGGAGGTACTGTACTTATTCCGCGGGCAAAAGAATCTCTGGAAACAATCCAAAAGGCGTTAAGTGCTGAAACGAAAATCATCAATATGCCAGTATATGAAACTGTTTTAGAAGAAAATGTAGATCCATCGAATGCAGAAGTCTTGGTGTTTACGAGCCCAAGCAATGTAGAAGCATATTTTGCGGACAATCTATTGGAACCTGGCCAGAAAGTAATCTGTATTGGTCGTTCTACAGGCGCAAAATTTGATGCGATGAATGTTTCTTATACACTTCCTTATTCTCCGGATGAAATTGGCCTTTCAGAAGCCGTTTTTGGATTGGAGTATTAGTCATTGGAAAAAGCCGTTCGTAAGTCAAACTGAGTTGATGGTTTTACCGCATTTGCATTTAAACAACACTAGATCATAAATAATCTTAATATAATGTTACAACGTCCGAGAAGAAATCGTAAATCTGCCGTGATTCGCGACATGATTCAAGAGACACGTTTAGACGCGTCAAATTTGATTTTCCCACTTTTTATTGTTGATGGGCAAAATCAAAAAACTGAGGTTAAATCGATGCCAGGCATCTATCGCTATTCTATAGACAATCTATTGAAAGAGGTAGAAAGCTGCTTAAAACTGGGCTTACGCTCATTTGATCTTTTCCCAAATATTGAAGAGTCACTAAAAGACAAATATGCTACAGAAAGCTACCGTGACGGAAGTTTATACCTACTTGCGATTGCCGCTGTCAAGAAAAATTTCCCTGAGGCTTGCATCGTAACAGATGTTGCTATGGATCCCTACAGTAGCGATGGCCACGATGGCATTGTCGAAAACGGTGAAATCCTAAACGATGAGACATTAGAAGTATTGGGTAAAATGGCCTTGGCACATGCACAATCGGGGGCTGATATTATCGCTCCATCGGATATGATGGATGGCCGCATCGGTTACATCCGGGAGCTACTAGACCATAATGGTTTTACCAAAGTTTCTTTGATGTCTTATACGGCAAAATATGCTTCGGCTTATTATGGCCCTTTTAGAGATGCATTAGGTTCTGCGCCTAAACATGGAGACAAGAAGACCTACCAAATGAATCCTGCAAACGCAAAAGAAGCGCTTATCGAAGCCCAGCTTGATGCACAAGAAGGGGCTGATTTTCTGATGGTCAAACCAGGACTTCCTTACTTAGATATCGTTAAACTTCTAGCGGACAACTTCGATCTTCCCATTGCAGTGTATAATGTGAGCGGCGAATATGCGATGTTAAAAGCCGCGATTCAAAACGGTTGGTTAGACGAACGTGTCATTCTAGAAACCTTATTAAGTTTCAGACGTGCCGGCGCCACTGCCATCCTATCTTACCACTCCAAAGAAGTATTGGAGAAAGGTTTTATTTCGCATTCAACTATTTAGACTATGCAAGCACCTGATATATCAAGAGCACAATCTGCCGAGCTGTTCGAAAAAGCAAAACAATATTTCCCTGGAGGCGTAAACTCTCCTGTTAGGGCGTTCAAATCTGTATACGGTACCCCATTATTTATTGAGCGTGGCGATAAGGCACATCTTTGGGATGCTGATGGCAATGAATTCATCGATTTTTGCTGCTCATGGGGCCCATTAATTTTAGGGCACAACAATGAGCAGGTTAGAGAGGCTGTAGCCGCGCAACTAGGCAAAGGATTAAGCTTTGGCGCTCCGACGGCATTGGAAAACCAATTGGCTGAATTGATTATTGAAAACAATAGATTTATTGAAAAAATTCGCTTTGTGAGTTCGGGAACTGAAGCAGTAATGTCTGCTATACGTTTGGCTAGAGGGTATACGAAACGGGATAAGATCATCAAATTTGACGGCTGTTATCATGGGCACTCCGACTCCCTTTTGGTGAAAGCTGGTTCGGGTTTGGTTACCTTTGGCGAAACATCCTCGGCGGGTGTTCCTAAAGCATTTGCAGATGAAACCATCGTTATTGAATTAAGCGATAAGCAAGCTTTAGAAACTGCGTTTGCAGAATTTAAAGATCAGATCGCGGCAGTAATTATTGAGGGTATCCCTGCAAACAATGGACTATTGTTGCAGTCCAAGGAATATATTCACTTCTTGCGTGATATCACCAAAGAAAATGGTACGTTGTTGATAATGGATGAAGTAATTACCGGATTCCGCATCGGTTTTGAAGGAGCTTCTGCTTACTATGATATACAACCGGATATTATCACCTACGGGAAAATTATTGGTGGTGGAATGCCTGTCGGCGCTTATGGCGCATCGAAAGAGCTGATGGCTTGTATTTCTCCTGACGGTGCCGTTTACCAAGCCGGAACTTTATCTGGCAATCCAGTTGCCATGGCTGCCGGTATTGCAGCATTGGGCATCTTGGCTCAAAAGGATTTTTACACAAATCTAAATGCCAAAACAGAAGCTTTCGTCAATGATATGCGTGCTTACATTGCCGAGAAAGGATATAAAGTTCAACTTTTCCACGTGGCTTCTATTTTTTGGTTTGCATTTACAGAACAGCAAGAAATTCAAAAAGCAAGTGAGATCGATCCTAAATCAATGGAATCGTATAAAGTAATGCACCGCGAATTATTAAATCGTGGTGTTTATTTTGGGCCATCTGGATATGAAGTTGGTTTTGTTTCTGACGCACATACAAAAGCAGACCTTGACCAGGCAAAACAACATATTTTTGATGCTTTGGATATTGTTTTCAGCGCATAAATACTTTGCTATCTATAAAAAATGCCCTCTATCCATATGGTTGGAGGGCGTTTTTATAGATGCGTAAAGTTGAAATATGGCGTTAGCTTCCTTATTAAAGTTTGTTGGCCAACTTCTTATCTTTAGACTTCATCTTATTCAATCCCGCGATAAGCTCATCCAATGAAAACTTGCCTTTGATATCCATGAATACACTTTCGTCTTCATTGTCGTGGACCAGTAGGGAAACACGCTGAATGACATTGTTTTTATCAATACGGGCGTTCAATGATATTTCTTGCCCATCGGTATTAACAACCAAAAGTTCCTCAAATTTATTCTTCCTTAAAAACTTATGGTAGTCGTCCAAAATGCGCGCGTTCTTCGTTTTATCATTATTGGAAAGCGTCAGCATCCTGAACTTTTTTAATTTCTTTACAATCGCAGCCATGGCACGAGCGTCTTCATCGCTTCCATCCTTTAAGGCTTTTTTCATAAAGGGTTTCGTTAACCACATCGGTAAATTAATGGCGACAATCTCCGCCTCGTCAGAAACATTAGACCGGCTGATGAAATCCATATTGGACGTTTTTTTTATCATGCAGGACTGCATGGACAATAGCACGCCAACGAGAAATAACAAGGTTAGTAATCTTTTCATAATTCTTATTTTTTGTGGTTATCGTCCTTGTTCTTACTGGCTTTACTATTGCCTTCATTGACCAAGTTAGTTACGTCTTTCAACGGTATTTCCCCATCAAGGATCATAAATAGATTTTGTCCATCTCCATTGATTGTGAGTAGAAGATTATTTAAAATATCGGCATTTACAGACATATTTTCTACCATAAACCGGATATCCTGACCTTCGCTATTAAGCGACATGAGCTCCTCATACTTTAAGTTGGAAACAGCTCCCCGAATAATATCTGTTAAGGCTTTATCTTCTTCATCCTCAACGATGAGCATACGCAGCGATTTAACGTTCTTTAGCAGTGGACTGATGGTCTGCATATCATCATCGTCTATTTTCAAATTGCCCAACAGTTTGAACATCGGCGCTCCGATTTTAAGTGTTGTTACACCTTTCTTCCCCTGATATTGTTCAAAGAGCTTATCCAATTTTGAAATTTGTGCATTTGCCATACTTGCTACAAGTAGAAGGCATGCTAGTAAAAAACCTTTCATATTATTTTAGTTAATCGTTATTGACATTTGTTTTATATTCATTGCTTTATCTACGCCATTTTCAAGGTTGTTTGCCAACAGGCCTAATGACTTTAACGTCAATTCGACGGCTTCCTGTTCGTTAGCGACAGGCTTACCGTTCAAGACAACATAATCTGCCTGATAGGACGCTACCGTTTCCGATTCCAACCTTTCAGTTGCTACTTCCTTCTTCACTGCCCGATTTTCGGTTTGTTTTCCAACTTTTGGGCGTTTGACTGTCTCAGCTGTCTGTAATGTTTTAGTACGTTTAATTACCTGGATCCTATCCTCAGTAGGAGGATGCACTATTTCTGTGCTCTGATATTCGACTGGCACATTGTCTGCTGGTTTGAGATCATTTATTTCCTTTTCGGCGAGCAAAGGCGATTGTATTGCTGATTGCTGGTTTAGAAATAATGCTAACCCAATACTCATCAAAAGTACTGCCGCTGCCGCGTATTTTATCCAGCCGTCATTCCACCACGTCTTCCCCGTTTTACTTTCGTTGCTTTTGCTTTCAAAATCCTCGAAGGACCATTCCATCTTGAAATTCTTCTCTTCGTTCAATGATTGAAAAAAGAAATCCTCCGAATTTTTCAATTCTTTTTCTTCCTCTAATGACGACTGCCCATTAAAGTATTTGTCTTTCAATTCCTTTAAACTTTTATCTTCCATCACGCTATATCTTATTGTTCAATTGATTTGGAAACCATAACACCTATTTTTTATCGGAATAAATACGCTCTGTTTCGTAATTGAATAATTTTGTCAGCTGCTCTTTCACCTTTTGTCTTGCCCGCATCAGATTTACTCGCACTGCCGACTCGCCCATCTCCAATACCTCAGCAATTTCATCAATGTCATAGTCCTCAACATCGCGCAGATGCATGACAAGGCGTTGTTTTTCTGGAAGTGAATTGATCATCTTGACAATAATTTCCTTTGTATTTCCAATAGTATACTCTGTTGTCGAAACCGCCTGATATTGATTGACATAATCCGATCTAACTTTACCTTTTTTAATCCGATTTAATGCCTCATTTTTTACACTCTGCATGCAGAAAGCTTCCATGTTTTTATATTGAAGCAACTGATCTTTCAATTCCCACAACCGCATCATCACATTCTGTACTGCATCAAAAGCTTCATCATCATCGACCAAGATCCGTTTCGCGAAGCGAAATAGCTTATCCTTATGGATGAAAACGGTATTTTTAAATTGCTCCTGGTTCATGCTATCGTCAATATTGAGATTTACGCTGTTTTAATTTCTAATCGGCTTTTCTCCATCTCAACATCACCTCCGCCTTTTATATCATCAAGACATTTCAGCATATTGATTTATTACATCTAATATGACTATTTTTTTAAGATTATTAATTTCACAGTAGATTATTCCTCAATCAATATTGAAAAAGCCCTATTTTTAACCTTATTACAAACAAAACATGCACACCGACTGTTACTTAAGATGCTGAATGATTAAAAAATTAAACAGAAAAATTATGAAGTATTATAGAATTACAGGGTTTACTGCTGCAATAGCGTTGATGGCAGGCGCTATCGGATGTAACAACTCTTCTACAAAAAACACAAATGGGGCTGACTCAAGCAGCAGTATTGATACCAATACCGCACAAAAAATGGACGCTATCACGGTTAGTCCGATTGCAGACTCCAAAGAATTTCCTGGAGCTGATCTACAAATCGCATCGATCAGTTCGGAAAAGGTAGGTACTGACTCCGCAAAAGTATCGGTAAAATATGCAATTAAAAATTTCAAGTTAACTGAAATGACCGATGATACTCATGCTACCCACATGGCAAACTCGCACGATGGACAACACATTCATTTTATTTTAGACAATCAACCTTACACGGCTCTTTATAAACCGGAGCACTCTGTGACTGTAGCGTTAAATTCGGAGCATTACCTGCTCTCTTTTTTATCGAGATCGTATCATGAGTCCATAAAAACTACTGAAGCGTCTAAGTTGGTAAAATTTAAAATTGATGCCACAGGTAAATTGACAACGGACGCGATGCCAAAGGAACCGTCACTATTCTATTCTCGACCTAAAGGTGAGTACAAGGGTGACGAAACAAAAAATCTACTGTTGGATTTTTATTTGGTCAATACTAAACTTGCCCCAGATGGAAATAAGGTCGTAGCGGATATCAATGGGCAGACATTTACATTGGATAAATGGGGTCCTTATGAAATAAAAGGCTTGCCATTAGGCGATACTAAAGTAAAACTGACTTTGGTAGACAAAGAAGGTAATGCAATTACAGGAGATAATGTTTCGGTAGAACGAGATATTAAGCTCTCCGAGAAATAGAGGTTAAAAAATAAAGGAGTCCATTTTGATGCGACTCCTTTATTTTTTACCAATTATCACTATTAATTGATGCAATTTTTTCTTTCAACGAATGAATAAATTCATTTACATTTTTGTCAATTAATAGCACTTCTTTTTTACCTATTATTTTTCCGTCTTCAGTAAAAAGACCGCTTGCCCCTGATCCGAACGTCTTCTTTCCAACTAAACTTAACGTTGTATTAGAGCCATACTTTAGACAATCAAAAATGGGTTCAAATCGAATTTTGCCATCTCTAAATTGCAGATCATATTTATAATGATATTGGGCGTACAACGCGCCTGTAAAAAGCCCCTGTTCAACTTTAATCCAATCACGCCCATTAATTACTAAATATTTAAAAGAAAATTAAACATAGGTTTTAAGGTAATTTATCAAAGTCAATTTTTGGAGCTTTTCCCTTATTGACAAATTCAAATTTGCTGCCTGGCTTAACGATTTCATTAAAGAAACCACCATTTTTCAGAAAATAACCATCTTTTGTGATACCACCCATTGCATCAATTCGCTGATTAGCACGGTACGTATTGTCGACACTCAATGACGCCTCTTGAACAGCCTTCCACTGCCCATCATATACCCATTGATTGCCAAACTCAACCTTTCTACCTAGATACCCTTGATTAGGGCTAAAATTCTCCAAGAAACTGTGGAATCGCTTCAGATAGGTATTCGTTTGTGGGCGTTTGAAACTTGCAATCACATTCCAGGCATGCTCTTCCGGAATAAAAAACCAAGCGGTATAATCAGTATTTCCTTTTCCATCGGGCTCTCCTTTCAAGAGAAACTTATAGGTTACCCCCGCCTTCCAAAAATACTTGCGGTAACTCTGTCCGCCAGAACCCTCGTTGCCAAATTCTCCGGAATGCACCTCTTTTCCTTTTTTCAGCAAATGGATTTTCTGTTCCTCCGGAATACTTTTCGGATCATCTGTATGGAATGGACTCCATACTGAAAAAAGAATACGTCGTTCTGTTTCCGAATTTACCTGTATACCAAAATATCCTTCTCCAAAACCATTAGCCATAAAATAAGAACCAACTTTATCTTCACCTTGAGGGACGGTTACTTCGTTATAATAGTAACTAACATTACCCTCCGTAGGAACAGTATAATTTAGATGACAAGATGGACCTCTTCTGGACCAATAGTAATACTCAGGATCATTGGAAAATAGAAGACCTTCCGAAGCCGCTTCGCCGCTCACAAGCAATTCGGTTACATTGGCAAAATTGCTTCCCGATTTACTTAAGCCCTTTAAATTTACCTGCACGTAACCGGGCGATTTTACATCAATGGACAGAGGCGCTGTTTCCGACAGCTCAGTACTTTCCACATTCACGATCGCCTTTTTTCCTAAAGCGTCTACTGCTATTTTGGATTTTCCAGCGTCGTTTTTTGCCTTCAGTTTCAAAGTCAATTTTCCCGCCTTTTGAGCCCTAAAATAAACCGATACCACTTCTTTTTCGCTGGACCATCTCACAAGACCATTTCGACCAGAAATCTCTGCATTATCAGTTTGTCCTGCGGTAATGAAAGCATTGCCTGCAAGCGGTACGGCATAAGTCTTCCCTACTGTCTGCGCTATACTGCTTATCGAAAGACAGGATAAAGCTCCCATAAAGAGATACTGGATAAAGTGTTTTCTTTTCATACTTTATTTTTTTTATCAATTTATATATCAAACCTAGGCTAGTTATACTACCTGCGGTTATTAATGCTTACCATGAATTCGAGATGCTGCTATACTCGAATACTTCACGAAACCAAACTCCTTTAGCTATTCTGAAACGCAATTTTTCAGCTATCTTTCTCTTACACTTTACTATTGAATAAAGATGGTATCGGTTTGCGAAACTGGATTATTTGATGAAGATAAGGCTTAGATTTACAGAAAAAGAAAGGAAATGTATATCAATCGATTGTGTAAAATTTATCTAAGTACATGACAAAATTTATAACAACTTCTTTCAATAGATCCACAATCTAAGCTTGTACATCAACATCTCTACGATGGCACAACGCATCTTTCTAGTTTCCTCGGCCCTCATTACCTTCACGTTACAAATATGCACCCGAAATCAAGCAATGTCAATAGCAGCAGACACCGGCGAAGAAATACGCCCAAATCCGATGGAAAACGGTTAAAAATGACACCTAAACACAGGGCGCCTTGACCTCAACAAGAGTGATCCTTGAGCTTAACAAGGGCTAAGGTAGGGTGATCCTTTAGTCGATGTAGTATGTTTCTTGTGTCAAGCTTGAGTGGAGCATAAAATTGCGGGTTTTCCAACCCTGACTTTTTCTTATCCCGAGCCCAGGTTGAACGTGGTTCCACCTGTAAGATAGAACTAAGTTTATCGGAACCTGTGTTGCATGGCTTTAAGATTAAGAATATAAGAGTGGAGCTATAAGATAGACAACGCACTGTCTTTGGCAGGAATGACATAAAAAAAGTGAAGGATCTACTCTTCACTTTTAAGGTGATCCTTCAAGTTACTCACAACTTGTTGATATTGCTATTAAATATTTTAAAAATGGCTAAAAACCAACGCTTTTCAAGTTTAATCCTGTTCGCTCGTCTAAACCGAACATTAAGTTCATATTTTGTACAGCTTGACCGGATGCTCCTTTAAGCAAATTATCAGTCGCATTTAAAATAAGGAGTTTATTCCCGTGCTTTTCGAGGTGGATAATACTTTTATTTGTATTAACGACCTGTTTGAGGTCAATATTTTTACGACTGACATGTGTAAAAGGGTGAGCGGCATAATAGCTGTCATACAATGCGTAGGCCTGCTCTTCAGACAAATCGCTGTCTACATAAATTGCCGAAAAAATTCCTCTGGCAAAATCACCACGTTGCGGCACAAAATTAATTCTTTCAGCGGCACGTTCCAGCAATGACTTATTGGACACAGGTAAAAACCCATCTTGAAGCTGATCCAGCGACTCGGAAATTTCCTGCAAATGCTGGTGCTCAAAAGATTTGTAAGCAGAAAGGTTATTGTTGCGCCAAGAAAAGTGTGTCGTCGCTCCGGGTTTCTGTCCTGCTCCTGTGGATCCAGTTGTTGCATTAACATGGATTTGGTCTGGCAACAAACCGTGACTAGCCAATGGCAATAAAGCCAGTTGTATATTTGTAGCAAAGCATCCTGGATTAGCAATATATTGAGCTGTTTTGATTGCTTCTTTGTTGAGTTCTGGAAGCCCGTATACAAATTGCTGTCCTTGATAAGCCGTATTCGCCCGGAGCCGGTAATCTTGTGAAAGATCGATCATCTTTACGGAAGCATCTATTTTATTTGCATCTAGGAATTTGCGTGCATCACCATGACCAACACATAAAAACAAGACATCAATATCGGAGTGAAAGTCCGCAGAGAAGGTCAATTCAGTATCACCAAATAAATCATTGTGAACATCATATAACTTATTTCCTGCATTGGAAGCACTATTGGCAAATACAATTTCCACCTCAGGATGATAAATCAACACACGTAATAACTCACCACCGGTATATCCTGCCGAACCAATTATTCCTACTTTTATCATTTTCTTGAATTTAGTATTTAGGTATGCATTATAAAATGTCGTGCAATGTATTTTTTCCAACAAAGTTTACCGTAGGAAAAAACACATTGCGTAAACAGAGGTTATTTACTTTTGATTGACTTTATGCCAAATAATCGTTTGATTTCCAAATATTTTGGAGAAACCTTTCACATCATCACCTGTATAGCCTTTGTTCATTTCACCGTAGCTACCAAATTTATTGGACATCAAATCATGCTCAGATTCGATACCAATAACGACAAAACGGTATGGATGAAGTTCAACGATCACGCGACCAGTCACAGTTTCTTGTGAGGATTGCAAAAATGCTTCAATATCGCGCATCACAGGATCGTGCATCTGTCCTTCGTGCATATAATTTCCGTAGAAGGCAGCGATTTGATCTTTCCAGGATAATTGCCATTTGGTTAAGGTATGCTTTTCCAGGGTGTGATGTGCCTTAATTAGAATCACTGAAGCTGCGGCTTCAAAACCTACACGTCCCTTGATACCGATGATTGTATCTCCGACATGAATATCACGACCGATACCATAAGGTTGAGCGATGGCCTGTAATTCTTGAATGACCTTAACAGAAGTCATTTTTTCACCATTTAAAGCAACTGGTTCACCCTTTTCAAAATCTATTGTAATTTGCTGTGGTTCTGAAGAAGTGACTGGAGTTGGCCAAGCCGATTCTGGCAAATATTGATTGGACGTCAATGTTTCTGCTCCACCAACAGAAGTACCCCAAAGGCCCTTATTGATCGAATATTTCGCTTTTTCAGCGGAATATTCAACTCCATGTTTGTTCAAATATTCTATTTCTGCTTCGCGGGACAATTGGAGATCGCGGATAGGCGTAATAATTTCAACCCCTGGGATTAACGTCTGGAAAATCATATCAAAACGCACCTGATCATTTCCTGCACCTGTAGATCCATGAGCAACACATTCAGCACCGATTTGCTTTGCATAATTTGCAATAGCAGTAGCCTGACATACGCGCTCTGCAGAAACTGACAATGGGTAAGTCGCATTCTTTAACACATTACCGAAGATCAAGTATTTAATAGTTTCGCGGTAATAGTCTGCTGTTTCGTCAATCGCCGTATGTGATTTTACACCTAATGCATAAGCACGTGCTTCAATATTCTTCAATTCTTCATCCGAAAAACCACCTGTATTTACAACGACCGAATGAACCTCTAAACCTAAATCTTGCGTAAGATAAATACAACAAAACGAAGTATCTAATCCTCCGCTGAATGCTAAAACTACTTTTTTCATTGAGATAAATTGTTTTTTTATTGTGGTGAAACTCTTCTAGCAACCTGCTCTAATTAAGCCTGAGGCGAACTGTTTCATCATTGTTCATTATTTATTTTCAATGGCTGCTAGGCCAGTTGACATACTATGTATGAAATTGCGGAAAACGATGTATGACATCAAATCGCTCCTATTAAACTTATCAAAATCCCTTTGCAACTTTGTTGTGCTTAGACAAATTGATAGACGCAAACTTGTTTGCTGATTTCCAGAACTTTGCCTGTATACGTTTTAACAACGATTGTTTTTGCGTAATTCTTTCCAAGCGTTCCTTCGCTTCATGCTTGCGCTGGATCTTCTCGCGCAATTCACGCTCTTTTTCTTCCGGATCCCAAAGCATGGCTGTGCACATGCAATTTTTACGGTCTTTACTCATCAGGATCTCGTAGTTGACACAACTCTGACAGCCTTTCCAGAATTCATCATCTGTAGTCAGTTCGGAATATGGAACCGGCTCATAACCTAATTCAGAATTGATTTTCATTACGGCGAATCCCGTTGTCAAGCCAAATATCTTTGCTTTGGGGTATTTTTCACGAGAAAGGTCAAAGACTCTTTTTTTAATTGCTTTGGCCAAACCTACTTTTCGGAATTCGGGATTGACAATCAGACCGGAGTTGGCAACATAGTCACCATGTCCCCATGTTTCTATATAACAAAAACCTGCCCATCGGCCATCTTTATGTAAAGCAATCACTGCTTTACCTTCATTCATTTTGTTGGCAACGTATTCTGGTTTACGACGCGCAATACCAGTGCCACGAGCCTTTGCAGACTCGAACATTTCGTCGCAAATAACCTCTGCATAATGTGCATGCTCAGGTTTAGCCGGGATAATTAAAAAATCTGATATAGTCATTGACTTACGACCCTAATAATAAAACAACAACTACCGCCGTGTTTTGTTGACTAAATAAATTAAAATAACGGATTCAAAACCATCGGACAATCATGGTCTTACTTGGAAAGATTCACTACCTCAAATCAAGCCCGAGGTAGTATGGGTCGTCGGAAGCGTAAAACAGGTATTTCTACGAAAATGAAAGCACAGAAGACCTTCTTCATAAACTTTTCAAAAGTTTGAGTACAAGAATAATCTTTCTTTTTGTGCTGTTTCATTTTTTATGATCTGTCAATTGTTTCTGACGATGCAAATGTATAAAAATATTTTTTTCTTTTCCACAATATTCTGATTGATTTTTTGCAAAAATTAAAAATTCAAAATCTCATGTAAAAACCATTATGTAAGCTTCATTTTCAAGCGATTAATCCACCACAATACGCACCTATACCGCACACATGGGCGATGTTAATTTGACAATAAAATACATAAAGGTTTAAGGCTTTATCAATTGAAATTGTTGTTTTCGCTATAGGTTCGTTATTTTTAGTCAAAAACGATACTTTTGTAAGGATCATTTAATGGAGAATAATATGTCACCGAGTTTAATTTTCTATATTATTTTTGCGGTACCTTACATTGTATTTATGTATTGGCTCGTTAAACAGGACAAGCATAAGTATGCCTGGGGAATAGCAATCATTACCGTCGTTGCCATATTGGCTATCTACGTGTCGCAGAAAGCCAGTAAAGTGGCCATGGACAATTATCAACAGCATCAGATCGATTCGAGAGAAATCGAACGGGAAGAGCGTTTACAAAAACAACAGGATAGTATTAATCATGCTCAACAATAAAAAAAGCGGTATTAACCGCTTTTTTTATTGTTCGTTTGCATAGTTTGGAATAATTCCTTCCAATTTTAAGAGAAAAGCATACTCCAATGCGATTTCCTTTAAATAGTCAAACCGACCAGAGGCTCCACCATGGCCATAATCCATATCTGCTTTCAATAGTAAAACCGCATCCCCAATTTTTGTTGCCCGCAGTTTGGCCACCCATTTAGCCGGTTCAAAATACTGCACCTGACTATCGTGTAGCCCGGTGGTAACAAGCAAATTTGGATACTCTTTCGGTTCAATATTCTCGTAAGGCGAATAGCTTTTCATATAAAAATAAGGCTCCTCCTCATTTGGATTACCCCATTCATCATATTCATTTGTCGTCAATGGTATAGTATCGTCCAGCATGGTATTCACAACATCCACAAAGGGAACCTGAGCTATAATGCCATGGTATTGCTCGGGTGCAATATTAGCAACTACCCCCATTAGCAGACCTCCAGCACTACCTCCTTGTGCATAGAGATGTTCCGGTGCACAATAATGCTGGTCAATCAAATATTGACCACAATCCACAAAATCATGAAAGGTATTCATCTTGTGCATCATTTTTCCAGCTTCATACCACTGACGCCCCATTTCTTCTCCACCTCTAATATGCGACAAGGCGTAGATAAATCCACGATCCAGTAAACTCAGTCTATTGCTCGAAAAAGTAGGATCCATCGAAGCTCCATAGGAGCCATAGGCATATTGCAATAAAGGAGCTGTGCCATCCCGTTTGGTTCCTTGTTTATAAACAATAGAGATGGGCACTTGAACACCATCTCTTGCTGTTGCAAAAACACGTTCGGTAATATATGCGGTTTGGTCATACCCTCCCAAAACCTCCTGTTGCTTCAATAATACTTTACGCTGTTCGGCCATATCATACTCGTAAACCGAGTTTGGCGTCACTAAAGAGGTATAACCATATCGCAGTTTCTGACTATTGTATTCCGCATTTATGGCAGGATATACCGTGTATGCAAGCTCTCCAAAATTCAAATAATGCTGTTGATGAGTGTTTAAATTATAAATCGCTAATTGAGTTAATCCATTTTTCCGTTCAGCAATTGCCAAGAAATCCTTAAATTCTTCGATATCGCTGATCAATACATCTGCTCGATGATCTATAAACATTTGCCAATATATACGCTCAGTGCGATCTAATGGACATTGCATGATTCGAAAATTAATCGCACCATCATTCGTTAGAATCAAAAACCGATCTTCCAATACAACAACCGAATAAAGAACATCGTGAATCCTAGGCTGAAAAACGCGAAATGCTGACTGCGGGAAATCCGCATTCAATAACCATATTTCTGAGGATAATGTTCCCTCCGAGTTGATAAAGATATATTTTCCATTTTTCGATTTACCAACTGTAATATAATTTGTGTTATCTTTTTCTTCATAAACAGCCACATCCGAAGCCGTATCACTTCCCAATGTATGCCGCATAATCTTTTCACTGAGTAACGTAATAGGGTTCTTTGCAGTATAAAAAAGGGTTAGGTTATCATTTCCCCAAATTGCCGCCCCCTCAGTATTCCTTATCTGATCGGGGAAAATTGCTCCAGTTTCCAGATCCTTCACATATATGGTATATTCTCTTCGGGAAACGGTATCTACACTAAAAGCGAGCAACCGATTATCCGGACTCACGGAAAATCCTTTTGCTGTGTAATACGCATGTCCCTGAGCAAGCTGGTCGACATCTAGCAATACTTGTTCTTCGGCATCGAGTGTCCCCTTTTTCCGACAGAATTTAAAATATTGTTTTCCCTCTTCTGTACGGCTATAGTAATAGTACCCATTTTTGTAATACGGCACCGACTCGTCTTTTTCTTTGATACGGGATTTAAGCTCATGAAATAGATCTTCCTGCAGGTCCGTAGTATCTTCGAGCATCAAGTTGGTATAAGAATTCTCTCTCTCCAGATAATCAATCACTTCTTGCGCTTTTTCTCCCTTTTTAAAGTAATCGATCATCCAGTAATAATCATCTTGAACAGTATCATTATGTACCTTTCTAATATGGGGATAAACAGCTGCTTTTGGGGCCATCACGTTAGGCCAATATATTTTTTTATGGTGTTGCATGCTCTTTTAATATGCTATATTGATGAACTCTTTTTAGGAAACGGCCTGTTCTACCGAAGTAAAACTGGATTTGTCCAGAAATAGGTTGAATTTAAGATATTTCTTGAACAGTTCGGTGTGAAGGAATAGATTATAATCACTTTTAATAAAAATTAACAGTTCAGAAGAGGCATTAGCATTATCTTTGCTATCCAACTACAGTCCAGCGTTGTTATACTTATATACGCAGGAAGAAAATTTAATATAAACAGAATAGCTTATTACGTGTCATAGCTTCATGGAAAAGAATGAGTGCAGACACTTTAATCAATACTTATTAGCATATGAATTTAAAGAAATCACTATATCTCATTACTTTAGGCGCTTTACCACTCTTTTCTTTTGGGCAGTCGGATACCATTCCAGCAAATTGGTTCAATTTGGATTATAAAACGGATGGGGTTATGGGAATCAGTACCGAAAAAACATATAAAACTTTGTTGAAAGGGAAAAAATCTATCCCAGTCATTGTTGCTGTACTGGATGGTGGGGTGGATATTCATCATGAAGATCTCAAAGATGTGCTGTGGATTAATACGAAAGATAGTCTCTCCAATGGTGAGGACAATGATAGCAATGGTTATATCAACGATAAATACGGCTGGAATTTTATTGGAAACGCTGATGGAAAGAATGTTCAGTTTGACAACTTGGAATTGACAAGGCTGCTTAAGGAATTGGATCAAAAATTTGCTAATATCACAGCTGCATCTGAGCTCAATGACGTAGGCCAAAAAGCCTTCGCCAACTATAGAAAGATGACTGCTGAATATAAAAATAAACTCGAAGAAGCGAAAATGGGACAGTTTTCATATGATGCGCTCAAACGCAACATAGATGCTGTTGTTCGTGAAATCGGCAAGAAACCCGAAGAGATCACGCAAGAAGATATAGACAATTTTAAAGCAACCTCGAGCACCCAACGAATTGCGCTTGGCTATGCAAAAGATGAAATACAAAATGGTGGTTTCGCTAAGTTTTTCAATGATATTACCGAAGGAGCTAAATATTTCAATAACCAGGTAGATTACCATTTAAATAAAACGTACAATTCCCGATCTATCGTTGGAGATGATTACGAAGATGCTTCGGAGCGGTATTATGGTAATGCTGATGTGAAAGGTCCAGACGCATTACATGGAAGCCATGTGGCGGGAATTATTGGCGCAAAACGTAATAACAATATTGGTATTAATGGAGTAGCAGACAATGTTAAGATACTCACCGTTAGACTTGTCCCCGATGGTGATGAACGCGATAAAGATGTGGCAAATGCGATTCGTTACGCAACAGACAACGGCGCAAAAGTAATTAATATGAGCTTCGGAAAGGGTTACGCCTATAATAAACAGACCGTAGATGATGCAATCAAATATGCTGAATCAAAAGATGTATTGATGATCCATGCTGCAGGTAATGACAGTGAAGATAACGATATTGAGCCTAATTTTCCGATGAAATATTATACTGATGCAAAAGGTGATACAACCGGTGTCGCCAATGCTTGGATCACAGTAGGTGCCACTAGCCTCCGCCTAGACAGCGAACTTCTCGCAGATTTCTCCAATTATGGCAAAAAAACTGTCGATGTATTTGCACCTGGTGTCCGCATCAATTCAACCATACCCGATTCGAAGTATAAAGAAGAACAGGGTACCAGTATGGCTGCTCCCGTTGTTGCTGGTTTAGCCGCAATGATCCGTTCTTATTATCCAACTTTGAGTGCTGTCGAAACCAAAAAGATTATTATGGAATCTGTAGAAAAGCCAGATCAGCTGGTAAAAGTGAAAGTTGGTGAAGGTGCAACAAAAACAGTTCGCTTAGCAGATATATCGGTCACTGGCGGTATTGCCAATGCCTACAATGCCATCATTAAAGCGGAGGAATATACCAACAGAAAGAAAAAATAAATATTTTCTCGTTTTTTATACCAAAACCATCTTTTGTCCGTTTAATTATTTAACTTACAGAGACAAAACACAACATGCTTATGGTAGAAAATTTTACCCAATCAGAAAACGAAGTTCAAAATTTGATCACCCAAAATGAAAAGGTAATGACAGACGAGGACATTGAAAATGAATTAAAACTTCAATTACCAAAAATGTTGCTTCATCCAAGCAAAAGATGTATTAAGAATATCCTCGCATATTCTAAACAACTGGAAAAAAGAAAAGCCTAATCGCGAGATTAGGCTTTTCTTTGTTAAACATACCTACCCAAGTATCATACGGTTGTAAACCAGCTACATTTTATTTTGCTCCTTGTAATTTAAAGATAAATTATTCCCCGTGTAATACGTTTCAAAATTTCTTTTTTGATGTAAATTTTGGCTAGTTTTGAAGCGATGTTAAAACAAGAACGATACAAGGCTTTCGTAGATTATTTCTCCAAAAATAGTCCTGATGCACAGACAGAACTCAATTATGGTAATGCATTTGAATTACTTGTTGCGGTTATTTTATCTGCCCAGTGCACAGATAAAAGAATCAATCAGGTCACGCCCAAATTGTTCGAGCGCTACCCCGATGCACATAGCTTGGCAGCTTCTAGCGTAGACGAAGTATTTAGCTATATACGATCGGTAAGCTATCCGAATAACAAAGCTAAACACCTAGTGGGCATGGCTAAAATGCTACTTGATCAGTTCGACAATAAGGTGCCGGAAAAAATTGAGGATCTTGTAAAACTTCCCGGCGTCGGTCGAAAAACTGCTAACGTCATTTCTTCTGTCGTCTACCATAATCCAGCTATGGCCGTAGATACCCATGTTTTTCGCGTAGCAAATCGTTTAGGCCTAACCTATCGCGCCACAACGCCGTTGGCCGTGGAAAAACAATTGGTAAAAAATTTGCCTAAAGATACCATTGCGATTGCGCATCACTGGTTAATCTTACATGGTCGATACATCTGTCTCGCCCGAAAACCGCGCTGTGAGAAATGCCCAATTACTTATATGTGTAAATATTTTGAAAAAAACCATCGTATCAAAAGTATTTCGGATGAGCCAGAAATAAAAAGCTAATTTTTTTAGTGAATAATACTTGGTTTATGATTTTTAATTTTTAATTTTGGGAAATATATACTAAAAATATGAGCAACACAGATAAACTAAAAGCGTTACAGCTGACGTTAGATAAATTAGAGAAGAACTTTGGAAAAGGTTCAATTATGAAATTAGGAGATACTGCTGTTGAGCCTATTGAGGCTATCTCTACAGGATCTCTTGGTTTGGATATCGCCTTAGGGATAGGTGGTGTACCAAAAGGCCGTATCATTGAAATCTATGGACCGGAATCTTCCGGTAAAACTACTTTAGCAACACACATTGTTGCCGAAGCACAGAAAAAAGGTGGTATTGCAGCTATCATCGATGCTGAACATGCTTTTGATAAATACTACGCTCAAAAATTAGGCGTAGATGTGGAGAACTTATTGATTTCTCAACCAGATAACGGCGAGCAAGGTTTAGAAATTGCGGATAATTTAATCCGTTCTGGAGCAATCGATGTTATTGTTATTGACTCTGTTGCAGCTTTGGTACCAAAAGGAGAAATTGAAGGTGAAATGGGTGACTCTAAGATGGGACTTCAAGCTCGTTTAATGTCCCAAGCTTTACGTAAACTGACGGGTACAATTTCAAAAACAAACTGCTGTTGTATTTTCATTAACCAGCTGCGTGAAAAAATTGGTGTAATGTTTGGGAACCCAGAAACGACAACTGGTGGTAATGCACTTAAATTCTATTCTTCTGTCCGTTTAGATATCCGTCGTACATCACAGATCAAAGATTCTGATGAAGTATCGGGTAACCGCGTAAAAGTAAAAATTGTAAAAAATAAAGTAGCCCCTCCATTCCGTATCGCAGAGTTTGATATCATTTTTGGTGAAGGTATCTCGAAGGTCGGTGAAATCATTGATTTGGGTGTTGAATACGGCATCATCAAAAAGGCAGGCTCTTGGTTTAGCTATGGTGACACGAAACTTGGGCAAGGCCGGGATGCTGTGAAATCCTTGTTATTCGACAACCCTGATTTAATGGATGAACTTGAGGGAAAAATCCGCGCCGAGGTAACAGGAGAAGATCCGATGCTTAACGTCGACGAAAACGAAGACTAGTTCCTGTAAAAATTAGTATAATGTAAGTAGCCATCCTGTTTAGGATGGCTATTTTTTTGCGAAAGTTCAAGAGTTTAGATGATTATTTTGTTACATGACTAAAGTTTTCAATTTGTACTCATGGATTTTATTATTTTTAGCAAGTCGAGCTAAAAACGCCTGACATCCAACAATGAATCGTAAACTAATTCTATTCCTTTTAATACTGCTAGGCACAGTATTTCATCTCCATGCACAAAAGATACGCATACTCTCATTTAACATCCACCATGGAAACCCACCCACTGAAAAAGAATCTATTATCAACCTTGATACAATTGCCAAAATTATTAAAAACTCAAAAGCCGACCTCGTAGGGCTTCAGGAAATCGATGTCAATCTCGGTAGATCATACTTTGAGAATCAAGCCAAAAAATTAGCCGAATTAACAGGTATGTACTATATATTTTCGAAAGGGATAGACCTGGATAACGGTGAATATGGCACCGCCATCTTGTCAAAAAATCCAATTGAACGTGTAGAAAGACACGTTCTACCTTCCCCTGTGAAAAGCGAAAAACGTAGTTTATCGGTGATCGAAGTCAGGATAAACAAAAGGAAAATCTTATTTGCAAATACACATCTTGACCTGAAAGACAAAAATAAAATCGAACAGGCAAAATTCATCACCGAGCGTTTCAAAAAGGAAAAGTTACCCACCATCCTAGTCGGTGATTTGAACTCCGAACCGAATGATCCAGCGATTATTGAACTTAGCAAAATATTCACAAAAAGCAGCATTGCTAACGGATTTACGTTTCCTCAAGATAAACCCACTACGGAAATCGACTATATCATGATCAATACAACATCTCCCGCAAAGTTCTCCAACCACCGTATTCTGGACGAACAATATGCAAGTGATCATCGGCCATTATATGTCGAGATAAACATTAAATAACCACTTGAAACCTTAAATATGAATTTTAACAGAAGAAAATTCTTAGAGTCTCTGGCTTTAGTTGGGATTACAATACCTACTATAAGCGTCGCGCAAGAAAAAAAAGCAAATGAGGCAGAAGGCGAATTCAATTTTGTCGTACCTGCCTATCTACAAAATCAAACAGAAACAGGCATCTGTGTTTTTACAATTTTGAACAAAAAAGCTTTTGCTTGGCTCGAGATACTCGACAATGGAGGAAATGTTCAAAGAAAGATCTACCAATCCGAAGATGGAATGATCAATGCCAATACTGACTTTTTTCATTTTACAATTGAAGACGCACCGCGTTCATTTCGTTATCGCATCAAAGCGAAGGAAGTGCAAAAATTCGATCCTTATAAAATCGTATACGGTAAAGAAATAGAAACCCCTATTTTCGAGGCCAAATTAGCCAAGAACAATCAAGAACAGATTCGCTGTCTTGTCTATAACGATGTACATGAGGAAAAAAGCAGTTATCGTGACCTTATTCCGCATCAAGATATTTCACCCTACGATTTTTTTATACTGAATGGTGATTCCTTTCATTATGTCACCAATCAGCAAGATATTACAGAGAAGCTATTAAAACCAATTGAGTTTTTTGCGACGAGTAAACCGTTCATTATGAACCGAGGGAACCACGAAACAAGAGGATCTTTCGCTCGCAATTTCAAACGGTATTTTGGTTATCCGTACAATAAATTTTATCAAGCTTTTAAAAGGGGTCCTATTTTCTGGATCATGCTGGACAGTGGCGAAGACAAGCCAGACAATCACGAGGTATATGCCGGAACAGTCGATTACGATAACTACAGAAAAGAACAGGCTAACTGGCTGGAGAAAGTACTGCTGTCCAAAGAAAAAAAGGCAGCCCAACATACGGTTGTGATCAGCCATATTCCAATTTTCCATTCGGATGACTGGCACGGCTCCTTGGATAACAGGGCATGTTTTCATCCCTTGTTTCAGAAATATAAAATTGATGCCATGATCTCTGGCCACACCCATCAATATGGCTACTATCCAGCAGATAAAGACCACAATTACCCTATTTTTATAGGTGGTGGTCCAAAGGCGGGGAAGAGAACAATCATTGATGTAACTGGCAACAACAAATCATTGGCTATACGGATGACCAGAGAAGACGGAACAGAATTGGGATTATTTACAAAATAGAAAAGGACGCTTCATTGCGCCCTTTTCTACTTTAACAAAGCTGTTATGATAGCTTCCTTATTCTCCCTTTTCCAAGAAAGGGTATCTATACTCTGTATCTGGATTAAATGTTTCTTTGATTGTACGAGGAGACACCCAACGAAGCAAATTGATCATTGATCCCGCTTTGTCATTTGTACCCGAGCCTCTAGCACCACCAAATGGTTGCTGACCTACGACAGCACCTGTACACTTATCATTGACGTAAAAGTTACCAGCGGCATGTCTCAATTTATCTGTCGCTAAATTAATAGCATAACGGTCTTGAGCAATAATTGAACCTGTCAGCGCATAAATTGAAGTCCTGTCAACGATATCTAATGTTTCTTCAAACTTAGCATCCTCATAAACATAGATGGTCAATACTGGTCCAAACAATTCTTCAACCATTGTTTCGTAATCAGGCTTTGCAGCTTCAATGATTGTTGGATGAATGAAATAGCCTTTAGATTTATCGTAAGTACCACCGACTACAATTTCTGCATCATTAGATTCTTTAGCTCTATCGATGTATTTTACCAATTTATCAAATGATTTCTCATCTATAACAGCATTGATAAAGTTTGTAAAATCCTCTGTTCCACCGATCGTAAATGACTTTACATCGTTCGTCATAGATTCTTTCAATGCTGGCCACAATGATTTAGGAATATAGGCGCGTGACGCTGCAGAACATTTTTGACCTTGGTATTCAAAGGCACCACGTACCAATGCCGTATTAGCAACTTTCAGATCTGCCGAAGGATGAACAACGATGAAATCCTTACCGCCTGTTTCACCTACGATACGTGGGTACGTTTTATAACGGTGGATATTGTTACCAATCGTTTTCCAGATATCCTGGAATACCCCTGTTGAACCTGTGAAGTGAATACCGGCAAAATCAGGATGTTGGAAAATCACATCACCTGCATCAGGACCAGAAACGTATACCAAGTTAATAACTCCATCGGGCAGTCCGGCTTCACGGAAGATTTTCATCAATACATTCGCAGAATAGATCTGTGTATTGGATGGTTTCCATACCACAACATTTCCCATCATAGCGACACATGAAGGTAAATTACCTGCAATAGCTGTAAAATTGAATGGCGTCAACGCAAATACGAAACCCTCCAAAGGACGTTGTTCCACACGATTCCAAACACCCTTTCCTGAAATAGGAGGTTGTTGCTTATAGATCTCAGTCATGTATTGCACATTAAAGCGCAAAAAGTCAGTGATCTCACATGCTGAGTCAATTTCTGCCTGATAGGGGTTTTTAGATTGGCCCAACATCGTTGCAGCATTCAGCTCATAACGGTATTTTCCTGAAATCAATTCTGCAGCTTTTAAGAATATCGCTGCACGATCTTCCCATGCAAGATTTTCCCAATCTTCTTTTGCGGCTAAAGCGGCATTTATTGCATCTGTTACGTGAGATTTATCACCTTGATTGTATTGACCTAAAATATGTTGATGGTCATGTGGAGGAGCTATTGTTACTTTTTTAGAAGTAGTGATTTCTTTACCGCCAATATACATTGGGATATCGATCTGTTTTGAACGTGCCTCATCAATTGCTGCTTTCAACAATTTGCGTTCTTTTGTTCCGACAGCGTAAGTATACACCGGTTCATTGGTAGGAACAGGAACTGTAAAAAATCCTTTAGACATATTACAAGTATTTATTATTCAATCAAAAACACTATTTATTAATCATGAAGTCTATCCAACCTATTATTTGGTATAAAAGAACATGATTTCAACTTATTGACTTGACACTAAATAGCGCTAATAGCGTAAAATTACCTTAAATATTATGAATACCCAAAGTTACTGTCCCTCTTTTACCACCTTGGAAAAGATACGTTTAAATTTTTCCAATTTCGGTTTAATGACCAATTGACAGTAAGGTTCCTTTCCATTTAAGCGGTAATAATCTTGATGATAGTCTTCTGCCGGATAAAATATCGTTGCCGGAACTACTTCGGTTACAATAGGTTTATTAAAAACCTTTTCTTTTTCCAAAGCCGAAAGATAATACCGGGTCTTGTCAAGCTGTTCTTTAGTATGCACAAATATAGCTGACCGATATTGCGTACCAACGTCGTTTCCTTGTCGATTAAGTTCAGTAGGATCGTGTGCTACAAAAAACGCCTCTAATAGCTTATCGTAACTGATCAGATTGGGATCAAAAATAATATGAGTTGCTTCGGCATGCCCGGTGCTCCCGCTACAAACTTGGGCATATGTCGGATTCTTGGTCCATCCTCCGGTATATCCTGACACAACATTTACAACACCTTTCAGTTCTTTAAATTGTGCTTCGGTACACCAAAAACAGCCCGCGGCAAATGTCGCTGTATCCAGCTTAGCCGCATTTTTTAATGGCAATTTAGAGAAGTCCTCTTGCTTGGTCTGCGGTTTCTGCCCCTGACAGGATGTAAAGGTAACAAGTGCCACAAAAATTATAAGAAAATTTTTCATATGCATAGTTGTCTATTTGTTTGTACACGCTAGATGTCGTACTAGTTTTATCAGCAATGCTGCACAAATCCAAATGATATGTAAAATAGACTCAGTTTACTGAAATAAATCTTCGCGATACCTTAGATACAAACAGCAAGTAGAGCGAACTGAAGATTCTTCATAGCCAATACCGCGGGAAACTTTCAGAAAAAAAGCGACAATAAATTGAATTGTCGCTTTTCTGATTTTATTATCAAATGAAGTTTTATTTTGATCCGGCATAGTTCTGCGCTACGGCATCCCAATTGATCACATTAAAAATTTCTTCCAGATACGCTGGACGCTTGTTTTGAAATTTCAAATAATAAGCGTGCTCCCAAACGTCAATACCTAGAATTGGTGTACCTTTCACTTCAGCAACATCCATCAATGGATTATCTTGATTTGGTGTAGAAGTTACCGCTAATTTTCCATCAGCATCAACGATTAACCAAGCCCAACCAGATCCAAAGCGAGTGGCACCAGCAGCTTGAAGTTGTTTTTTCAACTCATCAAATGAACCAAAAGTAGCATCGATTGCTTCAGCTAATTCACCCGTTGGAGCTCCGCCAGCGTTTGGACCCAGAACTTTCCAAAACAAAGAGTGGTTATAATGGCCACCGCCGTTGTTACGTACAGCTGCAGAATATTTACTTACATTTTTGATGATATCCAATAACGATAGATTCTCTGCGTCTGTGCCTGCGATTGCTTTATTTAAATTATCCACATAGGCCTGATGGTGTCTGTCATGGTGGATTTCCATTGTAGTCTTATCAATATGTGGTTCCAATGCGTCGGCTGCGTATGGTAACGCTTCTAATTCAAATGCCATATCTATTTTAATTTAAATGATTATTACTTTGTTTATATATACAAATATAACACAATATATAACGTTATGTTTTTATGCGTTACAATAAATTCAATATCTCACTACCGTTTTTGACGAAAAAATGATTTTACTAAATCAGCGCATTCTGCTTGCAAAACACCGTGTGAAATTACCGTTTTGGGATGCAATATTTTATCATGAAAATGTGAATAACCGCGCTTTTCGTCTTTTGCTCCATACACTATTTTCCCGATATGTGTCCAATAAGCTGCTCCAGCACACATAATACAAGGCTCTATGGTGACATATAAAGTACATTCATCCAGGTATTTACCACCAAGATAATTTGCAGCTGCTGTAAATGCCTGCATCTCTGCGTGAGCTGTCACATCATTCAATCGTTGTGTCAAATTATGCCCCCTCCCTATTACACGCCCGCGATGAACAATAACTGCTCCAATAGGCACTTCTCCCTCTTCATATGCCATCTTTGCTTCGTTCAATGCCATACGCATAAAAGATTCATCACTATCGATCAGTTGTGTTCCTTCAAAATCTAGAAATGTCATGACACAAACTTAGCTAAGTTTAGATCCATTTGGTAATTTTTTATCAACAGAAGTCAAAATAATATCCCCATTTTCATCTGGAAAACCGGTCACCAAGCATTCCGAAAAAAAATTAGCGATCTGTTTTTTGGGGAAATTCACGACTGCAACGACTTGTTTTCCGATCAGTTCTTCTTTGCTGTAGTGTACCGTAATCTGGGCACTGCTTTGCAGTATACCTATCTTATCACCAAAATCGAGTTTCAATTGATAGGCCGGTTTCTTCGCTTTTGGAAAATCCTGCGCATCCAAAATTGTTGCTACCCTTAAATCCACCTTCTCAAAATCGCTCCAGCTAATGGTATTACTCATAATCTATTGCTACTGATATCCTGAATCTCTTTACCTATTGTAAATAAAATATAGGAAGGCTTCCGCCGCAAACGCAAAGACAACCTAGTGATCAACTTATCTTCTTCTCCTGCTTGAAAAGCTAAATCTTCGTCACTTAAATGATTGTACTTGCGACGGAGTTTTTCTTTGGCTACTTGCCATTGTTCTTCGTTAATTTTCAGCATAACTAAGATTTAGGTATAAAATTTGTATATCTTTACTGAACTGTAAAAGTTTCTTTAAAGATACAATATATACATAAATAAAAGATTATGAAAAAGATTTTACCAGCATTACTTTTGATTTGTGGTAGCGTAGCAACGGCACAGGCGCAGCTTCTGCCTGGATTTGAGGTGGGTGTTAAGGGAGGGTTAAACTTCTCAAAGCTTAAAAGCGATGGCAAATATTTCAATTCTGACACGAAAGCTGGCTACCAAGCGGGCCTTTATGGCCGTGTTGGTGTATTAGGTTTCCATATTCAGCCTGAGGTTTATTTAACAGGTAAAAACACAAAAGTAACCAATCAAAATGGTGAATCTACAGATGTTAAGTTTACTACAGTAGATGTTCCCGTATTATTGGGTAAGCGTTTTGGTTTAGGGCCGATTGGCGCTCGAATCCAGACGGGTCCAATATTCTCATTTAAAGTAGACGACAAACAAGATAAGGTTTTTGATCAATTAAATCCCAACAACTATAAAAAGAGTGGTACCTCATGGGCATTTGGTGTAGGCGCTGATGTTTCCAGTTTGCGTGTAGATCTCCGTTATGAAATGGGTTTAAATAAAGTCAACAATGAGAGCCAGGCAAATCCAAAAATCAACATGTGGAGTATTGGCTTAGGCTATAGATTATTCAGTATTCTATAGCAGGTTAAGCTGCGTTTCTATACCGTTCGAAAGTCCGTTTTTATTCAAAACGGACTTTTTATTTCAATAAACTTTAGAACCGTTCTAAATTGTTGCTTTTTCTTGTCAAAATGGTATCATATTTAATAGCAAATAGTAGATTTGCCTAATTAAAATTAAATTACAAGGATAATGAGTAAATCAAAGCCAGTTTTCAGTTCTTCGATTGGGAAGAAGCTAATCATGAGCTTAACAGGAATCTTCCTATGTTTATTCCTAGTTGTTCACTTGGTTGGTAACTTGCAATTATTTAAAGATGATGCGGGTCTAGCGTTCAACAAGTACGCCTATTTTATGACTCACTTTACACCAATCAAAGTTGTTTCTTACTTATTGTATGCTTCGGTAATTGTTCACGTCATCTATGCTATTACATTGTCGATGAAAAACAAGGCCGCCCGTCCTATTGGTTATGCCAAATATGATGGCCAAGCAAACAGCAAGTGGAATTCACGCAACATGGGTATCTTAGGTACTGTCATTTTAGTATTCTTAGCGACACACATGTCTAATTTTTGGTGGAAGTTTCACAATGATGAAGTACCGTACATCGAATACCGTACTGATTTGGCAACTGGGCAAACCACAGCGAGAGAACTTCAAGCATCTGAATTCCATGACTACCAAGAAACGGTAGAAAACAATGTTCAAATCGTAAAGGCAAGAGATTTGTACAAGCAAGTTGACTTTGCTTTCAAAAATGTTGCATTGGTAGCTTTGTATGTGATTGCAATGGCAGCTTTGGCGTTCCACTTAATTCATGGTTTTCAATCTGCATTCCAAACTTTAGGTTTTAACCACAGAAGATATATTGGAATTGTCAGAGCAATCGGTGTTTGGGTATTTGGGGTATTAATTCCAATTGGCTTTGCAATAATGCCGTTGTTTTTCTTCTTTAAATAATTCAGAATCTTTTAAGATAAAGCTCCGGCTCTATCGATCAATATAAAATTAAGAGATATGTTAGATTCAAAAGTACCAGCGGGCCCATTAGCCCAAAAGTGGTCAAATCATAAATTTAATCTGAAGCTGGTTAACCCTGCTAACAAACGTAAATTTACAGTTATTGTTGTTGGTACAGGACTTGCTGGTGCATCTGCAGCAGCGTCGTTAGCCGAGTTAGGATACAATGTAATTACATTCTGTTATCAAGATTCACCACGTCGTGCACACTCTATTGCGGCGCAAGGTGGTATCAATGCAGCAAAGAGTTACCAAAATGACGGTGACTCTGTTTTCCGTTTATTCTACGACACCATCAAAGGTGGTGACTACCGCTCACGTGAAGCCAACGTTTACCGTTTGGCAGAGGTATCTGTTAATATCATCGACCAATGTGTCGCTCAAGGTGTTCCATTTGCACGTGAATATGGAGGTTTATTAGATAACCGATCTTTCGGTGGTGCACAGGTAAGCCGTACGTTCTATGCCCGTGGTCAAACGGGACAACAGTTATTGTTAGGTGCTTATTCAGCGTTGAATCGCCAGATAAAAAAAGGAAAAGTAAAATCTTATACGCGTCATGAGATGTTAGACCTTGTTATGATCGATGGTCATGCGAAAGGTATTGTAACACGTGACTTGGTTTCAGGTAAGATAGAAACGCATGCTGCACATGCAGTATTGATGTGTACTGGTGGTTATGGAAACGTATTTTTCTTGTCTACAAATGCAATGGGTTGTAACGTTACAGCTGCTTGGAGAGCACACAAACGTGGCGCTTACTTCGCTAACCCTTGTTATACACAAATTCACCCAACTTGTATCCCGGTAACAGGAGATCACCAATCTAAATTGACATTGATGTCAGAGTCTTTACGTAATGATGGCCGTGTATGGGTTCCTAAAACTCAAGAAATGGCTGAAAGATTGCGTAAAGGTGAGATCAAAGCCAATGACATCAAAGAAGACGACAGAGATTATTTCTTGGAGCGTAAATACCCATCATTCGGTAACTTGGTACCACGCGACGTGGCCTCTCGTAATGCAAAAGAGGCTGTTGATGATGGTCGTGGTGTTGGTAAAACTGGTTTCGCTGTATTCTTGGATTTTAAAGAAGCTATTGGTCGTCTAGGCGAGGATGCTGTACGTGCTAAATACGGTAATTTATTTGACATGTACTACCAAATCACGGATGAGAACCCTTACAAACAGCCAATGCGTATCTACCCAGCTGTTCACTATACAATGGGTGGCGTTTGGGTTGATTACAACTTGATGACTACAATCCCAGGTTTGTATGCATTGGGTGAATGTAACTTCTCTGACCACGGTGCAAACCGCTTAGGTGCTTCGGCATTGATGCAAGGTCTTGCCGATGGTTATTTCGTCATTCCTTACACTGTGGGTGATTACCTAGCTAAATTAGGTTCATTCGCACCAGTAGATCACAACCACCCGGCTTTCGAGGCTACCCGCAAGGAGGTTGAAGATAAAATCAACAAATTGTTATCTTTAAACGGTACTGAAACTGTTGATGATATCCACAAAAAACTAGGTCTCATTATGTGGGAATACTGTGGTATGGCTCGTACTGCTGAGGGCTTAAAAAAAGCACAAGGTTTGATCCAAGAGTTGAAAAAAGAATTCTGGACGAATGTGAGAGTGCTTGGAGAAAATGAAGAATTAAATCTTTCGTTAGAAAAAGCTGGCCGCGTAGCTGACTTCTTAGAATTGGGCGAATTGATGGTTGTGGATGCTTTACAACGCGAAGAATCTTGTGGTGGTCACTTCCGTTTAGAAAGCCAAACTGAAGAAGGTGAAGCAAAACGTAACGATGATGAATTCGCCTATGTGTCTGCTTGGGAATATAAAGGAGACAATGTACCTGAGGAATTACACAAGGAAGACTTGGTATTCGAGAACGTTCAGTTAACACAAAGAAGTTATAAATAAGAAGGAAAATTATCATGGCACAACATATGAATTTAACGCTGAAAGTTTGGCGTCAAAAAAATGATAAAGATAAAGGTCAATTTGTAACTTATCAGGCAAACAATATCGCTGATGATATGTCTTTCTTAGAGATGCTTGATATTGTCAATGAAGAATTGACTCGTAAAGGGGAAGATCCTGTATATTTCGATCACGACTGTCGTGAAGGTATCTGCGGGATGTGTTCATTAGTAATCAACGGTCGCCCTCACGGTCCTAAAGAAGGTACCACAACATGTCAATTGCACATGCGTAGCTTCCACGATGGACAGACTATCGTGATTGAACCTTGGAGAGCTGCTGCATTTCCTGTATTGAAAGACCTTGCGACAGACCGTACGGCTTTTGACCGCATTCAACAAGCGGGTGGATATGTAAATATTAATACAGGTGGTGTTCCTGATGCCAATGTTATTCCGATTCCTAAACGTATTGCTGACGAAGCATTTGAATCGGCTACATGTATCGGTTGTGGTGCTTGTGTTGCAGCATGTAAAAATGCTTCTGCAATGTTATTTGTGTCTGCAAAAGTATCTCAATTTGCCTTATTACCTCAAGGCCAAACGGAACGTTACGAACGTGCACAGGCAATGGTTGATCAAATGGATGCTGAAGGTTTCGGTAACTGTACCAACACAGGTGCTTGCGAAGCAGAATGTCCCGTAGGAATCAAATTAACAAACATTGCTCGTCTAAACCGCGAGTATTTGACTGCTAAAATATTCAGACAAGAAGAGCCACACGTTTAATTGGCCTATTAAAAATTCTTCATGTTTTTGCTAGCATCAACAGCTACTCAGAGATAATGAAGGTTCTTATAGCCCATTAAAACAGGTAATTCAGAACAATAATATAAAAGTCCTTGTCCTAAGAAAGCAAGGACTTTTTTTTATATTTACAATAATGTAAATTGATGAACGTGAATTCTGGTATAAAAATTCGACTACTCTTACTTATCTTAACGCTATGCTTTATAGGAACAGCTATCACCATCAAAGAATCTGTTACCAATAAGGAAATATTAGACATTGATACAAAATCACTCAATAACTATATCGCTCAACAAGAGAAAAAAGTCGACCGTATTTTTAACGATTCTCTTTTGCTCAAAACTTTCAAAAACTACGATCAGTATCCTATCGCAGTTTATCAGGCCTTTGAGAAGTTCAAAACCAATGAAAATGTCTATCTATTTCTTTTTAAGGATCATGAGCCGAAGATGTGGAGCACGCATCTATTTGTACCTATTACTGATCAGGGATTTCCTGAAAAAGCCAATTTTGTCCAAGATGATAACCGCTCCTACGTCGTTAGAAAGAAAACAATTGGCAATATCAGTATACTTGCCTATATTATTGTAAAAGGATATACCAATAACAACAATCTCTATTTAAGCAGTTCACTGCGGAGAAACTTCTTCGACTCCAGAAATATCGATATTGCATCTTATACAGATACGGTAGCCATTAAAAACATTTACAGTAAAGAGGGATCTTACCTATTTTCTGTTAAGCTCAAAGACGGAGAACATGAAAATACTTATACAATTTTGCAATTTTTCTGCTGGCTACTTGCTTTAATTGCGTGGTTGATCTTCTTCAATAGTCTTTGCCTTCATATGGCCAAAACAGGCAGGGCGTGGTGGTCTATACTATTGCTGTTGGCGATATTTAGTTTGGTCAAGTTCGCTGATCTTAAATGGAATTTGCTATCTGAAAATGCAACATTTTCAATTTTCGATTCGCGCAACTATGCCTATAATCATTTTTTTCCGAATATATGGTCGGTCATGTCCACCACAATTTTAATATTTTGGCTCATTCTATTTATCTATTCAATTCGCAAAGAGCTTAATTTTGACAAAATAAAAAACATCGGGTTCTTTAGAGTGCCCATAGCCATCGGATTTATTCTGAGCATATACCTATCGTTCGGGCTATTATACGATATCGCCGGAACGTTAATCACGCACTCCAACAATATTTATTTTGATTTTACAAAACTGGTCGATTTACATTTCTTAAGTTGGGTCGATCTTGGCATTGTCGGCATAGGTATTTTGGCCTTAAATATCTACATTGACCTTGTGCTTTTTTTCCTTAAAAAATTAGAGCTGAAGCCAACGCAGTTACTCAACATTCAACTGGCATGTGTCATCTTTGTCATTTTGATCATTTCCTTTTATATAGAAAAAAATAGCCTGGTCAACTTACTACTCGCGTTAATTATCCTTATTAAATCATTCGGTGAGAAGTATTTCAATCGGCATATACTCACAAATTATATCGCGGTACTGATACTGTGGGCAATCATAAGTGCTATTACGCACGCTCGTTTCTACCAGGAAAGGAACTTGATTGACATGAAGATCTTGTTGGGCAACCTACAGTCCGAAGATGATGTGAATGCCGTGTCATTATTCTCGGATATTGAAAGTAGTCTAGCAAACGATCAAGAATTAAAGCATCTATTTAATATCAGTCTACCCTACACAAACACAGAGGGCATCAACGACTTCATTAAGAAAAAATACTTCAGCGGCTATCTCTCCAAGTACGAATTCAAGGCCTATTATTATGATCAGAACAATAAGCCCCTCAATGCGGCAAGCCAGAATAAGCTCAATGAGTATCGGGAAAAAGTGATCAATCAGTCGATAAAAGTAACTCAAAACTTCTATCGTGCCAGCGGAGAACTCGGTACACATGAATACTTTTCTATCATTCCCGTGTCGATTGACCCAAATAGAATCGTCAACGTTATTATCAATCTCTCCAATAAAGATTTCAGTTACACGGTCCCTTATCCCGAAATTCTGACCGATATGCGGATCAACAACTCACAGTATTATAATAAAGGAGATTACTCGATAGCTCTTTATAAAGCAGGTTCTCTAATAACACAATTTGGGAAATACACCTATGAAAACAATTTAAGAGGTCTCAAAGGTTCTCCTGGAGAATATATTGAGATTCTAGACAAAGATGCATACCTGCACATGGCCTACATCGCCAATAAATTTTCAACCTATGTTATCAGTAAACAAAAACCTTCTTTTTGGGACTATTTAGCGACGACATCTTTTCTATTCCTGGTGTTCTTTATGATTTTCATGCTTTACCACTTCATAAAATCACTCTATATTTTTCTTAAAAACACCAAGCTTACTTTCCGAAATTTAAAGTATCAGTTCTACAGAATTGTGAATAGGATACAATATTCTACACGTATTCAAACATCTATTATCTCCTCCGTTATACTCGCTATTCTTATTTCAGGTGTAATTTCTTATATCAGTATCAATAAACAACTTTATAACAACAATAAAACAAGTAAAGAGCGTTTCATAATCGAACTTGGCAAACGGATGGAAAATATGCTGACCTATACGGATGAAATTTCCACCGAAACTCAACTCATCAGCATTCTAAAGACATTGTCCGAAACAATTTCCAAGGACTTCAATCTTTATTCCAAATCAGGCAGATTGCTGTATAGTTCACAGCGTAGAATTTACGATTTAGAGCTTTTCTCTACATTCATCAATCCCGCTGCACTGAAGAATCTATCGATATTGAAAAAGTCGGAGACGATCGAAGATGAGCGAATAGGTACTTTTCAATTTGAGACCAGCTATGCCACCATCAGGGACAAGAATTACAATACCCTAGCTTACATCGGCATACCGAACTTCTCCCTTCAAAAAGAAGAAAATATCAATAAAAATCTTCTTTTAAATACGATAGTAAATATTTATTCGCTGATCATCATTGGCTTTGGGTTTTATGCCACGTTTGTTGCCAACAGTGTCACCAATCCACTGAGCATCATCAGCAAGAAAATTTCACAGCTACGCTTAGGACAGCCCAATGAGCCATTATTTTGGCAGCGAAATGATGAAATAGGTACATTGATCAAAGAATACAACCTCATGATCATAAAACTTGAGGACTATGCCAATAAAATAAAAGATACGGAGCGGGAATCCACCTGGCGTGAGATGGCTCAGCAGATAGCGCATGAAATTAAAAATCCATTGACACCAATGAAATTGGGTATTCAGCAATTACGCAGGTCTTACAAAGATGATGATCCTAAATTTCCAGATAGATTTAATAAATTCTCTATTTCATTTATCGAACAAATCGATGCTCTGACACATATTGCATCCGAATTTTCGCATTTTGCAAAATTTCCAAATACCATAATGGAGAATATTAATATTGTTGAAAAAATAACAAAGTCTATTTCGTTATACAATAATACCCCAAGTGTAAGTATCCGTCTCATCAATAACGCTGATCAAAAAACATTGATTGTAAAAGCTGATGGTAATGAACTCTTGCGGACGTTCAACAATTTAATAAAAAATGCTATTGAAGGTGGTTATGGCCGAAAAAACATGAAAATCGAAATTTCCATTGAACGTTATTCGGATAATTTTGTTAAAATAGATGTCAAAGACAATGGATATGGAATTCCGAAGGAAATGCAGGATAAAATTTTCCAGATAAATTTCACTACAAAAAGTTCGGGAAATGGTTTGGGATTGGTACTTGTTAAGAAAACAATCGAAGCAAGTAACGGTCAGATCTATTTTGAGACCGTAGAAGGCGAAGGCACAACATTTCATATCCTGCTCCCCTTACAACAGGCAGAATCTTATTAGTGATTAGCAACAACATAGATAAGAGAAATTGGAAAAACCAACTATATAGAGCTTATAGCTTAATATTGATGGTATGTAATACGTTAAAGCTACTTGATAGCCATGCCCTTATTATTTACGGATTGATATAGTAAGAATTTGTACATCACCAAAAAAGCTCTTTACAAATCATGTAAAGAGCTTTTAATTTATTTGTTTATCTACCTTTAACGCAACACAATCGTAGATCGTCCCATGATTGCATTATCTTCATATAACAATACCGTATAAGCACCCTTAGAAAATCCCTGTTCTGCTGCCCAGTAAATGATATAATCTTCACCCTTATTGGTAAACAAAATATTATGCTTAAATGTATACTGTAATTTCTCGCCATGTACATAGAAAATATTATCGTCCTGCACGACTAGATTTCCTTGTGGATCGATAATTCTAACATATATATCACGTTCTCCATTTTTTGCTAAAGGATTATCAGCAATGGTAAAACTGACTTTTAACTTATCAATTTTCTTCGCACGTTCCTCAACCAATTCCTTTCCATTTTTTTTGACTTCAAGTCCATTTATACTAATGCTTGAAACTTTCAGGGCAGAAGCTGTTGCAACCTTCTCTTTCAATTCAGAGTTTGAAGTAACCAATGAAGTAATTTGCTTATCCTTTTCGACTACAGATTCATTCAGGTTAAGATTTTGTTTGGATAAAATTTGATTTTCCTGAATAAGCCTTTGAACGTTTATACGATAGGTATCAACCTGCTTTTTAAGCTGATCGATCTTAAGCTGCGCTTCATCAATATCTTTGGGAGTAATACTTTTATTTTCGAGCTTCTTACGAAGCACCGCAATCTCCATTCTGGAATCCTGTTTTTGCAGCGTCATCTCTGGAGTCAATTGCACATTCTCTACATCGATTTTATCCAATTCAGCTTCAATACGATCTATCTGCACCTGAAGATTCTCTTTTTCTACTGTAAGCGTATAAACCTTTTCACCGTTGGTTTTAAACTTAACGTAAAAATATATATTTGTTGCAAGTAATGCCGCTATCGCAATGATAAAGAAGTAAATTTTCGAAGAATCTTTCTTTTTTTCTTCTTCTTTCTTACTCGAAACAACGTCTGAATTTATCATAATATACTGTCATATTCATAGTATAGACCTATACCATCGAATGTTTAAACAAAAATTATTCCAGTTTTATTTTCTACTACAGATTGTAACTTATTCAAAATAATTTAAAGTTTCAAATCCACCTTTTTTCAGGTATTCTTCCTTTCTCATCAAGTGAAGATCAGATTGTACCATATCTGTTACCAGCATTTGGAGATCATATTTTGGCGTCCATCCGAGTTTTGTATTTGCTTTTGTCGGATCACCAATAAGTAGGTCCACTTCAGTGGGCCTATAATATGCAGGATCAACTTTGACAACAGTCTGACCGAATTTAATCACTGACTGATCGATATTTAACTGTAGCAAACGCTCTTCATCAATATCAATAATAACCCCCTTCTCTTGTTCTCCTTTTCCACTAAATTCAATCTCAATACCCAATTCAGCAAAAGCCATCCGTACAAACTCTCTAACGGTAGTGGTCACACCTGTGGCTATTACAAAATCTTCCGGTGTTTCCTGTTGAAGAATTAACCACATCGCTTCCACATAATCCTTCGCATGCCCCCAGTCGCGTTGCGCGGACAGGTTACCGAGGTATAGCTTATCCTGGAGTCCAAGAGCAATCTTTGCAACTGCTCTGGTGATTTTACGTGTAACGAAGGTTTCTCCCCTTACAGGGCTCTCATGATTGAACAAAATACCGTTACAGGCATACATCTTATAAGCTTCGCGGTAATTTACAGTAATCCAATAACCATACATCTTGGCTACAGCATAAGGACTTCGGGGATAAAAAGGTGTTGTTTCGCTTTGTGGAACCGCTTGCACCAAACCATAAAGCTCAGAAGTAGACGCCTGATAAATCCGGGTTTTCTCAATCATTCCCAATAGCCTCACCGCTTCAAGAATACGTAATGTACCGATACCATCTGCATTTGCCGTATATTCTGGGGTGTCAAAACTAACTTTTACGTGAGACTGCGCAGCAAGATTGTAGATCTCATCCGGTTGCGTTTCTTGTATAATACGAATTAAATTGGTTGAATCAGTCAAATCGCCAAAATGCAAAGTAAAATTTCTATTGTCAAGATGAGGATCTTGATAAAGATGGTCAATACGATCTGTATTAAATAAAGAACTTCGACGTTTTAAGCCGTGTACTTTGTACCCCTTTTTTAATAAGAATTCTGCTAGATAGGCACCATCTTGTCCTGTTATACCCGTTATTAAAGCAGTTTTGGTGTGTTGTTCAGCCATGTTTCTCTCTAGATTATGCAATACCTGATGAATCACCAGGTATTTGTCCCATCATCATATCTACGATAAGCGTATCCGTCCACAAGATTCTAAGCATACACTGCGTCAAAATATTGTGACTCCCCCCAGCTATGGCGTAATAATCATAATGAATTGGGAATGTAAAAGTATTAAATTTTAAACAAAAAAAGCCATAGGAAATCCTATAGCTTAATGTTTTTCTACTTTTATCGTTTGCGGTTAATTAGCGCGCGTGAAATTAAAGACTAAATACGCCTCTCCATTAGCAACGGTCAATGGCATGCGCATAACTAATTTATTTCCATCCGAATAAGATAAATCTAAACGATAACCTGTCGTTACGTTCTTCGCTTTGTCGCCTGCATAGATTTTTTTAAACTGAAACTGAGGTTCCCCCAGACCTTTTCCAGGATTATAGATCGACCAAAAAATCTCACGTGATGCACCTGGAGCGCACAGAGTTCCCTGAGCATTAAAGGTAATTGAGCCCTTCCCATTTCCAATAAAATTCCATGTACTGCCTACAAAACATTCTGCAGGGGCTTCTTCAAAAACACTTTTAATTGTGAATGAAGATGGCAAATTTTCTCTATCGATTGTATTCAATGTCCAAGTTCCTTTAACGGCAGATTTCCAATCAGAAGCGCTTGGACCAGAAGCTGCACTCGTATTGGAAGAAGGATTTCCAGTTGATGTACCTTGCTTTTGTGCTCCACAAGAAAATAAGGTCACGGTAGCAAAAACAGTTGCTAATGATAAAACGAATCGATTCATATGTATAAATTTTAATTTCAAATTGTATTTTTGGAGTAAATTAATTCACAAATCATGAAGATTACAGCCAAAAATCATACCATAAGCAAAATAATAGCAAAGACGCTCTTGCGGTTATTCGTCATTTTATTGGCCTTTGCTACTTATCCGCTATTTTTAGGACAGGAAGCAAAAAGCAAATTGGATCAGATAAGCCTTGCATTTACGAATAAGATAGCACTTGTAGCGCCTATTTTATTATTTTGCATCATCATTGGATTAATGATTGCTGTACTCAAGCACAAATATAACAGAATTGACCTAAATTGGCTATTTTCGCTCGCGACTATCTTTGGTATTTTGTATTTGATATTATTGTATTCAAGAATTTACCCAACGATTGCTTAAGCAAAATTGCACATCTCCGCAAAGTTTCTAACTTTGGATTCGCCAAATCGCTAATCATAGCCGAGGAGGATTGGACGTATAACTTTATATGGATAGAAGAAAAGGGCTTAAAATAGCCAAAAATATAGCAAAGATTGTTGTTACGGCGGGCGCCTTATATTGGGTATTCAGCAAGGTATCGTTAAAAGACCTAAAAGAAGCCATCATCCATTCCAACCCACTTTACCTATTCTTTGCTCTAGTCGCGTATAGTATCTCTATTTTTATTTCCTCTTCACGTTTATTGACGTTTTTAAAAGCAATCGGCCTGGATATTACCGAAAAATATAACTTAAAACTGTATCAACTTGGTCTATTTTATAACCTTATTCTACCTGGTGGTGTTGGCGGAGACGGGTACAAGATATTCTTCCTCAGGAAACGATTTAATATTAAAGGAAGAAAATTATTTACGGCTCTATTTTTAGACAGGTTAAGTGGTTTATGGGCATTATGCCTTATCATCGCAGCACTGGTTACCTATATGCCACAGCTGGGAATTCCAAACTATCTGACCATTATTTTATTTACTTTAGGGAGCATTCTCTATTATTTTATCGTCACCAAGTTCTTTAAAGAATACAAATCAACATTCTTAAGAGCTCATTTAAAAGCCATCGGCGTACAGTCGATGCAAGTGATCGCAGCAATCCTCATTCTTTACGCTTTAGGTTTTAGCGGTAAATTCTCCCCTTACCTGTTTTTATTTCTGGCCTCTTCGCTTGTTTCAATCATCCCCTTTTCCGTTGGAGGTTTAGGCATGCGCGAACTTGTAATTATGTGGGGAGCGGGTATCTTTCATGTCGACTCACACAATGCGGTTTTAATCACATTGTTATTTTATATTATTTCTGCTCTCGTTGCGCTTTCGGGCATTTATTATATCTTCCATCCCAAAGCCATCGGAGAAGATAAATTGCCTACGGTCGAAGAAGTTGAACAAAGTCAAAAACTAGAAGAATAACATGGCAAATATTATTATTACAGGAGCCAGCAGTGGTGTTGGGTTTGAAGCGGTACTGGATTTGACCTCTAAAAAGGACAACAATGTAATTGCATTGGCCAGATCAGCGGACAAACTAAGAAAGCTTCACGAAATTGCAGGCCAACTCAATTTTGATGGCGGAGCGTTGTATCCAGCCCAATTTGATATTGTCTACGACGACTATGCTACGTTAGTGCCCTTCATTCAGTCAAAATTTGATAAGGTTGATATTTTGATCAACAATGCGGGTGCACTCATCTATAAGCCATTTATGGAAACTGATGGACAAGATTTTGCTGAAATGTTACAGACCAATGTAATGGGGCACGTTAATATGATACAGCATGTTGTTCCCATGATGCATGCAGGATCACATATTGTAAATATCAGCAGCATGGGCGGTTTTCAGGGATCAATGAAGTTTTCTGGTCTTTCGGCATATTCAGCCAGCAAAGGGGCATTATCGGTGCTGACAGAGTGTTTGGCTGAAGAGTTTAAGGAAAAGGGTATTAAGGTTAATTGTTTAGCATTGGGATCTTCTCAGACTGAAATGTTTGAAGCCGCTTTTCCCGGCGTTGAAGCCGGCACGTTGGCCTTCGAAATGGGACGCTATATTGCGGAGTTCGCTCAAAATGGACACCGCTATTTTAATGGAAAGATACTTCCTGTAGCAAATACAACACCTTAAGACGAATACGATCGGAGAGAATTTAAATGTATATAAAAGACAAAAAAGGTAATTTAACAAGCTATTAAATTACCTTTTTTTTAAGTGAAAACTAAGAGTATAGACATTACCTACATTGTCTTCATCTTGAGCCACTTCGTTAAATCATCCATCAGTTGCTCATTAAAACTTTCCGAATTCTCAAAGTATTCTTCGATTTTACCTGTTTGCGTATTTTGAAAAAGGTGGTTTAAGTTTGGATAATCTTTAATTGTCACATCTGTTGTATTTAAGTGCAGACGCTGAAGGCTATAAATATTTTCATTTGCAGGTACCTGAACATCTTTCCCGCCAAAAGAAGCAAAAATAGGTACTTTCAGCTGCTTTAGATAATAAGCCGGATCAATTCTGAGAAAAGTCCTAAACCAGGGACTCATCATCGGACTGAGTTTGATTCTCATATCGGGAGTCAGTGGATTGTTGTTATTTTGATGAATAAGTTCCTTTTCCAAAGTTTCAGCCAAAACCTTTGGTGGTTCATCCTTCATTAAAATAGTATATAATTTTCTGTTGTTTGCTTTATTGATGGCTAATGCTGCTTCCGACAAGCCACCCGCCTTTCCTAAAGCATAACTCTGTAAGATTAATAGTGAGTCTCCTTTTAACACCGGTCCAGATAGAAGTGCAATATACTTTACATTATCATTCTCGGATGCGACTATTTCGGCAATTAAAGCACCCTCGCTATGCCCAATTATCCCAATTTTTTCAACGTCAACAATGTTTTTTTTGCTCAAAAAATCTACTGCGGCGTTTGCATCAGAAGCAAAATCGATCGTTGTCGCTAAATTCACTTCTCCTTTCGATCCTCCGATTTCACGGTCATCATAACGCAGTACCGCAAAACCATTTTTAGTAAGATGGTCAGCGAGAACCTTAAATGGTCGGTGGCCAAACATCTCAGAATCTCTATTCTGTTGTCCGCTACCATTGACCAATACTACTGCAGGAAATGGCCCCTTACCCTTTGGATAGGTTAATGATCCAGTTAAAAATGAATTACCTTTGTTATTTTTAAATGACACGTCCTCTTCCATATAATTATAGGGAGGAAAAACATCCTGCTTACGAGACAGTCCACTCTGTTCATTTTCGCTCCTAACCAGAATCATCGCAGATTCAAAAGTTCCCTGCTTCATGCCGCCCTTCATCACATCTTTGTCCCGATCCAAAAAACCAGCATAAGCTAAACCGATATTTTTCACATCCATCCAAATAGAATCGTGTTGGATCCGTATTTGGCTTATTGCAAATTTTTGTGAAGTTTGCATTGGACTTTCAAAGGTTCCATTCCAGTTTCCCGTGCTATCTTGCTGTAGATTGAATACCAGTAGCAACTTCTGCCCCGAAACACTTACCTCGCCCTTCCATGAACCATCAAATGTCTGTGCATGGGAACATGAAAAATGGAAATAAATGATAAATAGGTACAAAATTTTTCTCATTGTCATTTTTTACTAAAAATAAAACTGTATACATAGATCCAGTATAAAATATAATGCCACAAATAATATACTGATCCCAATCTTCTTATTATTAACGGCTACATTCATGCCCTTGACCAATAAATAGAACTGATAAAACAGCATTAATAAACTAATGATTCCAAACATACCGAAAAAGAGCATCTCTGTTTTATCAACTCCCTCCAATGTATGATCGCCTTTTTGAACGCTCTCTACCTTTAATAGGTGAGTTTGTCTAGGTCGTTGTACTAGCAATAGATTTCAATTTATAGATCAGATCATCGAGAATATTACGGACTGTCGGATAGGATTTTCCCATCTGACTGGCCATTTCTTTTAAACTTCCCGAGTGCTTCAAAAAGTTCATGACAAATTCCTGTTCCTCGACAGTGAGCTGCATGAGTAAGGGTAATGAAAATTTACCCACAACCTCAGTCTCACAGGCGTCACACACCAGCTTAGAGACCGTCAACTTCGCTTCACAACAGGGACAATCAATTGGTATTTTTTTCATTAAATAATATGTATATTAACATTATTAAAGATAACATTAATAATATTAAAACAAAACACTATAAAATCAATATCTTTCAAAAACCGTTGCTTAATGATATATTTGTATCATCAAATAACGTTTATGAAGAAGTTTTTAGGCTATTTCCTATCTATAATATTTTGGTTCTGTTTTGGTTTATCCTTGATTATTTTTCACCCCATACAGTGGCTATGTTTGAAGCTAGGGGGATACAATGCCCATAAAAAGAGTGTAGATCTATTAAATGCCTGTCTTGTCGCTTCTTATTACACGCTATTTAACCGCGTGACATTTATCGACAATAAAAATATTCCAACAGGACAGCCCATTGTGTTTGTAGCCAATCACCAAAGTACGTTTGACATCCCCCCAATGATCTATTTCTTACGTAGATTTCATGGGAAGTTTATTTCTAAAATAGAACTTGCTAGTGGTATACCGAGTATCTCGTTTAACTTGAAACATGGTGGCGCCGCAAATATCGATCGCAATGACCCCAAACAGTCTATTGCCGAGATACTGAAACTCGCCAACAATATGAAAACCAAAAACTGGTCGGCGTTTATTTTTCCGGAAGGAACGCGATCAAAAACGGGGAAAATGAAGGCCTTCCATGTGGGTGGAATTGCCACATTATTAAAGAAAAATCCAAATGCACTCGTTGTGCCAGTTGCCATCACGGGGTCCTACGAAATGGTACAATATGGGATGTACCCACTGACACCGTTTCTCCATATGACGTGGGAGGTACTCAATCCCTTAGATACGGAAGGTAAAACAATTGAGGAGATCGTAAAATCAGCTGAAGAAGCCATAAGAGTGAGGGTCGAAAAATAGAAAAAATTATTTGACCTGCCGACCTTTCCAGTCATACTTCCCAACATTACCTAATATGCCGATATAAGTTAGGTAAAAGATATGCGCTAAGCTCAGTAAAGGAAGATACCATAAGAGTTCCTTTCTGCTGGCGAATACAGTTAAAGGCCGAATAAAAAGCAATTCGACGATCATTTTTAATAGCAATGCAAATAGTACGACCCAGGCAACGAAAGTTACGCCAAAAAGAGCGAGAACCAAAGCAACTAAAATCAATACATTAAAAAACCAAATGGAAATTCCAAGGGCAATCACACCCTTATTTTTATATTTGGTACTTTTTGAAGCCCAGCGTCGGCGCTGACTGATAAATGACTTTAAATCTGGTTTGGCATCCGTATAAACAATAGCATCTTTTGATTTGCAAAACGTTATTTTTTCAGGATACTGTTCTGCGACTTTATGTAAGAAAAGTTCATCATCTCCCGAGGCAAGCTCATCAATTCCTTTAAATCCGCCCATTTGTTCAAAAATATCTTTGCGATATGCCAGATTTGCCCCATTACAAGTTGTTGGTTTCTTATTTCCAATACCAGCAGCGCCAAGGCCTATCAAGTAAAGAAATTCTAAGGTCTGGAGTCGTTCAAAAAAAACTTTTTCTTCTGAATACACTACCGGAGAAGACTGTAAATAGGCATTTTCTTTTTCGAATGTACCTACGACCGTTGCTAACCAATTTGGTCCCATACGGCAGTCTGCGTCAGTGGTTATAATAATATCGCCCTTACAGCATGCTATGGCCTTTGAAATTGCCAGTTTTTTGTATGAATTCAAACGTCCATTTTCATTCAATTGAATTAGCCTCACCCCCTTTCCAGCGTATTTCTTCACAATCAATGACGTATTATCGTCTGAATGGTCGTCAATAATAATAAGTTCCAAGAGTGCTGCAGGATAATCCTGGGCCAATATGCAGTCGATGGTACGGCCTATATTGAGCTCTTCATTCCGCGCAGCTATAATCACAGAAATCGCTTTTGTTGGCTGAATAAGATTGCTGGGTACTGGGATTAAGAACCAGCCTCTACACATCCATAAAACCAGAATTGCGTAAACGCAGGCAAAACTGATCAATAAATAGTTAAGTATTTGTATCACCGAAAAAATTAATCTTAAAAACCAAAAATAGAACCAAATACTGCCGGAAGAATCAAATTCACAAACCAAATACAGGAAACAATAGCCATAACAGCTATTTCCTGTGTCGTGATATAACTATATAGATTACTTGCTACAAAACTTCTTACACTGAAATCAAAAATATCCAATGTTGGCAATGCCGCTTGGACAAAAAACAGGATAAAAATCATCAGAATCATGGATAACAGCGGCAGTTCAGGCAATGTAAGCTTCATCAAGATGATATATTGAGATGTAAAAATGATAAACCGTGCTAAGGAATTTAAAAGAACAATACTGAGTTCAGACATTGAATAATGCTCTAATACTTCAAAAAAAGGCTTAATGCGGGACAGAAACTTAATTTTGCCGACCAATAGATCAATCCATTTTACGTTAAAATATAATATGACAAATCCAGCTGCATAGATAATAGCGAGCAGCCATACGCCGAATTGTACCGATAAAGGGGGCAAAAGAAATTTACAGACAAACCAAGCAATACTCAGTGCGCCTGCAACGCTTGTCAAAACCAATTGAGCAAATAATCCTACTCCCATCGCCACAGCTCCCTTAGCCCTATGCTGAGGTTGTAGAAAAAGTACCCTCCCACCATACTCTCCAATCCTGTTAGGTGTAAAAATAGCCCATGAAAGTCCGCAAAAAACAGACTGAAAGGCCCTCCAAAAAGAAATATGTTCCAGTTTAGATGCGAGGTATCGCCATTTTACTACCTCAAGCAACCAATTGACAAGCATTAATACGACGATCAGGACAAGGGTCCATGCAACAGAATGTTGTTCCAATCCGGCAATTAGTGTCTTAAACTTCTCAATATTGCTTTTATCAGATACTTTCACGACAATATACCAGGTCGCTAAGGCGAACACCAATATCTTCAATAAAAGACTGACGTATTTTTTTTGTATTCCAGTCAACTTTTGATAATTAGAGAGCAATGTTACTAAATTTTAGCCAAATGATTAAGTTTTGTCGAAGGCAATCCACGAATAAAAGGCAAAATTTGTATTATTGCATATGCAGAAGGAAAAGGCGAAAGAAAGAATAATTTTAGGAATCGATCCCGGAACAGTCGTCCTCGGGTATGGTATCATCAAAGAAGTGGGCAATAATATATCACTGATTTCCATGGGTGTGATTAAAATGGGCCATTTGGATGACCAGGCACTAAAACTACAACGTATTTTCAAAAAAACATCTGCTTTGATGCAAGAATATAATCCTGACTGTGTAGCACTGGAATCACCGTTTTATGGCAAAAACATACAGGTGATGCTTAAGTTAGGACGAGCACAGGGTGTTGCCATGGCGGCAGCGCTTGCACAAGATATTCCGATTTTTGAATATTCCCCAAGAAAGATAAAACAGTCTGTTACAGGGAATGGAAATGCCACGAAGGAGCAGGTTTCTGCGATGTTAAAGAATCTATTGAAATTTGAAGAAACCCCTCAGTTTTTAGATGCTACCGACGGCTTGGCAATTGCTGTGTGCCATTCTTTTCAAAAGAATGCTTTATCTGGCAGCAGTAAATCCTACTCAGGATGGTCCTCCTTCATCAAAGATAATAAGGATCGAGTCAAATAGCTACATCTGCACCTGGCGAATCACATTTTTTACGTTTAGCTCGACGATATCGGTCATCGTTTTACATTTGAGGTAGGAATTATTCTGATAGAATTCCGCATAGCCCTCGCGCAGCTGTTTAATATTTTCTAAAGTGGAAAGTACCTGCGTCTGCGACGCATCCCTCAAATCAGCAATTCGGTGTCTTTCGCTTCGAACCCGATGTACAATGGAAGAACGCTCCTCTTGCTGATATTGTAATACTGTCTTTTCATTCAAATGTTCCATGGCCAGCTTAACATAGGGAAGGTTTTCCTTAAAAAATTGAGGCATATAAACCTTTGGATTCCCCTCATAAAACTGTTGGTCGAAATCAATAGCTCTAATTCGAAATTGAAAATCATCAAAATCAGGCGTAATCTGCATGACGAAATTATAGGCTCGCATATCACCCAATAGGGTAATAATACATCTCTCATTAAATTTTACAAATTCTTTGGAAATTCTGGTCAAATTATAATCCGGAGAAAACATCCGTGTTTTTGAAAATGTATCTCCAGGGATTCCGACAATATGTTCTTCGACCAGCGTATCGTGGTCTACCATGTAATTTACCTGATTGGGAGACAATATTTCTTCCAGCTCCAATCCATATATTCTCGACGCGTCGGCCTGTTTGATGTAAAAATAATCGTAAACATCATTTAAACGATTTACGATCCGTATACGAAAGGGTTTCGTATTACCAAAGCCGCAATATTCTACACGATCAATATATTTATGTTGTACTATGCGCGTATTACCCGATGCTTTCAATTTTGCATAAATTACCTTCAGCCCGTCATACAATTGATCCATAAAGTAGTGTGGATATAGTGGAGTCTCCCAAAAGGTGTCGTTGCCAAATTTATCCATGACAGGTACTGTTTCCGTGAAATTCAGAAGATCCTTATATCCTATTGGCAGCTTTTCATCTCGCTGATATAGCTTAAGATATTTATGAAGTCCCTCACCAACTTCAAAAATTGGTTTCTTCTTCGAAATATTTACGTCTTGAACTTCTTCCATCTCCTTTTCCTATTTATTTTATTTACCCTACCAAAATATGGCGCTCAAATTTTTTAATGATCATACGATAAAACAAATTCATCAAATTTTTAGTACAGTAAATTGATATTTTTTGATTATACGCAATATATACTTAAATAATCTACTCCGATATTGCTATCGTCCATGATAGCAATTACTTATCTTACAACAAAATCCGCGCAAAAATAAGGATAACCACTTTCGATCAAAAACATATAACATTATCAATATCAATTCGTGTTTTTTATTAAATTTACATCTATAAACCGAAAATTCTTAGTAATTTTGAAATAAATTTAATTATTTTAGCTATTGGTCCGATTCTGATGCAACGGCCAGTTAATGAACACAAAACCCATTGTTAATGGAAAATCAATATGCAAACTATGATCTAGACAATTTGGATATCCAAATCTTGTCTATTCTAATGAACGATGCCTCTATTCCTTATACCGAAATAGCAAAAAAGCTAATCGTATCGGGTGGTACAATTCACGTTAGAATGAAGAAGATGGAAGAACTAGGTATCATTAGAGGATCAAATCTGATTATCAATCCTCAAAAAGTCGGGTTTGATATTACGGCTTTTTTGGGTATCTATCTTGAAAAAGGTTCACAATATGCAGATGCAGTAGATAAATTGAAAGAAATCAAAGAAGTGGTCGAATTACATTATTGTACTGGCCAATACAGTATTTTTGCAAAAATAATCTGTAGAGATACAGTGCACCTAAGAAAAGTACTGAATGAAGATATTCAATCTGTGCCTGGAATCCAACGGACAGAGACCATTATCTCTCTCGAAGAGAGCATAAAACGTCAAATCAGCTTGGTGTAGTATAAAAAAAGCTTCCGTCAAAAGATGGAAGCTTTTTTTATACTATCTTTTCTAACATACCGATATAGAGATCTATTCCTGCCCTAATCTCGTCAATATAAATAAATTCATCCGCCATGTGCGAGCGTGCGCTATCGCCAGGTCCTAATTTCAAAGAGGGAACAGGGATAAGAGCCTGATCACTCATCGTCGGTGAGCCATACACTTTACGTCCCAGTGCAATACCCGCTTTAACGATTGGATGGGTGTCAGAAATCGAAGAAGACTTCAGACGCGTAGACCGCGCTGTGACCTCTGATTTTACATGAGACTTGATAATATCCAACGTCTCTTCATTCGAATAAGCATCTGTGGTTCTGACATCGACAACAAAGTTACAAGTAGCTGGTACAACGTTATGTTGCGATCCCGCCTGAATTACTGTCACCGACATCTTAATGGGACCTAAGGTTGGCGAAGTTCTTTCAAATGTATAATTTTGAAACCATTCAATATCCCTGATCGCTTTGTAGATTGCATTATCGCCCTCATCACGTGCGGCATGTCCAGCCGTCCCTAATGCTGTACAATCCAACACCATCAGTCCTTTTTCTGCAATTGCCAAATCCAATAAGGTTGGTTCACCCACAATAGCAAAATCAATAGGACCAATTTCATCCAAAACAGATTCTATACCATTCTTACCTGAGATCTCTTCTTCGGCACTGGCGACAATACAGAAGTTATACTTCAAGTCCGTCTGCTGGTAAAAATATAAAAATGTAGCGATCAATGATACCAAACAGCCTCCAGCATCGTTACTCCCCAATCCGTACAATTTACCTTCCTCTACAGTCGCTGCCAAAGGATCTCTTGTATAACCTGTATTCGGTTTTACTGTATCGTGATGGGAGTTTAGTAATATCGTAGGTTTATTGCTATCATAATGAGCGTTATACACCCATATATTATTGCCTTTTCGCTGTGTTTTGATATCACGCTGCTGAAAGAAGCGATCAATTAAATCCGCTGTGAACTCTTCCTCTTTACTTAAAGACGATAGTCCAATTAATTGTTTTAAAAGGGCCAGAGCATCTTTAAATAAGCCCTGTTTATCCTTCATGGTATAATCCTCCTGCTTTATCCGCAGACAGTTTAATTCCTTTTATAAAAGCAGAACTAAAGCCGTTATGTTCCATCTCATTTAGTCCCGCAATTGTACAGCCCTTTGGTGACGTTACTTTATCAATCTCTCCTTCTGGGTGAGCATTGGTATGCAATAACAAATCAGCAGCGCCTTTTGCTGTTTGAACTGCCATTTTTAATGCGTCATGCGCATGAAATCCAATTTCAACTCCGCCTTGCGACGCCGCACGAATAGCACGAAGAAAGAAAGCGATACCGCACGCACATAATGCCGTTGCCGATGTCATGAGATCTTCATTAATGACAACCACTGAACCCACCGATTCAAACATATTTTCAACCTCTTTCAAGCTATCGTCCGAAGCATTGTCACTGGCGATACAGGTCATTGATTGACCTATTGCTATTGCCGTATTTGGCATCGCCCGTATTACCGTAGCATCCTCACCCAACTCTGCTTTTAAATCAGCACAGGAAACTCCCGATACAATGGATACAAAAATTTGATTTGTCTTTTCAATGACTGGGGCTACTTCGAGCAGTACCTTTTTAAGCTGTTGCGGTAAGATAGCAAAGACGACAATATCAGCCCCCTGTACTGCGGTTTTATTATCATTGCTTACCGAAAAGCCACGGCTCGCTTCTTCGGCCAAAGCGTTCAGATTTCTCCGTGTCAATGTAATATCAGCAGCATGCGCAAATTCACTTTTTACAAGTCCCTTTGCCAATGAAAGACCGATATTACCACTTCCAATAATGGTAACTTTTTTCATAGCGATCGTTAGGTTTAGGTTAGATTTTTATTTTAATGTCAAACAGGTACCAAACTGCCCTTGCTGGAATAAATGCAAATTATTAGCATTTCCAATATAGACCTCTTGAACACCTTTATTTATAGCATTGAATGCATTTTGCAGCTTAGGAATCATTCCTTCATGAACGACACCGGATTCCTTCAGCTGTTCAAACTCTTCAGACTTGATGGTTGGGATGACAGAATTCTCATCTGTTACATCACGTAAAACACCATTTTTTTCAAAACAGTAAACGAGAGACGTTTCATACAACGAAGCCAAAGACACCGCCAACGAGGAGGCGATGGTATCCGCGTTGGTATTAAGCAATTGACCAAGGCCGTTGTGTGTAATCGCTGAAAATACAGGAACAAACCCAGCTTCTAGAAATTTCTTAATCGCAAGGGTGTTTACAGAGTCATGGAGCAAATCACCCACAAAACCGTAATCGATATCCTTAACGGGACGCTTTATAGCTTTTATAACATCACCATCGGCTCCTGTTAATCCAACAGCATCACATTTCAAATTTTGTAATTTTGCAACGATAGTCTTGTTAGTCAATCCAGCATATACCATCGTTACCACACGTAGCATCTCGTCATTTGTGACACGACGTCCCTCAATCATTTGGGCTTCAATCCCCAATTCATTGGCTAAACGAGTCGCAATTTTACCCCCGCCGTGGACAAGAATCTTCTTTCCTGACAATGCGGAAAACTTTTCTAAAAAAGAATCCAATTGGTGCTCATCATCAATAATATTGCCACCAATTTTAATTATATTTAATACACTATTAGCCATTACGCAACTTTTCCCAATAAAAATAGTTTTTCAATAATCAATAGGACTGGATTATACCAAATCCTCTAACATACGTTTCAAAACAACCTGAGCAGCCCATACACGGTTGCTAGCCTCTTTAATCACAAGTGAATTTGGCCCATCCAAAATCTCAGATGATAACTCCAGATCTCTTCTTACAGGCAGACAATGCATGACTTTAGCGTCATTCGTCAAACTTAGCTTCTTATTATCCATCATCCAATTATCTTCCACACCGTATACCTCACCATATTCCTGATAAGAAGACCAATTTTTTACATAAACAAAATCAGCATTATTTAAACTTTCCTCGAGATTATTTGATATTGTTGCACCAGCAGTAAACTCGTCACTTAACTCGTATCCCATAGGCTGAGCTATTGTGAAATCGACCAATCCTTCTTCTTGTGCTTTACACATCCACTCTGCAAAAGAATTAGGTACTGCCTGAGGTAAAGCCTTAACGTGGGGAGCCCAAGCTAATACTACCTTTGGTTTTTCAACTTTCTTGTACTCCGTGATGGTAATCATGTCCGTCAAACTCTGTAGCGGATGACGTGTTGCGCTCTCTAAGGAAACAACAGGAACGCCACAGTACTTCATGAATTTGTTAAAGAGGTCTTCGCTATAATCTTCTTCGCGATCTTTCAGTTTTGGAAACGACCGTAGTCCCAAGATATCACAATATTCACCCATTACAGCTGCGGCCTCACGAATATGTTCAACAGTTGTCCCGTTCATCACAACACCATCCTGTGTCTCAAGAGCCCAGCCGTCTTTATCCATATTCATGACCATGACATTCATCCCCAAATTCATCGCCGCTTTTTGTGTGCTTAAACGCGTACGTAAACTCGGATTCAAAAAAACAAGTCCCAACGTCTTATGCTGACCAAGTTCTTGATGATCATAGGGTGCAGCCTTCAAAACCAACGCTTCTTGAACAACGTCAGCTATACTAGGTACATCCTTAACAGAGAAAAATCTTTTCATCTATATTTATTTATTCGAGTGCACTTCAACGGACAATATTTAGACACGTCACACTCAGTATATATTTAAACTAATACAACACAATAAAATCTGCTCAGGCTAATACCATCATGGATTAAACCCAGCGACAGTCTTATGCAACCGTTACTGCACTGATCTGCTTCTTCAATGCTACTAAAAATTGATCAGCATGCTCCTTCGTAATATTCAAAGCAGGCAGCAAGCGAATGACAAAAGGCTTAGCTTCTCCAGTAAATATACGATTCTTTAACAAGAGATCTTTCTTTACATGAGCCAAAGATTCCGGCAATTCTATACCGATCATTAATCCTCGACCTCTTACTTCGATAATCTCCTCAATCTGTTTAAGTTCATCAATAAGATATTGTCCCACCTGAGCAGCATTTTCCATAAGCTTCTCTTGTTGGATAACCTCCAATACAGCCAATGCAGCTGCGCAGGCCATATGATTTCCTCCAAATGTAGTTCCTAAACTGCCATAAATAGCCTCAAATTTCGGTGAAATACTAATTGCGCCAATAGGGAAACCATTTCCCATACCCTTTGCCATGGTATAAATATCTGCATCGACTCCGGAGTAGTCTTGCGCATAAAACAAGCCAGTTCTTCCATACCCACATTGTACTTCGTCGGCAATAAACACAGCGTTATATTCGTTACAAAGAGATCGGATCATTTGAAGGAAGGAGACTGAGGCTTCTCTGATCCCTCCTACGCCTTGAATACTTTCAATAATTACAGACGAAATTTCATTGCCATATGATTCAAAGGCGGCCTTTAAAGCTTCTTCGTCATTGAAAGGAAGAAAGAGAACGTTGTCTGTCTCATTAACCGGCGCCACGATACTGGGATTGTCTGTAGCTGCCACTGCAAGTGACGTTCTGCCATGAAAAGCTTTTGAAAACGCGATAACCTTTTTCCGTTTGTTATAAAAAGAAGCTAGCTTAAGCGCATTTTCGTTTGCTTCCGCCCCCGAATTACAAAGGAATAGATCATAATCAACCTTACCGGAAACTTCCCCTAGTAATCGGGCAAGTTCACGCTGAATTGGAATTTCAACAGAGTTTGAATAGAAGCCAATACGGTTCAATTGTTCTGTGATACGTTGTACATAATGTGGGTGCGTATGTCCGATCGATATCACTGCGTGGCCACCATACAAGTCCAAGTAAGCATTTCCTTCGGCATCCCACACCGTCGATCCATTAGCCTTTACAATGTTAATGGGATTAATGGGATAAACATTAAATGGTTTCATCTTAATGAATTATAGATTGATAAACGAAATAGCTAGTAATAGAAAAAGCTATCAGATTTTAGCAATACAAATATATTAGTTATAACGGTAGGAATGGTTATAAAATAAAAAAAGTCCCCTTAAAAAGAGGACTTTTTTATGCTATATCAGAAGAAGACTATTCTCCGTCAACTTTTTCTTCACCTTCTACCTCAGGTTTAACTTCTGCAGGAGCTTCAGTCTCGGCAGCAGCAGCTTTCTTAGCACCACCACGACGGCGAGTAGCTTTTTTCTCAGAAGCAGCAGCTTTTTTACCGTAGATTTCGTTGTAATCAACTAACTCGATGAAAGCCATTTCTGCATTATCACCTAAACGGTTTTCCATTTTGATGATACGTGTATAACCACCTGGACGATTAGCCACTTTTTCAGATACTTCGCGGAATAAGATAGAAACTGCATCTTTATCTTTCAAGTAAGCGAATACTGTACGACGAGAGTGAGTCGTATCATTTTTAGATTTAGTAATCAAAGGCTCAACATACGTACGCAACGCTTTTGCTTTAGCCAAAGTCGTTGTAATACGTTTGTGTTTGATCAATGACGTCGCCATGTTAGCCAACATTGCTTTTCTATGGCTATCCGTACGGCCTAAGTGATTTACTTTTTTTCCGTGTCTCATTTTGGATTTTATTAAACTATATATACCGTTCTTGCATTCCCTAAATTACGACACATTCAATGGTTAATATTCCATCAAATTCAGCCATTAGCACAAGAGGAATTATATATAGTGGTCGCTTATTAAATTATTATTCTTCGTCTAATTTGTATTTTGCCAAGTTCATTCCGAATGACAAACCTTTCGATTTCACCAGTTCTTGAATTTCACTTAACGATTTTTTACCGAAGTTTCTGAATTTCAACATATCAGCTACGTCGTAAGTAACCAACTCAGCTAATGTGCGAATATCAGCAGCTTTCAAGCAGTTCAATGCACGCACAGAGAGATCAAGATCTACTAACTCTGTTTTCAAGATCTTACGCATGTGTAAGATTTCTTCATCAACAACTTTAGTTTCTTCTTTTGTTTGAGATTCAAGAAGCATATTCTCATCAGAGAATAAAATAAAATGTTGAATTAAGATCTTAGCAGCCTCTTTCAGCGCCTCTTCAGGGTGAATTGAGCCATCAGTAGAGATATCCAACAATAATTTCTCGTAGTCAGTTTTTTGCTCTACACGGTAATTCTCAATGGTATATTTAACATTCTTGATCGGAGTAAAGATCGAATCGATTGCGATAACACCTACTGGCGCATCAACGACTTTATTCTCATCAGCATTTACGTATCCACGACCTTTGGCAATACTCAATTCCAATTCAATTGTCACTGAATTATCCATGTTACAGATTACCATGTCAGGGTTTAAAACCGTAAAGTTATTAGAGAATTTGGTGATATCACCAGCTAAGAACTGTTCTTGACCATTGATTACTACAAATACCTTTTCGTTGTCGCCAATCTCACCTGTTTTTTTGAAACGGATTTGTTTCAAGTTCAAGATAATTTCAGTTACGTCTTCAACGACACCTTTTATCGTTGAAAATTCGTGCGAAACGCCAGAAAACCTTATCGACGTAATTGCATATCCTTCTAAAGAGGACAATAGAATACGGCGCAAAGCATTACCAATGGTTACACCAAAACCAGGCTCCAATGGACGAAATTCAAACGTACCATCAAAATCCGTAGATTTTTGCATGATAACTTTATCCGGTCTTTGAAATGCTAAAATTGCCATTTATTTTCTTTTAATTTTTTATTTGTAATAATAATAGTAATACAATAGAAGATGCATACCCCAAAATTGGACTATGCATTCTTCTATTTTATTTATTATTTAGAGTATAACTCAACGATTAAGTTCTCTTTAATGTTTTCAGGAATATCAGCTCTTTCTGGATAGCTTAAGAAAGTACCTGTCAATTCCTTCGCATTCCACTCTAACCAAGAAAATTTATTTACAGTACGACCTGCAACTGAATTTGTAATGGCCTCAAGGGATTGAGAACGTTCACGAACTGCTACAACGTCACCAGGACGTAAGCTATATGATGGAATGTTAACAACTTCACCGTTAACAGTAATGTGTTTATGAGATACCAACTGACGAGCAGCGGCACGGGAAGTAGCAATACCTAAACGGTAAACTACGTTGTCCAAGCGAGCTTCAAGTAATTTCAAGAAGATCTCACCTGTAATACCTTGTTTAGAGGAAGCTTTAGCAAATAGATTAGCGAACTGACGCTCCAATACACCATAAGTGTATTTCGCTTTTTGTTTTTCCAACAACTGAATAGCATATTCAGATTGTTTACCTCTGCGTTTAGAAGCTCCATGTTGTCCAGGAGGGTAATTTTTCTTTTCTAACGCTTTATCCGGGCCGAAGATCGGCTCTCTAAATTTACGGGCAATTTTGGACTTAGGTCCTGTATATCTAGCCATTTTTTTTTACAATTAAAGTATCTATCAGCCTATAGCCAATGAATCTTATCTTTAAATTAATTAAACTCTTCTACGTTTTGGAGGACGACAACCGTTGTGAGGAAGCGGAGTGATATCTTTAATAGTAGTCACATCAATTCCCACAGTTTGTAATGTTCTGATAGCAGATTCACGACCAGCACCAGGACCTTTTACAAACACTTCAACTTTACGTAGACCCAAGTCGTGTGCAACTTTTCCACAGTCTTGTGCAGCTTGACCAGCAGCATATGGCGTGTTCTTTTTAGAACCACGGAAACCCATTTTACCAGCACTAGACCAAGAAATAGTTTGACCTTGATTATTCGTCAAAGTTACAATGATATTGTTAAACGTTGCGTTAATGTGAGCCTGACCTACAGGTTCGATAACAACGATACGCTTTTTTGCAGCTTTTTTAGTTTTAGCCATTTCTTATTTATTATTTAGTAGCTTTTTTCTTGTTTGCAACTGTCTTACGTTTACCTTTACGAGTACGTGAGTTGTTTTTAGTACGTTGACCACGAACTGGTAAATGTTTACGGTGACGCAATCCGCGGTAACAACCGATATCCATTAAACGTTTGATGTTTAATTGAACTTCGGAACGCAATGCTCCCTCAACTTTCAATTCGTCGTTAATGATAGTACGAATTGCTGCCAATTGGTCATCATTCCATTCTTGTACCTTCACATCTTCGCTGATACCAGCCTTTTCCAAGATATATTCAGCTCTTGTACGACCGATACCAAAAATATAGGTAAGGCCGATCACACCTCTTTTGTTTTTAGGTAAATCAATACCTGCTATCCTTGCCATATAATATTAAGCTATTATTTTTTTAATGAATTAACCCTGACGTTGTTTAAACTTAGGATTCTTTTTGTTGATTACAAAAACTTTACCTTTACGACGGATGATCTTACAGTCCGCGCTACGTTTTTTTATTGATGCTCTTACTTTCATGATATTTATTTTTTCAAAAGCTTGCACTAATACAAGGGCTTACGGCTATTTATAGCGATAAGTAATCCTTCCTTTAGTCAAATCATACGGAGACATTTCCAATTTAACTTTATCACCAGGTAAAATTTTGATATAGTGCATGCGCATTTTACCAGAAATATGGGCAATGATTTCATGTCCATTTTCCAACTCTACCCTAAACATAGCATTAGAAAGTGCCTCTCTAATTATACCGTCTTGTTCTATTGAGGCTTGTTTAGCCATATATTCTCGATTAAATTTAATTTAAAAGCCTGCGAACAGGAGTGCAAAGATAAATAAAAATAATTGAAAACCAATTACTTTTTACCCAAAACTTTCTCAACATGTTCGAATGTCAGCAACACATCCGGTTCTCCCTTACGGATTGCAACCATCTGTTCAAAGTGCGCTGATAATTTTCCATCCACTGTACTTACTGTCCAACCATCGTCCCAAAAACGAACACCAGCACGCCCTGCGTTGATCATCGGTTCGATACAAATGACCAAACCTTCTTCCAGTTTTGGGCCAGCACCTCGTTTTCCATAATTAGGAACCTCAGGTTTTTCGTGTAAATGGTAACCTACACCATGCCCGACCAGTTCCCGCACAATTCCGAATCCGAATTTGCTCACATATTCCTGGACAGCCGAAGAAATATCTCCGACACGCTTACCAGCAACCGCCTGCTCAACCCCTTTGTACAATGATTCCTTTGTTACATCCAACAACAGTTGTGCTTCCTCAGATATTTCACCTACACCAAAGGTATAAGCAGAATCACTGATAAAACCGTTCAAATTAACACCGCCATCAACTGAAACAAGATCTCCATCTTTAATTTCGTAATCGCTGGGAAAACCGTGTACAATTTGATCGTTGACAGATATACACAAAGAATATGGAAATCCCTGATAATTTAAGAACGCTGGCGTCCCTCCGTTATCATGAATATACTCATAAGCTAATTTATCAAGAGATATAGTCTTTACCCCTGGCTTAATCACTTTTGCGATTTCACCAAGCAATTGCGAAAGAACATCTGCTGACTTTCGCAATTGCTCTATATCTTCTGCTGACTTATAAAATACTTTAGACATCTAAAGAAATTAAATTGCCGAATGATCCATTCCCTCAACAGACGCAGCCGAACGGCCTTTAATACGACCTGTTTTCATTAATCCATCGTAATGACGCATCAACAAATGAGATTCAATCTGTTGCAAAGTATCCAACACCACACCTACTAAAATCAATAAAGACGTACCTCCATAGAAGTGCGCAAATTGATTATTAATACCAAACAAACTTGCAATAGCAGGAAGAATAGCAATGATCGCTAAGAAAATCGCGCCAGGAAATGTAATATTTGATATTACGCGGTCTATAAAATTACTCGTCTCTAATCCCGGTTTAATACCCGGAACAAAACCTCCATTCTTCTTCATGTCGTCCGACATCTGTTGAGGATTCACCATGATTGCTGTATAGAAAAACGTAAAGGCGATAATTAACACCGCAAATGTTACGTTATACGCTACAGAAGTATAGTTACTCAACGAAGTCAAAAACTCTGACTGAAGATTTGGGAAGAACTGCCCCAAACTCATCGGCACAAACATAATCGCCTGCGCAAAAATGATAGGCATTACACCTGCAGCATTTACCTTTAAAGGAATATACTGACGTACCCCACCGACTTGCTTGTTTCCAACAATTTTCTTCGCATATTGCACAGGAATCTTACGAACTCCTTGTACGATTAAGATCGTAAAGATCACAACGAAGAACAATGCCACAAATTCAAGCAACAATGGAATTGGACCACCACCACCTTTCGCCATTCTCGAAACCCATTCCGCAGTGATACCACTTGGCAATTGAGCGATAATACCAGTCATGATGATCAAAGAAATACCATTACCGATACCTTTATCTGTAATTTTTTCCCCTAACCACATCACAAATAAAGTACCGCCTGTCAAAACTATGGCAGTCAGAATAGTGAACAATGGATCTGCAATTGTCTTAGCACTTGGCTCGATCTGAGTACGCACATAGGCAAAAGCTTGAAGCAAAGTAATCCCTAAAGTTAAATAGCGAGTAATTTGGTTCATTTTTTGACGACCACTTTCCCCTTCTTTCTGCATCTTTTGGAAGTAAGGAACCGCGATGCCCAACAATTGAACAACAATGGATGCCGAAATATATGGCATTACCCCTAAAGCAAAGATAGCTGAACGGGAGAATGACCCACCCGCAAACATATCCAGTAAGCCTAATAAACCCTCTTTCTGACCAGAAGCCAGCGCATGAGGATTTACACCTGGTAATACCACGTGACATCCAATACGGTAAATCAAAAGAAAAAGTAAGGTATTTAGAATACGCGTACGTAAATCATCGATTTTCCAAATATTGGTTAAGGTTGTGATTAGTTTCTTCATTTATTAAATTTTAACGATAGAACCGCCTGCAGCTTCAATAGCTTTCTGAGCAGAAGCAGTAAACGCGTGCGCTGTTACTTCAACTTTAGCTTTCAACTCACCGCGACCCAAGATTTTAACTTTGTCATTTTTAGACACTAAACCATGAGTTTTCAACGTATCGAAATCTACAGCTGTTAAATTGTATTTTTCGATCAACGTTTGCAAAGTATCCAAGTTTACCCCATTATACTCTACGCGGTTGATGTTTTTGAAACCAAATTTAGGCACACGACGTTGCAAAGGCATTTGACCACCTTCGAAACCGATTTTCGTAGAGTGACCTGAACGAGAACCAGCACCTTTGTGACCACGTGTTGAAGTACCACCACGACCAGAACCAGTACCACGGCCAATACGTTTGCTACTTTTTACTGCACCTTTTGCAGGTTTTAAATTACTTAAGTTCATTTTTAAACTAAATTGTGCTAGCCCTTCGCTCTCACTAAACAGGTACTAGCGATTAAAAAATAATGATTATTAATAACAAGTAATGGAAGAAGTCCAAAGACCTCTTCCATATGCTAATATTAAATAGTTTCGATAGCTACTAAATGGTTTACTTTACGTACCATTCCAATAATTGATGGAGTAGCTTCAACTTCTACTGAGTGGTTGATTCTTTTCAAACCCAATGCCTCAATAGTTTTCTTTTGGCGCTCGCTTCTGTCGATAACGCTCTTTATCTGGGTGATTTTGATTTTTGCCATGATAATTAACCGTTAAATACTTTGTTCAAATCGACACCGCGGTGTTGTGCTACTGTATATGCATCACGCATATCTGATAAAGCTGCTACAGTTGCTTTTACCACGTTGTGTGGGTTAGAAGAACCTAATGATTTAGCCAATACATCTTTGATACCAGCAGACTCCAATACTGCGCGCATTGCACCACCAGCCAAAACTCCTGTACCACCTACTGCTGGTTTAATCAAAACTGAACCACCAGAATATTTACCATATTGTGCGTGAGGAACAGTACCTTTGATAATAGGAACTTTTACCAAGTTTTTCTTTGCGTCATCGATACCTTTAGTGATTGCTTCAGTTACTTCTTTAGCTTTACCTAAACCATAACCAACAATACCGTTTTCATCACCTACTACAACAATTGCAGAGAAGCTGAAAGTACGACCACCTTTAGTAACTTTTGCTACACGTTGGATACTTACTAAGCGATCTTTTAATTCAATTTCGCTTGATTTTACTCTTTTTATATTGCTTAATGCCATTTTTTCTATGATTAAAAGTCTAAACCGCCTTCGCGAGCACCTTCAGCCAAAGATTTGATACGGCCATGGTATAAGTACCCATTACGGTCAAAAACTACTTTATTAATACCTGCTGCTACTGCTTTTTCAGCAACCAATTTACCGACAGCTTTAGACTGTTCCACTTTGTTACCTGATGCAGCAAATTCTTTTGATAAGCTAGATGCAGCAACTAATGTTTTACCTGCATTGTCATCGATGATTTGCGCATAGATACCTTTGTTACTTCTAAAAACCGATAAACGTGGACGTTCAGACGTTCCAGCAAGGTTTTTTCTGATTCCTTTTTTGATTCTCTCTCTACGAGATGCTTTTTGTCCTGCCATGATTATTATTTTTTAGCTGATTTACCTGCTTTTCTTCTCAATACTTCACCTGCAAACTTCACACCTTTTCCTTTGTAAGGCTCTGGTTTACGGAAGCCACGGATTTTAGCCGCTACTTGTCCGATCAATTGTTTATCGGCACACTCTAAAGTGATTGTAGGGTTTTTACCTTTATCAGCAGTAGTTGATACTTTAACCTCTTTTGGCAATACAAAAACAATCTGGTGAGAGAAACCTAAAGTTAATTCTAATACATTACCAGTACTTGAAGCACGGTAACCTACACCGACTAACTCTTGCGTAGTTTTGTAACCTTCAGTCACACCGTGAACCATGTTAGCCAACAGGGAACGGTATAGACCGTGTAATGCTTTGTGTTTCTTTTGATCAGTTGGACGTGTTACAACGATATTGCCTTCTTCTTGAGCAATCGTGATGTCACGGTCAACTTGTTGTGTTAATTCGCCTTTAGGACCTTTTACTGAAACTAAGTTTTTGTCCGAAATAGTAACAGTTACCCCAGCAGGGATAGCGATAGGCGCTTTTCCAATTCTTGACATTTCTTTGTGCTTTTACCTAGATTAATAAACGTAACATAAAACTTCACCACCAACATTTTGAAGTCTAGCTTCTTTATCTGTCATTACACCTTTAGATGTTGACAAGATAGCAATACCTAAACCATTCAAAACACGGGGCATAGTATCAACGCTTGCATACTTTCTTAAACCAGGTTTACTCACACGTGTCAACGTACGAATAGCCGGAATTTTGCTAATTGGGTTATATTTCAATGCGATTTTGATCGTACCCTGTACGCCATTCTCATCGAATTTGTAATTAGCAATGTAACCTTTATCAAAAAGAACTTTTGTGATTTCTTTTTTTAGGTTCGATGCAGGAATTTCAACAACCCTGTGGTTGGCCTTGATGGCATTCCTTACTCGTGTAAGGTAATCCGCAATTGGATCTGTAGTCATTATATATGAAAATTTGTGACAGCGGTTTCCCTCCCAACCGTTGGTATGGGACCTTCTATCTGTTAAACGATTTTAAAATGCAAAAAACCCGGCAATCCTAAATGGAATTGCCCGGGCAAAATTAAGTATTTTTTTTTAATTACCAAGAAGCTTTTTTCACCCCTGGGATTTTGCCATCCAAAGCCATCTCACGGAATGTTACACGAGAGATACCGAATTGACGCATATATCCTTTAGGACGGCCAGTCAATTTACAACGATTGTGTAAACGTACTGGAGAAGCATTTTTAGGTAATTTATCTAATGCAGCGTAATCGCCAGCAGCTTTTAATTCTGCACGTTTTGCTGCATATTTAGCTACCAATTTAGCGCGTTTTACTTCGCGTGCTTTTAATCCTTCTTTAGCCATTGTTATTAGTATTTTGATTTTTAAATGGTAAACCGAATTGTTTCAACAATTCTAAAGCTTCAACATCATTTTGAGCAGAAGTCACGAAAGTGATATCCATACCTTGGATCTTGTTGATTTTGTCAATGTTGATCTCAGGAAAAATGATCTGTTCAGTGATACCTAAGTTGTAGTTACCACGTCCGTCAAAGCCTTTATCGTTGATACCGCGGAAGTCACGAATACGTGGAAGCGATACGGCTACCAAACGATCCAAGAACTCAAACATATTGTTGTCACGCAAAGTAACACGTGCCCCTACAGGCATACCTTTACGTAATTTAAAGTTTGAAATATCTTTTTTCGATTTTGTAGCGACAGCTTGTTGACCTGTAATTAAAGTCAACTCAGCGATAGCATTATCGATTAATTTTTTGTCAGCTGTTGCAGCTCCTACGCCTTGTGAAACAACGATTTTCTCAAGTTTAGGAACTTGCATAATACTTTTATACTGAAATTTTTCTTGAAGTGCTTTACGGATTTCCTCCGCATATTTCACTTTTAATCTTGGTACGTAAGTCATTATTTAATTTCCTCCCCTGATTTTTTAGCGTAACGAACTAATTTACCATCTGCGTTTAACTTACGACCTACACGTGTAGTTGCACCTGTTTTAGGATCGATAACAGCTAAATTAGAGATGTGAATACCAGCTTCCTTCTCAATGATACCACCATTAGGATTAGCTGCACTTGGTTTAGTGTGTTTTTTTACGATGTTAGCGCCCTCAACGATAGCTCTATTTTTATCCACTAAAACAGTTAATACTTTTCCTTGAACACCTTTAGAGTTACCAGCGATAACTTTCACTAAATCACCTTTTTTAATTTTGATTTTGTGCGTAGTTGTTTTTGTTTTCTGTGCCATAATTATAAAACCTCCGGTGCTAATGATACAATTTTCATGAACTGTTTCTCACGCAACTCTCTAGCCACAGGGCCAAAGATACGTGTACCACGTGGTTCATCATTATTATTTAATAATACAGCGGCGTTGTCATCGAAACGGATATATGAACCATCTTTACGACGGATTTCCTTTTTCGTTCTAACGACTACTGCTTTAGAAACGGAACCTTTTTTCACGTTTCCTGAAGGCATAGCGCTTTTCACCGATACAACAATCTTATCTCCGATTGATGCATAACGCTTGCGCGTACCGCCCAATACACGGATTACTAAAACTTGTTTAGCACCGCTATTGTCAGCTACATTAAGTCTTGATTCTTGTTGTACCATGTTATTTAGCTCTTTCTATAATTTCAACTAATCTCCAGTTTTTTGTTTTACTCAGCGGACGAGTTTCCATAATTAATACCGTATCGCCGATACCGCAGGTATTAGTTTCGTCATGAGCTTTAAATTTAGTAGTTTTTTTAACGAACTTACCATAGATCGGGTGTTTCACTTTACGCTCTACTGATACCACGATAGATTTGTCCATCTTGTTGCTAACTACTAAGCCGATTCTTGTTTTTCTTAAATTTCTTTCCATTTCGACTTTAAATTTATGCCTCAGAGGCTGTTTCATTTTTAGCTGCAGCTTTGCGTGCACTGATCTCTGTACTGATACGAGCGATAGTTCTGCGTGCTGCTTTGATCACGTTAGGGTTCTCAATAGCTGAAACAGCATGTGCAAATTTCAATTTTGTAAGGGCTGTTTTCTCTTCTACAAGACGAGCTTTTAAGTCCTCATTAGATAATTCTAAAATTTCTGAATTTTTCATGTTTTTTCAGTTGTTATTTGGGTTATCATCGGTTTATATATAGCGTTAGGGGTAACGGCCCTAACGCTTAAATGATGACATTACCAAGATTTTATGCTTCAACGTAGTCTCTACGAATCACAAACTTAGTTTGAACCGGAAGTTTTTGAGCGGCAAGGCGTAAAGCTTCTTTGGCAATTTCCAAAGGCACACCTTCTGCTTCAAATAACATACGGCCTGGGCGTACTACTGCTACCCAGTATTCTGGAGCACCCTTACCTTTACCCATACGTACCTCTGCAGGTTTTTTCGTAACCGGTTTGTCAGGGAAAATACGAATCCAAACTTGACCTTCACGTTTCATATAACGTGTAACCGCAATACGAGCTGCCTCGATTTGACGACTAGTGATCCATGCTTGCTCCATTGTTTTGATACCGAAAGAACCGAAAGCTAACTCCGCTCCACGAGAAGCGTTACCTTTCATGCGGCCTTTCTGCATCTTTCTGAACTTCGTTCTTTTTGGCTGTAACATGTTCGTATACTTTTTAAATCTGCTTCTTCAGCAGGTTTTTGTTGTAATCTAAATAAAACTATTAATCTTTTTTCGGACCACGGTTGCTTCCACCACGGTTGTTTCCACCACGGTTATTTCCACCGCGACCACCTTTGTTATTACGGTTGTCACGACGTTCGCCACCACCTTCGTGGTTGCCACGTGATTTTACACCAGATGCTTGACCAATGTTTGGAGATAAGTCACGTTTACCGTAAACCTCACCTTTACAGATCCAAACTTTGATACCAATTTTACCGTATGTAGTCAATGCTTCAGCTAAAGCGTAGTCGATATCAGCACGCAATGTGTGTAAAGGAGTTCTTCCTTCTTTGTATTGTTCAGTACGCGCCATTTCAGCACCACCTAAACGACCAGAACACATGATTTTGATACCTTCTGCACCCATACGCATGGTAGAAGCGATTGAAGTTTTCATTGCACGACGGAATGAAATACGTGCCTCTAATTGTTTAGCGACACCTTCTGCTACTAACTTAGCATCTAACTCAGGGCGTTTGATCTCGAAAATGTTGATTTGAACATCCTTTTTAGTCAGTTTCTTCAACTCTTCTTTGATCTTGTCAACTTCTTGACCACCTTTTCCGATAACGATACCTGGACGAGCAGTGTGAATTGTAACAGTGATACGTTTTAACGTTCTTTCGATAACAACTTTAGCTACACCACCTTTTGCGATACGAACAGAAAGATATTTTCTGATTTTTTCGTCTTCAACTAATTTATCGGAATAGTTTTTACCTCCGAACCAGTTAGAATCCCAACCTTTGATGATTCCTAATCTGCTACCTATTGGATTTGCTTTTTGTCCCATTTCTCAATAAATTAGTTTTGTTCAACGTTTAATTTGCTATCAACTACCAACGTAACGTGATTTGAACGTTTACGAACTCTGTATCCGCGACCTTGAGGAGCCGGACGTAATCTTTTCAATTGACGACCACCACCTACTGATACTTCTTTTACAATTAGTTCGCTTTCTTCCACTGATTTACCTTCGTTTTTGGCTTCCCAGTTTTTGATTGCAGATAATAATAATTTTTCTACACGAGCAGCAGCTTCTTTACTTGAGTGTTTTAAAATGTATAATGCATTTTCAACACGTTGACCACGAATTAGATCTACCACTAAGCGCATCTTACGAGGCGAAGTCGGGCAGTTCAATAATTTGGCATCCGAAGCTCCTCCTTGTTGAGCTTTCTCTTGCTCTTTACGTTGTCTAATTAAGACAGACTTTTTAAGTTTTTTTGTTGCTTCCATTACCTATTATTTTTTCTTTTCTGCGTGGCCTCTGAATGTACGCGTAGGCGCGAATTCACCAAGCTTGTGACCTACCATATTCTCTGTTACATAAACAGGGATAAATTTATTCCCGTTGTGCACTGCGAAGGTATGGCCAACAAAATCAGGTGAAATCATTGATCTACGAGACCATGTTTTGATAACTGACTTTTTGTTAGTTTCATTCATAGAAAGAACTTTTCTTTCTAAGTTGTGATCGATATAAGGACCTTTTTTAATTGAACGAGCCATTATTTTTTCCTTCTCTCAATGATGTAACGATTCGATGTTTTCTTCTTGTAACGTGTTTTGAAGCCTTTAGCTAATACACCTGTACGTGAGCGTGGGTGACCTCCTGAAGTACGGCCTTCACCACCACCCATCGGGTGATCTACTGGGTTCATCGCAACACCACGAACTCTTGGACGACGACCTAACCAACGTTTGCGACCTGCTTTACCTAACACTTGGTTAGATCTTTCATGGTTCGATACTGAACCAATTGTAGCAACACAAGTCAATAAGATCATGCGTGTTTCGCTCGAAGGCAATTTGATGATGGCATATTTACCATCACGAGCAGACAATTGAGCATAAGTACCAGCCGAACGAGCAATTGAACCACCTTGACCAGGATTTAATTCAATGTTGTGGATGATAGAACCCAATGGAATGTTTGCTAATGGTAATGTATTACCAACTTCTGGGGCAACTTTATCACCTGCAATTACAGTTTGACCAACTTCTAAACCAGCTGGAGCAAGGATGTAACGTTTTTCACCATCAGCGTAATGCAATAAGGCAATACGAGCCGTACGATTTGGGTCGTACTCGATAGTAGCTACTTTTGCAGGGATATCTTTTTTATCGCGTTTGAAATCAATTAATCGGTATACTTTTTTATGTCCCCCACCGAGATAACGCATAGTCATTTTACCGGAGTTATTACGACCGCCTGATTTCTTGTTGATTTTAACTACTAACGATTTTTCAGGAACGTTTGTAGTAACATCAGAGTAGTCTGCGCCTACTCTAAAACGAGTACCAGGGGTTACCGGTTTGAATCTTTTAACTGCCATTTTTTATTATATAGTACTGTAAAAGTCAATAGTTTCGCCGTCTTTAATCGTAATGACAGCCTTTTTATACTTAGGAGCTCTACCAGATACGAAACCTGCTTTTGTGTAACGGCTTTTTGCTTTACCAGCTACTACTGCAGTGTTTACAGCAAGAACTGTAACACCAAACATAGCCTCTACAGCTGCTTTGATCTGGATTTTGTTTGCTCTGTGATCTACTTTGAAAGCGTAACGGTTTAATTTTTCCGTTAACAAAGAAGCTTTCTCAGTCAAGATAGGTTTTTTAATAATTTCCATATTACTTAGCTAATGCTTCCTCCAAAGATTTAACAGAATCTGTAGTCAACAATAATTTTGTTGCGTTCAATACATCATATGTATTTAAATCAGATGCAACAATAACTTTTGCTTTTTTCAAGTTTCTGCTTGATTTATAAACAATTTCATCGTAAGCTGGCAATACCAACAATGTTTTCTCATCAGCTACGTTCAACGCATCGATTAAAGCAACATAGTTTTTAGTTTTGATAGCATCGAATTTCACTTCGTCCAATACCACAATGTTATTATCTTTTGCTTTGTAAGACAACGCTGATTTACGTGCTACTTGTTTCAATTTTTTATTCAATTTGAACGAGTAGTCACGAGGTTGAGGACCGAATACACGACCACCACCATTAAACAATGGAGATTTGATAGAACCCGCACGAGCACCACCAGTACCTTTTTGTTTGTGTAATTTACGAGTAGAACCCGCGATTTCGTTACGTTGTTTAGATTTGTGAGTTCCTTGGCGTTGGTTCGCTAAGTATTGTTTCACATCCAAATAGATCGCATGATCGTTAGGCTCTAACCCAAATACCGACTCAGGAAGTTGCACCTTGGCACCTGTTTCTTTACCTGATAAATTTAAAACTTTAACTTCCATCTCTACTATTTGTCTACGATTACATAAGAACCTTTAGCTCCTGGAATGGAACCACTAACAACGATAAGGTTTTGCTCAGCGTAAACTTTCAACACCTGTAAGTTTTGAACTTTAACTCTGTCACCACCTGTACGACCTGCCATGCGCATACCTTTGAATACGCGTGAAGGCCATGATGAAGCACCTAATGAACCTGGAGCACGTAATCTGTTGTGCTGACCGTGAGTCGCACCACCTACACCACCAAATCCATGACGTTTCATGACACCTTGGAAACCTTTACCTTTTGAAGTACCGACTACATCTACGTACTCACCTTCTTCAAAAAGAGTAACGTCAACTACGTCACCAAGTTGTTTTGCATCTGGGAAAGTTTTAAACTCTACCAACTTACGCTTAGGCGTTGTATTTGCTTTCGCAAAGTGCCCTTTCAAAGGAGCTGTCGTGTTTTTCTCCTTAGCCTCGTCGAAACCAAGTTGAATTGCCGAGTAGCCATCCTTTTCTTCCGTACGTATCTGCGTAACCACGCACGGCCCGGCCTGAATCACTGTACAAGGAATATTTTTCCCATCAGCGTTAAACAGGCTCGTCATTCCTACTTTTTTTCCAATAATACCTGACATGTTGTAAATTAATTAATTAAAAGTCCTTCGAAGCAGTAGGGCTTCGCTCAAGACATACTTTCCCCTTTAAGGGATTGCAAAGTTACAAACATTTTTATAACTGTCAAATAATTAATGAATTATTTTTTTTATTTTATCCTATAACACGAAACGTCCTTACCCCTTCTCCTACCAGCGAGAAGCACGATGTTCGAAGAAAGAGAAATAAAAAAAATGAGTTTGAAAATTTATACTGCCATACAGTTGTCATTGGACCACCTAAATTTGTGGCATATTACAACGCAAGAGGCGATGTAAATTTTTAAATTTTAAATACGAAAAAATGAGTACAGCGATCATTTCGAAACAAGAATTACTTGAACACTGGTTGGGCCATAGAAAACTGACCCGCCAAACTATTGAAAAATTTCCCGAAGAAGAATTGTTCCATTATAAAGTAGAAGGCATGCGAACTTTTGCGGATATGCTGAAAGAATTATTGGCACTTGCCGTCCCCGGCCTACAGGAGATCGTAGATAATAAAAGTGGTGAGCTAAACGAAAATCTAAGCTATTCAACCAAAGCGCAGCTTTTACAAGCCTGGGACGAGGCTACTCCAATACTCATCGATCTATTTAACAAGATACCGGAGGAACGCTTTGCTGAAGAATTTAACTTGTTTGGACAATACAAATCGCCAGTCGTCCACAGCATTCTTTATTTTATAGATAATGAAATCCATCACCGCGGGCAGGGATTTGTCTACCTACGCATGCTTGGCATTCAACCACCGTTTTTTTGGGAAAGGGGATAATTTCGGGCAAACCCGACAAGAATACTTGCGTGGACTCAACAGAAAGAACTAGCAAGTATTCTTGCCCTCTTCAATACAGCTGAAGCCTGCCTGCACCTTTTCTTGACTAAGCTGTTCTAATGCTGATGACAGCAATCGTTTTACCACTCCTTTCAACGACTCGGGCTCGATAATATTTCCTTTGTCAGCAAACATCAAATACCAACGCGCAAACCCACTTTCCATATTTACACATTCGAAATGCATTTCAACATAATCGTCAGCAATCACTTCCTGCTGGAAGCCGAAATAATGACGGTCCCATTCCATATACCTTGCCATTTCTTTATCCACCCGTACCACGACTTTAGTTGTCGGATCTTCATGTCGTTTGTTGAGAAAGAAAGATAGCTCAGGATGTTCTTTCCCAAAATCATCTGTAAGCATTCGGATATTATTTATACGGTCCAACCGAAATTGTCTATAATCCTTTCGTAGTTTACAGAATGCAAGGATATACCAGAATTTGCTTTCCACAAAGATACCGACAGCTTCAATTTCTCTTCTTTCAGGACTTTTATCCGAAGGCTTGGTGTAATAAATTTCTACGCACTTTTTTGCAGCGATACTTTCGATCAATATGTTGGTGCCATGCGTTAGTTTTTCGTTGAACTGATGTCGCCCACCCCGGACAAGAAATTTATCTCCGACTAGGGCGACTTGCTCTTTTTCGTTGCCTCTCAGTATCGCCTTCATTTTAAGCAATGCTGTGGCAAAATGATTGGCAAGATTCCGATCCGTATATTTTTCAACCAGTTTCTCCGCTGCGACAAAACTTAATGCTTCTTCTTTTGTAAATTGCAAGGGTGGCATTTTATACCCCTCCACTAAAGAGTATCCGCTTCCGGCTTCGCCATAGATTGGAACTCCAGCCTGCATCAAAGAGCGGATATCACGGTAAATCGTACGCTGGCTCACTTCATAGCGTTCTGCCAAAGCTCCCGCTGTCACAACAGGTTTGGCCTGTAGATGCATATAAATAGCGAGTATACGATCAAATCTTTTCTGGATATCCGTCATTGGGATAAAGGTACGAGTTATTCTATTTTCTTTAGCGAATATAAAGATATGTTTTACAGGTATAGAGTGCTTAATACTTTTTCAATCCATCACTCAAATCTCGCACAAATTCGCTTAAATTAACAACCAACCCAGCCGTGGAATCGATATCTCTGACCTTCATCTATATAGTCGCCGTCTCATTGACATCTGTATTAAATCTGAAGCAGGCACCCTACTTTTAGTTAACCAATCCAATAAAGAAGAAGTTGCTAAAGGGGATGAGTTCCTGCTGCGCAATTGGAGCTACTACGGGTTGATCGAAAAAATCAAATACAAGGCCAGCATGGCTGGCATAAGTGTTATCGTTGAATAATTTCAAAAATGGCAAAGCTTTACATCATAAAGCCTTGCCATTAAACTTATCTTTAAGCATAACACTTTTCTAATCCACCTTATGGATTCCGTCGAAAACAACTATATAACCCCACAATAAATGGAATTCGAAAAGTCGTCTTTGAGTGTATCCCATACACCTACATAAACATGGCAATCGAACGCTTTCTTGCTTATCCCCTCAACTTCAAATGAGCAGGAACCCTGATTTACATTGGCAATAGATATTTCCAACCGCGACTCGCCCTCTATGTCTATCAATCCCACATTGATTTTATATCTACTACTTCTATATTCATCTCCTACAGTCCAGCTAAGATCAATCCGATCACCATCCAAACTTACTTGACAGTTAGCTAATGGGGTAAGCGGACCTGAAAACAGGAGAAGTTTTTCAGGATTCACAAAAGGCTTATTATCTTCACCTAATTCAAGAGTTTCTTTAAAGATGTGGCGCTGCGCCAATTGGAAAGCTCCTACACGACTTCCTGTTGTCGCGAGTGATTGATAACCAAACTCTAGAATTACTTTATTGGCGCCAGCAAACTTACCTGCAACAGGGATAATACCTCTGTTAACCCCTTATAAATCCCTTGTCAATATAGAAATTGGTATTAAATAGGTATTTATTTGTGCGGAACGGATGGCTGCACGGGACAAGTATTTCACTTTTTCCACAGAATATTAATAACTTTGTTGAAAACTCAAGAATCCTCTCGTCAGGGTTTGATAACCTTCTCTCCACGGAGCAATCGGTCATATCGCACCAATGCCTCTACATAATAGTAATCCGCATAGGTTAACGGAACATCAACTTCTGTTTTATGCGGGATAGAACCGACACTATGTTTTAAAATATACCCTCCAGATTCTTTGAAATCTGCTTTATAAGGTTTAGCAGAAAGCGACCGCAGCATTTGTTCAGCCTTTGAGATATACAGCTGGCTTTCACTACCTGTTGTGTATTGTGCCAGTTCCAACAAAGCCGAAGCGGTCACCGAAGCGGTCGATACATCACGAAGCTCTTTCTGACTATAATATTTACTATCCGGAGTAAGCTTGTTCTGATCCATATCCCAATAAGGTATGAGATCTTTTGGAAGATTGGGATGATTCAGGTAAAACTGTGCAATATGCCGCGCTTGCTCCAAATATTTCTTGTCGCCAGTCTCCCGGTACATCATCGTATAACCATAAAGCCCCCAGGATTGCCCTCTGGCCCATGCAGACTCATCAAAAGCTCCTTGCGCAGTCTTTCTCGAAATAATACTTCCATCTTTTGGATTGTAGTCTACGACATGGTAGGAACTATAATCCTTTCGGTAATGGCTGACCATCGTTGTATTGGCATGCTGCACTGCAATATCACGATAACGCTGATCACCTGTCATCTTGGAAACTTCCGTCAGAAATTCCAGATTCATCATATTGTCGATGATCACCGGATAGGTCCAAGGCTGGCCATCCCAGTTTTTTCCACCGTCCCATGAACGAATCGTTTTCGTTGTTTCATGGAAACGTGTTGCCAACGACGCTGCTCCAGTACTTAAAATTTCTTTATAGGACGCCGAATCACCGGTCAAGCGCAATGCGTTCCCAAAGCTACAATACAACATGAAGCCCAAATCATGTGTTCCTTTGTTATATTTTTCTTTTTCCAGTTGCTTCAATTTACTTTTGGCTTCCGTCAAAAGTTTCTCATCCTTTGTATATTCATATAGATAAAGCACTGTACCGGGATAAAAGCCAGAACACCACCAGCTCGAACCCCAATTTACATAGTTGCCCTCTTTATAGGTTGTAGGCATATCCGATTCACCGATCGATGCTGCGAGGTAGGCGATTTGTTTGTGTGCATCTTCTAAATTGGAGCGGACAAATTCTTTGTCGAGCCCCAATTTTGCTTTCCCCAGGTTCCGCTGACTGGAACAGGAAATTCCCTGCATTCCTAGCCCAATTATCAAAGCTCCCGTAATATAGTGTTGTATCTTCATTTCATCCAGTCCTTAATCTTTTGCTTTTTATTCTTTTTTCGTTTTAATAATTTACATAATAGTCTTTGGGAAATTGCTCTGCCTTCCAGCATTTTTGGGAAGTCCATGGTTGTGGAGCACAGGTCCAGAACTCATCCTCTGCCGGTAACCCCAAGGGCAAAAATGATAGGGAGGCCACATACATTGAACCTGCATTTGTATAGTAATCTGCGAGATTGGATTGTTTATCACCTACCACGCCCATACGCAGCCATCCCGAGGGCGCAAAGGTTTTGTCAATATAAATATGACGAAGTATCGTGGTTAATGCAGCCCTGACCTGTCCTTTCGAAATGTCTTCCGGCAACTTATTTTCCAAAGCAACTGTTGCCAGCGGCTGGAATGCGGCATTTTTGTACGTTGATGAACGCCCCACGACAACATAATGGCCTTCTGGGGAAATCATGCGTTCCAAATGATGCGCATAACGCTGCATCCGTTTGTATGCCCGCTCATACATTTCCTTGTATTTTCCACCTGCAGGGATATTATGACGCAGCGACTCCACCTGCATACAATGGATCACATAACCGTTGTAGTGGTCAAAACTAAAATGGTCACCATCACTATACCAGCCATCTCCAACATACCATTCCTGATCAAATTTATTAACCGCATAATCGATTTTTTCCCGTACACATTCCTCTCCTATGCTGTAAAGAAACGTTTCTGTCATTGCGGCAAACAGCAGCCAATTGCTCTCATTGGGTTTGATCTTGCGTAGCAGTTTGAATTCTTCGACGACTTTTTTTTTAGTCACTTGGTTTAAAGGTTGCCATAAAGCGTTTGGGGCCCGCAAAAAAGCCTGCGCAAGATGCGCTGCATCCACAAGGGTCTGAGAGGAAGGTCCTCGCCAAGTAAAATAATCCGGAGATTCGGGGTCTACCCCATATTGTATACCGAGCAGCGCCTGTGCTCTCAATTTTTTTCGCAGTTTCCCTTCCTCAGTTAGGTCATCCGGTAGGGCCAACCAAGGTGCCATTCCGGCCAACAAGCGCCCGAAGGCTTCCAGATATCCCACTCCGGGATCCCTGCTATCAAAAGTCGGACTTACCTCCATCGGCATATTTTTACGCCATTGCTGTTTACTGATATTGCTTAATATTGGAGCTGCCATCTGATGTAGGATAGATACCCAATAAGCCCTATCATTTTCAATAAAATTTCTTTTTCCGTCTAACGTGCTTGTTTTTGCTTCCATTGGTAAAGACGCCGTTAATGCGCCTACTCCAGCTCCGCCTAACAATTTTAATAAGGATCTTCTCTTCATCGATAAGGGTTTATAAATTAAAAATATCTCTTGTACATAAACATACTAGCCAAAGTAAACCAATCGCTCCAGCAAACGACTGCATGAGCGATTGATAACAACTTTTTCACACTACATCGTTTATTTCCACTCAGGATTTTGTTCCAAATTCGGATTTAGACCGAGTTCAGTAATCGGCAAAGGCCATAGATAGTCTCGCGCTGGATCAAATTTTCGAGTTGCTGCAGTCTGAGCAATAACATATCCCTCGGGAGTGAGTTTAACAGAGGGCTTTTCTGCATATTCATTTTCAAAATACTGAATACCCAATGTAGGCAACGGCAGTACCTTCTCTGCTATTTTCCACCGGATTATATCCCAATAGCGATGTTCTCCCTCAAGTGCAAACTCGACTCTTCGCTCTCTACGGATCTCCTCTAACATATTCATCTGATGATCGGAAACAAATTTATTAGTCAGCTTAGGCATGCCTGCTCGTTCACGAACTAGGTTTAATGATCTATTAAGATCACTATCTGAAATATTTCCATCCAATTCATACACGGCTTCCGCATAGGACAATAGTACCTCTGCATAACGAATGACTTTGTGTTCGGTGAAGCTTATTTGCTCCCTCCAATCTACCGCATTAAAATATTTAAAAGTTTTATACCCTGTTTGCGTGAACGAAAACATAGGTTGATAATTGGCTCCATTAATATAAAGATCACCCCTTTTAAAAACCGTCATTGCCAAACGAGGGTCTCTATTTTCAAATTCTGTCAATGTACTTACACTAGGCTTAAAATAAGGAGATCTATTTGCGCCCTCTCTCGGCAAGCCATCTACATATAGATAAGCATCCACCAAATAACGCGTAGGGGTAATAGCTCCCTGTTCTAGATTTCGGCTATAGTTATGTGTTGAAATCTTGTCCGTCATATCCTTGCCATACAATCTTGGTAAAATATTCTCTTTGTTGGCATATCCGTTTGCCTCTTTTTGGAACAAATAATAATAACTCTTTGCAGGGTCAGCTGAGTAATTAAAGAGCTTAAAATAACCCGTAGAAATCATATCATTTGCTACATTCTTTGCTATTGTAAGATGCTTTTTGGAATCCCCAATCTTATGGTATTTTTCAAAAGTTCCTTCAAAAAGTGCTAGTCTTACTTTTAGTGCTTGCGCAACACTTTTATTAATTCTACCATAATCCGTAGATTTTGTATCTTTAGCATCCGGTAAATTTTGTATGGCATAATCGAGATCCTCATAGATCAAATTAACAACCTCCTCACGTGTACCTCTCGGAGCCTGCAAAAGTTCATTCCCCAACCCCATTGTACGTGTTATAATTGGCATCCCACCAAATCTTTTTAGCAATTCACCATAAGCATAAGCGCGAAAGAAACGTGCCTCTGCACTATACTTGTTGATAATACTTGGATCCAAGCTCATTTGCTGTGCTTTTTCCAATACGGTATTAGCAGCACGTATCAGCTGATAGTTCCCTGTATAGTCTCCCGCACTACTTGGCACCAAACGAGAACCGTCACTTATTGAATTGTTACCTGTAGATCTTGAATCATCGGACCAATTTGCTGCATTATTCTCTCCTATTCCTGGTAAAAATGTATATAGATAATTCGCGCCCATGAGTAAATGCGACTCCGTTTTCCAAAAAGAAGCATCAGTTACTTGTGTTTCATCAAACTTATTATCCAAATCTTTCATACATGAAGAGAAGACAACACTGGCTGACGCAATTAGCACCCCCAATTTAGCAACTCTCTTGACAAGAATTTCTGATTTCTTTATTTGTATTTTCATAACTTTCTTCGGTTTAAAATGTGATATTTACGCCCGCTGTAAATGAGCGAAAGAACGGATATCCAAAGGCCTGACCGTTGGGAGTTTCAGGATCATAGTACGGGTTCCATGATTTTTTGAATTCAAATAAATCTTCCCCGGAGAAAAAGACTCGTAAGAGATCTATCTTTGCCTTGGTAGTTAAGGTTTTAGGTAATGTATACCCCAACTGAATATTTTTCATCCTAGCATAAGCACCATTTACTACCCACTTATCCGATATTCTTGTATTACTTCCTCCTCCCATCACAGGGCGAGGAAACATTGCATTTGGATTCTCAGGCGTCCAATAATCTTTGTGTATCGCCCAGGCTTGACGCCAGCTTTCGGTATAAGGAAGTGTCAAGGTCGATGGTAATAAAAACTCTCTTTTACCAACTCCTTGAATAAATGCACTAAAATCAAATCCTTTGTAATCAAAAGCTAGGTTCAGACCAAATGAATAGCGTGGATTTTGTGTACCAAGATAAACCAAATCACCAGGGTCATCTAAGTTACCTTTACCCGAGGAAATAATATTATCACCATTGATATCCACATAACGAATATCGCCGGGACCAAGAGTTGGATTCTGATGGTTTACCTTATTATTTGCTATTTCCTCTGCACTTTGGAAATAACCGTCAGTACGATAGCCAAAGATTGAATTTTTAGCATAGCCCTCCAAGAGGGAAACTAGTCCACCACTCACATTTCTTCTGTTCAGGAATGATATAACCTTATTATTGTTATCTGATATATTTGCTGCTACCGAATAGTTAAGATCCTGTCCAATTTTATCTCTCCAACTTAGACTCAATTCCCATCCCCATGACTTAAAGTCACCAATATTTGTACTAGGACTTCCTATTCCAAATACTCCCGGTTGCGTCACAGTTCCATAAGTACCTTTTGTCTGACGCCAGAAATAGGAAAATGAACCTTCCAATTTTCTATTCAACATCGCAAAATCCAATCCCACATCCGTGTTAGTCACCTTTTCCCAGGTCCGCAATGGCGATGCAGCGCTCCCAATCCAATAATAGGTATTACGAACATTATTAAATGGATAAGCATCCCCCTTAGAAAGCGAATTGATATAATCGTAGTTGTTTGCACGTGGATTATCACTATTTGGATCATTCGCTTGTTTACCCCAAGCTGCCCGGAGTTTCAACTCATCAAATATTTTAGATGCTTCACCAAACCAAGATTCGTTATTTATACGCCAACCTGCAGAAACACCGGGCAATGTAATCCAACGATTCGCAGGTGACAGTCTAGAACTTCCTTCTCTATTTAAGGTTCCTTGTACGATATATCTTTTATCGAAAACATATTGCGCCGTTCCAAAGAAAGAAATCAATGTATTTGTCTGTATATTATCATTAACTGATGTATTATTTTTATCGCCCGCTTGCCTTAATGCTAAAACATCATTAGTTGGCAAATTGGCTGCTGATGCAACAATATAATCATAACGATAATCGTCATAACGGTATCCTCCACGTGCTAAAATTTCATGTTTATCACTGAACGTACGATTATATTCTCCAACTGCTTGCCAGTTATTTGTCAAAGCTTGCCCCCGTCCTTTAAGAATTTGATTCAAACTGAAGTTGTTACCACCTGCCCAGCCCGATTGTCCTGTCAGATTATACATCGGGACAGGTAAACGCGTATTGTTGTCATTATCAATCAATATCCTTGGACTATATAATAGACGTAATTTTAGTCCCTCCGTAAAGATGTCTTTAACGCCCAATTCAAAACTACCACCGATCTCGTGAACCACATTATTATTACGTCCTCCCTCTTTCAATAACGCAACAGTTTCGCCCCCAGCACTCCCTGCTGCATATTTCGTATCGCCGCTTTCGGGAAGATATATAGGACTAATACTTCTCGACGAAACAATATTATAGATCAATCCATAATCATTACTCGCCCCCAAAACACTCGAATTTCTTTCCGATCTGCTATAGATAATTTTGGAATCCAAGCTGAACATCTTTGACAATTCCCTATGATAATTAAAACGTCCATTCAGTTTTTTATAATCGTCAGGGCCATATCTAAAAATACCCTTGTCACTTACATAACCCAATGAAAACAAATAATTATCCTTATCAGTACTACCCGATATTGAGAGATTCTGGTTTAAACGCGTAGCCTTATCCTTTAATAAGATTTTAGGATAATTGTAATTACCAAAATATTGATAGGCTGTTGGATTTGTAGGATTTACTCTATAGTATTGATTAGGATCTTTCATCAAAGCAATTAATTCATCACTCCAATCTGGAGACTGCCCTGCATTGATACGCGCGAGATTTTGCATTTCTGCTTCTTCCCAGCTATTAATCCGTTCTGGGAATAACCCCATCTTTTTTGCAGTCCACATCCCTTGGTAATTCACTTTTAATTTCCCTTGCCCAGATTTTGTAGTTACCAAAACCACACCGGCCGCCCCTCTTGATCCATAAATTGCTGTAGCGGACGCATCTTTTAAGATGGATATGTTAGCGATATCATCAGGATTTGTATACGTCAATGATCCAGGAACGCCATCAATTAGCACTAAAGGACTCGATCCCCCTGTCGATAAATCACCCCTGATATTAACAGAAAACCCCTCGCTTCCGGGCTGTCCCCCAGATCTAGTTACAACAAGCCCTGGTGCAGCCCCTTGCATGGCCGACATCACATTGGAAATAGGACGAGATTCTAAAGTCTTTTGATCGATCGTAGAAACTGAACTTGTTAAATTAGATTTCTTCTGTGTTCCATATCCCACAACAATAACCTCATCAATGACCGATCTTGCACCGTCCATACTTACATTGACAACATTGCGTCCATTAACAGTAACTTCTTGGCTTTGGTAGCCGATATAGGAAACGACAAGTGTCGCCCTGGAACTCACCGACAATGAATAGGTACCAGTAGCATTTGTCGAAGTAGAAACACTTCCACCCTTCTCCCGAATCGTTACACCTGCTAAAGGTGCTCCTTGACTGTCTGTAATCCGCCCCGTAATCGAAATTTTCTGCTGTGCCATACTCGCACCCACAGTAAACATCATCATAGCAGACAGTCCAACTTTGTAAAACTTTGCCATACTTTAGGAAATTAGTTTTATAATAAAAATTGGTTGTTTAATAAGCCAAAGATGAGTCTATGAGCAAATTAAGGCGGGGAAAATTCATAAATATTTAGGGGTAAAATCTTAAATTTGATCCAAAGACCCCATAACCATGAACATACTGCCTATTTTATCGCGACAATTTCTGCTGTTATTATCTATCATTTCCCTTTGTTATGCTCAGGATCTTAAGTTTGAAACGCTAAGCCAGGATAATGTATTGGATAAACAGGCGGTGTTAACAATTGCGCAGGATAAAATGGGTAAACTTTGGTTTGGCGGCGGCCCCAACCTATTTGTATATGACTCCCAGCATATCAGCAATATTTTAGTACAGGATACCGTCTTTAAAAAAGTAGATTATATTAATAAGATTGCCATCAATGCAAAGAATCATCTCTTCATCGCAACTGCAACTCAATTATTCATTTTCGACATCGGCAAACGTAAAGCTGTATTGAAACAAGGAAAACCTTTTCAGGAAAAAATTGTCGTCACCGACATCCAGTTTTTATCAGACCAAATATTTCTATGCACAAACAAGGGACTTTATCAAGCAATCCCGACCGCCGGGACCTACAATCTCAAAAAAATTCTGGACCGTCCCTGTGTACAATCCATTATTCAAACCAGCCCCACGGCATATATAATAGCAAGTTACAAGGGCATTGAATCTTTTTCTCTGCAAAATGATCAGATCTCCACTATCCGGGATCTAATGCTACCCCCGCTCCCCTTAAGAGAACGTATTTTCAGTACCCTATATCTTCATCAAAATATGCTTTGGGTTGGGACAAAATTGCATGGAATATTCCAATTTAACTTCACGGATAAAACATGGAATAATATAAACGAAACCAATAGTAATCTATTGAGCAATAACGTCCGGAAAATTGTGCCGGCAAAAAATGGTGAACTACTGATTGGCAGCTTAAAGGGACTCTCGATCTTTAATGGATCGGCACAGTTCGTAAACTATAAACATAATACTTCCGTCAAAAACTCATTGAGCCAAAATTCGATCTATGATATCTTTATCGATCGGCAACAAATCACTTGGATAGGAACCTATTTTGGAGGAATAAATGCTATTTACCCCGATCTTATCCCCATACAACATTATTCCACCCGTTCGCTTTCTGGTCTTCGACTTAATAGCGATATTGCCGGCAGTTTCGCAGAATCAGAAAACGCGTATTGGATCGGAACGGAGGAAGAAGGAATCAACAAAATTGACAAGCGAACAGGCGCTACCTCTCCATTATCACAATTGACGCAGTCGAATCTGATTAAGGACTTATTCACAAAAGATAACAAAATCTACGCAGCACAATATGGTGGCGGTTATTCCATTATCGATGCCCAATCTGGAAATGCGCAACACTTTTATCTGGAAAAAGATCGCCTAAATCTCAAAAACAACATCTACAGTATTTACGTCGATCCTGCGCGTCGTATTTACCTCGGAACCAATAAAGGACTCTATACCGTGGACCCAGGGAAACAGCCGCAATATAATCCCGGTTTAAAGACAGCTACAATCGATGATATACAAGCTGATGCTAAACAGTACATTTATTTCCTGAGCGGAGGTTCGCTTTTTCGAAGCAAACCTAATGACTCAAACATAAGCGCGATACAACAATTGGATACATTGACGGTAGGAGGATTTTATGTTCATTCGAATGGGGATATCTGGTTAACATCCAACCAGTATTTATATCAATTTGATCAGAATAATCACTTAACCAAGGTATGTTACTTTCCAAACAACGCACTAGGTTGGCCCATCTATGTAAACAATAAGGTATGGGTTACCAGTAAAGATGGTCTCATATGCTTTAATCCAAAGACAAAACATAGCTATCTGCTCAATCAATATGATGGTTTACCGGTTAAAAATCTTCTTGGAGCTAAGATCTTTGCCAGCAAAACAGGAACATTATTCGTCACCACACTCAACGGTGCAATTTCCCTAGATACTCGAAAAATAACCTTCAATCAAAACATCCCCAATGTCCTCTTTCGAAATATCTTCCTCGAAGAGACTCCACTAAACTACGGAAGGATTCAGAAAACGGAAGATCCAAACAGTTATCAGCTCAGCCTCCGACACGATGAAAACTTTCTTACTATTAATTTCTCAGGTTCTAATTTTATAAAACCGCAAAAGAATAGGTATCGATACAAGCTCGACGGTTTTGACAAGGATTGGATTGAAACAAGTAATCCTTCAATACGATATACGAATGTTCCAGTAGGTATACATAGGCTGACCATATTCGCAAGTAACAATGATGGTATTTGGAGCAGTACACCGCTACGGATTAATATCGACATTCAACCTCCATTTTGGAGAACGTGGTGGGCCTATCTAATGTATGCCGGATTATTCGCTCTGGGCGTTCATTTGGTTATTAAGTTTGTTGTCGAAAGGAAGATGCTGATCAATTCGGAACGGGAGCAGGAAAAGAAAATAAAATTCTTTACACAGATATCTCACGAAATTCGTACTCCGCTGACTTTGATTACCGCTCCATTAGATGAAATTATATCAGAAACAGCTAATCTTAGCACTACCCAAAATAAGGTAAAAAGAATAAAAAAGAATGCCAACAAACTCCTAGGAGTCATCAACGAGTTACTGGATTTTAAAAAGTTCGACGACAAGCACTTTGTCCTGAAAAAAATGGACATCTCTTTTAGGGAATATATAGAAGACACCTTCTACCTATTAAATGATCTTGCCAAAGCAAAGCATCTCAACTATTATATAAGGCAGTTAGATTCTGTAGGCTTACAATCCATAGATACAATACAATTTGATAAAGTCATGTTCAACCTGCTGTCAAATGCGATCAAGTACACGCCTGAACAAGGCACGGTTTATCTGGATCTGGTCGATAACAACCACACAATAACTATTAACATCGCCGATAATGGAATCGGAATCGCAAGCGATAACCAATTCAAAATATTTGAAGAGTACTATCGCGAAGAACAAGCTCAAGATGCGATAGGCACTGGAATCGGACTTGCGTTAACCAAACATATTGTACAACAGCACAAGGGGGATATCTGTTGCCTTACACAGGACGATGAAAAAGGAAAATGGACTGTGTTTACCATAAATCTACCGAAAGATCTTGGACCCAAAGCAAATAATCACCTGGATACTCATCTCATAAAGACTCCTGCAAAGGAAATGAAAGACGTTAGCATACCAGCCCCAAGCATCCTTGATACCTCCTTGCAAAAAACTATTTTAATTGTTGAAGACAATAAAGAATTAATGGCAACAGTGGCGGGTCTGTTTCAAGATGCCTACACGATCATTACAGCTCACAATGGTGAAGAGGCCCTTTCTAGGGCATTGGAATATGTCCCCGATCTGATTATTTCGGATCTGATGATGCCTTATATGGATGGTGCTCAACTGTGCGAAGCCATTAAAAAAAATATAATCACTAGCCATATCCCATTCATCCTGTTGACCGCAGTTACCGATAGCAACGCGCAGACTTTAGCATTGGAAAACGGCGCAAATATCTATTTGACAAAGCCTTTTGGTAATAAACAACTCTTTCTTTCGGCCCAAAATCTCCTCGCTATAAGTCAGGCGAAAAGTAAGGAGTTTCAGGTCAAGACAACTACTTTCAACAATGAACTTGATGCACAATTCATTTCGTCCTTAAATCAATTGATTGAAGAAAATCTTCAATCGGACGGCTTTGACGTCAGTTTTATTGCTCGAACAATGGGAATGAGCGCGCCAATCCTCTATCGTAAGTTGAAGGCTATATCTAATTTGTCTCTCAATAACTATGTGAAAATGTACAGGCTAAACAAAGCGAAAGAATTACTGAATTCGGCCATGAATATCAGTGAGGTTGCTTACGCTGTGGGATTTTCCGATAGAAAATACTTCAGTAAGGAGTTTAAAAAACAGTTTGGACATAATCCTTCAGAACAAACAGCGAATTCCAGCCAGACCGCTAAATCTTAGCTATTTGTTCAATGTAGTTTATATCCTGTTCTTTTTCATCTATTCCGGTGTCGTTGAAACGAGTTCATCTCCCAAGAATTGCCTTATTTTTTTGATCGCTTATTTAGCAATCGATTTAATCATTGGTTCACCATCCAACAAACGTTGATACCGCACCAAAGCCTCCACATAATAATAATCTGCATAGGTCAATGGAACATCGATTTCCGAATTCAACGGTAGTGCCCCAACACTATGTTGCAAGATGTAACCACCGTTTTGACCATAAGGAGCGAGATAGGGTGCCTTCGAAAGGCTTCTAAGAATGGTTTCCGCCTTATTAAAATAATCCAACGCTTCATTTCCTTTTGTATATTGTGAGAGCTCCAATAATGCTGAAGCATATAATGCTGCCGCAGATACATCCCTTAGATCTCTGTTCGGATACATTTTATCCGACTTCGCAATTTTATCTTTATCAAAATCCCAATAAGGAACCAGATCAGCAGGCAGATTTGGGTTACTTAGTATGTATTTTGCGATTTGCTGTGCCTGCTTCAAAAATTCTTTCTTCTTTGTTTCACGATACATCATGGTATAACCGTATAGTGCCCATCCTTGGCCTCTTGCCCAGGCCGACTCATCAAATGCTCCTTGATGTGTCTTTTTTCCGATGGCCTTACCGGTCTTCTTATCATAATCGATCACATGGTAGGAACTATAATCTTTTCTGAAGTGGTTTTTCAAGGTTGTTTCAGCATGAGATACCGCAATATCATAGCATTTTTTATCTCCAGTCACCTTAGATACTTGTGTCAAAAACTCCAAATTCATCATATTATCAATGATTACCGGATATTGCCATGATCCATGATCCCAAGAACGTATTGTTTTGGTAATCGGGCTGTAGCGAGACGCCAAGGAATTGGCACCAGTGCTCAAAATGGGTATATACTTTAGCGTATCACCGGTAAGACGAAGCGCATTACCAAAACTACAGAAAAGCATAAAACCCAAATCATGTGTGCCTTTGTTGTTCTTTTCTTTCTCCAGATACGTCAATGCTTCTGTTGCTTTCTCCAATAATGCTTTTTCTTTGGTACCTTCATATAGATACAATAACGTCCCTGGATAGAAACCCGAGCACCACCAGCTCGAAGAAGAAAATACGTGTTCACCCTGCTCAAAGGTTTTCGGAAATTTTTCTGCAAAAGTTTCTGCCGCAAGAACCTTTATCTGATTCGCAGCAGCGTCCAACTGTTCCTGAATAAAGGCTTTGGACAAATTCGGTTTCACTGTTTGCGCCTGGACAATGGGACATATGCCCAATACGGCTAGTACCAGTACAAAATATTGCGTTAGTTTCATTATCTATTAGATTTTTAGTCTGTCAATGCCAGCGGATTAATTTGATCGCACCTAATTACCTTCTCCTTAACACAAATTGAAATTGATAACAAATCGTCGAAGCGCAATTTCTAGCTACATCCATGTGATTTTAAACATATTATACAATGCAAAAATTTGGTATCTTAAGTTCATCTTTTAGGATTTGCGATCAGAGTGACAATAAAGATGCTGCAATATTTTGCCAGAATCAAGCTCCTTTTACGAAAACGATTAACTATAATTGAAAAGTTACTGTACGATCACATTATCGCGGCAGTTTGCCATGATATTATAATGTAACAATTCGCAGACAAAAATAAAATCATAGGTATATGATTGCCTATTATATTAGAAAGAAAAGGATTTATAACCATTCTTTTATCATTTTTTAACAAAACATAAATAAACAATACGTAAAATTTTAGTTATCAGTTTACATTCATCAGTTTTTTGTCTATTTTTAAGACTAAATATCCAATGCGGTTAATTTTTAACAGCCTAATAGAGGATCAATTATACAACAACTAATCCAACCAAAATGAAAGAACAGAATTCATCAAGGCGTGATTTCATAAAAAAATCCGTGGTCGGTGCTGCGGCATTTTCTATTGTACCTCGCTTTGTACTCGGAGGACAGGGATATCTTGCTCCGAGCGACCATCTAACCAAAGGTGTCATTGGTGTCGGCAATATGGGCCGTGGACACTTTGCCTATGCCGGAACTAAAACAGTAGCTATTTGTGATGTAGACAAAACCCATCTGGCGGCAGCACAAGCAGACTTAGGCGGTGGTGTGAAGGAATACCATGACTTTAGGGAGTTGATTAAATCTCCAGAAGTAGATATCGTACATATTGCTACTCCCCCACATTGGCACGGATTGATGTCTATTGAAGCGGCAAAAGCAGGTAAAGATATCTGGTGTGAAAAACCGATGACCCGAACTATTGGTGAAGGTAAAAAAGTGAAAGAAGCCATCGCTCAGCACGGCAATATCTTTCGTCTAAATACCTGGTTTCGTTTCAAGGACGACTTTTATGGAATGAATGTTCCCGTAAGCAAAATCAAAAAATTAGTCGATACAGGCATGTTGGGTTGGCCATTGAAAGTCACGATAAGCAAGCATACGGGTTTTGACTGGAAATTCTATTGGGTAGGAAAGGAAAATTTACCAGAGGAAAAGGCTCCAGCAGAACTTGACTACGATTTTTGGTTAGGTCCAGCGCCATACAAACCTTACAACAAGCACCGTGTACACACGACCTTTAGGGGATATTGGGATTATGATGGCGGTGGCCTTGGAGATATGGGACAACATTATATGGATCCTGTTCAATACTTTTTAGGTAAAGACAATGAAAGTCCCATTACTGTCGATGTTGATGCTCCGCAACAACATCCGGATGCTGTGGGTACATGGCGACGCATTACATTTACTTATGCCGATGGTTGTCAGATCATTCTAGACGGCGATGCAAAGGATGAAAAGGCAGCCTATATCGAGGGACCAAAAGGTAAATTATATCGAGGATTTCAATCTGATATACCCGATTTGGAACGAAAGCTTGCACAATACCCTGAACCTGCACCACAGATTGTCGACTTCCTGGAATCTGTACGCACTAGAGAAAAGTTTGCACTGAATGAAATCAATGGACATCGTTCTTGTACTTTGGTCAACATGGGATTAGCAGCATTGCGACTAAACAGATCATTAAAATATGACTCCCAAAATGAGCTATTTATTGATGATGACGCCGCAAATAGATTGATTCACCAACCAATGAGAGGCCCTTGGTCTATTTAAAAAGATATCCCAATGAAAAGAATATTCAATTCGCTGACTGTATTGCTTCTTATTTCTAGTGCAACTTACGCTCAGCAACCACAAAATAGAACGACTGCGACCAAAATAGCAGACGTATTGGCACAGCAGCCTGCCGAAGAAAAAGAAAAATTTTTGCTTGCCATGCATGAGCTGGAAGGCTTCTCTGCTGACGATGTCGTCACTTTCCTTAAGGGACTTAAAGCACCGGGAAGCAATAACGCTCCGATAGAATTTGCAGCAAACAGCTATTCATTCTATGTAAATCAACCCGGTAAAGAACAGCAAAAAAGAGTTTTTGTTGAAGGTTTGGCAAAATCCATCTCGCAATTGAGTGAACCAACAAATCAGGTCTTTGCCCTACGCCTGTTACGTCAATGCGCCGATAATACAGCTATACCAGCTGTCGCTAATTGTTTGACAAACGATTATCTTGCCGATGCAGCAGCGAGAACGCTGGTATCTATTCGTACCCCTGAATCGACAGCAGCCTTAGAAAAAGCTTTAGCTGCGTCAACGACAGAGAAAACTGCTATTGCCTTAGTTACCGCACTCGGAGATTTAAAGGATATAAATGCGGAAAATGCTATTTTGGAATTGACCAAAAAATATAATTCGGACGGTTTTCAACGGACAGCATTAATCGCATTGAGCAAAATAGGTGGCACAGCTTCCGAATCGCTATTCCAGGAAAGACTCACTGCTGCAGGTTACAGTTACGACAAATTTGATGCGGTTGGACTTGGTATAGACTATGCCCAAGCGTTGATCGACAATAAACACGACCAAGATGCGGTTAAGTTTCTGAACAAATTTTTCCAGGAATCCCAAAAAGCCAAATCAATCAACGGTCAAATTGCATCGCTTAAATTATTGACGACTATTGACCCAGCGAAACAACAAAAGAACTTATTAGCAGCAGTTAAGAGCGATAATGGTGCTTACCGTAACATTGCTTTACAATTACTCGGAAAATACGGAAAGGGCAGTGACGCAAAAAGCTTGCTTGCTTTAGCGAGCAAAAGTACACCAGAAGTTCAAGAAAGTGTATTGAACTACTTAGCCCACAATGGTTCGGCAAGCAGCTTAAAACTAATCCAGGCTTTAGTAAATAAAACACAGTCTCCAGTAACTAAATTAGCTGGATTAAGTGCTCTAAATACACTATCACAGGGAAAAGAAACCAATACTTTAATCCAGGCGCTCAACACAGATCAACAGTTCAACAATTCGGTAAAAGCGTTGATCCTATCATCTAAAGATGCAAATGTTGTTACCGATGTCAACAATGCGCTTGCTACGGTAGATGACGACAAAAAGATTCAATTGCTGGATATTTTAAGTAAACGTTCCAACAATGCATCATCCAAAGCTGTATTAGCAATAAAGAGTGCAAATCCTGCTGTCGAAGAAGCGATCAACAAAGCACTTCCCAATGTTGCCCAGGAATCGGATTTAGAAGAACTATTCAATAGGCTAAACAATACAACAGATAATAAATCTGCCGTTCTATTGCAACGTGCCCTAGTCAACGTGATTCAGTCAAGCACAAATTCAAAAGGATTAACAGAAAAACTGGCAGCTAATATAGCGAAATCAGCAGCGCCTAATACCGCTAAATATTTCCCCATTTTTGCTGGGCTTGGTGACGCACAGTCATTGCAAGCTGTAACTGCATACCTTAACAATAATAATACAAGTCTACGGTCAGCAGCAATTGAATCGTTAGCTGGCTGGTCTTCCTCCAACGCACTTCCAGAATTGGTATCGCTTTCTCGAACAGAAAAAGACGATAATCTTTTCAATACAGTATACAGAGGATTGATCAAATCAATCTCTTCATCTTCAAATACACCTGAACAGAAAACCTTATTGTTGCGAGATGCATTCAGTGTCGCCAAAACAGCAGAACAGAAAAAAGCTGCGCTATCGGCATTGCAACCAACAGGAACATACCAGTCTTTCGTTTTCGCAGCTGACCTGATGAACGATCCCCAACTTACTGGAACAGCAACTAATGTCGCGATGAACATTGCAATGGACAATAAATTCTACGGTAAGAAGGTTAGAGAAGTTTTGGAACAGGTCATCGGTAAATTGTCCGGTAGCGAAAGTGGATATCTCAAAGAAGCTGTTGTTCGTTATCTCGCTGAAATGCCCATCAAAGAGGGGTACGTTTCGATGTTCAATGGTAAAGACCTCAGTGGCTGGAAAGGATTGGTCGCCGACCCAATCAAACGCAGTAAGATGAACGAGAAAACTTTAGTGACAGCACAAGCTAAAGCGGACGATATCATGCGTAAAGGCTGGACAGTAGCCAATGGTCAAATTGTATTCAGCGGAAAAGGTGACAATCTAGCAACCGTAAAACAATATGGTGACTTCGAAATGCTGGTAGACTGGAAACTGGAGAACTATGGTGGAATAGAGGGTGATGCTGGTATTTACTTGAGAGGTACTCCTCAAGTACAGATTTGGGATATCGCCAATACAAGAGTCGGTGCCCAAGTTGGCTCCGGTGGATTATATAACAACCAAAAAAATGAAAGCAAACCATTGAAGGTCTCCGACAACGCTACCGGCGAATGGAATACGTTTAAAATCAAAATGCTAGACGATAAAGTCACGGTTTGGTTAAATGGACAATTAGTAACCGATAACATTCCTCTTGAAAACTATTGGGATAGAAACCAATCCATTTTCCCTACCGAACAAATTGAGTTACAAGCGCATGGTTCAGTTGTTTATTATAGAGATCTTTTTATCAAGGAATTCCCAAGAAAGCAAATCTTTAAGTTGAGCGATCAAGAGAAAAAAGACGGGTTTGAAATACTTTTTGATGGAACAAACCTCGACAAGTGGACAGAAAACCAAGCTTACGTGATCAATGACGAAGGTTATATCTGGGTGTATCCAAATGCAAAATTTGGTGGAAACCTCTACACAAAAGAGGAATATGCAGACTTCATTTATCGTTTCGACTTCAAATTGACTCCGGGTGCCAACAATGGGGTGGGAATACGGGCTCCTCTGGAGGGAGACGCCGCATATGAAGCCATGGAGATCCAGGTGCTGGATGATGATGCAGATGTCTATAAAGACTTGAAGCAATATCAGTATAATGGTTCTATTTATGGCGTTGTTCCTGCTAAAAAAGGCTATTTAAAACCTGTTGGGGAGTGGAACGCTGAAGAAATAACCGTGAAAGGTAATCGCATCAAAGTTACCCTCAATGGTACTGTCATTGTGGATGCAGATATCGCAGAGGCAAGTAAAAATGGTACCTTGGACGGAAAACAACATCCTGGACTTAAACGGACCTCTGGTCATATCGGATTCTTGGGGCACGGTACTGAAGTATTCTTCAAAGACATTCGGATAAAAAAACTCAAATAGTATAGATGTATAAGTAGAAGGGGGGATAAGGTATCTTATCCCCTTTTTGCTAAATAGCCAACTTACTTACCGATTAAGAAAATAACCAAATGATTCCAAAACTTTTGCTAAATTAAAGCCCTGAGGATTCTATTTCAAAAATATGATGTTTTATGACTAAAGCCGTAAATTTACTGATTAACAAAAAATTGGAGAGTAAACCTGAAAAGAAAAATCTGTTCAATAAACTCTCCATTATAAAATTAATAGCCGAATTAGGATCTGTATCGGTAAATGACATTGTTAAAAACCTTTATTTAAGCTTGCCCACAGTGAATAGCTTAATCGCAGAATTACTGGAAGATGATTTTATACGTCAATTTGATAAAGGTGAATCTATTGGTGGGCGCAAACCTAATTTATATAAATTACGCGATGGATTGTTTCAGGTACTTTCGATTGAGCTCCAACGTTTCTCCATCACTATGAGTATAATGGACAACAACCAGAACATTATTGCTGAAACTGTTGAGCTGGATAATGAACTATCCCGCAATGGAGAAAATCTAGCCGCTATCACACAAATCGTTGATCAATATCTTATCGATAAATCAGTTGATATCGAGAACCTAACAGGTATTATCATTGGTATGCCTGGGCTGATCAACGCTGAAGAAGGTACCAACGAGACATTTTTACATGACGACAATCAATCCATAACAAATTATTTTGAGCACATATATAAAAAACCGGTCTTCATTCTGAATGATGTTAAAGGAGCGGCATACGCTGAACTGAAATTTGGTTTGGCAAAAAACACAAAAAACAGTTTAATTATCCTAATGGACTGGGGAATAGGTTTAGGAATCGTGTCCAATGGTGAAGTTTATCTTGGCCGGGATGGTTACTCGGGTGAAGTGGGACATATGCCCTTTATCGATAATGGCGAACTATGCTACTGTGGGAAAAGAGGTTGTTTGGAAACCGTAGCTTCCGGAATTGCTTTAGTCAACAATGCTAAACAGGAAATCCAGAAAGGAGAGCTGACTAAATTAAATGAGTTGCAACCCGATGAATTACAACATTTAACACCAACGCATATTATTGAAGCCGCAAACAAAGGCGATCAATTTGCAATCAATCAGATTTCCAAACTGGGCACAAATCTTGGAAAAGCATTTGCATCACTGATCCAACTACTCAATCCGGAATTGATCGTACTAGGTGGAAAAATTGCAAAAGCAAATGAACTGATCACTATTCCGATACAACAGGCTATTAATTCGTATACCATGGCAATATTGAAAGAACACTGTGAAATAAAAGTTTCCAGTTTGAATCTTGACAGCAATACTGTGGGCCTTACAAACTATTTTATCACAAAGTACTTATCAGTTGAACTACTTCGAAAATCCAAAATTTAAAATTGTCCTGTACTCAATAAGACCAGGGTACAGGCTCTTTCAGTTTTAATACCATGCTCCATGGCGAGCTGCTCTAATTCAGGATTCTCTGCACCCGGGTTAAATATAATCCGTTTCGGTTTCGTTGCCAAAATATAGTCATAATATTCTTTCTGATTATGTTCACTGACGTACATCGTCACAGTATCGATATCGGAATAGACATTGCCTTTCTTTTCAATAGAAACTCCAGCTGCTTCACCCCCACTCAGACCAATATTAACAATATCATGTCCATGCCTATGCAGCATATTAGCGGCTTTATTGGAATAACGAGAAGGATTGCTACTAGCACCCAAAATCAAAGTTTTTTTCATTTTTATATCCGTTTATATCACCTATTGATCGCGCCCAAAAACTTACTCATCAATGATAAAATCCCCGTGACTACTATAGGCATTTTTACGCAATACCGGCATTCCCAAGATTTTATAAAGCTCGTCTAATTTAACCAAACTTCCATTAGTCATATTAGAAAGCAGAACAATGACAATATTTCTTTTTAGATCTCTTACGTAAATATGTCTAAAACCGTGCCACCAACCTGTATGGTATACGATATGATCATTAGCATGTTCAAACGTACGCCAGCCATAACCATAGCTAAAAATCCCCTTTTTCGCATCAGGATATCCGCTATATGCCGAATCTAATGTGGACTGTTTTAACAGCTTTCCATCCCTCAAAGCGAGGTCAAAGCGATAAAGATCACGAACGGTACTATAGATTCCCTTATCACCAAGTGGTCCATCCTGAAAATTTTGTACAACGGATCTCCTCCATATCTTATCGTGTCCGATAACGTTTGTAGGTATCTTATCATATACAGCCTTTGAAAGTGCAGCCGTATTTGTCATCCCGGCAACATTAAACACACTATCTTTCATATAAGTAGCAAAGTCTTGCTTTGATACCTTCTCTATGATAGCCCCTAAGACCATAAAGTTCGAGTTATTATAAAAAAAACGTCCCCCGGGCGCACCATAACGATTCGGCTTAAACTCGGTCAGCATTTTCATTACATCCTGATTAGTCATCCCCTTCTTACGATCAGGCCAGTGTTTTTCTGAAAAGTATACGTAATTAGGTAATCCCGAACGATGAGTCAATAACATTTTTATTGTAATGCCTGGATATGGAAAATCAGGATAGAAGTCATTGATCGTTTGATCGAGGCGCAACTTTCCAGCCTCCACCAACTTTAAAGTCCCGACGGCTGTCAGCGGCTTAGAAACGGGAAGCCAACTCAAATTTGTCGTCAATTTTTAGACTATCCCGTTTTAGATAATTAGCCCAGCCGAATGTATTTTGATATAAAATTTTTCCATCTTTGGCAATAAGAACATTTCCGTTGAAGGCAGCTTTTGAATGAAGATTCTTCATAAAAGCATCAATTTTCAAATCTGCATTATTGGCATTATAAACCAATCTTGTACTATCCACTTTTGCCTGCGCTATTGCTGCTTCTTTCTGTTTTTTCTCTTTTGAATTACAGGCAACTGTAGATGCCAACAAAAGAGCGACCATTCCCTTTAAAAAAAATAATTTCACTATATAATGTCTCCCGGATTCTTGTATTATTTGTATTGTATATTAATAAATATCACCCATTTCTCTTCTATTAAATGATATAAAAATATCGAAGTTCGTAATCGAAGATCAAGTGTATCGATAATAATGCTAAAATGAAGATTTTAGTATAAAAAAACGAATTTTTTCCTCACTATATTGTTATTCATCTTTTATGTTACCTAATCTACTGACTACGTCATTCCTTTAAAAAAAAATCAGGCCTAATTAGGTGTAACGTACGGATGGAATTGTCAATATAAACGGCCAGCTTTTCACTTTCACGAGCTCAGACTAATTTAAGAAACAAAAAAAGCCACTTTATTGCTAAAGTGGCTTTCATTCCTTCGTTAAAGGATTATGCTAACAATCTCACTGGATTTTCCACCAGAGATTTCAATGTCTGTAAAAATGCAGCTCCAGTTGCGCCATCTACCACACGGTGATCACAGCCCAATGTTACTTTCATTACATTGCCTGGAACTACTGCGCCATTTTTAACAACAGGAACAGCCTGAATTGCTCCAACAGAAAGGATTGCACCATCTGGAGAGTTTATGATGGAAGTAAATTCATCAATTCCGAACATCCCTAGGTTGGAAACTGTAAATGTAGATCCTTCCCAATCTGCAGGTTGTAGTTTTTTAGCTTTCGCTTTTTGCGCGAAGTCTTTCACCTCTGCAGAGATATGCGATAATGATTTTCCATCAGCAAAACGCACAACAGGAACTAATAAACCATCTTCAACAGCCATTGCAACACCAATGTTGGTATGCTCATTGAAACGGATTTTATCGCCTTGCCATGAAGAGTTTACAGCAGGATGTTTTTTCAAGGCAACAGCTACAGCTTTTACAACGATATCATTGAAAGAAACTTTTACTGGAGCAACTTCATTGATCTGGGCACGAGCAGCCATAGCATTATCCATGTCTATAGATACTGTCAAATAGAAGTGCGGTGCGGTAAACAAGGACTCAGCCAAACGACGCGCAATAGTTTTACGCATTTGGTTAACTGGTTTTTCCGTGTAACGTTCTTCCCCCACATACGTAGGTAAAGTAATCGCTTTTGCTTCTGCAGGAGCAGCTGCGGATTTTGTCTCTACAGGTTGTGCAGCAGCAGGAACGAATGACTCAACGTCTTTCTTCACAATACGGCCACCATCTGCAGACCCCTTAATATCACTTAAGTTGATCCCTTTTTCTTGCGCAATTTTACGTGCTAAAGGTGAAGCTTTCACACGAGAATCATCGTTGCTAACGGCCGGAGCTGCAGGAGATGATGCAGTTGAAGTAGCATCAGCTTTAGGAGTTTCAGTCGTTTCGGCCTTTGGCGCATCAGATTTTTGATTCAACAACGGAGTAATGTCAGTTCCAGCAGGACCAACGATTGCTATAATGTCGTTAACCTTTGCAGCTTCTCCAGCTTCAAGACCGACATATAACAAGGTACCATCCGCATAGGCAGTAACTTCCATCGTAGCTTTATCCGTTTCTACATCTGCAATCGCATCGTCAGATTTGATCGTATCGCCAACTTTGAAGTTCCATTGCGCAATAACACCTTCTTTCATGGTATCACTCAACAACGGCATTGTGATCACGGTACATCCTAATTCCTCAGGAGTTACTGTACTTGCCGAAGATGCTGGAGCAGAAACTTCTTCTTCTTTTTTGTCTTCAGTTTTTTCTGCTGCTTTCTCAGCTTCAGGAGCATCTCCACTCAACAGCGCTTGAAAATCTTCTCCTGGTTCGCCCAAAACTGCTATAACAGCGTCAATAGCTACTGCTTCGCCTTCTTTAGGACCAATATATAAAAGAGTTCCTTCTTGGTAAGACTCAAAGTCCATCGTAGCTTTATCTGTTTCAATCTCCGCTACTAAATCACCAGAATTTACTTTATCACCAACTTTTTTGTGCCATTTCGCGATGACCCCTTCGGTCATTGTATCGCTCATTTTCGGCATTCTTACTACTTCAGCCATTCTTTATTATATTATCAAGTTAAAGAGTATTAATCTAAAATAAATGGATAGTCTTGTTGTACATATACATCTTTGTACAATTCATCTGCAGTTGGATAAGGAGATTCCTCTGCAAATTTCACCGACTCCTCAACGACCTTTTTCACATCAGCCTCAACTTCTGCAAACCAAGCGTCGTCTGCATAGTTGTTTTCTAAAATAGCATGTTTAGTCGACAACAATGGGTCACGGTCTTTATACGCTTCTAGTTCTTCTTTCGTACGATATTTAGCTGGATCAGACATGGAGTGTCCTTTGTAACGGTATGTACGAATTTCTAGGAATGTTGGACCTTCACCTGCACGAGCACGTTGAACAGCTTCGTCCATCGCATTGTGTACAGCAACAACATCCATTCCATCAACCGGAGCAGAAGGCATATCGAAACCTAAGCCCATTTTGTAAATATCCTGCATGTTCGTTGTACGTTGTACAGACGTCCCCATGGCATAACCATTGTTTTCACACACGAAGATAACAGGGAGTTTCCACAACATCGCCATGTTCAATGTCTCATTGAATGCACCTTGACGCACAGCTCCATCACCCATATAACAGATATTTACATTATCTGTACCAAGATATTTCTCAGCAAATGCTATACCAGCACCTAAAGGAATCTGACCACCAACAATACCATGGCCACCCATGAATTTATGCTCCTTGGAGAAGAAGTGCATGGAGCCTCCTTTACCTTTGGAACAACCTGTGATCTTTCCATATAATTCAGCCATACAAGCATTGGCAGAAACGCCTTTAGCCAAAGCGTGGGCGTGATCACGATAAGCAGTGATTAAAGAATCTTCAGGCTTAATAACCGACATCGTTCCAGCGACAACTGCTTCTTGTCCTATGTACAAGTGACAGAAACCACGAATCTTTTGCTGTCCGTAAAGTTGACCTGCTTTTTCTTCAAACTTACGCATAAGTAACATCGACTTATACCACTCCAAATATGTCTCTTTTGTTATAGGTGTTGAACTCATTTCAAAGTTTTGATTTTCTTACTATTCTAGACTACAAATCTAATAATTTTGGACGAATTTCCTTGTTCAAAAATCAATTTTATTTCTACTTTAAGACACTTCTAAGACATTTGATTTAAAGTATATAGCATTTGATTACAAATAAATGAACGGCACAACCAAATAAATCAAAAACTTATGAAAATAAAAAAGCTAAACGACTTAATAATCATTTGGCTTAATCTATTCTATACAAACTGTTCGTTATCGAAGTTTTTGGATCAGCTCACTTTCAGTAACCTTTATTTGCTCACCACTTTCCATGTCCTTTAAAGACAATTGCCCCGAGGCAGCCTCTTCTTCCCCTACCAATAACACATAAGGAATTCCTTTACCATCCGCATACCCCATTTGTTTTTTCAATTTTACAGGAGTAGCATAAAGTTCCGAAGCAATATTTTCTTGACGAAGTTTGTTCAGTAAGCGAAGTGTATACACTTCGAGTTGCTTATCAAAATTAATAATAAGAAGTTTTGTGGTTTCTGCTCTTCCGGTTGGATAAAGATTCAATTCTTCAAGTACATCATAAATTCGGTCAGCACCAAAAGAAACCCCGACTCCAGTCAACCCCTTCAGTCCAAACATCCCTGTGAGATCATCATAACGACCGCCTCCACCGATGCTTCCCATGGCAACCTCATTCGTCTTGACCTCAAAAATACAGCCCGTATAATAATTTAGACCACGAGCCAATGTAATATCCAGATCTATGATTTGATTAAGCAATTTTTCTTCAGCACCTAATTTACCGACATACTCAAACACTTCCTCAATCTCGGCAATACCATTCAAACCGATGGCAGAAGTGGCTAAAATCGCTTTTAAGGAAGACAGTTTCTCTTTATTCGAGCCTTCCAATAAAATGATCGGTTTCAAAATAGCAAGATCCTCTTCCGTAAAGCCTCTCTCAACCAATTCTTTGTTGACACCATCCAAGCCGATTTTATCCAATTTGTCGATCGCTACAGTCATATCGACAATCAACTCTGGCTTTCCGATAATTTCGGCAATACCTGATAGAATTTTTCGGTTGTTGATTTTAATAGTAAAGTCTTTCAGTCCAAAACGCTCGAAGGCTTCTTGATAAATCAAAATGAACTCCGCTTCATTTAATAAACTTTCAGATCCAACCACATCCACATCACATTGATAAAACTCACGATATCTTCCGCGCTGTGGACGATCAGCACGCCATACGGGTTGTACCTGGAACCGCTTAAATGGTAAAGCAATATCATTCTGGTGCATTACGACGTAACGCGCGAAAGGCACAGTAAGGTCATATCTTAGCGCTTTCTCTGAAATATGTGGAATGAGTTTATTGGAATTTTTATCTTGAAGCAGGCTGTCTGGCGCCTTTGCCATGTAATCACCCGAATTAAGAATTTTAAAGATCAGCTTATCACCCTCATCTCCATATTTACCGGTAAGTGTGGTTAAATTTTCAAATGAAGGGGTCTGTATTTCACTATAGCCATATTTTTTGAATACCGTTTTTAATGTATCGAAAATATAGTTGCGTTTGATCATTTCGGAAGGCGAAAAATCACGCGTTCCTTTTGCCAAAGAAGGTTTTACTACTGCCATATTTGGCAAAGTTAATAAAATCCTTTATTCTACTTCTAGAATTTTAAGGAATTCACAGGCTTTCTCCGCAGCTGATTTCTCTGCAGATTTTTTATTAAAATCGCGACCTAGTCCGCATACGACACCATCAACAACGGCTTCAATACTAAACATTTTAGAAGATTCCCCCTGCGGATTGTCTGTCTGTTGAAATACAATCTCTTTCCCCGTATGCTGACACCATTCAATCAACCTACTTTTAAAGTTTGTTTCAGTCTGTTCTAATAGAAGAATATCAACATGCGGCTTAATGATTCTATTCAGCAGAAAGCTTTTGGTAAAGACATAGCCTTTATCAAGATAAACGGCTCCTATTAATGCTTCGAAAGCATCGCCCAGTAACGACCCTTGTTTATTAGGAAAACTGATCATTCGTGCATCGAACTGAATCAGTTCATTAAATCCTAATTTTCGGGACAGCTGATTCAGATTTGCTCTACTGACAATCTTCGAGCGCATTTCGGTCAAGAAACCTTCATCTTTATAAGGATATTTCTTAAATAACAATTCGGCGACAACCGAACCCAAAACAGCATCACCTAAGAATTCCAAACGTTCGTTGCTATTCTTTGCGCCCTCTTTAATTGTAATAGCCACAGACTTATGTCTGAAAGCCATTTTGTACAAGTGTACATTTCCGGGAACAAATCCAAGCAGGTTTTTTAGTTTTCTAACGTATTCCCGCTCCGGCGAAATATATAATTTATATATCCTAGCAAAAGGCATCTCTTCTAAAAATAAGGCGACAAGTCCTAATTAAAGAACCTGTCGCTAGCTCATATTATCAAACCATGTTTGAAGGATCAAACATTAAGCTTTATATTTTTTCACAATAACGGTAGCATTATGCCCTCCGAAACCAAATGTGTTACTCAATGCTGCGTTAACAGTTCGTTTTTGCGCTTTATTGAATGTAAAATTCAATTTATTATCAATTTCTGGATCATCTGTAAAGTGATTGATTGTCGGTGGGACAATATCATTTTGGACAGCAAGAATAGAAGCAATAGTTTCTATCGCTCCTGCAGCTCCCAAAAGGTGCCCAGTCATTGATTTAGTTGAACTGATATTCAGTTTATATGCATGTTCACCGAACAGATCGACAATAGCCTTAGTTTCACTAATATCGCCAACAGGCGTAGAGGTTCCGTGAACATTGATATAATCAATATCTGAAAAATCCATCTCTGCATCGTTGACTGCCATTGTCATGGCTAGCTTAGCACCCAAACCTTCAGGATGCGAGGCCGTGATATGATGTGCATCAGCACTCATTCCACCACCAGCAATCTCTGCATAGATTTTAGCTCCACGTGCCAAAGCATGCTCTAAGCTTTCCAAAATCAAAGCACCTGAACCTTCACCAGAAACAAAACCATCTCTATCTTTATCAAAAGGACGCGAAGCTGTTTTTGGATCGTCATTCCGAGTTGACAAAGCGTGCATTGCATTAAATCCACCAATTCCAGCTTCATTAACTGTTGCTTCTGATCCACCCGTAACAATCACATCAGCTTTCCCCATACGAATATAGTTGAAAGCATCTATCATTGCATTGGTAGCTGACGCACAGGCCGATACTGCAGAAAAGTTAGGACCACGAAGGCCATGACGCATAGAAATATGTCCTGGAGCAATATCAACGAGCATCTTAGGAATGAAGAAAGGATTGAAACGCGGGGTTCCATCTCCTTTTGCAAAATTTGCAACTTCTTCAGTAAAGGTTGTTAAGCCCCCAATTCCTGAACCCCAAATTACCCCGATACGGTTTGTATCAAGTTTTTCAAAATCTAAGCCAGCATCCTTAATTGCCTCATCGGTTGACGCAATTGCATACTGTACAAAAGGATCGACTTTACGAGCTTCCTTACGATCCATAAAATCATGTGGATCAAACCCCTTTACCTCACACGCAAACTGAGTTTTGAATTTTGACGCATCAAAATGCGTAATAGGAGCAGCCCCGCTTACACCATTTATTAAAGCCTCCCAGTAAGCTGAGACGGTATTACCAATTGGTGTAAGGGCGCCTAATCCTGTTACTACTACTCTTTTAAGCTCCATTTATTACGATTAGCCTAATTAAATTAGTTAGTTAACGTTTTTTTCTAAATAAGCGATTGCTTGACCAACAGTACCAATAGTTTCTGCTTGATCATCAGGAATAGCAACGTTGAATTCTTTTTCAAACTCCATGATCAACTCAACAGTGTCAAGTGAATCAGCACCTAAATCATTAGTGAATGAAGCTTCTGGTGTTACTTCGTTTTCGTCAACACCTAATTTTTCAACGATAATTGCTTTTACTCTTGAAGCGATATCTGACATGATTTTATAGTTTAATTGTTTAATAAATCTGTGCAAAGAAAAATAAATTTCATCAAAATTCAAACCTAAAATGATATTTAGATGAAAGTCACCATGTTAGGCGACCGAACTTATTCGCGTCTTATACTAGCTAACCCACTCTATATTAACTTAGTTCAAGTATAACAAAAAATATTTTGTATTCCAAACGCTCAGCTAATTAACTCAAATTTTACACAAAAAGTATATTCCAACCTTAAAATTATTAGTACCTTCGCTATAAAAGGTAGATAAATTTAAGCATTAAAGTGGTCAATAAGTTAGTAACACGATTAGATATGGACATGGAAGAAGAGTTGGATTTCACCCTACTCGCCATCACCTGCCCGTTGAAAGATTACCGACTCTGTCACTTCATCAACAAGGAGACTAATCTCAATTTTTCCAGAGGAAAGGAAAGCAAATACGATCATGATGGACGACAAAAAAATAAATCCGAAGAGGAACTAGAATATCATATTGTTTATGATCCAAAGAAAAAAAACAACTACCACTTCACTGCTTTTCATTATCTTGTACCCGACGCTGACACAGAATATTTCCTGATCAACAATAAGAGCATCGAAGGAACTTATTTAATTCCTGAAAACCCGCACTTTGATTTTTTTATCATTATCAAAAACTTCATCTGCGAAGAAGATGTAGCGCATATGATCAAAAGGATCAGCAAATTACCCGAAGTCGTCATCGCAAAAGAAATATCACCAAAAATATTGAAATCTAAAGAAAATCTCATATTTTAGCAAACTGTAGGTTAGTGTAGCAAATACACTCCCGTTTAGATCTAAATTAATTCGATTTAGTTTTGACAAAACACAACAACATAGCTCGCTATTTGTTGTGATTAATGAAGAACATTTAAAATACAAAATAACAGATGGAAAAAGTTCAAAAAAGGACTAAAATTGTCGCAACATTAGGCCCTGCCTCGGCAGACAAACAAGTTTTGACCAACATGATTGCCAAAGGGGTTGATGTGTGTCGGTTGAATTTCTCTCATGGCAGCCAGGCAGATCACCTTAAGGTAATCGAAACTATAAATGCAATAAATAATGAAACAGGATTCAATGTTGCCATCTTAGCTGATTTACAAGGTCCGAAAATTCGGATCGGAAAAATGAAAGAAGGTGGAGCTGTTCTGGTGAACGGTTCAAAAGTTGAAATCACCACACAAGAACTTATCGGAGACGAAAACAGAATCTACATTACATACGAAAACTTTCCAAACGATGTTGAAGCCAACGAAATCATTTTACTTGACGACGGAAAACTTCAACTTCGTGTTTTAGAGACTAATCATAAGGATACAGTTACTTGTGAAGTCGTACACGGTGGTGTCCTTACTTCACGTAAAGGTGTTAATTTACCAAATACAAAAGTATCTATTCCTTCATTGACAGAGGAAGATTTAGATAACCTGAACTTTGCTTTAGACCATGGCGCTGACTGGATAGCTATGTCATTCGTACGCTCGGCTGAAGACATTGCGCAATGTAAAAAAATCATAGCGGCAAAAGGAAGTCATGCGCGCATAATCGCAAAAATTGAAAAGCCTGAAGCGATCGAAAATATTGATGCAATTATCGAAGCAACAGATGCTGTTATGGTTGCTCGGGGAGATCTAGGTGTTGAACTTCCCATGGAAGAAGTACCAGGACTTCAGAAGATTATTGTACAAAAATGTAGAGATCTTTCTAAACCAGTAATCATTGCAACACAGATGTTGGAAAGCATGATCACCACACCTCGTCCTACACGTGCTGAAGTAAATGACGTCGCCAACTCTGTGTTAGATGGGGCTGACGCAGTTATGTTAAGTGGAGAAACATCTGTAGGTGAATTCCCTGAAATTGTGATCGAAACAATGAGCAAAATCATTATTCACGTGGAACAAACTTCTTATCCTTATTATAATGAGAAAGTTAGTGAAATCCACGATGGCACACTAATTCCTGATGCTATCTGTGCTTCCTCCGTCTATCTTGCTCAAAAAACAAATGCCTCAGCAATTGCAGTACTGACCTCATCTGGAGCGACAGCGTTTGAAATTACAAGTTATAGACCAAATGTAGATATCTTAGTTTTCACAGGAACACAAAAACTTTTGAAACAATTAAGCCTACTTTGGGGTGTAAAAACCTTTATCTATGACAAGTTTGAAAGCACGGATGGTTCTATCCATGATGTCAACAAGTTTATTGTAAAAAACAACTATGTTAAACCCGGTTCAATTATTATCAATACGGCTTCTACACCGTTAATTGAAAAGGGTAAAACAAATACTATCCGTGTTTCTCAGTTATAGGAAACATAGGATTAAGCCAAAAAAATAGCGTTCTACATAGAACGCTATTTTTTTTGTCTGTTTTGATATAAGGAATCAATCCTTAATTTAAACCTCTCCATCTTTAGTGAATCGCTTATTCGTTTAAGTGGAAGATCAGCCGCTTCCCGACCTGCTTTAGGCATCCTTTCTGTCCCGGGCATCGGAGCTAGGCTGTCCATACGCCTTAATTTCTTAACGGGCATGCGATACTTTTCACCTGCCGAATCCAATTTAAGAATAGGCATTTTTGCTTCTTTTTCCTGAATTAAAGGAATCTGTGGACTTACCCTAACCTGCCCCAAAGCGACGGTTCCGACCGAAGCCAATGTCAGTAATAATACGTAAATTTTCATTTGTATATCGTTATTTAATAGTATTTAAATGCATATAAGTATAAGCAAACGTAAACATTCCGCTTATTCAGTCCTGATTATTATAGATTGCATTCAACAATATAGCTCACAACTACTCATGAATTTACTAGCTAGTTCACTCATCAGTCAAGCTACCTGGCATTAATTAAAAATCGACTACTATGGCCAGATTCACGGCATACCTCATCACTATGCACTAATTTACAAACAACAACACCTATATTTAAACAGCTTGCTGTTAAACATTGTTAAAACAGCTTCAAAACACATCAGCATCTTTATATTTGTAACAATTTAGAAAATGAGCTGTTCATCATGGGACTATCAGAAATTGGTCTCAAGATAAATATGCAAATGGAAACACACGATACGCTATAAACTTTGTGATAAAGTAAAAATCATATTTATTTAATCCTCTAATCAAATGAAGAAAAATAGCATTGTATTAATCATTGGACTGATGTCATTGGCCCTTATCGGCGTCTTGGCTATGCAATTCTATTTTTTAAGAGATTCTTATCGTCAAAAATCCCAATTGTTTGATGAATCCGTCAATGCTGCGATAACAGCTGTTGCAGGAAAATTGGAACGCCGGGAAGTTGTTGACTTTGCTAAAGTTCAACAAGAACGAAATCTTGAAAAATCCAAACAAGAACAGGCAAAACAAAGACTTTTGGCCGAACAACTCGAAATACAATATAGAATTGAAGAGCTAAAGAACAAGCAGCATATTATTTTCTCCAACTTCAAAGAGCAAGAAGATCAATTACGTGCGTTATATCCTAATGTCATTGAAATCAAAAATTCATTTTACGAGACATATATCAAAAGACCAGAGTACCAGAAATATATCAAATTTTCTGTTTCAAATGAGCTTACCGATGACAATCTCGTACAAGCCTTCATCATGCTCAACGCATCAAAGGTAGATGATCAGGTGAGCGGAAAAGATGATAGTACGCGCTTTGTTATTCCTTTACTTGATGGCCTGGTTGATCAGCAAACCAAATTCAGGGTAGCCACCTTACCTCCGAGAGAGAATGCGAAACTTACAAAAACAATCGCTGATTTAGAAAAAAGACTGGATGTGCTTAATAAAAAGAACTCTTGGTCGGGGTTTAACGTTTACGATTCTGTTGCCATGTTGGGGGGTAAAAAGGCTGACTATATAGAAGATGTCGCTATTGGAATGGAATTGGCTAAACGCCCATTGAAAGATCGTCTGAATATTATCATCGTTCAAGAGCTTATCAAGGAGGAATTGGCTCAACGCGACATTAGAGCGCCATTTAATATCGAAATATGGAGCACAAACAATATTTTACTCAATAATATCCTTAACGAAGCGGCTTTAAAAAATCCTTCAAATACAACACGGTACTCCACTGCTCTCTTTAAAGGCGACATTGGTGCTGCACCAGGCAAATTAACGATTTATTTTCCAGACAAAAAGGCGATTATCGCAGATAATATGGGTTATCTCCTTTTGCCTATGCTTGCACTACTTTTTTTATTGGTAGGGTGTTTTGCATACACGCTGATTATCATCTTTAGACAAAAGAAAGTTTCGGAGATGAAAACAGATTTTATCAACAATATGACACATGAGTTTAAGACGCCAGTTGCGACTATCATGATTGCTAGTGAATCGCTTAAGGACCCGGATATCAATGCCGATCATAAACGCGTTCAAAAATTAGCCAATATCATCTACGACGAGAATGTTAGGTTAGGGAATCACATCGAACGTGTACTTGATTTAGCTCGACTAGAAAAAGAAACCTTAAAACTAGATCAGGTAGATGTTCATATTAACGATCTTATTTCAGCGGTTACAGACAGTATGCAGCTGAGAATGCAAAATATTGGCGGAAAATTCACTATTGATCTGGCAGCCACTAAGGATATTGTCGTTGGTGACGAACTGCACTTCTCAAACGTATTTTATAACCTATTGGATAATGCAATTAAATACAATAAAGGAGACTTACATGTGAATATACAATCAAAAAACGTCGGTGATAGTATTGTGGTCACTATAGCTGATAACGGTATCGGTATGAGCCGAGATCACCTTCAAAAGATTTTTGACCAGTTTTACCGGATACCTACGGGGAATGTCCACAATGTAAAAGGGTTTGGTCTCGGTCTAAGTTATGTACAAGATATTTTGAGGAGACTGAACGGAAAAATTACGGTTAAAAGCGAAAAAGATAAGGGCACGACCTTTGAAGTAATTTTGCCTACAAAAAAATAAAAGGTTCCTTTTTTGTATATTTCCTCTGTAAAAGAATTTCAAAGGTAGAGGAAGCTGATTTATCAGCATCAAGGGAATTCGTTAAAATTAAAGTATTCATTATGCAAAAGATATTATTAGCAGAAGACGATCCTAATTTGGGGGATCTTTTAAAAGACTATCTCGAATTAAAGGGAAAATTTGACGTCACACTATGTACAGATGGTGATGAAGCAATATCCCAATTCAAGAAAAATAACTATGACCTCTGCATCTTCGATGTGATGATGCCTAAGAAAGACGGCTTCTCAGTTGGACGTGAAATCAGAAAAACAAACAATACTGTTCCAATAATCTTTGCCACAGCAAAAAGCATGATGGAAGATAAAACTGAAGCTTTTGAACTTGGAGGAGATGATTATATTACCAAGCCGTTTCGGGTTGAGGAATTGTTACTTCGCATCAATGCCCTGCTAAAACGCAGTGTTCGGGATAAAGAAGAAGAGGTAGTTGCAGACAAATTTGAAATTGGCGATTATTTCTTTGATTACACAAGTCAGCAGATTTCCTATAAAGGGCAGATGCAGAAACTATCGACTAAAGAAGCTGAACTATTACGCCTGCTCTGCCTAAAGAAAAATGATGTATTGACAAGAGAGGAGGCCTTATTAAAGATATGGCATGATGACAACTATTTTACTGGTAGAAGTATGGATGTCTTTCTCAGTAAACTTCGAAAATACCTGAAAGAGGATAGTAAAGTTGAGATTGTAAATGTACATGGCAAAGGTTACAAACTTTTGGTAAGCTAAAAACACAGGGAATGAGTCAATCGATCATTCCCATTTTTTATCTGTCACGCAATGAATTATGAAATAAAATAGTAATTCGATGAGAAGAAGAGAAAAAAAGCATCTCGTTCTTAGTAGAATATAAAAAATAGGTATACTTTCATAAAAAATTTGCATTTTTAAAATAATTACGTACCTTAGCATCGCTTATAGAGAAAGGCAGAGGGAATAGACCCGATGAAGCCTTAGCAACCTGTCCCTTGACAAGGTGCTAAATTCTACCCATTGTATATGGGAATGATAAGCCGAAGTCACCAAATTCTAGTGTGTCCTTCTCTCTCTAGCAAGAAATATAGTTGAAAAAAAATATTAAAAACATTCATTATGTTATTGACTAACAATTTAGGTTACCCTCGTGTGGGCGCGTTCCGCGAATTGAAAAAAGCCAATGAGGCCTATTGGGCTAAAAAATCTTCTGTTGAGGAATTATTGGATACCGCAAAAAAAATACGTGAAGGCAATTGGAAAACACAAAAAGATGCTGGAATAGATTTGATCCCTTCCAATGATTTCTCCTTTTACGATCAAGTATTGGATTTAACCCTTACGGTTGGTGCAATTCCTGCCCGTTACCATTCCTTATTGAATAAAGTAGACAACAATTACAGTTTAGATCTATATTTCGCTATGGCTCGTGGTTTCCAGCAGGAAGGAATCGACGTGACTGCAATGGAAATGACCAAGTGGTTAGATACCAACTACCACTACATGGTACCAGAATTTACAAAAGATCAAGAATTTAAATTGACTTCTGAAAAATTCTTAAACGAATACAATGAAGCAAAATCATTGGGCATTGACACTAAACCAGTTTTGCTTGGTCCGATCACTTACCTATTGATCGGTAAAGAAAAAGAAGCTGGCTTCGACCGTATCGATTTATTGGATAAACTTGTGCCTGTATACGAGCAAATATTGGCTAAACTAGCTGATGCTGGTGCACAGTATGTCCAGATTGATGAGCCTTTCTTAGCATTGGATCTAGATGCTAAAGTAAAAGCTTTATATCAACCTACTTTCGAAAAATTAGCTGCAGCAGCAAAAAATATCAAATTAATCGCAACGACTTACTTCGAAGCTTTAAAAGACAACGAAGATATCGCAGTTAACTTACCTATCCATGCTTTACATTTGGATCTGGTACGCGGTGAAAACCAATTGGATACGGTATTGGCTAAAGTTCCAGCTTCATTAACATTATCTTTAGGTATTGTTGAAGGCCGTAACATCTGGAAAAATGATTACGAAAAATCATTGGTTAAAATCAAACAGGCTGTTGATGCATTAGGAAAAGACCGTGTTTGGGTGGCTCCATCTTCATCATTGTTGCATGTTCCTTTTGACCTAGATAATGAGCATAATGAACAATCATTACCTGCTGAAGTAAAGAATTGGTTAGCATTTGCTAAACAAAAATTAGCTGAGGTAAAAGACTTAGCTGTATTGGCAGAAGGCGAAGTTGATGCGGAAACAGCGAAACGTTTTAAAGCGAACAAAGCTGCTGCTGAAAGCCGTCGCACTTCTCCATTAATTCACAAACCTGAAGTTAAAACACGTACAAGCAATATCACTGATGAGGATGCAAAACGCTCTTCAGCATTTGCAGACCGTAAAGCGGCGCAACAAGCGAAGTTCAACTTGCCGGCATTCCCGACCACCACTATCGGTTCATTTCCACAAACGAAAGATGTTCGTAAATGGAGAGCAGACCTGAAAAAGGGTGCTATTACGCAGGCAGAATACGATAAAGCAATCGCAGAAGAAACAGAAAACACCATCCGTCTTCAAGAGCAATTGGATATCGACGTATTAGTACATGGCGAATTCGAACGTAATGACATGGTTGAATACTTCGGTGAACAATTGGCTGGTTACGCATTCACACAAAATGGCTGGGTACAATCTTACGGTTCACGTTGTGTAAAACCTCCGATTATCTATGGTGACGTATACCGTCCTGAAGATATGACTGTACGTTGGTCTTCATATGCACAATCATTGACAAATCGTCCGGTTAAAGGTATGTTGACTGGTCCTGTAACAATCTTACAATGGTCTTTCGTACGTAACGATCAACCGCGCTCAACAACGACTTACCAAATTGCATTGGCGATCTTGGATGAAGTACAAGCCTTGGAAAAAGCAGGTATCAAAATCATACAAATCGATGAACCAGCTATCCGTGAAGGATTACCGTTACGTAAAGCTGATCAAAAAGATTACTTGAACTGGGCAGTACGTGCTTTCCGTGTCTCTTCATCAAATGTTGAAGACGATACACAGATTCACACACACATGTGTTATTCTGAGTTCAATAATGTGATCGAAGATATCGCTGCAATGGATGCCGATGTTATCACGATTGAGACTTCACGTTCTCAAATGAAATTATTGAATGCTTTCGCCGGTGATTTCAAATATCCAAATGATATTGGTCCAGGTGTTTATGACATTCACTCACCACGTGTTCCAAGCAAAGATGAGATGGTAGATCTATTGCGCAAAGCAAAAGCTGTAGTTCCAGCAGAACAACTTTGGGTTAACCCTGACTGTGGTTTGAAAACTCGTGCTTGGCCAGAAACCAAAGCGGCTTTAGAGTCTATGGTTGAGGCTGCGAAAATCTTAAGAGCAGAATAATTCTTACACTATATTGATAAAGCCCTAGCTGAAATTTCAGCTAGGGCTTTTTTATTGTATTTATATTAATATAAATTTGTAGCCAGATCGTGGGTCTACTTATGAGCAGTATTACTTTCTTTCTTACTATTTTTCCCACTTCCTTTACTAATTTCCTGTTTTCCTTTAATCCGCTCCTCAATAGACTTCAGACTTGACGAAAAATCGAGGTCAACATTTTCAAGTTTAGCCTTTTTTAACGCCTTCAACGCCTTTTTGTATTTTCTCATTTTTTCAAATAGAAGTGCTTTCTTGATCCAGATTCCTGTCAAGGGCATGGCCGGAAGTGTCAAAGCAAATTTGATCGTCTTTTTTGCAGCTTCATATTCCCCCATATCAATCAATGTCTGAATGAAATAAGGATATACTTCCAGTGCCTGAACATTATGCACCAAAGCTTCCTGGAAATACCTTTTTGCCTGCTCATAGTCCAATAGCTGTTCGGCATGAACTCTTCCCATCAAACACAGCGCCATTGTATTGGACTCATCATAGGATAGCGCATAGGATAAGGATTCCATGGTCTCCTCCAAATACATCGGATAGTTATCCAGCGCCTGAAGGACATATTTATTTACTAAATTCATAAAATTTTCTAAAACATAACATTCATATCCAGCTTTCACGATAACGTTGAAAGTAACTGGATTTTTAAAACTCCTGAATAAGCTAAGCATATTGGAAAAGTGGACTATTATTTCGAGCGCCACGTTTTAGCCAATATCAACCTAGGTTACTTAACGTATTAAGAAGAAGATTAGGAAAGGGCCGTATTCCGAAGAATATTCCCGAGAATCTTCTCTGTGGACGAAGCGGGATTTTCTAATATTGCAAACATATTCTTCCGTTTTTATTAATTACGCTATTGAATTGCAAAGATTCAAAATATTTACCAAATTCCAAAAACTTTTGATTATTAATCTGTTATATTATTCAGCACGATATTGGCATATTATTGTCGCATCAATTTCACTAAAATTCAACGACTATTTCCCCATCTTTGAACTATGGAAAGTCAATCAGCTAATCAATTCATCAAACTAGCAAGAAAACGTAAGGGACTAACGCAGCAGGAACTCGCCGATCAAGCGGGGGTATCGCTAAGAACAGTGCAACGCATAGAAAAAGGCACGGAAGAAATTAGTGGATTTAGTCTCAAACAGATCAGTCAAATTTTGGAAATACCATTAGAACAACTCATTATGCCAAATGTAAATCAAATCAGTATCGACAACAATCAAACAGGCAGTATTAAAGCGCTATATTTAGCATCGCTCACCTTTTTGGTCAATCCATTATTAGGGCTATTGGTCCCAGCAATTATGGGTTATACGAAACAAAACAAAGACGCCTTATACAGTAAGCACCTAAAAAAATAATTACAATACATGCTGTTGGACTATTTTTTCTAGGAAGTTTCATCGGCTATATTATTATTGCAGATTTTTTTAAAATTGCACTACCGTCTTTTTTAAGCGATATCTTCAATAGTGCCTATTTTTTACTCATCCCAGTATGCTATTACATATTGATTCTAACGTTTACTATTTTTAATTATATCGCAATAAGAAAAGCCAAGCTCAGTTCTGCAAGCTAAACCAATACAAATGAACATGTTGCGATCGACATCACAGCGGTTTCTTTTGAACAATCAATACCCAATCATTCTCCAACAAAAGATAGCCTGTTTCGTAAATAAAGCTATAGGTCTGCCCCTTGTTATTGGAAAAAGTATGTGTATGAAACTTAAAATCAAATCCCAACCGCTTTAACTTTTCCCGTTGGATCTTCACCATGCCCTCCCCGTTCAACGTATCTAACAATATCCGGCGGTTTTTTCGCAGGATATTATTCACGTTACGCACCAAATTGGTTTGGTCGCTATTCAATTTATTATTATAGGCATTCCGACAAGCATCATCACAAAATCGCTTGTCAGAACGGCCACGTATACTCTTGCCACATTCAAGGCAAGCTCTCTCAACAGAACTCATAGAAAATTACTAAACGACAACAAACGGTTACAATCGACTACAGTCGAATACAAATGGTAAACAGACGAATAAGATGTTTATCCCTTCTCATCTTTGCTCTAGATCATTCGGTGTCAAAAGCCAATGAACATCAACTAAAATAAGAATTATTAAAAACATTTAAAAATTAGACACATGAGTACATTACGTAACAAAGTACAGTTAGTGGGTCATCTTGGAAATGATCCGATCATCAAAACAACTTCCACAGGTACAAATTATTCCATATTACGTCTCGCCACTAATGATCTATTTAAGAACAAAGCCGGAGAATGGGTCGAGGAAGTCCAGTGGCATACACTCGTGGTATGGGGCAATCAAAATACGACCATAGAAAAGAAATGCCAACGCGGAACGAAGCTCATGGTTGAAGGTAAACTTACCTATCGTAACTATGAGAATGCAGAAGGATTAAAACAATATGTCACTGAAATTAAAGTGGATAGTTTCATGATTTTATCAGACCCTAACAGTGCTAAGGAAGAACCTGCTAACCTTGATGGTGAAAATGAAGATGATCTACCCTTCTGATAAAAGAAAAAAGGTAGGACGAGATGTTAGTCCTACCTTAAACTACATGTCCATTGTTTATACACCTGTTTTATACGGTAAACCACCTTAGCGTCTAGAGACTTACTTTTATCAGATACGCTCATATTTACCGTATAACTTCCAAAAATATCCTTTTTCAGTCAATACAAAATCAACTTTCTTCCAAGCATTTAGAACCAGATTAATTTCCTTATCCGCTAAACTATATTTCCCAATAAAAAATTCCTGAGTGGAGAAGTATAAACCAAAAGCGTTGTCCAGGGTATGCAAACTTTCGAGATCGACCTCTTCGAAAAACAAAATTACATGCGAGCCCACTACGAAATCGCTCGGCGCGGGAATAGCATCCGAAAATTCGATAGCTATAAATCTATTGCGACTTTGCAAAGGAAATTCAATGATCGGAAGTTCGTTGAATTTTGAGAAATGAGCGCTCGCTTCAAGAACAACTTCCCTTTCCAAAAAAGGGATTTGCAAAAACCTCTTATTCCCGATCACCGGTACATTAGCTTGAAAATAATCATTGAAATTGAGAATTTCATTGACAGAAAGATTCCTTTCAATGAGGTGCTGCACAGGAATGCCAAAATAATTTGCAATTTTTAGAACTATTTCAATTTTCGGCTCTGCACGCATTTCTTCGTAAGAAGAAATATTCCCTCTAGTAAGATTAAAAACATCCCCGAAAGCCTGTTGGCTCATTCCTTTCACTTTTCTTAATTTCTTAATGTTGTTTCCTACGTGACTCATTTTAAAAAAAAATTGAATTATTTTTGCAAAATATTTTTGCATTTTATTATCTTTATGCAAAGAATATGTGCAATATATAAAAAACTTGATTATGTACTTCTCAAAAATTGAAAATTATATCGCCAATATTGGTTATACCATTACTCATAAGGATAAAAAAGAGGGGGTTTTTGTCATCGAAAATGAAGATGATGGAATTCGTAACCTCATCGTAGGCGTTGCACAACCCATCGTTATTTTTGAGCAATACCTTTTTACCATAAGCAATGAGAACATCGATATGTTCAAATCATTATTGATAAAAAATAGAGATATTATCCACGGCGGTTTTGCATTGACGGAAGACGGCACCAAAGTTATATTTCGATATACGTTACAAATACATAATCTCGACCAGAATGAGTTTGATGCTGCCATCAATTCGCTGAGTCTTTTAATGAGTGAATATTATAATCAGTTAATAAGTTTTTCAAAATTATAGAATAATGAATATTTTTAAGAGAATTTTCAGAATCGGTCAAGCAGAGATTCACGCAGTCGTGGATAAAATGGAAGACCCTATCAAGATGACGGAACAAGGTATCCGTGAGATGAAAGAAGACCTAGAGCAATCGTTGGAAGCTTACGCAAAAGTAAAAGCGTTAGCTATACGTACGCAAAATAATTGTGAGAAGAAAAAAGAAGAGGCTAATGAATTTGAAAACAAAGCTATTCTATTACTGCAAAAAGCACAAAAGGGAGAGCTGACAACAGAAAAGGCAGAAGGTTTGGCAAAAGAGGCATTACTTCTGAAAAAACAGTTACTAATCGAAGCTGGAGAGTTAGAAAAGCAAGCAGTGATTCATCAAAGTTCAGCAGACGAGCTCCACAAAAATGTAGATATTCTAAAATTCAACATATCGAAGTGGGAAAGTGAACTTTCAACTTTAAAAGCACGTGTCAAAGTTTCCAATGCAGCCAAAATGGTCAACAAACAGCTCGCTAATATCGATTCTAACAGTACAATTTCCATGTTGGAGCGCATGAAAGAAAAGGTCGAAGAAGATGAAGCCTTGGCCAAAGCACATGGTGAAATCGCAACGAGCAACAAAAGCAAGATAGATGAGATCAATGAGAACCTCGGTGGTTCTAACTCCGTCAACAATGAATTGGAAGAGTTAAAACGAAAATTAAATGGCGATGCGGAGATTTGAGTATAAAACAGTCAAAATCGAGCCCAAAGGTTTCTGGGGAACCAAATTGGATCCAGACAAAATCGACGAGATCCTGAATGATCTAGGTAATCAGGGCTGGGAATTAGTTGCGATGCAAGACTTGGAGGTCAATGGTCACTCTTGGTCGTTTCATTACACGTTCAAACGAGAAAGAATTTAAAAGAAAAATACGATGACAGAATTAATCAATATCTTATTTAATCCATTATCTAATGGAATTATGACAGTACTAACAGGCCTGTCTGTAGTGTATTGGTTATTTATGTTTCTGATGGGTGACGGAGTGAATTTATTTGATGCAGATGCAGATGTGGATTTACACCCTACCCCCGACGTCAGCGACGTAGATGGTTCACATGATATTGATGCCGACGGGTCCGATCACCCACACCAGCATACAAACTCCTATACACATTCCGAACCGGGCTTTTTTGCGAAAGCCATGGATTATATCAACGTTGGTAAAGTACCGATTATGCTTATTGTAACCATGTTTAAGTTCATTGGCTGGGTGATCACCATTGTATCCTCATTATTTATTGATGTCGCTTCCTGGGGGATAAAATCTGTATTGATCCTAATTCCTGTTTTCATCGTTACGTTTTTCTTTATGCATTTTCTGACCAAACCTTTAGCAAGAATGTTCAAGAATATTGGCTACAATGGCGAAGAAAGCCATGATTTCCTTGGTCGCATGGGCAAAATGCGCGCAAGCATTGAAGGTAAAAAAATTGGTTCTGCTGAATTTATCATCCAGCAGGATCCAATTCGTCTCAATGTCGTGAGCCATAATGGCGAAAAGATTGGTTATGGGGATGATATCATTATCGTGGACGAATCCAAGGACAAGAAATATTATTATGTCACTAAGGAAATCACCATAGACAATATTTAAAATTGATGCGCAAAACAGAATCGCCTTGTCAACCATAAGCTTGCGCAAGCAAAATCTAAATACTAAAATCTAAATAAATACTAATCATATGCTATATCAACCTCTTTTATTTTTAAGCGGCTTAAACGGAATTATATTGCTGATTGTCGGTTTAGCTGTCTTTTTAATCTTTGCTTTTTTTGTTGTACTAAGTGCCTTCTATAAAAAAATTCCGCAAGGAAAGGCGATTGTCAGGACAGGTGTCGGCGGCACGAAAGTTGCCTTCAACAAGGGTATGTACGTGGTCCCTGTTTTCCACAAGATGGAGATCATGGACATCTCCATCAAAAAAATTGAGATTGCCCGTATGCAAGGCGAAGGACTAATCTGTAAAGACAATATCCGTGCTGATATTAAGGTGGCCTTTTTTGTCCGTGTCAACAAAAATGTGGACGATGTGATCAATGTTGCCCAGAATCTGGGTTGTGACCGTGCCAGCGAACCAGAAACTTTAAAAAGCATTTTTGAATCCAAATTTTCTGAAGCACTCAAGACTGTAGGTAAGAAATTTGATTTCATCGAATTGTATGAAGCCCGTCGTGAGTTTCGCGATGAAATCCTCGACATCATTGGCACAGACCTGAACGGTTATATCCTTGATGACTGTGCAATTGACTATCTGGAGCAGACAGATATCGAACATTTAAATCCCAGCAATATCCTGGATAGTGAAGGTATCAAGAAGATTACCGAGCTGACTGCAAAACAAAATATCAACGCCAACTTTATCCGTCGAGATGAAGAGAAACTGATCAAAAAGCAGAACGTTGAAGCGCGCGAAGCGATTTTAGAATTGGATCGTCAGCTTGCTGAAAAAGAAGAAAAGCAAAAGCGTGAAATTGATAATATCAAAGCCCGTGAAGAAGCGGAGATCGCAAAAGTACGTGAAGAAGAGCGCCTAAAATATGAAAGCGTCCGCATTTCGACCGAAGAGCAATTGGCCGTCCAAGAAGAAAATAAGCTGCGTCAGATTATCATTGCCGAGAAAAACAAACAACGTACAGATGCTGTGGAAGCCGAACGCGTAGAGAAAGACCGCGCATTGGAACAGACCGAACGGGAGCGTATTGTTACCTTGGCCCAGATTGACAAAGAGCGTTCGATTGAGACCGAAAAGAAAAGCATCCAAGGAGTCATCAAAGAGCGTGTCCAATTGGAAAAAGGCGTTATCGAAGAGCAACAAGGTGTTAGAGATATTGAAGTATTCCGTGAAGTAGAGCGTAAGAAACAAGCAGGTGTTATCGCGGCATCACAAGAAGCGGAAGAGAAATTAATTTCTACAGTCAAAGCCGCTGAAGCAGCAAAAATTGCGGCAGAACAAGAAGCTGAGAAAAAAGTGATCGACGCTGAAGCTGCACGTAAGATCGCAGAAAAACGTGCACAGGAATTATTGATTGATGCAGAAGCGAAAAAAGAAGCATCACTCAAAGAGGCCGAAAGCCGTAAGATTATCGCAGAAGCACAAGCGAAAGAAGAAGCCGCATTAGGTTTGTCAGAAGCCGAAGTAATGGTTGCAAAAGCGGAAGCCGAAGAAAAACAAGGTACAGTAGAAGCCACCGTCATTGAGAAGAAAGCGGAAGCGATGCGCAAAGAAGGTTTAGCACAGGCAGAAGTTGTACGCGAAAAAGCACTTGCCGAAGCGAAAGGTATCGAAGAGAAAGCCGAGGCCATGAAAAAACTGGACGGTGTAGGTAAAGACCACGAAGAGTTCAAATTACAGTTACAGAAAGAACGTGACATCGAACTTGCACAGATCAACATCCAAAAAGATATTGCACAAGCACAGGCAGGTGTATTGTCCGAAGCGCTTAAAACAGCGAAGATTGACATCGTCGGCGGTGAAACCATGTTCTTCGAAAACATTGTACGTCAGGTGTCAAATTCAAAAGGTTTTGACCATCTGATCGACAATTCGAAACATGCGACTGATATCAAGAATTCACTATTGGGCCCAGACGGAAAAGGTGACCTTGCTGAAAAAGTACGCGGACTCGCAGATAAATATGGGATCTCATCCAATGATATCAAGAACTTAACAGTTTCTGCGGCGTTGATCAAATTGCAACAGGCAGCCACAGATGCCGAAAGCGGTGAAGATGAAGGTTTTATCAACTCCTTATTTGGACTAGCAAAAAACTTAGGCATTTCCAATAAGAAGCTGTCTTAACACATGTTAAGCCAACACATACTGCGTGTAAGATAAGCGAAAACTTCTCTTACGCGCACTACATTGATTTTTTCACAGCAATACAGTAGAAACTGTCCATTTTATGCCAGAAGAAAACGTAATTAATCAGAACGATAGCCTTGACCAAGGTGCATATGAGATTATCCGAAAGCGACTTCTTACACAAAAAGAAGAACTAGCGACCAAGCTCCAGCAGCTGAATGAGGCCCGTAAAGAAGTGTTCAATTCAACGAGCTTTGTCCTCAAAGCCAATCAACGGATCACCACAGAAAACAACTGTGTTGCCCGCGGTATTCTGGCCTTGGATAATCAATGTATTTTTGGGTATAACGTGCATTTTGGACTGCGTACCGAGATCAAGCTGGAAGATGTTTTCAGTGTTTATGCATTTGAGAATAATCAATTTATTCCGCAGTCCCTCGACCTGATCAACGATCAAAATTTCATCTCAGATTATCAAAATCTATACAAATACTATAGGGACTCCATATTTTCCAAATTTCGTAGGACGGAGAACTATTTGTATATGATCTTTCAGACCAGCAAAAATCCCGCTGACCTTAAAGCATTCAAATGGCTAATCAAAGATGGTAAGCTCCAGTATCAGGATGACCGCAGCATCCACGAAGTCAAATTGCCCAACCAATTTGAATTTGACTGGACAAAAACCACGCTTGAAGACCGTCGGCTCGGTAAGCATCCCCATATATCCATTATGGATAAGATCTTTATCGAAGCAATCAATGGCGACATCACCTTCAAGATCGAAAACAACACAGACAGCGGCAAAGGGATCTATTCCGAAAAAGTGGTCAATGCAGACCAACAACTGGATGATGCCGATTATTACTATGCTGATCTTGGCAATCTTATCGCAGTTCGTATCAAGCCTTATCAGGAAGATTTTAGGGCCTTTGTCTATAACCAACGGACAAAGGAAGTCGTCAACCTCAAATCACTGAATGAATCAGCCATATTATTACCGGACAATCAAGGGATTGTTTTTTCCAATGGATACTATTTACAAAATGGCACACACAAGGTTTTTGACGCCCAATTTGAACAGGTATCGTTCCTCCGTAGGATAGCCTCCCCCAATGGTGAAGATTTTCTGTATATATTCTGTCAGGAGGAAACCAATACCTATATCCTACTGTCATATAACATCATCCAACAGCATGTCGAGACCCCGATTATCTGCAACGGATTTACCCTGTTCAAAGATGGTAGTTTAATTTATTTCCGTACCGAGGCGGAGGCCACCAGACATCATCAGGTGCAGATCTGGGAAACACCTTACATGACCGTGCTCAAAGAGAACGAACAGAAAAAAGATGACCCGATCTATAAGGTCGGAAATAAGCAGATCGTACAGGCGATGGCCGAGGCACAGGAAGTCATACAGCTCATCAACAAAGAGGACAGCTACGAAGGTTTATACGAAGATATCCTCAAAAAGTCCACTGTTTTATTGGATTCCTATTTTTGGATAAAGGATGACGCTTTATCAAATCTTGGCCAGCCATTAACACAGATCAAGGAAGTCGCCAATACCGCTATTGATGAGTTTGTCAAAGTACAGGCGCAACGCAAACATGCCGCAGAATTAAATATAGCAGCAGAAAAGAAGATGGAAGAACTCACCTTCTCCATCAATAGTACCGTTGTGGACAAACTCGATCAGCTCGTTCATCAATTGGCCGACTCCCGTCGCCTTCAGGGTGAAATCATCGACCTTAAAAATGTAAAATATATTGATACGGTCAGGATAGATAGTCTGTTGGAAAAATTGCAGAGCATCACCTCCGAACTGGCCGAAAAAACCATTGCTTTTCTCCTACGTGACGAGGCCCTGCTTCCTTACGAACAAAAGGTGGAACAGCAGAAGAAAAATGTGGAGGCCATAGTGAAGGTCTACGATGCCAAAGCGATTGAAGAAGCAAATTCGGCCATTTCAAGTGAACTGGAACTATTGATTGATATCCTCAATAGTCTAAAAATTGACGACTCCACGCAGACAACCAAAATCATTGAGAAGATTTCGGTTATTTTCTCCTCCTTAAATGAAGTCCGCGCACAGCTTACGCGAAAACTCAATTCATTAAAAAGTACGGAAGCAATAGCCGAATTTTCTGCACAGCTGACCCTGTTGGAGCAATCCGTGACCAACTACCTCGAACTGTCAACGACAACCGAAAAGGTAGACGAGTATTACACAAAAGTCATCGTTCAGCTGGAGGAGCTCGAAAGTAAGTTTTCTGAATTCGAAGATTTTGCCCTCAAGATCGCGGACAAACGTGATGAGGTGATCAAGGCTTTTAATTCACGCAGAGAACAAATCGTTGAACAGATCAACAAGCGTACGTCATCGCTCGAACAGATCGGTCTGCGTGTATTAAAGAACATTGAGAACAAATCCAAGACATTTGCAACACGGGAAGAGATCCTCAGCTTTTTTGCCTCGGACCTCATGATCGACAAGATCAGACAGTTGGTACAGGAGCTAAAAACACTACAGGATGTCTCAAAAGCAGAAAATCTTGAAAACCTATTAAAGAAATCACAGGAAGACGCTTTACGGGTTTTGCGCGATAAAAATGACCTCTTTGTGGACGGCCAAAATATCATCGCGCTGGGCAAGCATAAGTTTGCGGTCAACAACCAATCCCTTAGCCTTACCTTGCTACGCAGAAATGACGAACTGTATTTCCACCTGACTGGGACAAGTTTCTATCAAAAGGTGCAGGCCGAGGAAATCAACAGTTTTCAGGACATCTGGGATCAGGAACTTGTCTCTGAAAATAAGGAAGTCTATCGTGCAGAATACCTTGCATACAAAGCTTTCGTTGCGTCGAAAGGACAACAAAATTTTGATGCGCCGTTGTTTATTACACAGACCGTGGAGCAAAGTTATTCGGAAGGTTATGTCAAAGGAGTTCACAATGTGGATGCACTGTTGATTTATGACACTATCAAACAGCTGGATACCAAATTGGATCTGCTTCGCTACGATCCCCTATTGCGTACGATGGCTCAGCTATTTTGGCAATCCCTTTCAGATGATCAACGGACAAAGCAGCGGGCACTGATACATTCTACCTACACGATATTAAAAACGTTTCCAACTTCAAATCGTTACCAGTCTGTCATTGATGAACTGACCAAGTTATTCAATGCATGGGAGACACATTTGGATCGCTCCAGCATTCATGGTCCTGAGCTGGCTACTTACCTTTTTCAGACGTTTACGAGCTACAATACCTTTGTCGTCAGTGAACAGTCCGATGAACTGAAAAAGGCTTTTGTTCGATTGCTGGAATCCAAGAAAAGTTACAAGCTTTTTGAAGCGGATATTCAGAACGAACAATTTAGCTTGGTAGATCGCTTTTACCTGACCCTAAACTGGCTCAACTCCTTCGTTGATGAGCATCCGGAATGTCTTACACTACGCAAATATAGTGAAGAAGCAGCGATCATGTTGCTATATCCGACCCATGAATATCACCTGATCATCGCAAAGGACCAGGCGCATATCAGCGGATTAAAAGGCAATCATGCGATCCTGAACAATGGAGAAGAACATATCCAATATCATGAATTTTTAGCACGTCTCGCGCAATTCAGTGCGTATAATGTACCTCGTTTTGTGGCTTTCTCCACATTGAAAGAGCAGCTTGCGAAGTCCTATGCCAAAGAACTAAAGATCGGTGAGTTTGAGCCTAAAGTACTGACTTCCTTTGTACGTAATAAGCTGATCAACGAAGTTTACTTTCCATTGATCGGAAATAACCTAGCGAAACAGCTGGGAGCTGCAGGTGACAACAAGCGTACGGCCCGTATGGGCATGCTTCTGTTGATCTCGCCTCCGGGTTACGGTAAGACCACCTTAATGGAATATCTTGCCAAAACTATGGGTTTGCATTTTGTCAAAATCAATGGCCCAACCATTGGTCATTCGATTACATCCATTGACCCGATTGAAGCGAAAACATCCGGAGAACGGGAAGAGCTCAAAAAGATCAATCTTGCATTTGAGATGGCTGACAATGTCATGCTGTATTTGGACGATATCCAGCACTTAAATCCGGAGTTTTTACAGAAATTTATCTCTCTGGCCGATGGTCAACGTAAGATTGATGGTATTTTTGAGGGTGAGAGCAAGACCTATGACCTCCGTGGCAAGCGCTTTTGCATTGTGATGGCCGGAAACCCGTATACCGAGAGCGGCTCTAAGTTTCAGATTCCCGACATGCTTGCCAATCGGGCCGACGTGTACAACCTCGGCGATGTGATCGGTGATACCGAAGCATTATTCAACCTCAGTTTGATTGAAAATGCGGCGATTGAAAACAGTTACCTCGAGAAGATTGCAAGCAAGTCGTTTAATGACTTCTATGCCCTGGTCAACTATGCACAGTCTGTTATAGATCAATTGCCCAATTTAGAGGGAAACTATCTGAAACAGGATATTGATGACTTTATCGCTGTGCTACGGCATGTGCTAAAAATCAGAAATGTCGTGATCAAAGTGAATCAGAATTATATTCAGAGTGCAGCGATGCAGGATAATTACCGTACCGAACCGCCATTTAAAATGCAGGGATCGTATCGGAATATGAGCAAACTGGTTGCACAGGTGGTCCCTATGATGAATGAGCAAGAAATTGATCAGGTTCTCCTCGCACACTATGAGAGCGAATCGCAGACACTAACTGCGGACACTGAAAGTAACCTTTTAAAACTAAAAGAGCTTGCCGGACTACTGAACCCTGTCGAGCAGGAACGTTGGGAAGCCATCAAAGAAATCTTTCGCAAAAACAATAAACATGGAGGACTGGCCAAAGACGATAAAGTCTTCGGTCAGCTACTGGACTTCAATGAAAATCTGGAAGGTATCATTCAGGCAATCCGGGAGTATAAGAATTAAAATTTTCTACTGCTATCCCAGCTGACTTTTCTAGTCTGTTCAGCTGGGATAGCAGTGTTTTTGATACGATTACTATCAACTTTTTTAAGTTTTAGCTAATTTAGGCTGATTAATGATGATCTTTGATAGTATCAAATGATAGTATCATAATAATGAAACCACCGCATACTATTACAAATGAAACTTTAAAATTAATCACTCGCCTCAGGATATTTAGTATGATACTTTGTTTCCATAACTGTTTTAATTTCTATTATACCTTTTCCTCAGGATCAAATAATAAGACCATCTTCTGCTCGAACGCGATCTTAGCGATTTCAAATAAACGTTCAAGTTCTGTGAGGTAAGAAACGTAGTGTTCCATTCCGACTATTTCTCCATCATGAGCTTCCAAATAATCACTTCCAAAACTTAGATAAACATCTGTATTTTTACTTAGCTGCCCTCTTAGTTGCGGCAGCACTCTTGCAGCCATTTCTTCGAGTTCTTTGCATGATCTATTCAGACTCGGAATATCGAATGATAGAGCCCAGATGACCATACGGTAGATTTGTTTTAAGCATGACAAAAAAAGAGTAAAAACCAAATCTGAAACAACATCTCCTTCACAAAGCAGGGCCTTACATTTCTTAAAAAAATGTTCTGTTATCTCAACCTGATTATTGAATTTAGACGAAAAATTATTTTGAAATTTTTTTAGAGAATCCGCTTCCGGTTCCTCCAAACGATATGGGCTTCCCGAAAACACCAAAAATTTAGATCGACAGTGCGCAACATTGTAAAAGTATCCATCTTTCATTTCTGCTTCCCATTCATCTCCCGAATGAATATTAAACACAACAGTACGCTGTTTCATACACACAAGCTCAAGAATACCTTTTACGATCGGTTCGTTCCGATCTAAATCATATGCCCAGCCATCAAGTATCAAAATAATCTCTACATAGGGCTTAACTTGGTATTTTTCAATAGCAGGGTGTGGTATCAAGAAAATCCGATTTGGCTCCAATACAGCAACTATTAAATCCAATAATGGTTTTAACGTTGAATACTCGCGATCAAGTTGGAGCAATCCGCCTATCTCACGCATCCAACGTTCAAATTCACCACTTTGCTCTCCGGGATGGAGATAGATATGATTTGTGGTGATTCTCTGATTTTGGCTTTTATTAACAGACCCGTGATAAATAGTCCCTACACTTCCATGTATGTCATCCATAATTTTAAAAATTTATATTGGTTTATAATTTTCTCTCCTTCGTAATATCACTAAGCAGGCTTGTGCCATGAAGCAAGATGCTAACTATTATTTTATATTTCAAAACAAAAATAAGGATAATCTATACAATTGTAAAATTTTTAAATAAAATTCCGCAAGAACAATAAACACGGTGGACTGGCTAAAGATGATAAAGTATTCGGTCAGTTACTGGACTTCAATGAAAATTTGGAAGGTATTATTCAGGCAATTCGGGAGTATAAGAACTAAAACCACATACCCGATCACTCTCCATTGACTTGAATAGAGTCAATGAGAGAATTTGAACAGCAGAATATCATAAGGTAATTGACCTGTAAATTGTTAGCATGTTTTAAAACTAGTATCTTTGTAAGAATTTAACTCGCTGTAATTTTTTAATAAGTAGATCACGCTAGTTGAATAGCAGATTTATGCAAAGGATCTTTGGATAAATATTTAGCAGAAGAACGAACTTAAAGGATTTAATCATGGAAGCAATACTTTTACATCCGCAAAACAAAGAGCAACTTGAAGCAATCAAGGCAATTGCCAAAGCATTGAAAATGAAATTTGAGACTACCACTGTAGAAGGCAGTACCTATAATCCAGATTTTGTAAAAAAGATACAAAATGGCCGAGCTGATGTTAAGAACGGCAAAGGGACTAAAATCGGCATTGATGATCTATGGAAATAATTTATACTCCGCAAGCGGTAGAAGATTTAAAATTCTGGAAAAAATCAGGTAACAAAATAATCCAGAAGAAGATTCAAACTCTTATTCTTTCTATATTAGAAACACCATTTGAGGGTATAGGCAGACCAGAAGCGTTGAAATATGAATTATCCGGCTCGTGGTCACGAAGAATTGATCAGGAGCACAGACTTATCTATGAAGTATACGGAGAAAATGGAGAAACAATACTCGAAATACAGTCTCTTAAAGGCCATTATCTGTAGATAATAAACTCAGCGAAAATACTGGATGGAAGCAAAACTTATTAAAACTGAAGAAGATTATGCACAGGCTTTAGACCGCCTTGAAGTAATATTTGATGCTAAAATAGGTTCAAAAGAAGGAGATTAATTGGAAGTTTTGGGGCTTCTCATCGATAAATATGAGACCGAACATTTTCCTATTAATCTCCCTGATCCTGTTGAGGCCATCAAATTCAGAATGGAGCAGCTAAATTTTTACGCAGAATGATCTTGCTGATGTTCTTGGTCAAAAAAGCCGTGCAAGTGAAATATTAAATCGAAAGCGGAAACTCTCTCTTGAGATCATTAGAAAACTTCACGAAAAACTCAATATCCCTACAGATGTACTTATACAAGCATATTAGTAATTAATACTAGACTATAAGCTTTTCAATCTTTTGAGCTGATTTTTTGTTCTCTTCTCCGCTAAAGCTCTCTTCAAGATATTCTATTGTCTTTCTCCAGCTCGTTTAACATATTTGGAGTATATAGATATTACAACTACTTTTCGTAGATCTTTCGAGCTGAAAAGTGGAATAAAGTCTTTTTGTCAAACGGATTGAATCTGCATTTCCGAGCAGTGGAAGCGATTATCCCGCTTTCACTGCCCCCGAAGAAACGGTAAATATCCCATAATCGTCAATAAGCATCCGCTCCTTGTGCACTCCATTGTAAGCCATAATCCGATCCAATTCTTTCTGGGACCGTCGGCGCATGACCCAGTCTTTCTTCTGATGACTGTTCAGCACATAAGCGATCATTTTCAATTGTGGATGCCATGGCTGTCCGGTATAGACCAGATGGCTATTTTCCTCACAAATGGAAGTCGCGCCATGTACAGCCCTGCTCGCCATTTCATTGTTGCCAAACAACTCGAAAATACCGGAGATCACCACAATATTAGGGACAAAATCCAGTTTTGCGTAAGTCTCCGGATCAAAACAGTCATAATTACTGAAACGTATTCCTTCTAGCCCTTTCTTCTTGATGATTTTCTCCCCCACTGCGATATTTGACAACATAAACTCATTGATCACGATCTCCACTTCTGGGTATCTTTCTTTGATATCAAACAAATAATTTCCGGTACCGCCAGCAATATCCAGAATTTTTACAGGTCGGCCTGTAGACTTGACCTGCTCAATATTCTCTTCTAATAGACGTAATAGATGCTGTTTGCGTATACGGATTCCTTTCCATCCAATCGCCTCCAAGTATCCTTTATCGATAATTTTACCTAGTCCCAACCTACCCTTTGGCTCGTTGCGATAGACGTAATCCAACGAAATTCCCGAATCAAAACCAAACTGAAGCCCTAAGTTCATCCCATGACTCAACGATCCGATCTTCCCTAAAGTCCATTTCTGGAAAGCATAGTTTAGCTTCTCAGCCGCTGGCATAACTTTATGGTACAATTTCTCATATTCCTTTACCGAAAACTCGTCAGGCTCAAGCCCCTGTTCAGGCTTTTGCCTTGCGTAGGCTTTCGTTATAAAATCTTTTAAATAGGTATAAACTTTCTGTCTGTTGGATTCAAACAGGATACCATGATAAAAATTGCGCAGGGTAATAAATGTTTTCAGCTTCGAAGCGATGGACACGAAGAATTGCTTTTGCACTGAGTTTTTGACCACATAGTCCTTTTCAGCAGATAGCACAATCACAGGAATATCGATTGCGGCTGCATCGTCTACGATACGCTCACCGGCTTTCAACAGGTCAACCAATAAAGCGCCGTTAATGGATTTTGAGATTAAGGGATCAGAATCATAAGCCTGTTGTTGCTCAATGTCATGAGTCAGTACTTTCGCCTTTACATAGCTTTGGATAACGAGATCCTTTTTCAGCTTGGTTCCAAGTGCAATCATCTGGTTGGCTAATGGTACATACAGTTTAATCTCAAAGGCAGGGGCTAATAAAGCCATACCTGAGATTGGAGGGGCAAAATCATGTACCCAAGCACTTGCAATAACCCCGGCAATACTGTTGGCGATGACAAAGACGTCCTCGGTGTCAACTGCATATTCGGCACGCATATAGGCGACAAAACAATCCAGATCGCGCACATTATCCATGAATACTGACGATACGGGCACTTTAGTATGGCCATGGCCCCGCAAATCATATGCAAAGATGGAATAATCGGCAAACTGTGGATCGCTAGCCATCTCCTGCAGGCGTTCTGAATGTTCATGCCCGCGGTGCAATACAACCAAAGCTTTTTGCCCCTCTTGATAATTCCACACACGATATAGCAGTTCACCCTGATCGAAACTCTTAAAATAACCTGATTTCATCTTTTTATAATTTATCCCATCTATACAATGGCGTATGTAAGTATATAATTTCCGTATCTATTTAACTGTTGCAACTAAAAACAAAGATCAAGCCACCAATTTTTTGATCAGGATCGAACAGCGACTATAATTTTCATCAACAGGATCGCATGACCTCGCAGTACCATATGCCTATTGATCGACTTCACGTGATCTATAGCATTATTTAAGTCTAAAGATAAAAACTCACGCGTCATCAGAATAGCAAAAATCATACTTCTACTATATCCCATGGTACAATGAATGACCATATTCTCATGCTCATCCAAGTTCCGGTAAGCAGATAGCATAGCGTCTATGATCTCATGGGCATAATCCACATCGACCTCCGCAATATCCAGTAAAGGAAGAGAATAATATTTTCGCATGGCACCTAAGAGCCTTACCTCCTCCAGTTCCGCTGCGAGGTCAAAAACAACCAGATCGCGACTTAGTCCCAAGGCAACAAGCTCCGAATCACTTAATCTTGGTCCCACATAACAGCGCGGAAGTAACTCCATCAGCAGCGGATGATTTCTCTTTCTAAAAAAACGCCACATCATCCAGTAAGCAAATTGGTAAGGAGCATAAAATACTTTCTTTATCAGCGGTATTCGACCCTGATGATCCTTTAAAAACCCCGTATTATTGCGCAGGTAACTGTAACCTACCGCAAAGCAGACAAAAGCTATCCAAGCAAGAACAATCAAGGGAAAAACATATGCCTCGCAGAGGAGTGAGAGTAAGGTGAATATCCAGCCGATGAGGTAATAAGTATTCGCTATAGTCATCCTTTGTGCAGATTGTGCAGTGGCATTCGGGAAGAGGAGAAAAGTCAACTGAATCAGTATAAAAGCTGTCAATAGGTCGATCACGTGGTGCTGATATACCGTCAATGTTCCTAAGCCCATCATCAGTATCCAGAAGCCCAAGATTATTTTCTTCCATCCGTTGAACCTCCAGCGCAGCACCGACCAAAAAAGACAGGCATAAGCGACATGAAGGGAGGGCGTCTGATTGAAAGGCGAATCATATTCCGTTAAGAAGGAAAAGAAAATGGTGAACAAAGGATTTTCAACCTGCGGTCGGTCAAAAGAAAACCGCAGCGGAACAAGAAGAAAACATAGGGCCGCAATCAGGGTGATAAACGTAAATCGCTTTGCATAGCACAGAAGTTCCTTCTTTTCCCCACAGTAAAAAGGCACTATACAAAAAAACAGTCCACTGCTCATATAAGGCAAGATCATCCATGGAATGAACGGAATATGCTGTTCAAAGTCGAATATAAAGGAAGGTACCGCAGCTAAATTGGATGCGTAGGCAGCTGTAAAGGGATAGGTAAGTTGAAAAAGTAGCAGGCAATAGATGGCAACGAGGAGCTGCCTCCCTATTTTATTTAATCGTTTTTCATCCATTTGGCTTTCCTAAACATGATTTTACTTAATAATACATGGGGGATAAGGCCTAAAAATCCCATCAGCCATTTCATACGCTTCGGAAAAATCACGATTTCTTTCTTTTGCTGTATCGCTTTTAAGATGCGCTGCGTGGCATTATCTACACTGATCAAAAAGGGCTTTTTGGAGAGATCCTGCTGGTTAAGCTGACGGAGCTTGGCTGTATCCACATACCCTGGTGCGATGACTGTCACTGCAATCCCAAGCGGAAGCAATGCCCTCCGATAAGCATCCGCCACTTGAATTGCGGCTCGTTTTGTTTTGCTGTACAAACTGGAATTCGGAAAATCTAAAGTTCCCGAGACGGATGCTATTGTTGCAATTTGTCCCTTTGATTGTCTACACATGACTTCGCGGGCGACTTCAAAACAATTCAGGGTACCCAACATATTGACTCGGAGCATAGCACTTGCCTCCTCATAGCTGATGCGCTGTGCTACATCATCAGCATAGCTTCCCGTACAATTGATAAAAAGATCCAATGTTTCATGGTGACAGAAAGAATCAACGGCAGCAGCCAAAGCATCCCGATCACATACATCCACTTTAAACTTGACCAGCGCATCATATGCTGGCTGATTAGTCAGCCTTGAAAGGTCCCGGCCACATACGGCAACTTCCGCCTCTTGCTGGAGGTAGCTTTTTGCCAATGCTAGACCTATTCCACTTGTTCCTCCCGCGATAAATACCTTCATATTAAAAGAATGATCAAATCATATACAATTTCAATCTCTTCCGAACCTCTCCCGAATTCCACGTATTCCAATCCATCGTGTCTCAGCGCAGCTGCAGTTTCATCGTCTTGCTATATCCATAATTCCACTGAGCTTCCATAGCAGCCGCAAATTCATCCAGACTGGTCGGCAGTGACAATGTTATTTCAAATCTACGCCAATCTATACCTTTTCTGCAATAGTTTCCTACCAGTTGTTGCGCAGCATCCCTTGTATCAATCCATCGGATATCCCGAAATTGCTGATCAATATCTCGCAGGCGTTGATTTCCACTGAAGCCTAATACAGCTCTGACCAATCCTTCTTCCTGCAATTTGTATAGCTGCTTCCGTTCACCGATCACTTCTGTGGCCAAAGACTGCGCTAGCTCCACAGGCACCAGATCAATGGCTCCGCCGGCATAATATTCCCCATTCCGCTCTATTGGCTCAATATAAAACATATCGGACATCGAAATACGAACAGCCTCTAACAATGTTACCGATGAATTGATCACTGTCGTTGGAGCAACAGCACTTTGTGCATAATTTTCACCTTGAAGTTGAATACCATCCAGATTTACGTTCGACAGGGCAGTTGCATTCCCCATCAGGACTTTCTGATAGAGCTTACGTTCGCCACGTCTCTCCCCAACTTCCGAACGGTCAAAAAGCATTCTCGAACCAATAATAATTGAGGGTATTTCCTGTGAAAACGGGCGGTTCAAAGTCGGTAATAAAGGGGAAAGATCATGTTCCATCTTGACCAGATAACGATCAAAGACATCTTCCAAATAAGGAGCAGATCGTTTATCCCATTGCTTTTTTAACACATATAAACCAAGTTTGCCCAGATGGCGCTGCTCTGTAAGCCGATGTCCACAGAAGAAGCGGTAAAACTCTTCGGACTGTAGATAGGATTTCCGTTCTGCATCCCTTGCAAAAGCCTGAATAATCGCAGCAGCCAATGATCCACCGCAGGTAGCTATCAGTAAGTCCGGCTTTAATCCTAGTTCGTCCAACGCCGCATACATTCCCAGGTACAAGCCAAAACGAGTACCACCACCTGAAAATAAAACTGCCCGTTGATAATTCATTTTGCGATATATTAGATGTATGTGTATCCTTTTACAAAGTCAAGACCTAATTCCAATTTTTTAGTCACCATTACAAATTCGTCATTTCTATCAAACAAATTAAACCATAGAAAACAGGCGCATTAAAAAGCAGGCTATCTATCCGATCCAACAGTCCACCATGTCCGGGGATTAATGCCCCCGTATCTTTGACTCCAGTCCTACGTTTCAAAAAGGAGAAAAGCACATCACCGCAAAAACCTAAAACACCGAAGAGTAAACCCAACAAAGAAAAGCCAATAAAATCTCCAAATGGAAACAACAAATAGCCCAAGATATTACTCAAAATTATCGTCAGTCCGATACCACCGAGACATCCGGCAACCGTTTTATTTGGGCTGATGCGCGGAACGATCTTTCGTTTACCAAAGAATTTGCCCATGAGGTATTGGAATACATCATTCAGTTCCGTTAAAACGATGATAAAGGCCACCAGCCGCAATCCCATCCATTCATTCTGATGAATTTCTACTGCCCGGATAAAAGCCAGGTGGCTGAATGCAAGTAAGCAAGCAGCCGCTCCAATTGTCATTCCGATAGCAGCACCCATCGCTGTTTTCTGTCCCAACCGGAAAAACAGCCCGATCCCGATGCACAATAGTGTCGCCCACAATAGGTAGCCACTGTATGAACAGTACAATAACAGGATCAGCTGCAATAGGCCTGTCACAACCGCAAAGACCAATACAAGATTAAAATGTGGCACAAACATCTTCATAAATTCGCGCATGCCCTGAAATGTCAGCCAGGAAACAAACAGCAAAGATGTTGTTTGGGAAACGAAAGCTATCGCCAATACAAGCACGATATAGCCCCAGCTTCTTACGCGGACAGGTACATCAGCAAACTTGTCCTTCGGATTGGATAACTCACTCATGGACTACCAATGCCTTTCTCAATCGCGTTATCGAACTCAAGACCAATAACAAACACAGCACAGCAAAAATATAGACCGAAATAGTCGTTATTGAGATCTGCAACAAGTTCAAAATACCATATAACCCCAACATCAGTGCGCGGTCACTTTTCCCCATGGGCCCATCATAACGACGGTCGTTGGCGACCACTTTTCCAATTAGACCACAGAATTCATTGATCACGCTCAGTATAATAAAGCATACAACCAGGTATAAACTCTCGGGATGAAATTTCAGCAAGGGAAAAAAGATCAAGACATCGGAGACAATATCGCCCACCTCGTTCAGAACTTCTCCTGTTTTACTCGTTTGGTTAAAAAGACGGGCCATCATACCGTCCAGTGCATTCAACGCCATACGCAACAATAATCCGACTGGCAACGCCAGAAAGAAAACCGGGAAACGGTCGGCATACCAAAACAGCAGCGCTATAAGTATAGACAGCGCGATCGACCCAATCGTAATTTGATTTGCAGTCACCTTTTTTCGATGCAAAAAGTTCAAAATCGGCATCAACAACTGCTGAAATTTTGGTTTTAATTTATAAACAGAAATCATATTGTACGAGCTATAGCTATCTTTTTTATTTTTTTTAAAAAAAAATTTGTATAGTGTAATAAATACACTATATTTGTGTCATCATAATTTAGGTTTATAATTGGTTATTTAAGGTTTTCATTCTCCCCGTTTGAAAACCTTTTTTTTGTCCTTAAATTATGGATTACCATCGTCCGCCTGCACCACCGCCGCCAGAAGATCCACCACCAAAGCTACCACCACCACCGCTACTACTAGATCCGCCGCCAGAACTGCTCGATGTAGATCGCACCTTGACAGGAATTGAATGCTCCCCATGAGACACACGATGTCCACAATTCTTACAGAGGTCAAAACGTTCTTCTAGCCCTTGTGAACTATACGTTGCGGCTCGGATCGTTTTAGTACGCCCTGTTTCAAAGGTTCTATAATGGCATGCAGGGCAATCGACAAAGCCAGCATTTTCATCCCATGGAACCAGCTTGATTTCATTGCTTGTCTGGTTTATCCAGATCTCGTAAGATCGACTGCCAATTTTCTTTTCCAAAAGCTGGCCAGGATCCAGATATGCGCTTTCTCTGGTAGATGCATCATCCTTATTCATCCGTAACCAATTTCCTGAATTATCAGGCGGGGCCAGCCGCAGTTCATTTCTCCGAATCCGTTTATTTAATCCAATAAGATCAAATAAGGCCAATGGACTAAGCAATAATGGTACAAGTCCCCACACACGAAATTTACGTAAGGCCCGCTGAATATTCTCCTCATCGCGATAGGAGTTAACAATCTGTGTGCGACTAGCATTATATTTCATCGCCAAAGTAATGCTGCCAAATACAAATATAAAATAGGGTAAATTTTTCCACTGATAAACCACCTCAAAATTTTTTAAGGCAAAGGCACAGATAAACACACTGATAAACATGAGTATTCCCATACAGCCACATCCGCTCACCAAAGGTGGAAAATATTTACTTTTTTTGGTCAGCTGCCCCTTTATCGCTCTGGTCACCTCACCCAGCCAGATATAACATATTGCAAACAAGCTCAATACCAAAAAAGAGTTGCGCAGAATAGGACTTTTAAAGCTCCAAACTGGTATCGCTTCTGGCATTAAGCGCTCCAGTTCAGCCTTGCTGTCTGCAGACGTCAGTATTGTTTTTATAAAACCCGAAGCTTCTAAAACACCGCGGTCATAATCTTCATTTCGAAAGTTGGGTACGAGATACTTTTCTCCTATACGTTTAAGATAAGCATCTGGCAAGATGCTCTCCATACCATATCCAGTAATAAAGCGGTATTCATGCCGCTCTTTTGCAATAAATAACAAAAGCCCATTGTTACTTTCCTTCTTACCGATACCCCAGGTATTGAATAATTTTAACGCAAATTCGAAATCACTGTCGCCAACATAATCATTCACAACAACGATGGCAAATTCACTTTTTGTGGTAGCCTCGATCTCCTTAGACAAACCATCTAACTCAGACACCGCGCCCGAAGATAGAATCCCATCGGGATTGGACACAAAATAATCCTGCCCCTTTATTTTTGGATTGGGCAAATTGTCTACCGTATAAGCAGTAGATTGTGCAAAGGATGTTAGTCCCGTTAGGAAAGTTCCCAACAACACCAAAAAAAAGACGGAAAATCGATGTAACTTCAGCATAATTTTAGCACAGCAAAATTCGGTTCATTTTTACGATTTTAAGAAAAAAAGTCAATGGCCAAGCCAATGTAAAACCAAGACACCGATCAATCCAACAACAGACACGAGCGTTTCCATCACAGTCCATGAGCGAAACGTATCCTTCATGCTCACGCCAAAATAAGATTTAAACATCCAAAACCCCGGATCATTGACGTGGGAGAACATGAGACTACCCGCTCCCGTCGCTAGCACCATTAATTCAGGAGTAACATTTCCTGCCTGTACAATGGGAAGCATAATACCCGCAGCCGTTAGCCCAGCAACACTTGCTGAACCGATAACCAGACGAATGACACCGGCTATTAACCATGCAAGCACAAGAGGCGACAAGCTAAGGTCGGCAGTTATGTCAGCGATGTAGTTCGCTACACCACTATCTACCAAAATTTGCTTGAAGGCGCCTGATGCTGCAATGATAAAAAGGATCATCATGATGCCGCGGATTGCTTCTTCCACACTTGCTGACTGCTCCCGCAAACTTTTACCTTGACGAATACCCATCGTATACATTGCCACTAAAGCTGCAATCATTAAAGCAACAACCGGGTCGCCCAAAAAACGTAGTGCCGCCAGCCAAAAGGAGTCTTTTGGGAATAGTAGATGTGCAAATGAACCAAAAGCTATTAAAACTATTGGAAAAAGACCCGTAAATATACTAATTGCAAATCCGGGAAGCTCTTTTCGATCTGCCTTATCATGCTCAGGAAAAAACTCGGTCGGTGGGTTGGTCGGAATATGCTTAAGCATCCTGCCAAAGAGTGGCCCACCGATAATGATGGCAGGAATTGCCACAACAATGCCATAAGCCATTGTTAAACCTATATCCGCATTGTAAGTAACCGCTATGGCTGTAGCTCCAGGATGGGGTGGCAAATAACCGTGCGTCACAGAAAGCGCTGCGAGCAGCGGAATAGCAACATAAAGTAAGGGCATTTTATTAGAAGCACATACCATGAAAACAAACGGAACCAAGACGATAAAGCCGACATTGTAAAATAAGGGAATTCCTACTAAAAAGCCCGTGAGAACCATTGCCCACGGTAAGTTCTTTCGCCCAAATACAGCCGTTAGTACCGTTGTAATCTTTTCTGCAGCACCACCCTCCGCCATCAATTTCCCGAGTAAAGACCCGAAAGCCAACAAAAGTGCCAACTGTCCCATGGTACTGCTCACTCCGGTTTCAACAGACTTAAGGATATCGACGGCACTCATATTCATAGCAAAACCGACCGCAACAGAAGTTATCAGTAATGAAAAGATCGTGTTTAACCTAACGACAGTAACTAAGAGGAGTAATAAAGCTACTCCCAAAATAACGATGATTAGCGGCATAATAATTTATATCTAGTTAAAACTCGCCTTCCAATATATGGTAGAGGCGTTCAAATTTCTGGAAGTTTTTCATATACACAGCGTGATTCTCCGCACTCGGTTTATAATAGTGCTCGGTATCTTGCTCTGCTTCCGCTTGTGTGTTTTTTATAGTAGACTCACCTCCCTGTATACCTAATGCTTCCAAGCCGATTAATGCTGCTCCCCATGCAGAGCTTTCTACCGTATTTTTGGTGAATACAGGTTTATTGAAAATATCTGCAAGCATCTGCACCAACAATGATGAACGTGCTAGGCCGCCGCTTGCGAAGATCGTCTGAATTGAACCGGTGTTCTCCTCTAAAGCAATTCCTACACTGTAAATTGCAAACAACATCCCTTCCATCATGGCACGGGCAAAGTGCGCTCTGCCATGATGCAACTGTATTCCAAAATAAACACCCTTTGCATTGGCATTCCAATGTGGTGCGCGTTCACCAGTGAGATAGGGTAAGAATATCAAACCCTCCCCCCCGGGAACGACGGATTCGATCAAAGCATCTAACGACGCGGAAGGATCTTCATCTGCTTCCATTTGAATAAATTCGCGTAAAAAGTTGTCTCGAAACCAGTTGCGTAATACACCGCCATTGTTGACCGCGCCACCAATTATATATTCATTTGGTCTCAGTAGGTATGTAAATAGCCTTTGCTTTTTCTCTTGATTTGCCTGCGAACTTGCTACGCGAATAGCTCCACTCGTACCAATAGTTACCGAAGCCACCCCAGGACGTATAGCTCCCACACCGAGATTAGCCAGACAACCATCGCTACCACCTATCACAAAAGGGGTATCTTCAGGGATGTGCATCAAGGCCGCAATTTCTAGGTTAGGCACAGTTAACATATAATCGACCGGAACTAGAGATGCTAATTGCTCTTTCGATATACCGGCCAACATTAACGCCTGATCAGACCATATTAATTCACGTATGTCGAAAAGTCCTGTTGCAGATGCAATGGAATGATCGACCACATAAACGCCAAAGAGCCGGTAAAAAAGAAATTCTTTGATACCAATAAACTTATACGACTGAGCAAATAATTTTTGATCGTTGGACTTCATCCACATCAATTTGCAAAGCAAAGACATGGGATGTATTGGCGTTCCTGTCCGCTGATAAAGCAGTCTGCCCACCTCACTCGTCGCTAGGGCAACCGCGATATCCTCACTTCTGCGATCTGCCCATATTATGCAGTTGCTAAGTGGCTGTCCCAGCGAGTCAACAGCGATCAGTCCGTGCATAGCACTGCTCACCGAAATACATACAGGTTTCGGTATAGCAGCGCTAGATTGCTTTAGGCTAATCATGACATCCCTAATAGAATCAATACATGCGCCATAAACGATCTCTGGATCTTGCTCATACCAGCCTTCCGACGGATTTAATATGGGATAAGGTATGCTATGCTGCGACAAGATGTTACCCGCATAGTCAAATGCAACAGCTTTCGCAGATGATGTACCAATGTCTAATCCAATAATCATAAATAAAATTGATGTTTAGGAGAGTTCAATATACGGATTATCCGTTGGTTTACAACAAAAGACTCAAAACCAGCCAGGTAATTTGGAGAGAGAAAAGCACCTCCTAACGATCTGCTGATAATTCTCTTTCATAGTATCAACAAAAATGGTAAATTTCAGCTTAGAAAAACGATATTAAATGATGAGTATAAATAAAAAGAATAACTACGATTTTGGAATAGTTGGACTCGGCGTAATGGGACGTAATTTATTGCTGAACATCGCAGACAACGGTTTCGCGGTAGCAGGATTAGACCTCGATTCACAAAAAGCGAAGTCATTGGAATCTGAAGCAAGTGAAGGACATCGCATCAAAGTGACGACCCAAGTCGAAGAGTTTATAGGAGCTTTGCAACAACCCAGAGCAATTATGCTGTTGGTGCCGGCCGGAAAGCCGGTCGATATGGCGATTGCCAGTCTTGTTCCGCTTTTGGATAAAGGAGATATCATCATCGACGGCGGAAACACGTACTTCGCGGATACGGACAGACGATTTAATGAACTTTCCGTTATGGGTATACATTTCTTCGGAATGGGTATATCTGGAGGAGAAAGTGGCGCTCGTCGTGGTCCAAGCTTGATGCCCGGGGGCGACAGAAAGGCTTACGAAAGACTTAGGCCAATATTCGAGGCGGTTGCGGCCAAGGTAGCCGACGAACCCTGTGTGGAATTTTTAGGCAACGGGTCGGCCGGAAATTATGTAAAGATGGTACATAACGGTATAGAATATGGTATCATGCAGTTAATTGCAGAGACCTATGACCTGATGAAAAGATTATATGGTTTTGACGCCCAAACCATACAGCAGACTTTCGAAGAATGGAATAAGGGCTACTTAAACTCGTTCTTGCTTGAAATTACCGCTCAGATTCTGAAGAAAAAAGAGGGTGACCAGTATTTGGTGGACCTGATCTCAGATTGGGCAAGATCGAAGGGAACGGGTAAATGGACTTCGCAAAATGCGATGGATCTACAGGTGCCAGTGCCGGTGATCGATGCAGCGGTCAATATGCGCGATATGTCCAAATACAAACCCGAACGTGTGGAGGCGGCAAAATTACTTAAATGGGATGGACAGCCTGTTGATCTGCCCGCCGAAACGCTTATTGCCCGCTTAAAAAATGCATTGTACTTTGTGATCATCACGACCTATGCGCAAGGTTTGGCACAGCTTACCGTTGCATCGGAAAACTATAATTATGAACTAGATTTACAGGTGGTAACCAAAATTTGGCGCGGCGGCTGTATCATTCGCGCGGCTTTGCTCGAAGATTTTAGAAAAGCCTATGCGACCAATCCAAGCTTGCGTAACATCCTACTCGATAGTAACATTGCACAGAAGCTACTGAACACGCAGGCCAGCGTTCGCGAGGTATTGAAGGATGCTATCGCAAACGGGATACCGGTATCCGGATACGTAAACGCACTCGCTTATTTTGACGCCTACAGATCGGAAAAATTACCGACAAATATTATACAGGCACAACGAGACTATTTTGGTGCACATACCTATGAACGTATTGATCGGGAAGGTATCTTTCACACACTTTGGGATTAAGAAAAAAAGCCTGAAGATTCGATTAATCTTAATTTAAAACGCAAAAAAGCGGCTCTTATATAAAAAAGCCGCTTTTTATAACTGAGCCCCCTACCGGGTGTTATACAAAGATTATTTAGATGCTAACGTTCAATATCCTTTAAGCTGCTCATCTTCTTGTATTCCAAGAAGCCTTTAATATCTTCAAAATGCTCCCGTACGCGCTTGTTTCCAAATTCAAAAACTTTCTCCGCTAAGCCATCCAAAAAGTCACGATCGTGGGAAACAAGGATCAATGTACCATCGAAATCTTTTAAAGCATCTTTGATAATGTCCTTGGTCTTCATATCCAAATGGTTCGTCGGCTCATCGAGAATCAATACATTGACCGGTTCCAACAACAATTTTATCATGGCCAACCGCGTTCTTTCTCCTCCAGATAGCACCTTCACTTTTTTGGTCGTATCGTCGCCACTAAACATAAAAGCGCCCAAAAGATCTTTCATTTTAACACGCACTTCACCCACAGCAATTTGATCAATGGTATCAAAAACAGTCATTTCACCATCAAGTAAGGATGCCTGATTCTGTGCGAAATAGCCAATTTTTGCATTGTGCCCAACTTTTAACGTACCTTCGAAATCGATTTCCCCCATAATAGCTTTGATCATGGTCGATTTACCTTCACCGTTCTTTCCGACAAAAGCGACCTTTTCACCACGTTCGATGACCATATTTGCTTTTTGAAAGACGACATGATCGCCATAAGCTTTCGTCAGATCTTCCACAATAACCGGATATTGGCCTGAGCGTGGAGATGGCGGAAATTTAAGACGCAACGCCGAGGTATCCACCTCATCGATCTCAATAATCTCCAATTTTTCCAGCATTTTCACACGCGACTGTACTTGCAAAGTCTTTGAATACGTACCTCTAAAACGGTCTATAAACTCCTGGTTGTCTGCAATAAAACGTTGCTGTTCTTCATACGCTTTTAGCTGATGCTGACGACGCTCCTGACGTAATTCCAGATAATGACTGTACTTGGCACGATAGTCATAAATCCGTCCCATCGTCACCTCAATGGTCCGATTCGTAATATTATCAACAAATGCTCTATCGTGCGAGATCACAATAACGGCTTTCGCCGAATTTACCAAGAAATCCTCAAGCCATTGAATACTCTCAATATCCATGTGATTCGTAGGCTCATCCAATAAGATCAAATCTGGCTTTTTTAGTAATATCTTAGCCAACTCGATGCGCATACGCCAGCCACCAGAAAATTCAGATGTTTGTCTAGTAAAATCCGTGCGCTCAAAACCAAGACCCTTCAATACCTTCTCGACCTCCGCGTCATAGTTGACTTCCTCAATCGAATAGAACTTTTCACTTAATTCGGAAACACGTTCGATCAATTGCATATAATCATCAGATTCATAATCCGTACGAATATTCAACTGCTCATTCAGGTTTTCCAACTCATCACGCATACCATAAACTTCTTCGAACGCCTTTGATGTTTCCTCAAAAACAGTCACGTTATCCTCTGTTAGCAAATGTTGTGGTAAATAGGCTATAATGGCATCTTTCGGACCAGCAACATTACCTGTCGTAGGTTTACCCACTCCAGCAATAATTTTCAACAAGGTGGACTTACCAGCACCATTTTTGCCCATCAATGCGATCTTGTCATTCTCATTGATGGAGAAAGATACATCTGAAAAAAGAGTTGTTCCCCCAAAGGAAACAGAAATATTATTTACGTCAATCACTGTATATACACTTAATTTTGGCACAAAGATAAGCGAATCAATCTTATAAATAGACAATGGTGCATTTTTGTGTATCTTTGCGCCATGCGTTTTGATATTATTACGGTCTTACCAGACCTGCTGGAAAGTCCATTTGCACACTCCATTTTGCAACGAGCAAAAAACAAAGGTTTGGCTGAAATACATGTTCACAACTTAAGAGACTATTCAACCAATAAACACAAAAGTGTCGATGATTATCCCTACGGCGGCGGATCCGGTATGGTTCTCCAAATCGAGCCTTTTGCAAAGTGTATTGAGCAATTGCAATCCGAGCGGGTGTACGATGAGATCATCTATATGACTCCAGACGGTGAAACATTCAATCAGGATATTGCGAACGGACTATCTACAAAAGGAAATATGATGATCCTTTGTGGACATTATAAGGGCATTGATCAACGTATCCGTGATATTTATGTAACAAAAGAGATTTCAGTCGGTGACTATGTGCTATCTGGCGGAGAACTTCCAGCCGCAATTGTTACAGACGCTATTATCAGATTGATTCCTGGCGTATTATCAGATGAAACTTCCGCTCTTTCCGATTCATTTCAGGATGGATTGCTCGACGCACCAATCTATACACGCCCTGCAGAGTGGAAAGGCCATAAAGTACCAGCTATTCTACTTAGTGGTCACGAAGCAAAAATTGCAGCCTGGAAGGATGAACAACAGTTAAAAAGGACACAAGAAAGACGTCCTGATTTATTAAATGATTAAGAAATAAGGGGAATTTTTGTTTTTTTGTCACAAAAAGTTTGCTTATTTATTTTTTTTTATAAATTTGTGTAATAATGACACGAAGATATACAAATACAAATTGGTGGTGGCCTGGAGCAATAAGCATCGGGAATCAATTGGTATTGTTATAATATTTCATAATCAACCAAAACCATTTATGGAAATTCCAACCCCGATGCTAACCAGTATCGGGGTTTTTTTATGCATAAATTTACAACAAGAAGATAAGACACAAAAAATGAAGTATACATTCAAAACAAAAAGCAGAAAGTTGCTTGCGGATACAACTACGCCAGTGAGCATCTATCTTCGTCTAAGAGATATCTTTCCAAACTCATTGCTATTGGAAAGCTCCGACTATCATAGCCGCGACAATAACATTAGCTACATCTGTTGCCAGCCAATTGCCGGGATCCAGCTCGATGAAAAAGAGCTAACGCTTACCTATCCCAACAGCGAGCGTACCGTAAAAAATGCGAAGGAAATCGAATTACGTCAGGAAGTATCCGATTTTAGAAATTCCTTCGAAGACCATACAATCGCCGAACTTAACCTCATTTCCAATGGCTTATTTGGATATTTCACCTTCGATTGTATCGAACACTTTGAAGATATCAAACTGACCACTTCGCCAGATCCGGCGCGGAAAATACCATTTATGCAATATCATATCTACAAATATGTCATTGCTATTGACCACTTCCGAAACCAACTCTACATCTTTGAACACCTGCTGGATGACGAAGAATCAGAACTCGAAAGAATGCAGTTTCTAATTCAGAACAAAAACTTTCCTGAATATTCCTTTAAACTTGCCGGCGAAGAAAGCTCCAATCGTACCGATGAAGAGCACCGTCAGTTGGTCAAGAAAATGAAAGAACATATCCAACGTGGCGATGTTTTTCAGATTGTTCCATCCAGAGGGTTTAAAACACCGTTCTCTGGTGATGAATTCAATGTCTATCGTGCATTGCGATCCATCAATCCCTCACCTTACCTTTTCTATTTCGATTACGGTGATTTTAAACTTTTCGGATCCTCGCCAGAAGCGCAATTACGCATTCACGGAAAACAGGCAACCATCTTCCCCATTGCAGGAACATTCAAACGTACGGGCAACATGGAGGAAGATCAGAAAATTGCCTCTAGACTCAAAGAAGATCCAAAGGAAACTTCTGAACACGTTATGCTTGTCGATCTTGCCCGCAATGACTTAAGTAGACATTGTACACAAGTTAAAGTTGAGTCCTACATGGAACCGCAATATTACTCCCATATTATCCATCTGGTCTCCAAAGTAACGGGCAGATTGAAAGATAACATCAATCCGTTTGACATTGTAGGCGATACATATCCCGCCGGCACATTGTCGGGGGCACCAAAACATATGGCGCTGACCTTAATCGATCGCTATGAAGGATTGCAACGTTCTTTTTATTCCGGTGCAATTGGATTTATGGGTTTTAACGGAGACTTTAATCACGCGATTATGATTCGTTCCTTCCTAAGCAAACAAAACACCTTACATTACCAAGCAGGCGGTGGTATTGTTCTCGATTCAGATCCTGAAATGGAACTTCAAGAAGTAAATAACAAAATCGCTGCATTGCGAAAAGCACTACAACTAGCAGAAACATTATGATCAGACCATTGGAATACTGCGTCGATAAGCATCATATCCGCACGTCAATAGATACCATTGATAACCGCATTGTGGAGCTATTGGCCCTGCGAAAATCCTATATTGACAAAGGCAAATCGCTAGACGATGAGCAAGCAGAAGAACAGCCACCAATTCGGAATTTAAACAATCATTATGGGGTACTAGCAAAAAAATTTAATTTGCCTACTGAATTTATTCAATCCATATTCCAAGAAATTGAACACTACATTCATCAAGATTTTATAGCAAAAGGTTATGAGCAACAATAAAATAGTCGTTATAGATAACTACGATTCATTCACTTACAACTTAGTCCATTTATTACAGGAGTTAGATCAAGAGTATGTTGTATGGAGAAATGATAAGTTTAAACTGGAAGATATTGATGCTTTCGATAAGATACTTCTTTCCCCCGGTCCAGGTATTCCGGAAGAAGCAGGGCTACTGCTTGATGTCATCCGCACCTATGCCCCGCACAAAAGTATATTGGGTATTTGCTTAGGCCAACAGGCTATTGCGGAGGTATTTGGAGGCACACTGTTCAATATGGAGAAACCCTTACATGGCGTGGCAACAAATATCACCGTTACTGATGAATCGGAAAAGCTATTCCAAGACTTCCCAAAAGATTCGAAAATTGGACGCTACCACTCTTGGGCCGTAAGTAAAAATACATTACCGACATGCCTTAAGGTAACAGCAGTTGATGAGAATGGCATTATTATGGCCTTAACCCATACTGAATACGATGTTAGGGGGATGCAATTCCATCCAGAATCTGTACTGACTACAAATGGTAAGAAATTAATTCAAAATTGGTTGGGAATCTAAAACCTAAAAAAATGACTATACTTGATAAAATCATTGAACGAAAAAAAGTAGAAGTAGAAAAAGCAAAAGCACTAGTTCCGTTGGAACAGCTATTAAACTACCCCTATTTCAGTGTAGCTTGTCTTTCACTGAGAGAATCTATTCTTGATCCTGAAAAAACAGGAATCATCGCCGAGTATAAAAGAGCATCACCATCAAAAGGAGACATCAACAATACTGCTGCGGTTGAAGATGTTGTTAAGGCATACGAGGAGGCAGGTGCTTCAGCAGTGTCTGTCCTTACTGACGGAGAGTTTTTCAAAGGAAATTTAGCGGATCTATCGAAAGCCCGTGAAGCAATCAGTATCCCTATCTTAAGAAAAGAATTTATCGTGGATAAATATCAAATCACTGAAGCTAAGGCCTATGGTGCAGACGTCATTCTTTTAATCGCTGCATGCCTGAAAAAGGAAGAAGTACAGGAATTCGCAGCATATGCTAAACAAATTGGTTTAAATGTCTTGCTAGAAGTACACAATGAACAGGAACTATTAGACAATCTGTTTGAGGAAATTGATGCAATTGGCGTCAATAACCGAAACCTGAAAGACTTTTCAGTGGATCTTCAACATTCTTATGATCTTTTAAACCAGATTCCAACAGAATATATCAAGGTATCGGAGAGCGGCATATCGGATCCCTCAACCATAAAAAACCTTAAAAAGGCTGGTTTTCAAGGCTTTTTAATTGGTGAAAATTTCATGAAAACCACGGATCCAGGACAAGCGATTAAAGATTTTGTAAAAGAAATTTAGAATTATTTAAAACAAATCTAAATAAGACTATCTTTGCGTCAGAATAAGCTGATCACTGATATTTTGGAAAAGAAGTTTTTTATTATAGATAAAGCAGGTTTTGAGCAAATATATCTTCAATACTGGGAAGGTATGTTTGCCTTTTGCCTGAGCAGTATCAAGGATGAAGAACACTCCAAGGAAATTGTACAGGATGTTTTCAAATCGCTATGGGAACGGCGTGATGAGCTTCGTCTCATCGAGGTTGAACGGTATCTGATCAGATCGGTAAAGCTCAAAACATTTGAATACATTCGCAATAAAGTATCCCGCCAGCAACACCTGGACAACATTTCAAATACGCGGGGAGAACATTATATAGATAATTCACTGATTGCCGACGAACTTGCTAAGAAAATATCAATGCTAATCGATAGTCTGCCCAAACAATGTAAAAATGTTTTTCGCATGAGCAGAGAACAGGGGCTCACCAACAAGGAAATTGCGCATAAACTCTACATTTCAGAAAGAGCGGTAGAATATCATATTTCACGAGCATTAAAAACATTAAAAACAGAACTAACGGAATATATATCCTAAATTTAGCTATAAAAAAGAAATCCTGTACTTTTGTCAGGAAGTATATCATATGAAAATAGACCATAAACTCATCGAGAAATATCATTTAGGTCAATGCTCTCCCGCAGAAAAAACTCTTGTGGAAGAATGGTTGTTGGATGATACCCTCGAGTCGGAGCCCTTGTCTATTTCCACCACAAAAAAAGCAAAATTAGAAACGGATATCTGGGCTGAGCTGAGCAGTCATATTGGTCAGTCCGAGGTCACGCAAACAGTTCCCTCTAAAACATATCATTTTAAATATATTGGAATAGCAGCCAGTATGGTATTTTTACTCTGTTTAGGTTTTTATCAACTCAGTAAGGATGCCGAAAATACTGCCGCCATCTTTGATAACAGAACGAGTGCTGGACTGAAGTATATTAACCAGAATAGTTTTAATATCATATTGGGTAAAAATGCATGGGCTGAGATCAATACGGATACCGGTGAATTCAAAACCTCAGGCAATATGATGTTCATTCCCAAAAAAGATTTTGCCTTTAGCTTTTCTGGCACAGAAAACAAGAGAAAATTCAGACATGGCGAAACCTATTTTGTATTGCAACCGAAAAAAAATGGCAAGCAGGTAATAATTTCCAAATCGGAACTTACTTTTTTAGCCCCTACCATCCAACACGAACTGAAAGTCCAATTTAATATCATCTAAATAAGAAGAACTTCAATTAGTCCATACACTCATGCTATCCTACCGCTTAACACTATTCTTATCCTTGTTTTTACTCCACTTAGTAATAAGCTGTAGAACGGAAGATGGGGGCAAAAATATCGACGGGAAGTTTAGTCTCTATACGATGAATAAAGATCTCAGAAATACGATCATCACCTCAAATACAATCGATAGTGGAAATCTAACCATTTCAAAAAATGGCATCGACATTCCAACACAACAATTCGATCGAAGCATCATCGTTAAGGACAGGCATTTTTATTTTTTAAGAGCGGGAAAGTTCAGAAAATATTCACTAGGATCAAATGGTTTAAAGGAAATTGCACAATTGGCTATGCAAGATCAGCATATTGAAAATATAAACTGGCTTGATCGAGACACATTGCTCCTATTTACTTCAGACAACAAGACAAACCGTCAGTTATGGGTCTATAAAATTACGGTCAACGATTTCAAAATCAACCAACAGCAACAGATAAAACTGTCCACGGCAGCAGCCGATTTTAATGTTCTTTCCATCGGCTTTAGCACAATACATCAACAGCAGTTGCTGGTTGGTTATACCTTTAATAAAGTAATAAACGAAACTGATTTTACCACAATAGACACACTCTATGTCGCTACATTGGATAAAACCACTTTCAAATTAGAAAATATACAAAAAGATACACGATCTACTTACCCCGGAGGATTAAATACTGTTCAATCTTACAGCTTTCATGACGAGAATGGCAATTTTTATTTTATGTCCTGCCCCGGTATAGCACTCGGCAACAGGCCTTCAAAACCTACCGCAATTTTTAGAATAGACAGTAATTCCACGCACATAAACCCTACGTATTTTTTTAATTTAACAGCGAACACGCGCAATCATGCGTATGGCATGTGGTATTTGGGCAACAGTCAGGCTATCATCCGTAGTGAACGTAGAGATCGCTACACCGACTTTAGTGATCACCATTCCACCTATCAATTCGAGTACTATGTGGTCGATCTTATCAGCCGAACTACCAAAAAATTAAATCTTCCCCTTGACAAGGGGACACGCAAAGAATCCGTTCTCGTTGAAAATGGGAAAGCCTATATCGCGATAGATGATGGTAAGGATCAGCATCAAGTTTGGGTCTATGATATCAAATCAAAAAGCATTCAGGTTGGTCTTACCCTAGATCAGGCGACCGATTTTATTGTTAGAATAGACCGATTACATTAATTTACCATTGATAATCAATATATTAAAAAATAATCATTTTTATTTACTTTTTTGACCTTCGGTAGATTTAGAGTTACGCAACTTATCTATGTGTAATTAATCTAAATAAAGTAATGTCAAAATATAAAATAGTATGGTTATTGTTTTTACTAATCATATCCTTTCCTTCACACGCCCAACAATTAACCGAAATCAAAGGTAGTGTTATCAATACATCAAACGAACCTATTCATGGGGCAACCATTGTCCTATCTGGCACAAAGAAAGGAGCCAAAGCAGACAAAAATGGTTTTTTCAAAATAAGCGGAATTTCTTTCGGTAATCATCAGGTTACGATTTCCGCGGTCGGATATCAGACCATCAATCGGCCAATTACCTGTACGAAAGGTGTTATTGATCTATTTGAAATACAGATGATCCCGGATCAAAAAATCATGGCGGAGGTTGAAGTGATAGGTCGATCCACTGCAGGTGAAGTAACACGACAACCTTACAACGTCTCCGCAATAGATGCAAAAAAGCTTTACAATACGACTTTAGATATCGGTCAGGCACTAAATAGAGTCTCGGGCGTACGTTTGAGAGAATCTGGCGGTGTAGGATCAAATATGTCTTTTAGTATCAATGGATTTTCCGGTAATCAGGTCAAGTTATTTTTGGATGGTATTCCAATGGACAATTTTGGTTCTTCATTTCAACTGAATAATATCCCGATCAATTTTGCCGAACGTGTGGAAGTGTACAAAGGTGTTGTTCCGGTATGGCTAGGTGGCGATGCCCTAGGTGGTGCTGTGAATATTGTCACCAAAAATGACCCTGGAAAATACCTTGATGCTTCTTATTCTTATGGATCCTTTAATACACATAAAACTGCGGTAAACGCAGGATACATCTCCAATAACGGATTAACAATGACCTTGTCAGCCTTCCAAAATTATTCGGACAACAATTACTGGGTGAATGTGCGGACGGCTGATTTTGAAACCGGAAAATATACCAAAGGAAGAAGAAGGCGTTTTCATGATACCTACCGAAATGAAACCATGGTTTATAATATCGGAGTCTCCAACAAGAACTATGCAGATCAGCTTCTTTTTGGAATAACACTGGGAGCAAACAAAAAAGAAATCCAGACCGGAAACCACATGGACGATGTTTATGGTGGCAGGGAAGCCCTGGGAAATATCATCCAACCCAGTGTAAAATACATCAAAAAAGATCTATTTGTAAAGGGGCTAGATGTCAACATATTTGGTCGATACAACCTCGGTAAAGAACGCAGTCTGGATACAGTGAACAGAAGATTCACCTGGTCCGGAGAGAGTGAACCCAAAGATAAAAATAACCCTAATGCTCCAGGCGGAGAAAACGAACTACGCGATTATCGTTTCAACAATAACAATGGCAACTTCATTGCCAATCTCTCCTATGCGATCAATGAAAAACACCACTTTATGGTCAATCACCTATTCACAACGTTTGACCGCAAAGGAAAAGATAAATATTACCCAGATCTCGAAATTAACAAGTCGCCACGGAAAACCACAAAAAATATAACTGCATTAGGTTATCGTACCAGCATAGCCGATCAATGGGATTTAAATGTATTTGTAAAAAATTACAATCAAAAAGGTAAATACTTTGAAGAAGTCAAGAAAAATGAAAGCTACAAAAATGTAGAAACGACGGTCAATAAATTAGGCTATGGATTTGCGGCTTCCTACTTTGTGAATACAACCCTACAATTGAAAGCGTCCTATGAGAAAGCATCCAGATTACCTGAAAACAACGAATTATTTGGCGATGCGCAGGATCTCAGCGCAAATCCAACGCTTAAACCAGAAAATAGCCATAACATCAATATCGGCCTCTCCTACACAAAAAAATGGAATGAGGATAACCATATCATTATAGATGCTAACTATACCTATAGAAATGCAACTGATTTTATAAGACTCTACATCAGCCCACTAAACTCAAACAATAAGAGAGAAAGTAAATACCTCAATTTAAGGAGTGTACTCAATAATGGGGTCGATCTGAATGTAAAATATTTCTATAAAAATCGGTTTTCTATCGGTGGCAATCTAACCTACCAAAATATACTCAATAATACGAAGTTTGAGCCCGGTCAAGTTGTAGAGAGCAGCGTCTACAAGGATCGTATGCCTAATATACCGTATTTATATGGGAATGTGGATGCCGCCTATTATTTGCACCACTTCGGAGGTAAACACAATACATTGACGATCGGTTACAACCTCCAATATATCCATGCTTTCTTTTTGGATTTTCCAAGTTTAGGCACACCAGCACAGCGTTTCATTATCCCCAAACAACTATCCCATGATGTCAACATTGTCTATGCAATGGCTTCGGGGAAATACAATGTTGCGCTGGAATGTAATAACCTAACCGACGCAACACGATACGACAATTTCGAAATGCAGAAACCGAGTCGGTCTTTCAATGTCAAATTCAGATACTTTATACGTCAAAAATAACACACAATTTATTAAATAACTCAAAATGAAAAAGTCAAATTACTTCAGATTGCTTACAGTAGCCTGTAGCGTATTAGCTATTACCGCATGCTCCAAGGACAAACCTGTCGAAGGCGGAGAAGATCCGGGAAACTCGAAAAAAAAGGAAAAATTTGTCTTTATCGTAACTGGCCAAGGGAGTTCCGAGTCAGGTTCATCAGGTACGTACATTGTTACTACGGATGATGTTAGCCAAGGTAATTTAAGTATTGTAGGTAACGGCATGCCTGCAACAGAGTTCTCTTTTATCAATCAAAACAATCATGTTTTTGGCCTAACATACGGTGGACAAGGTCCTATCACTCCTTATACTATCGATGCCAAAGGCGATCTGCAAAGACTTAAAGATGACCAAGTAAACGCCGAAACCGCAGGTATCTTTGGCACTTATGGTGATAAAAATGTGATTTTAGGGACAACTAACAGAAGTATGGCAAATCCTGTCGCCACACTACGAAATTATGATGCGCAAAATTTCTCCATCGCCAACAAAAATACGGTCGATCTTTCCAAAGTGTTAGGAGGTAACCGTATGGCGATCTGGACAGGTGTATTTCAAGTAGGTAATAAGGTGTATATTCCTTTCCAATCTGGAGATGGTTCAGATAACTGGGGTGGAGATTTTACGACGACAGATACAACCTATATCGGTATCTTCTCTTATCCTGAACTTAAATTTGAAAAAACAATCCGTGATGGAAGAGGATCCCATATCGGAAACTGGTTTGCGCAGCAAGGTTTAGCAGTAGACGATCAAGGTGATGCATATGTTTGGTTCTCGGCAAATGAAGCGTCACTGCCCACAAAAAACAAATCTGGATTCCTGAGAATCAAAAAGGGAACAGATGAATTTGATAAAAACTATTATTTCGATATCGAATCTCTTGGAAAGGGCAAAATAGCAAGGGGTAGTTATCTTAAAGACAATAAATTTTTAATGACGATCTATAATAAAGGCGAACAAGCTGAAGGTATCGGCGGGGGTCTTGTCAAATTATATATCGTTGATATACAAACAAAAAAAATGACCGAACTCGTAGATATTCCTGCACATGAACAACAGGGATATAAAGATGTTGTGTATGTTGACAAAGGTGGCGCTCAGGCTTACTATACCTGTCAGGATAAAGACGACAAACAATATTATACCTACATCATCGATATCAACAACGCTACAGCAAAAAGAGGATTGAAGTTTACTGGTATATCCCAAGTATCATCAATGAGCAAAATCAGCTATTAATCATCATCAATAATCCGATCTGCCAAACAACATGTGCAGATCGGATGATAAAAAACCGTTTCGCATTATGCTCAGTAAAATTAATGCCTGGCTACACCTTTGGTTAGGAATCGCTGCGGGTATTCCAGTTATCATTTTAGGAATTACAGGCTGCGTACTTGTGTTTGAACATGACATCAAAGAATTGACTACAAACTATATACAGGTCGCAGCGCAAAAATCAGAAGAACAGCTTCCTCCATCTGCAATCTATAAATCTGTTAAAGCGACTCTTCCTGACTATGAAATTGCGAGTTCCTGGTATTATGGACTTGATAAATCAATTAAAGTAAGCCTAGATCACTCTGACAGTCTGGTCTATGTAAACCCTTATACAGCCGAAATTCTGGCAATAGTCAACCATGAGGATTTTTTCCATTTCATGGATGAGGGGCATCGTCATCTTTGGATGCCCGAAAAAATAGGCAGGCAAGTCGTTGGCTGGAGCACTTTAATCTTTTTCATACTACTGCTCACCGGCCTAGCATTATGGTGGCCAAAGAAATGGAACCGTAGATCCAGAGAACAGAGCTTAACCATCAAATGGAAAGCAAAATTCAAACGTATCAATTATGACCTCCACAACGTATTAGGTTTCTATGCACTAACAATCGCATTTGTCATGTGCTTTACAGGGCTCATTATGAGTTTTCCTTGGATTCGAAGTTCTGTAGTCTGGATGACGGGAGGCTATCCCAATAAACCAAAAACGGAAAAAAATAATAAAACTGAGCTTCCGGATCAGCCGCTAAATGACGCGCTAGATGTCGCAGATCAAATTTGGTATAAGGTACGCCATGAGTATGCAAAGTATAACAAAGAGGCCGTTATTGTGCATTATCCTGAACATGACGAGAAAACAGTATCGGCATGTACCGATATGGAAGGCGGCACCTGGCGAGATCTCAATTTCGATCGAAATACACTTGAACTTACAGGCCGGAAACAAGGACCCATTGATGAGGCCAATGCCGCAGAATGGTTGATGCGATCCAACTATGCGCTTCACACCGGTTTTATCGGTGGAATGACAACCAAAATCATCTACTTTGTTGCCTCACTTGTATGCGCAACTTTACCTATCACAGGATTTTACATCTGGTGGGGAAAGAAAAGAAAAGCAACAAAAAAAACGAAACACACTCCATTAGCAACACCCTAAATTTTAGCAATACTGTAACTATACCATTATGCGCTACTTTAATCGTCATATCTTTAGTCTACTATTAATTTGTTCAGTATCCAGTAGCTTTGCCCAAAAAAACAGCCACGTCAAAGGTCAAATTATCGGTGAAGATAAGCAGGCAATTCCGTATGTGAATATCAGCCTTCATCATGTAAAAGACAGCACATTGATAAAAACTATCGTCGCAGATAGTACCGGGCATTTTATTTTTGGTGACACAAAGGCAGGCCGTTATTATATAAAAGTAAAAAGCGTCACACACCAGGAAACCTTTAGTCCACATTTCAGTTTGGACGAACAACTCGGTGGATACGACCTTGGTCAGATTGTACTGCTAACAAATAATGAATACTTAGCCGAGGTGCTTGTCGTACGAAAAAAGCAATTTATTGAACAGCAAAAGGATAAACTAGTATTTAATATCGAAAACTCCATGCTTGCGGAAGGAAATAACGGGCTTGAATTACTCAACAAGCTACCGGGTGTAGTAGCAGATGATAACGGAACATTATTTATTAAAGGGAAATCAGGCGCAACGGTAATGATCAATGGAAAACTGACTTATCTTTCTGGTGACCAATTGGCCAATCTATTGCGTAGCACATCTTCCATTGATATCAGCAAAATTGAAGTCATGACCAATCCCAGTGCCAAAGAAGATGCGGCCGGGTCGGCCGGAATCATCAATATTGTTTTGAAAAAAGGAATAAGAGAAGGATGGAATGGTTCCATTTCCCTCAATGCTGGTGCAGGCCGAGGACCGCATTTTGGCGGAGGTATTAATCTTAATTACCGCACTGAAAAACTAAATGTATTTGGAATCTATAATCAGTATCATCAGAACCTCGAGTACTTTAATTCCCTCACCCGCTACTTCTATACAGATCAAGGCACCCGCCCCGAATCTTATACACAACAGGAAAATAAGATACAGCCCAAACTTCGATCTAATAACTTTAGAGCTGGTATAGATTACAACATAGATTCCCGACAAACAATTGGAGTGCTTATTAATGGCGGATTCGGCAAATACCCGAAGTATGAACCCACGACAAATAACTTCAGTACCGTTGACGATAATCGATTAATATGGTCTTCATCTACAATAACGGAAGGAAAAGAGCGCTGGCGGGATATGCTTTATAATTTCAACTACGGCATTAAGTTTAATGAGAAAGGTCACGAATTAAAAATCGATCTTGATCTTGTAGATCATTATTCCAAAATGGATCAACAACTGAACACAAATTATATAAAAGCAGATGGCACTCCGCTCGATCGGCCAACGTCACGTCGAGGCGACATCCCCTCAGACAATAAAGTATATGTTGCCAAACTAGATTACATACGCCCGCTGGCCAAAGCGTATCGACTGGAGGTAGGCTGGAAAGCCAGTCACGTCCGCACAGAAAATGACCTACATTACGATACCTTACAAAATGATCAATATGTCTCTGACCTGACAACAAGCAATCATTACATTTACCAAGAAACCATACAGGCAGGCTATATTAATCTTTCCAAAAGTTGGAAAAAAATTTCGGCTCAGGTTGGTTTGAGAGGAGAACATACACATACATCAGGCCATCAAATCACGCTGAATGAACACTTTGAAAAATCCTATTTCAAGCTATTTCCATCAGCTTTTCTAACTTACGCTGTCGATGAAAAAAACAAACTACAGACAAGTTATAGTTATCGTGTTCAGAGACCCTCTTTTTGGGATCTCAATCCATTTCGTGTATACACCGATCCGTTTTCCTATACGGAGGGCAATGCCCGTCTGAACCCGGCATTTGAACATGCATTCGAGCTGGGCTATACTTTTTCCAATAAATATATTTTCACACTGAATTATGCTTCACGAACCGACGTTGTCAATGATATTCTAGGAAGGGATTTATCCAATCCGTATATAACTTACGAACGGCCAGAGAATATCGGCTCATTCAAAAACTTTGGAGTTTCTTTGATCGCTCCGACCCAATTGACAAGCTGGTGGTCAGCAACCCATTTCACAAACTACTATCGCAATGAATATAAAATTCCACAGGACGGCATACTGATTAGCCGCAAAGGCAATACGCTGACCCTGAATAGCCAGAATACAATCAAACTACCGAACGAATGGTCCTTAGAAGTGGGCGGGAGCTACACCTCCGGATTGACGACAGGGTTAAGCCAGATCAAGAGCTATGGCCAGTTATACTGCGGAATTCAAAAGAATATTCTCAATAAAAAAGCATCTGTTAAACTGGTGGTAAATGATATTTTTAGAACGAACAGTCGCCGATACGAAACGGTTTCTTCAACAATTCGGCTTGTCGGGAGGTCAAATCCCGACAGTAGGACAGCCATTCTATCTTTAAATTATCGCTTTGGAGGAACTGGAATTTTGAACAGTCAACGCTCAACAAGCTCTGAAGAAATCAAAAGTCGACTCTAAACTCGTGACAGTTCGCTAACTTTATAGTAACACCAATTTTGTACATTTGTAAAAAATTATCGAAGATGTCGGTCAAGATTGGTGAAAATATTGATTTGGGAGAATTCCCGTTGCTATTAGCTCCTATGGAGGATGTAAGTGATCCTCCGTTTCGTTACGTATGCAAACAAAATGGTGTTGATTTAATGTATACTGAATTTATTTCTTCCGAAGGACTAATCCGTGATGCTGCCAAATCTGTTCAAAAGCTAGATATTTTTGAATATGAACGACCGATTGGTATCCAGATCTTCGGCGGTGATATCGAAAGTATGCGTCAATCGGCTGAAATCTGCGCAAAAGCAGGGCCTAATTTAATTGACATCAATTATGGTTGTCCTGTTAAAAAAGTGGTCTGTAAAGGTGCTGGCTCATCCCTCTTACAGGATATTGATAAAATGGTTGCCATGACCAAAGCTGTTGTTGAAGCTACTGATTTACCGGTAACGGTGAAAACACGCCTTGGATGGGATGACAACACAAAAAATGTGTATGAGGTAGCTGAAAGATTACAAGATGTAGGCATCAAAGCACTGGCTATTCATGGACGTACGCGTGCACAATTGTACAAAGGACAAGCAGACTGGTCCATGATTCGCGATATCAAACGCAATCCGCGGATCAAGATCCCAATTTTTGGTAATGGCGATGTTGATTCTGTCGAAAAAGCTGCGGCTTGGCGCCAGGAGTTTGAGGTGGACGGCATCATGATTGGGCGCGCTGCCATTGGCTATCCTTGGATTTTTAGAGAAATTAAGCATTTTTTCAATACAGGTGAGCGTTTAGAAGGACCTACTATTGCCGAACGTGTCGAAGTCTGCAGAACCCATTTGATCAAATCCATCGAATGGAAAGGTGATAAGCTAGGCATTTTTGAAATGCGTAGACATTATGCTAATTACTTCAAAGGAATTCCTAATTTTAAAGAGTATCGAATGAAATTAGTCAGTTTGCAGAGCCAGGCTGAAATTTTAGAGGTACTGCATGAGATTGAAAATTCCTTCATTCCCGAAGGAGTCTAAAAAAGAAACAAGGCAATAATGATACAACTATTGCCTTGTTTGTAAAATATGTAAATAAGACTATTTTCTTCGTAACAACTCCATCAACCTATTCTTTTCAAGCATAAAAGTGACACCTAATAATAACAATAGCATCCCATTGCCTATCCAGATGTTATTATGAAAAACTTGAAAGCTCATCCAGGAAATCAGAAGCCCTACCCCAAGATAAATGGCAATTTTTATCAATTTATAAGGTATAGGATAATACATTTGACCCCAGTGGAGTGAAAATCCAATCATCACCAAGTACACCACTGTCGTAGACAAAACAGCCCCAACATAGGAATACACCGGAATCAGCCAAACATTCAGCATAATGGTTAATAAAGCTCCTATTCCTGAAATATAAAGTGCATATCGTGTCTGGTCTGTCAACTTGTACCAAATTGACAGGTTCATATATATCCCTAGCAGGACATAGTTAAACAGTAGAATCGGCACAATTTTGAGTCCGGTCCAGTAAACAGCAACCTCCGATTCATTTCCCTTAATGAAGTATTTAAGCCAATCGAGATTGACTGTTAGTCCAACCATTGCAATGACCATCAAAATAACAAAATACTCCATGATGAGTGCATAGGTTTTCGATGCATTCTGATTTTTCGAATACGAAAAGAAAAATGGTTCTGCCCCTAGCCTAAAAGCCGTAACAAATAAGCTTAGAAATACGGCCAATTTAGCAACCGCACCATATATACCTAATTCGTCTTTCCCAGTCTCTCCTGGCAACAATTTCAGAAAGAACATTTTGTCTAGATTCTCATTAATAATAAATGAAATATTAGCGACTAAAATTGGGAAGCTATACGTTAACATTTCACGCAGTAACTTTCGATCTAGACTAAATCGGAAAGTTAGTAATTCAGGCAGAAGTAGAATTAATGTAACAACGCTGGCGAAAAGATTGGAAATAAAGACATAGCCAATCCACCCTTCTTTAAACCATGTTCCGGCAAAATCAGCCCAAAAGCTATACTGATGAACCCAATCAGGTAAGAAATAAATGAAGAACAGGTTTGAAATCACCGTAACTCCAATATTAACAAATTTCAGGGCGCTATATTTATAGGGCCTTCCCTCAGCGCGAAGTTTTGTAAATGGGATGACAGCAAGCGCATCAGCAACAAGAATAAAAGCGAAATATTTAATATATCGCTCATACAGATCAACATCACCACCATCTGCAAACCACGCTGCAATGGGCCGCGTAAATACAAAGACAGATAATAATAGAATAAGCGAAGTGACTAAAGTAATAAAGAAACTATTATTGTAAACTTTGGATCTATCTTGCGTTTCGACTTTTTGCAAATAGCGAAAATATGTCGTTTCCATACCAAATGCAAGCACAGCATTTAACATAGACATCCAGGCATAAAAGTTAGAATAGATACCGTAGACTGCGGCATCTTTAAATTTTCGCAGATAAAGCGGAGTCATCAAAAATCCTATCATTCTTGAAACGATAGTCGTTATACCATAGATGAAGGTATCGCTGAGAAATTTTTTGATCGTAGACACTTGGCTTAGGATTGAACTCTTTTAACTACTTCAAAATTGGAAAAGCCTTTCACTTCGCCTTCCTCTATTTCTACACTTTCCACAACCGCACCCTCTGGACCTTCCTTGCAGAACTCCAAAAGTGAATCAAGAGAAAATTCGTCACCCTCAGCCTCAATATAGACAGAACCGTCTTTTAAATTGACCACAAAGCCCTTCACACCAACTTGATCAGCAACTGCCTTAGTTGTTAATCGAAAAAAGACTCGTTGTACTTTACCTCTTATTGAAATATTCAAATGTTTCATCTGTAACTTATTTTTTCTTCCATCTGTCAGATGGAGCAACCCATCACTATAATTTCATTCATATAGTCATGGGTTGTTCATTAAAAACAAAAGTACAGAAGTTTTGGGGAATTAAATACTAGGCTAAGCGTTTTACCTTCACATCATCAGTTAAGCGCATATGTTCCATGCCTTGCAGCAATACAACACCTGGCTTTTTACCGACCTCCAATGATCCAAATTCGTCCTGAATATTTAACGCTATAGCACCATTAATCGTAGCCCATTGGATAGTTTGTAAGAAATCAAGATCCTCGAAGTGTGCATGTAAAACCTTTAATTCGTCCAGAATGGACAAGGTATCGTTGGAAGCTAAACTATCGGTTCCGATCACAATACGTTGTCCCGAATTTAAAAAGTTCTGTATTTTAGGTAGAGTCCCCTCAATATAAAGGTTAGCTTTCGGACATAAACACCACGTGACGTCACGACCCATACGCTCAACAAAATCAAAATCTTTTAAAGACGTATAGGTATTATGAACCAACAACAATTTATTTGGGTAAGGCAAATAAGGCAGATAAGATTGAATTGAATTTCTTGCCTGCGCTTTTATCGTATCTGCATTTTTTCCGATACTTTTATAAAAGTCTAAGAATTCGCCCATTTTATAACGGAACAACTTATTCTCTTCCTCACTTTCCTGATTATGAATACTGATAATGTTTGTTTCCGGAACTACTTTCTTGAATTTTTTAAAAAGCACCTTAGAACAAGAATAGGGGGCATGTGGCGTGATAGACACATGGCCATTCCTAAACTCTTGGATCAGTGATTTCGCCTCCTTCAACTTAAAATCGGCTTCGTCTGGCTCAATTCCGATCACTTCTACAAATGTGTGATACAAGATTTTAGAATCGTCCTTCAATTTTGAAGAATTATCCGTATTAGCGTGATCGCCGACTGCGACAATACCATTCTCGTACATCTCTCTGTCGGCTTTTGCCATCGCTTCATCTATTTTTTTCATCGAAGCCGAACGCGTTGTCATCACCTTACTCAAAAAGCTTGGAAGCCCTGTACCTTTAGCAACAATACCTTTCATATGCGACAATTCAATGTGGCAATGCGCATTGATAAATCCCGGAATTATAACCCCTTTGTATTTCTCGACCTGACCATTATCCATAGGTGCAAATGACGTTGGGTCAAAGATACCTTGAATTACCCCCTCCTCATCTACCGCAACAATACCATCTTTTATCGGCATCGAGCTAATCGGTAGAATATAATTAGCGCTTAAATATTTTAACATTTTATCTCCTCACTATCAATTTAGTAACTAAAATTTTTAGACTTGTATGAATACATACCATTAGTAGAAAAATCCATGCCAAGGTACCTAAAAAGAACAATATATACCAAAAACAACAATTTACATAAAATTTTAACCAAAAAGAAATAATAAAACAACCTTCCTTGTTTAATTTGTCATAAAATACTTCTTTATATCGCATTTCAATTTTTAATCTATATATTCGCAGCATCAAATAGGGGTGCCTTGTTTTGTCAGGAACACAAATACAGGCTGAGATTATACCCAACAGATTAAATTCTGTACACCTGATCCAGATAATGCTGGCGTAGGGAGAGGTTAGTTAAATAGTGCGGTCATAGTAACCCCTTGCTATGATTTGTTTAACTCAAACAAAATACATTACCATGATCAAATTTTTGATTTGTAGCTCGTTAGCTACTATTTCGATGCAAGTTGCCATTGCGCAGCAAAATCTGACAATTAAAACTGTAGATAAAAGTAGCCAAAATCCTTTACAAAACGTTTCCGTATCCATCGATGGCCAAGCTTCTTTCCATGGTCAGTCAGACAACCATGGAATCATTAAGCTCCATCATCTCAACACTGGGCAACATCGTATTCAGATCTCCTCTGTTGGATATAAAACATGGATCCGCAATGTAAACATAAAAGATAATATGGAACTACTGGTCGAATTAGAACCAATTACCATACAAATGGAAGAGGTGCTCGTCCAATCTACCCGCGCTAAAAGAAATGCGCCTACAACCTTCAAAAACATCTCAAAAGAGGAAATTACAAAAAACAACCTCGGACAGGATATCCCTTTTCTGCTTAACCAAACACCGTCGGTACAGGTAAATTCAGATGCCGGAGCCGGCATCGGTTATACAGGGATGACCATCCGCGGATCAGATAATCAACGAATCAATGTAACGTTAAATGGCATTCCGCTAAATGATGCGGAGAGCATGGGCTCATTTTTTGTCAATCTTCCTGACTTTGCTTCTTCCACTGAGAGCATCCAAGTTCAACGAGGAATTGGTACCTCAACAAACGGGGCCGGATCATTTGGAGCTTCATTAAATATTCAATCCAATACACTGGCTGAAAATCCCTATGCAGAACTTAACAACTCGTTCGGTTCGTATAACACTTGGAAAAATACCGTGAAGGTGGGCACCGGACTAATCAATGACAAATTTGCATTCAATGCCAGGTTATCCAGAATTAGTAGCGATGGCTATATTGAAAGGGGGAGTTCAGACCTACAATCTTTCTATGTAGATGGTGGTTATTATGGTAAAAAGCACATCCTAAAAGGAATTGTATTCTGGGGAAAAGAAAAAACATATCAGGCATGGAATGGCGTTCCCGAACCGTTAATTACTGGAGATCGGTCGCGTATGGATGACTATGCCGATAATGCGCTCGAAATAGCAGGAGCTGAAAAGGATCGGTTTATGAATGCCGGTCGAAACTATAACCTGTACACCTATAAAAACCAAACTGATAATTATACGCAAAAACATCATCAGCTTCATTATACCAATATCCTGAGCGACAAGTTAACACTCAATACCGCCCTCCATTATACCAGAGGTTATGGCTACTATGAAGAAATGAGACCTGGTGATAAATTGAGTAAATATGGCCTGCCCGATGTGATTATGGGAAAAGACACCATACAGAAAACAGATCTAGTGCGCAGAAGATGGTTGGATAACTATTTTTATGGCTTGACCTACTCCCTCAATTATAAACCCAACGATCAGCTGGAGATTACCTGGGGGGGAGCCTACAATCAATACAGAGGGAAACATTATGGTCAAGTCATATGGGCACGATATGCCTCAACAGGATTTCTGGATGACAAATACTACTTCGGAAAATCACAAAAAAATGATTTTAGTAATTTCTTAAAGATCGATTACAAATTGGACCAGTGGATTCTAATGGCCGATGTCCAATATAGAAATGTCGACTATCACATGTATGGCGATGACGATAAAGTCAAAAACTATAACTATCATCCAAAATTCAATTTTTTAAACCCAAAAGCAGGCGCAACTTATCTCTTAAATGATTATTCAAATGTGTATGCTTCCTATGCTTTTGCGCAGAAAGAGCCTGTTCGGAAAGATTTTATTGAAAAAAACAGCAATTTACCTGATCCAACACCGGAGAAAATGCAGGATATAGAATTTGGTTACCGATTTGCAAACGAAAAACTTAACATTGGGTTGAATGGATATGGCATGTTTTACAAAAATCAGCTGATTCCAACTGGCGAAATCAGTGATACAGGTTCTCCGATTCGCCAAAATGTCAACAATAGCTATCGGATCGGCATCGAGTTTGATGGCTCATGGAACATCAATAAGCAGCTTAATTGGAAAGCAACTGCGAGTTTTAGCCAAAATAAAATCAAAAACTTTGAAGAGGTTGTAAAAGATATATATGGAGTCGCCCCTGATATGAAAATCTTTTACGCAAAGACGGACATCGCATTGTCTCCAGGAACTATTTTATCAAGTAATTTCTCTTATAGCCCTATAACACCACTTACATTTTCACTTTTATCCAAATATGTGGCTAGACAATACCTGGATAATTCATCTACAAAAGAAAGAAGTATTTCCGCTTATTTTGTCAACAATCTTTTGGCAAACTATAGCTTGACAGCATTGGGCTTTAAAAACATCAGTGCAACATTACAGGTCAACAACATATTGAACGAGAAGTATGAGGCCAATGGCTACACTTTTGGCGGGATGGAAGGTGATAGCCGAAAGTACTATAATTTTTATTTCCCACAAGCACCAACGAATTTCCTATTGGGCCTTAACTTCAAATTTTAGGATTTTTATAAGAACCTGTTAATCCCACAGCCGATAACAGCGGGCAAACCACACTAAAGATGCTCTCTGATCAAACACTGCTAACAAAGAAATCTCTCTTTTTTCCTTCAGAGGAAAGAGAGATTTCTTTTTATATGGTGGATAAAACTGAATTTCCCATCGTGTTTGACAATCGGAATTTTTACCTTTGGTTTTATACATTTCACTATGCGCGCAGTTATACAACGAGTTACCAAAGCTTCTTGTACCGTAGATAATCAGATAACAGGCCAGATCCAGAAGGGTCTAATGATTTTATTAGGAGTTGAAGAAGCAGATACAACGGAAGATCTGAAATGGTTAGGACAAAAATTCATCAACTTACGCATCTTCGAGGATGAACAGGGTATGATGAATAAGTCGATACAAGATGTAGACGGAAATATCTTACTCGTCTCACAATTCACGCTCTTTGCTCAAACAAAAAAAGGAAACAGGCCTTCCTTTATCAGAGCAGCAAAACCGGATAAAGCCAAACCAATGTATGAAGAGATGGCTTTACTGCTAAGTCAATTGCTCCAAAAAGAGGTTCAGCTTGGCATATTCGGAGCCGATATGAAAATTGACCTACTGAATGATGGTCCAGTGACCATCGTTATGGACACAAAAGATAAGGACAACTTTTAATTTTTAATTGAACACAAGATGACTATTAAAGAAGCACAAGAGGTTATTGACAAATGGATCAATAGTACCGGAGTACGTTATTTCAATGAGTTGACAAACACCGCTATACTCATGGAAGAAGTCGGTGAAGTTGCCCGAATAATGGCTCGGCAATACGGAGAACAATCTTTCAAAAAGTCAGACAAAGAAGTTAATTTAGCAGATGAAATGGCCGATGTATTATTCGTTTTGATGTGCCTTGCCAATCAAACGGGAATTGATCTAACAGCGGCTTTGGAACAAAATCTTCAAAAGAAATCAATTCGGGATGCCGACCGCCATAAAAACAACGAAAAACTTAAATAACCAAGAGTAGTATTATTTGTACACTTCTTTGAGATAATATTTAATTTTAAATCGCGTACGATGCATAAATTCATAACCTATTCGCTCATAGCTAGCGTTTTCATTGCCTCTTGTACAACAAAACAACGGCTAAATTCCAGCGTTGAGAAACCCAGTACATTTAATAAGGCGGCCGTTGTCACAGCACATCCTTTGGCTTCAGAAGTCGGGGTAAAGATTTTAAAACAAGGTGGAAATGCAATAGATGCTGCAGTTGCCGTACAATTTGCCCTTGCAGTAGTTTATCCAAATGCCGGAAATATTGGCGGCGGTGGCTTTATGCTCTACCGCGATCATCGGGGTAATTTAGATGCCTTAGATTTTCGTGAGAAAGCTCCTCTAAAAGCATCCCGGGATATGTACCTCGATGCCAAAGGCAATGTTATTCCGGAGTTGAGCCTTTATAGTCAATTGGCCTCTGGTATCCCTGGATCTGTTGCTGGTATGTGGGAAGCCCACAGAAAGTACGGCAAATTGCAATGGAAAGATCTCCTACTCCCAGCAATACAGCTAGCGAAAACAGGTTTTAAAATCAGTCAACGACAAGCCAATGAGTTTGAAAGCCATAAAGAGCGTTTTGTCAAACTGAATCCCGCTGGTGCTGCAATTATCAAAACCACAGTTTGGCGAGCAGGTGACCTATTTAGTCAGGAGGAACTTGCAAAAACACTGGAAAGAATCGCAATCGAAGGCCGAGACGGTTTCTATAAAGGTAAAACGGCCGACTTCATTGTTGCCGAAATGGGTAAAGGGAAAGGTATTATTAATCATCAAGATCTACTGGATTATCAGGCACTTTGGCGTACCCCAATTTCCACAAATTATAGGGGCCACAGAGTGATTTCCATGCCGCCGCCTTCGAGTGGGGGAACATCTCTTTTGGCCCTGCTCAAATCAGTCGAACAGTTCCCACTTCAGCGCTGGGGCTTTCAAACCGATTCAACCATTCGTGTCATAGTCGAAGCTGAACGCTATGTATATGCCAATCGGGCTAAGTATTTGGGCGATCCTGATTTCATTAAGGTACCCATCCAACAGCTTATTGACTCTGCCTCAAATGCGCATAAACTCCATTCATTCAATTTCCATAAAGCGACATCAAGCAAAGATGTCAATGCAGATGTCATTCCTGGCTATGAAAGTGAACAAACGACGCATTTCAATATCGTAGACGAGCAAGGGAATGCAGTATCCATTACAACAACACTTAATGATTCTTATGGCTCAGGAGTATTTGTGGAGGGCGCAGGTTTTCTCCTAAACAATGAAATGGACGATTTCTCCGTAAAGACCGGTGTCCCAAACATGTATGGGCTTACTGGGGAAAAAGCGAACGAGATTCAGCCTGGCAAAAGGATGCTCAGCTCAATGACACCCACTATTGTAGAAAAAGATGGCAAACTATTTATGGTTGTAGGAACCCCTGGAGGATCAACTATCATTACCTCTGTTTTTCAGACCATCCTCAACGTTATTGACTTCCGACAAAATGCCCAATCAGCTGTAAGCCTGCCAAGATTTCATCATCAATGGCTTCCTGATCGTATTGACGTCGAAAATAACGCAATCGATGTCAATCTACGTGATCAATTGACAAAAGATGGCTATACGATAAATCCGAGAGGGACAATCGGTCGTGTGGAGAATATACTTGTATTACCAAATGGTAAATTACAGACCGGAGCCGACCCGCGTGGAGACGATACGGCAAAAGGCTATTAAAGAACAAAAAGAAAGGCTCATTTGTAATTCCAAATGAGCCTTTCTTTTTATTTAGAAATGGGATGATCTTACATCATTCCGCCCATGCCGCCACCCATTGGAGGAGCACCAGCACCTACAGGGTTTTCTTCAGCTTCGTCAGCCAATACACACTCTGTAGTTAATAACATTGAAGCAACTGAAGCTGCATTTTCTAATGCTACACGAGATACTTTAGTTGGATCAATTACACCAGCAGCGATTAAGTTTTCGTAACGGTCTGTACGTGCATTGTAACCGAAATCTGCAGTTCCTTCTTTCACTTTTTGAACGATTACTGCACCTTCAATACCAGCGTTATTACAGATCTGACGTAATGGCTCTTCGATAGCGCGCTTGATGATGTCAATACCGATTTGCTCATCTTCGTTGTCACCTTTAAGGTTTACCAAAGCTTCAGTTGAGCGAATGAAGGCAACACCACCACCAGCGATAATACCTTCTTCAACAGCTGCACGAGTTGCGTGTAAAGCATCATCAACACGGTCTTTTTTCTCTTTCATTTCAACCTCAGTAGTTGCACCGACATATAACACGGCTACACCACCTGACAATTTTGCTAAACGTTCTTGTAGTTTTTCGCGATCGTAGTCTGAAGTTGTTGTTTCGATTTGTGAACGGATTTGAGCAACACGTGCTTTAATATCCTCTACATTACCAGAACCATTGATAATCGTTGTGTTATCTTTGTCAACTTGAACTTTTTCAGCTTGACCTAAGTAAGATAACTCAGCATTTTCTAATTTGAAACCTCTTTCTTCAGAGATAACAGTACCACCAGTTAAGATCGCGATATCCTCTAACATTGCTTTACGACGGTCACCGAAACCTGGTGCTTTGACAGCTGCAACTTTTAAAGAACCACGGATTTTATTAACCACTAAGGTTGCCAAAGCCTCACCATCTAGATCTTCAGCAATGATCAACAAAGGTTTGCCAGTTTGAACTTGTTTCTCCAAGATAGGCAGCAATTCTTTCATGTTGCTGATTTTCTTGTCATAGATCAAAATATATGGATTATCCAATTCCGCTTCCATCTTATCGGAATTTGTCACAAAATATGGTGACAAATAACCGCGGTCAAATTGCATACCTTCCACAGTTTTAACTTCTGTTTCAGTACCTTTAGCTTCTTCTACAGTGATAACACCATCGTTACCTACTTTTTCCATTGCCTGTGCAATTAACGAACCAATTACTTCGTCATTGTTAGCTGAAATTGTAGCAACTTGTTTGATTTTATTGTTGTCTTGACCAACTTCTTGAGATTGTGATTTCAAGTTGGCAACTACAGTAGCAACCGCTTTATCAATACCACGTTTTAGATCCATTGGGTTAGCACCAGCAGCCACAGATTTGATACCTGGAGCAACGATTGCTTGCGCTAATACTGTAGCAGTAGTTGTACCATCACCAGCTTGATCAGCTGTTTTGGAAGCTACTTCTTTTACCATTTGCGCACCCATGTTTTCTAAAGCGTCTTTCAATTCGATTTCTTTCGCTACCGAAACACCATCTTTAGTAATTACTGGAGCACCAAATTTCTTCTCAATAATTACGTTACGTCCTTTAGGACCTAATGTTACTTTAACTGCATTTGCCAAGGTATCTACACCTTTTTTAAGGGCTTCACGAGCCTCAACGTTATATTTTACTTGTTTTGCCATTTTTTATAAGTATTAAGTATTTCAAGAAGTGTAATGAAGATAGTATACTAAACCGTAAACCGGTTTTATCTTTTAATATGCACATTTACAACTCCACTAAAATAAACTTGAATTTTTAACCGAGCCAGTAAGCTCATTTTTAAATAATCTTTTGTATGAATTAGATGACTGCGTAAATATCAGACTCACGCATAATTAAGTACTCTTTTCCTTCGTAAGTAATTTCAGTACCTGCGTATTTTCCGTATAATACTTTGTCACCAACTTTCACAGTTAACGGTTCGTCAACTTTACCTGTACCTACAGCAACTACTGTACCTTGAGATGGTTTTTCTTTTGCTGTATCGGGGATATACAACCCTGAAGCTGTTTTTTCTTCTGCTGGAGCAGCTTCTACTACTACTCTGTCTCCGATAGGTTTGATACTTAATGCCATAATTAATTTACTTTTTATCTGTTTTTGAATTTATTTTTATGTTATAATCGCTATAAGCACATCATCTTTTATGCCAATTGTAATTGGAAGGGCTTTTAAGACAATTTTTCACACAAAAGTTAACATCCCAATCGACAAAAATTCATTTTGCTGTCACACTGTCATTTTATGTCTGCCAGTCTTACTTCTGCTTACCAAATATCCATTCAATTTAATACGCTTAATCCGCTTAGCAAAACGTTCACGATCCTTTCATTGACAACAACGTCTAAAAAATACAGAAAACAAAAAGCCCCGTTTGCTTTCACAAACAGGGCGTATAATTTTTTATTGACAACTATTTTTTAGCCTCTTCTGCCGGTTTAGCGGTAGGCGCTGTTGCAGGTACTTTTTCCTGAGATTGAGCCGGAGCTGTTTGCTCTTGTCCAGCAGGAGCAGCAGCAGGATTTTGTCCAGTACCTAAGTTCAATGGACCTTGTTGAGCAGGCGCTTCAATTTGCCCCCCCAATCCTCCTTTGGATGTGCTTGGAGATGTTCCAATAATATTTACACCCAAACTAAATACCATGATGGCAATAACCATGATCCAAGTACCTTTTTCCAAAATGTCACCTGTACGTTTTACACCCATAAGATTCGTTCCACCCGAAAAACCAGATGATAAACCTCCTCCTTTTGGATTTTGGATTAAAACCAAAAACGCTAAAATAATACTAGCCAATATGATTAGACCGATTAATAATCCTTGCATCTCTTTATGTTATTAATTTAATTTCTTTTCTAATTCTGTTATGCGTGCCGCAAAGTAAGCATTTTTTTCTGGATATTTCAAAACTAATTTTTTGTAAACCTCTATTGCCTTTGGATATAAGCCCTGTTCCACATAGATTTTTGCAAGCGTTTCGGTAACGAGTGAGTACTGATCTTCCGAACTTTTCCTGGCTTTATTCTCTAAATCCAACTTCTCCGCTTGTAGCGGCTGAATGATAGGTTCTTCGCGGATAAACTTCTCAATGACCTTGTCAGATTTACGCGGTATCTGAAAAGCGACCGTTGTTTTAACCTCATCACTTAATTTCGCCTCAGGCGGTTGCAAATGAAAAATATTCTCACGGATCTGTTGATCTAATAGCTGGCTATCCAGTTTTTCATGAATTTTTTCAACATCATCACGCGATGGCTTCATTGGACTCAAAGGAGATTTAACGTAAGGCTGATAAGTATGCGCATACTCCAATCTTGTTTTATGTAGCCACCACAAAAAACTGTAGGGCATCGTATCATCATCATAAACAGAAACATGCTCGTGACTATCATTACTTTCGTCGGCAACAGATTCCTGAGGAACCGCGGCCACAACTTGAGACTCCTGCAAATCACCACTAGTTACATCCTGTTGACTATTCGACCGAAAATATTCTGTTGCAGCCCCAGCCTCAATCAAACGATTCAACTCATCCATCTCTATTTCTCCATCGGCCACAATTTCGACAACACGATCATTGCTAATAGATTCCTCATCCACTAATAATTCATCCGATGGCGTTATTGCTGCAGAATCTACGATAGATTTAACATGCACAAATTCATAAAGCCAACTCGGGGAACAAGCATATAACAGGGTGGAAGATAAATTCTGAACAGTTTGATGTTTTTCAAAAACTTTACGTTCATAAACGAATCGTAAGCTCTGTGCATAAGGGTATTTTTCAATCAAGGCCAAAATCAAATCTTCCTCCACCGTATCAGGGTAGTTGAGTGCTCGAAAAAAAAGCTCCTTATTGGGTAATGATACATTAAGATTCATCTTATAAATAGAGTTACCAATTAGCAAAAGCTTTATTGTATATATCTTCCGTTAGCATTTGAATAATTTCCTTACCCAAAGTCTCTTCCTGTGCACTCTGAAGGTTTCCAGCGAACTCTTTAAAACGTGTAAATGGCTGTTCAAAATCGTCCTTCGGGTTAATTTTATTATGATAAGTCACTTTGACTGTGATCGTCAATCTATTCATAGCAGCACGATCAGTCCCCGCTTCAACAGCAGCAGGACTTATCGTATACTCGGTGATAAATCCCTCAAAGTTTGCATCACCATCCTGGTTCACCTGACTCAATCGAGACTGATTACGAATACGCTCTTTAAGTGCCTCCGTAAAATTCTGACTCAATGTCGGGTAAACTAATGGAGCAATGTTTTCGAAATATTGAATATTAACTGTTTTCATTCCCTCAGGAATAGACCCACCAGTAAACCCATATTTTACCCCACAACTATTCATGACAAACAAAAAGATTGTCGTGAGAAAAGTATATACTATTTTTTTTGACAACATCTGTAAACTCTAATCTAAATTTAAGTCTTTAATCTTTCTATACAAAGTTCTTTCAGAAATTCCCAACTCTTGTGCAGCAGCTTTACGTTTACCACGGTGTTTTTTCAACGCCTTCTTGATTAAATCAGATTCCTTATCTACAAGTGATAAAGATTCTTCCACCTCTTCTGCATCCTGCAGATAGTCATCCTTTGAAACCGGATTTTTCAGCACATTTGCAGCATTTGCCGGCGAATGTATCGTCAAAGTCGGTGTTGTATAATTTTCCGGCTCCGATTTCAAATGTGGCTCAATCTCTTGATACAATTGATTAATGTATGGAGAATTTTGATCAAACGTGCTAGAATCAACGCCCTTCTGAATTAATTCAACCACCAGTTTTTTCAGATCAACCATATCTTTCTTCATATCAAATAAAACTTTATACAGCAAATCTCTTTCTGAAAAATCCTCCTTCCCCCCATTATTTGACGGAACTACTGCTGGGAGGCTCGTCCGGGATTCATTGGGCAAATAATTTTGAAGCGTATACGCATCTACAACACGTTCTTTCTCCAAAACAGCAATTTGTTCGGCAACATTTTTCAGTTGACGCACATTTCCAGGCCAACTATAGTTGCGTAGCATATTCTGAGCATCGTCCGTCAGTTGCACGCCCGGAGTACGGTACTTTTCAGAAAAGTCCACAATGAACTTACGAAATAACAAGTTGACATCTTCAGGACGCTCACGCAAAGAGGGCACACGTAAGGGTACAGTATTTAAACGATAATAAAGATCTTCGCGAAATCTACCTTTTTGTACAGCTTCAAAAACATTCACATTTGTAGCGGCAACTACACGAACATTTGTTTTCTGCACTTTGGATGACCCGACCCTTATATACTCACCGGACTCCAGCACACGTAACAATCGTGCTTGCGTACCCAAAGGTAACTCACCAACCTCATCTAAAAAAATCGTTCCACCGTCAACGACTTCAAAATAACCCTTTCGAGCTTCATGCGCACCCGTAAAAGAGCCTTTTTCATGACCAAATAACTCGGAGTCAATAGTTCCTTCTGGTATAGCCCCACAGTTGACCGCAATAAAGGGGCCATGCTTACGTGAACTCAATTGATGGATAATATGCGAAAAAACTTCTTTACCACTACCACTCTCACCTTGTATTAATACGGAAATATCTGTCGGAGCCACTTGCCGCGCAATATCAATTGCCCGATTCAACAATGGCGAATTACCGATAATTCCAAATCTATTCTTTATATCTTGGTTATCCATAAATTTCCGGTTGGAAATAAAATAATCTAAGTTAGCTTAATCAACAATTTTTCCTAACAGCGTCGCAGAAGTACATGATTCAACAAGCACATTCACATAGTCACCTTGTTTAAATCGAGGATCTATTGGAAAAACAACTAATGCATTTTGGTCGTTACGTCCACAAAAATCGAACTCAGATCGTTTTGAAAATCCTTCAATGAGTACCTTACAGACTTTCCCAACAAATTGTTGATAACGATACAAACTATGATCGCGTTGTTTATTGATAACTTCCGTCAAACGCCGTTTTTTAATATCTTCAGGAATATCATCTGCATATCTTTTCGCCGCCAATGTGCCCGGTCTTTCCGAATAAGCAAACATATAAGCGAAATCATATTTCACATAGTCCATCATAGAAAGTGTATCCTGATGTTCTTCTTCCGTTTCCGTGCAGAAACCAGTAATGACATCGGTAGAAATAGCACATTCCGGTATAATACGACGAATTGCATCGACACGCTCCATATACCACGCGCGATCATACGTACGGTTCATCAATTCCAATACTCTGGAATTCCCGGACTGTACGGGCAAGTGAATATAATTACAGATATTTTCATGTGATGCTATCGCATACAATACCTCATCTGTAATATCTTTTGGATGAGAAGTTGAAAAACGAACACGCAGAAGTGGGCTGATTTCTGCAACCATCGTAAGCAAAGTAGCAAAAGTGACAGTTTCGCTAGGAACATCGCCTTCTGCTACTGGAGCAGTATATTTATAGGAATCGACATTTTGTCCTAACAACGTAACTTCCTTATAGCCCGCATTAAAAAGATCTTGAGCTTCCTGCACAATAGACTGCGGATCACGACTACGTTCGCGGCCCCGTGTGAAAGGAACAACACAGAAAGAACACATATTATCACAACCGCGCATAATTGAAATAAAAGCGGTGACGCCATTTGAATTCAAACGAACTGGATTGATATCAGCATAGGTTTCCTCTCTTGATAATAAAACATTTACGGCTTTAGCGCCATCGTCAACCTGATCAATCAAATTAGGCAAATCACGATAAGCATCTGGCCCCACCACAACATCAACCAATTTTTCTTCTTCCAAAAACTTCGACTTTAGACGCTCGGCCATGCACCCTAATACACCAACGATCATTCCAGGATTCTTTGCTTTAGCAGCTTCAAACTCCTTTAACCGGTTACGAACGCGTTGTTCGGCATTCTCGCGGATCGAACAGGTATTAATAAAAACAACATCAGCTTCCTGATAATTCTTGGTCGTCTCAAATCCTTTATCCAACAAAATAGAAGCAACAATCTCACTATCCGAAAAATTCATCTGGCAACCGTAACTTTCAATATAAAGTTTACGTCCAGTACTTAAAGTCGGATCCTGTTCCAATAATAATGCCTCACCCTGACGAGATTCGTCGTGTTCCTTCGTGGTATGTGTTAAATCTAGCATAGCTCGCTATTCAATAGAATGTAATTTTTATTATTTAATGAAGTCAACCCAGGCAGAAATCCATAATTTGATGAATTAATTTCCCACCAACGTTTGTTTCAAAGATTACAAAGTTAGAAATTTAAATCCATATAATGACAGTTTGTCAGACAGAAATATGGTTTATGATTTGTCACATTTTAGGGCGAAACAAATCACATTGGAAATTTTCGCCCGCTTTATTCTACCCCAAAAAAAAAGCGTTGATAAACTCAACGCTTTTTATGATTAAACATCAAATAGCACAAATCAGAAAGACTAACGTCTTAAATCGAGTTATTGTCCTGCTTGTTGCTTCGCTTCTTTTTTCATTTGATCACCCGCGACGATGACGATCTCTACCCGACGGTTTTGCGCACGTCCAGCTTCTGTATCATTACTTGCAATCGGCTCAGAGAAATTTCTGCCTTCTGTACGGATACGTGATGAAGCCAAACCTTTGGATACTGCAAAAGCACGCACTGAATTCGCACGGTCCAAAGATACCTTTTCATTTGCAGCCAGTGTTCCAACGTTATCGGTATGTCCGATAACCAAAATTTCAGTACCCTGTTCTTTATTCAATGTAGTAACCAAATTTGCAATATTATCTTTGGCAGATGCCTTAAGGTCTGATTTATTAAAGTCGAATAAAATACCTGAGTCAAACTTAACTACGATACCTTCTGCAGACTGCGTCACTTCGGCTCCTTCAACAGTTTTCGAGATCTCGGCTGCTTGCTTATCCATTTTTTTACCAATCAATACACCAGCAGCACCACCAATTGCAGCACCGGCCAAAGTACCAATTGCCGTATTACCGGCTTTACCCCCGATTAATGCACCCAATGCACCACCGGCAACACCACCAATGACTCCCCCTTTAGTTGCATTATTCGTATTTTGAATGGTAGAACAACTTCCAAATAACATAGCTGAGGTTGCAACCGTCAAACCAAATACAGCCAATTTTCTATTCATTTTCATATGTATGCGATCTAAGACTTTATATTTAAACTAATACAGCTCTACTAAAATCAAACTAAGTGCCAAAAGATATTTTTATCAACTTTTTTGTTACCAAATAAGTAAAAAAGCGCTATTAAATTTCCTCTATGCAGTCAAAACGCTACATTATTTACTCATCTTTATTTAATAGAACATTAGCTATTAACACGAAATGTTCTATTTCTCCTGTGTCTTTACTTCAATATCTGGCAATAATGAGCCTTTAGGTCTCCCCTTCGCATCAAAATCTTCCATAGACTGTTGCACGTAATGCATCAAATCATATTGTCCCCAATGTTCAGCGAGATCAAAAGATGGACGATAACGTATCATAAAAGCATCCAGCTCAGCACTATCCAGTTTCGTCAGATTCTTAACAGCTTCACGAGAAAAAATACGATCAACTTGTAACTCCTCTTTCTCTCTATCCATAAATCGTCCAAAGCGCTTCGCATTCTTAGCCTCTCGCCCAAAAAGATTATAAAGTGCAGTGGCCGGACTACCTAAATAAGTTCCAAACTTGTTTTTACCGCCATTATAAACACCCTTTCTGGAATAGTTATTCATAGCATCGTTTAATTCAGCTTCTTTTGTCTTCCTTTCCACAACGACAGTCTCCAATCGTATACCCTCTTGCAATTCCACATAAAACTCATTCAAATTGGTTAACACAGTCTTTACAGGCGAATACCCCACCTTAGTGAAAGACAACGAATCTCCCACTGATGCGTCAATTGTAAAAACACCGAAAGAATTGGTCAGCGTTGATCTGTGCGTACGGAGATTGATTACCACCGCATCCCCAATGCGATTACCATTATCCTTTTGTAAAACCATACCCGAAACCTTCTGCTGTTGCTGAGCAGTAGCGCCGAAATAGGTAAATAAAAGTAAAAAAAAACCTACTATCTGTATCTGTAATATTTTCATCCTATTATCTCTCTTCAATTATGCCAATTAGTTTTAGCTTACAGCAGTTTCATTGGATCCAATAGCACATGCTCAAGATCGCATGCACAGTTATTTTCAATCGTATAAATTATATTTTATACGTTAGCTATTGACTAAAATTAATAATAGTTGGACACTTGTACTGTTAAAAAAGTTTAAATATTCTTATGTACGCTACTTGTAAGGATAAAAAACAAAATTGGCCCCTTCCGCAACCACAACAAACAAACACATAAAATCTTTAGCAGGTTTATAGTTCTGAATAAAGGACGATTTACGATCTTCCTGTATGATATCCTTCGAAACAAACTCTTCTAGGGTGGACGCATTAATTGTCCATTTTGTATCCAGCTCCTTGCGATCCAATATAACCTCGCCAACAGAGACATCATGCTGATGAGCGATGAAAATGGGGTATTCAGAATACCCTTCTTCCACGATTTCCAACGCTACCTCGCGGATAGATTCACTATAAAAATCGAGATCGACCTGCAGGCTCTTTAATGGACTTTGTCCTGTAGATGTTGTATTTTCCCCTCTTGCAGACCCTGCAAATAAATCTTCTACTTCCATAATGGTACTATAACTTTTTCAATTCCAATAAAACGACATTCTCAACATGTTGCGTATGCGGAAACATGTCCACCGGTTTAATACGCTTTACCTCATATTTCTCCGCTAACAACAGAAGATCTCTCGCCTGCGTAGCAGCATTACAACTTACATATACGATACGCGGAGATTCCATTTCCAACAAACGTGCCACAACATCAGCATGCATTCCTGCACGTGGCGGGTCTGTAATCACCACATCAGGTTTACCATGTTCGGCAATGAAGGAAGGGGTCAAAACATCCTTCATATCTCCAGCGTAGAACTTTGTATTCGTAATATTATTGATGGATGAATTGACTTGTGCATCTTCAATAGCTGTAGGAACGTACTCTACACCCACAACTACTCGGGCTTGCTTAGCAACAAAATTTGCTATCGTACCAGCACCCGTATACAAATCATATACCAATTCATCGCCATTCAGACCGGCAAAATCACGGGTGATTTTATATAACTCATAAGCTTGCGCAGAATTCGTTTGATAGAAAGATTTAGGTCCAACTTTATACCGTAATCCTTCCATCTCTTCATAAATGAAATCACGTCCGGCGTAGATATGTATGTCTTGATCAAAGATCGTATCGTTGCGTTTCTGATTGACAATATATAATAGCGAAGTGATTTGTGGAAACTTTTCTTTGACATCATTCATCAGCAATTCGACCTGCCCCTCTTCCGGATAAGCAAAAACAACGATCACCATCATCTCGCCAGTAGAAGAAATGCGGATAATCAAATTACGCAAAACACCTGTATGCTCACGCAAATCGTAGAAAGTAATGCCTTGGCCAAGTGCAAAATCACGAATTGAATTGCGAATTTCATTTGAAGGGTCTTCTTGCAGATGACAATGATCAATATCTAAAATTTTATCAAAACGTCCCGGCACGTGAAATCCCAAAGCATTCATTTCCAATACAGACGCATCTTCATCCACAGAAGTCAACCACTTTTTGTTTGAAAAAGTGTACTCTAATTTATTCCTATAATATTCCGTTTGCACCGACCCTAATATAGGTTCCATAGCAGCAGTATCAACCTTCCCAATACGCGATAAAGCATTATCGACAGACTGTTGCTTAAATTTCAATTGAGCATCATAGGTCATATGCTGCCACTTACATCCGCCACAAACTCCAAAGTGCTCGCAAAAAGGATTTACACGATAGGATGAGGCTTCTTTTAAAGCAGTTACCCGAGCTTCTGCAAAATTCTTTTTCTTGCGCATAAGCTCCACGTCAACAACATCTCCCGGAACAGCTTTTTCAACAAACAAAACCAAATCTTCGGTTTTTCCAACACCTCTACCCTCTTCGGCAATATCAATGATGGCAATATCTTTCAAGAACTTTTTATCTTGCGGAATTCTTCTACTCATAGGATGCAAAAATACAATTTTTATAACGATTTTTCACCTGCACATTTTTTTTATAAGCATTGATTACCACGACGATAAAGGAACTCTTCACGTACTACCGGCTTCGTATAGGGAATAATGGAGCAATCAAATATCGACGAACGTAAATAGGGAAAAAGCAAAGCACAAGAAAGGAACAACATTGAAAAAGGAGAGCGCCGGCCATTGGAGCAGCAATGACAGCGTTCACGAAACTTATTGAACAGTTGCCTGAACAAGGTAAGGCAGGATTTCCTTCTGAAAGGAAATGAAATTTTTACGCACATCAGCATCCGAAACCGCAGTAAACGCAAATGAAAACACAATACTTTTACTGGATTTAATCAGAAAGGTTAACTTCTCTTCACTAATCGCTTCATTAATTTTTTCATTTTGGATGAATGTACTTAAGAGCAGAAACTCCAAATCTTCTGAAAGCGTTTTTAGGTATTCCTGAGCATTCGCAGACTCCCGAATAAACTCCCATCCGATCAACTCATTGCAAACAGTATAGGTAAGTCGACTTACCCGCAAAATCGTAAAGCCCAAAAAGGAAGCCATATCATCTTCATATTTGGTCGTTTTTAAAATATCCTGCAAGCTCGCACGAAGATAGTCCATCAAGATGGCATGCAAAATCATTTCTTTGCTATCAAAATATTTGTACACAGTAGCTTTCGCTATGTTGGCCTTTTTCGCCAAAGTATTCACACTGGTCTTATGATAACCATTCTGACGAAAAAGCTCCCGTGCCGTTCTTTTTATTGATTCAATGATATGATCTGGTTCCATGTAATTTTATAATAGGCATATCGAATTTCAGCCACAAGAACAAAGACTAAAAAGCATCATATTATTCCCAGACTTCGTCATAATAGAGAATAATATGATGCAATATTGGTTTTGAACATTAATTTATATTAATTCCGTCTCAAATTGAGCTAAGAAACGAGTGTCGTTCTCAGAGAAAAGACGCAAGTCCTTAATTACATATTTCAGATTAGTGATACGTTCGATACCCATACCAAATGCAAAACCCGCGTATTTTTTACTATCAATACCACAATTATCCAGCACATTAGGGTCCACCATACCACAACCTAGAATCTCTACCCAGCCAGAGTATTTACACAGATTACATCCAGCACCTTTACAAATGGTACAAGAAATATCCATTTCTGCCGAAGGCTCCGTAAAAGGAAAATATGAAGGACGGAAACGTACTTTAGTACCTTCACCGTACATTTCTTGGACAAAATGATATAAAGTTTGTTTCAAATCAGCAAAAGAGACATTTTCGTCTACATACAAACCTTCCACCTGATGAAAGAAACAGTGCGCACGTGCCGAAATAGCCTCATTTCTATAAACACGACCCGGCATAATGGCACGGAACGGAGGTTGACCAGCTTCCATTAAACGTACCTGAACGGAAGAAGTATGCGTCCTTAAAGTAATATCATTACCTTCCTGTTTCTTAATAAAGAACGTATCTTGCATATCACGCGCAGGATGCTCAGGAGGGAAATTTAAGGCCGAGAAGTTGTGCCAGTCGTCTTCGATTTCTGGGCCTTCTGAAACAACAAAACCTAATTTCTTGAAAATTTCAACGATTTCTTTACGAACCAAGGAGATTGGATGTCTAGATCCCAGCTGAAAACCCTGCCCCGGTAAAGTTAAATCGCCCTCAAACTGTTCGGATTTTTGCTTCTCTCCAGTTCCGAATTTTTCTTGTGCTTCCTTAAACGTATTTTCTGCCAACTGCTTAAATTCGTTCAACACTTTACCCAAAGTACGTTTCTCTTCAGGTGTAACCGTTTTGAATTCATCAAAAAGATTCTTCACAATCCCTTTGGAAACCAAAAACCTCAATCTGAAATTTTCTACATCGGCTGAAGAAGTTGGCGAAAATGCCTTAATTTCCTCAGTATACTGCGTAATTCTATCTTGCAACATAATTAAAGCAAACATAGCCAAAATTTCGTCGAAAAAGAAAATTTATGGACATTCGCCCATCATGAACAAAACATCAGCTTTAGATAACTAAAAAAAGAAATGTAGCCATTTACGCTGTACGAGTAGTCAAAATGCATTATAAACAAAAAAAAGCAGACTCATTTGCCTGCTCCTCTAAATATCATCGATTGATTACCAAAGTCAAGTTTTTACATAAACATCACTTTTTACAGATTAAAATGGTAAAGGATTATCCTCTTGGTCATTTTCGGTAAAGTCAACTTCAACTTCTTTATCTTCCACCCTTTTGTGCCTGCGTATTGGATGTATTACCCGAAGCTGTACCAGTGTTCGGCTCAAAATCTGATTTACGACCTAAAAGTGTAAAAGTTTCTGCAACCACCTCCGTAGCGTATCGTCTAATACCTTCCTTATCCTCATAAGTACGCGTCCTTAATCGGCCTTCAATATAAACTAACTTCCCTTTTGTTAGATATTTCACAGCTACGTCAGCCAGACCTCGCCACATTACAATATTGTGCCATTCGGTTTGCTCCACCCTTTTTCCATCTTTATTATAGGTTTCTGATGTTGCCAATGGAAAACTGGCAACAGAGACATTGCCTTCTAAATAACGAATTTCGGGATCTTTTCCAAGATGTCCCACTAAAATGACTTTGTTAACTCCTGACATAATTTAAAAGCATAAATGGTTAAAAATTTGACCTTTCCAAAAAAGTAAAGATCAACTTGTGTTTAGCTAATTTATCTAAATCTTTTAGAATTACATAATCCCAATTTGATTTTTTTTGAATTAAATCACCTTTTAACCGCACTTCAAAAAATGTGGCATAAATATTCTGATGACTTAAAATATGCTTAGTCTGCTGCTGCAAGATGCTCAGGTCAGCGTCTTGCCCAAAATAAGACACAAACCACTTATCGTTCAGAATATCAATAATATCCATCGTATGATCAGATTCTAATAGTGGAAACTCATACAAATTTTGCCAAACATCACCTTCACCGCGTTTAGACATCAGAAGATGATCGCTGTTCTTTAAAATAAAATAATTGAAATATCTATCTCTGCTTCCTTTGCCTTTAAGCTTTACAGGCAATTGATTGACCTCGCCGCGTGTAAAGGCGTAGCAAGAAAGGCGAAACACACATTGCTCGCAAAGCGGTTGCTTAGGCTTACAATGGATCGCACCAAAATCCATAATAGCCTGGTTATATTGGGCAGGATGATTGTGATCCAGATTTTCTTTCGCTATCGCCGCGAAAACCTTTTTCCCTTCCGTTGAATTAATGGGAGTTTCTATTCCATAATAGCGTGCAAGTACGCGAAACACGTTCCCGTCCAAAACAGCCTGAGCTTCATTATTAGCAAAAGAAGATATCGCTGCAGCAGTGTACTCCCCTACGCCAGGAAGGCTTAGTAGGGTCTTATAATCCACTGGAAAAATCCCATTATATTGATCCCGGACAATTCGAGCGGCTTTATGCATATTCCTCCCCCTGGAGTAATACCCCAAGCCTTGCCAGAGGTGAAGAATGTCGTCTTCATCCGCATTTGCAAAATCGACTACGGTATTGAATCGCTCCACAAAACGATAATAGTACGGCATGCCCTGCTCCACCCGCGTCTGTTGCAAAATAATCTCCGAAAGCCATATTTTGTACGCATCATGTGTTTCTCTCCATGGTAGATCTCGCTTATGCTCTTGATACCATGCTTGCAATTCTTCACCAAATATCATAAACACAAAAATGCATAATTTTTGCCTATTCCAAGCATTAACCCCGTCCCAAGGGTGCTCTTCCTATATTAATTTATTCACAATAGCCGACGTTTCTAAAAATCGATAGACACATTGGAAGGAAGACTTGGAGAATTTTTCCTATATTGACGCCAAAGGGAAGTTTATCAAAGTATGAAGAGTAATTCGCAGACATTTCAATTGTCGACATTGCACCGTGGAAAATACATGTTTATATTGTTGACTTCAATCCTGTTCATTGGAATGGGCATGTCCAAAGTTCCGGTACAGGAAATCCTCAAGATTATCATCGCTCTTTTAATGATTCCCTTCGCCTTATACTTGGCCATTAAGCTTTCGACATTATCGTCGACATGGATTTTGGACGAAGAGGTGCTCCGCATTAGCAATGCCAAGAAAACAGTCGTTTTTCCTTTAAGCAGTATTTCATATATCCGAAATCTGAAGCGCTCTGGCGGCAACCTAATTATTATCCACCCGGTCAAAGGCCCGGCTTTTCGAACATGGCGCAACAAATTGTTCCAAAAGGAAGATGATCTTCCACTGTTGAGCGAGGCGCTGAGGACAGCCGATATCGAATATTACGACCTATAAATTCTTTGTTCCTTCAGTAACATTTGTTACAGGCTTTTGCAAAGGCAGTATGTACCTTTGTAACATCACTTAAGAACATTGTTATGTTATTGGAATACATCAAACAACCGTGGCCCTGGTATATTTCAGGTCCTTTAATTGCACTGGTCATGTACCTTCTGCTCAAACAGGGTAAGGATTTTGGCATGTCCAACAATTTACGTACAATGTGCACTGTACTAGGTGCAGGCAAAACTTCATCTTTTTTTAGGTTCGACTGGAAGACACAATCCTGGAATCTTCTGCTGGTACTCGGAACCGTTATCGGAGGTTTTATCGCACATTATTTTCTCGACGACGGCACACCAACACAAATCCATGCAAAAAGTGTGGCAGATCTGAAAGAACTGGGTATTATCGACCATATACAAGGTTACCTACCCGAATCCATTTTTGTTTTTAACGGATCTCTGTTTCAATTCCTAATTTTAAGTATCGGCGGCATATTAATCGGCTTTGGAACGCGGTATGCTGGCGGCTGCTCTTCTGGACATGCCATTTCAGGACTCAGCAACTTCCAGATTCCATCGTTGATCGCTGTAATCGGCTTCTTCCTAGGTGGAATAATCATGATCCATTTTTTATTTCCCTTAATCTTTGCATAAAATGAAAGCGTTAAAATTCATATTAATAGGCATATTATTTGGCATTATCTTATACAAGTCGGAAGCAGCATCATGGTACAGAATATACGAAATGTTTCAATTTCGCTCCTTTCACATGTATGGTATCATTGGAACAGCGCTAACAACAGCCATTATTATTGTACAGATCATTAAAAGGAAACAAATTAAGGACAGCCACGGAGCGCACATTACCTTTGCAGATAAAGATAAAAGCATTACCCGGTATCTGGTGGGCGGCACAATCTTTGGTTTGGGCTGGGCGCTGACTGGTGCTTGCCCAGGCCCCATGTTTGCTTTGATCGGGGCCGGTTACTGGACGATTGGCATTGTACTATTGTTTGCCTTATTGGGTACATGGATTTACGGTATCTTGCGCAACAAATTGCCCCATTGACCTACAGGTAGTCTACTATTTTGAAAGCCCACGCCATCAAAAATTAAATTTTTAGCAACAGAAAATGGAATTAATATTTATAGCTGGATTTACATTAGCTGTAGTCGTCGGGCTATCTATGGGCCTAATGGGTAGCGGCGGAAGCATCCTAACACTCCCCATATTTGTCTATATCTTCCATATTGAACCTCAATATGCATTGGACTATTCGCTGTTTTCTATTGGAATATTAGCCTTGGTCGGATCAATTTATCCGTTAAAAAAGAAGGAAATTGACTTGAAAACCACAACTATTTTTCTACTTCCCTCGCTAATTTCAGTCTATTTCACCAAGCGCTATCTTCTCGTTTCTATACCCGAGTCATTCAACATCGGGAGTATGGAGATTTCCAGAAACCATATCATCATGCTATTGTTCGCAATCGTGATATTAATTTCTGCGACTGCGATGGTACGAAGACAAAAACAGGTACAGAACGCAACATTCAAAGGTAGACCTGCACAAATTTTCAACGTTATCCTTGTCGGCTCACTGGTTGGCATTATGACGGGCTTGGTCGGTGCAGGAGGTGGATTCATTATTGTACCAGCCCTAGTATTACTTTTAGGGATTCCACTGAAGCAGGCTATTGCCACTTCTTTGTTCATAATCGGATTAAACGCGTCATTCGGCTTGATCGCGAATTATCATTTCTTACAATATATGAATTGGTTTATATTAGTAACCTTTACATTAATCACATTAATAGGCCTCCAAATTGGTTCCAAATGGAAAGATAAATTAGATGCCGTTAAATTGAAAGGTATTTTTGGATATTTTTTAATTAGCATCGGCACCCTAATCTTTGCTTTCGAACTTATGCAATTTGTAAATCATTAAAATCACACGTTATGTTTTTTCAACACATTTTTGAATCATCTCTTGCTCATTCGAGTTATATCATTGGCTGTCAGGCAAAAGGAGTAGCTATTGTTATTGATCCCAAAAGAGATGTAGATACCTATCTTGAGATTGCACAAAAGAATAATCTGACCATAACGCATATTGCGGAAACACATATCCATGCCGATTACCTATCTGGCACACTGGAATTGGCCGCATTAACAGGTGCCCAACCTTTTTTATCCGATGAAGGTGGGGCGGACTGGCAATACGATTTTCCACATAAAGGATTAAAAGATGGCGATCAATTTCAAGTTGGAAACCTTATTTTCAAGGTTATCCATACTCCCGGACATACACCTGAGAGTATTAGTTTTGTATTGGTCGATACACCGGCAACGATGGAACCTGTTATGATTTTTACTGGTGACTTTGTATTTGTTGGCGACATTGGCCGCCCTGATCTATTGGAAAATGCGGCTGGAATGATCGGAACCAAAGAGATTGGAGCACAGCAAATGTACCGTTCGTTGCAACATTTCTTGACTTTACCCGATCATATTCAGGTATGGCCTGCTCATGGCGCCGGATCCGCCTGTGGAAAGGCACTCGGCGCCGTTCCTAGTTCGACCGTTGGTTATGAGAAAATACGGAATTGGGCACTTCAATACCAAAACAATGAAGCAGCTTTCGTGGATGAGCTCTTATCAGGACAACCCGAGCCACCACGCTACTTTGCCATGATGAAAAAACTCAACAGAATAGTGCGGCCGTTACAAACGGAAGTACCTCGATACAATAGGTTAACGAATGATGCCTTTCTTGATTTATACCACGAAGGAACAACAATCATTGATACACGACACAAGTCCGACTTTGCAAAGGGATATCTGCCAGGTAGCGTCAATATTCAAAACAACAAGACTTTTAATACTTGGGCAGGCTGGATACTTAATTACTCCGACCCTTTTATACTCATTGTAGAAGAAAACCAATTGGAGGACGTTGCACGTAAACTTATGCGCATCGGATTGGATCACGTTACCGGATATATTACACCGGATGCAATCCCCAGTTTAGACATCGCATTAGCGCATCAACAGCTCATCGGGTTTGAAGAAATGAAGAGCGCTTTGGACAAATCTGACACGCAAATTCTAGACGTGCGCAATGCCAGTGAGTTCGCAGAGGGCCATTTACCGAATGCAACACATCTCTTTGTTGGAACAATTGAGGACAACCTCAGCAAAGTTGACCAAAGTAAACAGCTGTATCTCCACTGTCAATCGGGAGACCGGGCAACCATAGCGGCATCTATATTGGCGAAAAATGGTATTAAGGAAGTCAAAATTTATAGCCCTTCTATTAATGAATGGAAAGCAAAGGGCGGTATTCTTGTTGCCGACTCATTCGCCCCTTATTCGTAACTGGTTCGGAGTTCCCCCACTGTCCGCCCACCTTGCTCCCACTGTGCGTCCACCGAATAAGTGGGCGCACAGTGGGAGCAAGGTGGAGAAAACGAGTACGCAAGGCGAACAAGGCGCGAACAAAAGGCGAAGCAGAGCCGAAAGGCACCCGAATAGATTACCTTTCCAACTAGTCTACAAACTATTTCTGTTTATTCGCAAGAACTCAATCACCTCATCCTTCTTTTCTTCCAGCTTGCCTTTCTTTTCCGTAAATTGATGATTATAGATCGTCAAATATTGATGGTCGTCCGTTTCAGATTCATATAATTCAGCGGTGGCGAAAGAGAGATGTTCTTCTTCTTCCGATAGATAGTCGTATACATAGGCAAAATCATGGTTGCCCAACGAGCTGACTACGGCATCTTTATCAGCCACATACTTTAACCTTCCCGGCAAAGCGCGTTTATTCATCCATACTTCGTCTTTTTCAGAAAATGGATAGATAGTGATGCCGCGGAAAGCCATAATGATTGGAGTAATCAATATAATACCCATTTCAATAGCCCACACGGCCCACAACATACCGCCCGAAACCGGGCTCTTTTTCAGGGTAAACGTACCTACTTCATTTAAACCTTGCATCGCTTCCCAAATAAATGTCGGGTGTAAGAAAAAAGCTTTAAAACCTTCAAGATTAAAAGACGATTTTACCCAGGTATCTCCGCCCATTGTTCCTTCCGCATTGTACATTAATGATACAAACAAAGCCCACTGTGCATAAAAGGCTAAAATGGCGACCATTAATGTGATCAAAATGGCTATCCCCCTATTCCTTAATTTCCATTGTTTGAAACAAAAATTCAGCACATAGAATATTCCAGCACCAAAACCTAAGGTAATAAATACATTAAAGTAAATAATGGGTATAAACCATTGTAAAGCAATGTAAACAATAGCCAATACAATGGCACCCAAAGTACCTAGGATCAGGGAGCCGACAATAGCCAATACAGGAGCCTTTCCAGAGGGCTTATAATATAGATTATCCATAAATAAAAAGTAAAATTGATTTTAACTCAATAAATAAATCCCATAACCAAAACCAAGCCAATTCCACAACCAATGGTAGATTTTCGTCAAGATTTGATGACATTAGCGTCATCAAGCACCTATAAGCGCCATTTATTGAGACAATTTTGTAAGTTTGAGACATGAAAATTAAAATTATATCCTTTTTTACACTTATCTGTGTATTCAATATTTGGGGGGCAGTAGTGAAGGCCCAAAGGAAAGGATTCTGGCAACAGAAAGTTGACTACAAAATGGACGTCAACGTGGATGAAAAAGCATATCAATACGATGGAAAAATGATCTTGAAGTATAGCAATAATTCAGGTCAGTCCCTAAAAAAGGTCTATTTCCATCTATATTTCAATGCTTTTCAACCAGGATCGATGATGGATTATCGCTTAAAAAACATCAGTGATCCCGACAAGCGCATGGTGATTAATGTAGGTACGAAAGAAAAACCAATATATCAAAGCCGTATCGGAGAGCTCCAAACCAATCAAATAGGTTATCAAAAAATCAAAAGCTTAACGATGAATGGGGCTCATACCTCATTTAAAATTGATGGGACCATCTTGGAGGTCACTCTACCGTCGGTTATACAAGATGGCGAAACAGCCCGTTTTGACATGGAGTGGACCGCCCAAGTGCCAGAACAAATCCGAAGAACTGGCCGAAATTCTGCCGAAGGAGTAGCACTCTCTATGGCGCAATGGTATCCAAAAATGGCTCAATTTGACGAATTCGGCTGGCATTTAGATGAATATACAGGCCGTGAATTCATTGCTCCCTTTGGTAATTTCGATGTGACCATACGGCTCAACAAAAATTATGTAGTCGGTGCATCAGGTGTTCTTCAGAACCCAGCAGAGGTGAAAGGCTATCAACCGAAGGCAAAGATAAAATTAGACGGCAATAAAGCCACCTGGCACTATAAGGCCCAAAATATCCATGACTTTGTATGGGCCGCGGATCCCAAGTTTGTCGTAGATTCAGCTTCAAGTAAAAACGGAATAAAAGTGTATACCGTATTTTTGCCAACCGACAAAGAAGTGATATCCAATTGGAAAACAACGATAGGTCTATCCACCGAATTCTTCGATTTTTGTAGTGCAAAGTTTGGAAAATACCCTTGGCCAACATATACCATCATTCAAGGTGGCGATGGGGGAATGGAGTATGGTACAGCTACCCTGATCACCGGTGGACGCAATCTAAAAAGCCTTGTTGGTGTAATATTCCACGAATCAGCACACTCTTGGTACCAGCAATTATTTGGAATCAACGAAACTGTAGATGAGTGGTTTGATGAAGGCTTTACCTCCTATGTCGAAGAGCTTGCCATGCAGCATATCTTTGAAAAAAAAGGAGCCATAGCATCCAACCCGCAAATTGCAGCTTACCGTGGTTATTACAAATTAGCGCTTTCTGGTAAAGAAGAACCCATGAGCTTATTGGCAGATTATTATAACACCAATTATGGATACAGCAACGAAGCATACAACAAAGGTGCTGTACTTGCAGAGCAGCTGGGTTATATTATTGGACAGGAAAACTTAGAGAAAACCTTTCTGAAATTTTATGATCTCTGGAAGTTTAAACATCCGACCCCTAATGATTTCAAACGCGTTGCTGAAGAAGTTTCGGGGATCAACCTGAAATGGTATTTCAACCTGTTTATCAATACCACCCGTCAAATCGATTACGCCATTGAAAAAGTAACAGATAAAGAAATTCTTTTGGCTAACAAGTCTAATTTTGCCATGCCACTGGATGTTCTCGTAGAATACACCGATGGAAGCAAGGAACTCTTTTATATCCCTTTGCGTGAAATGCGTGGAGAAAAACCGGAAGAACATTTTGACATTTACAAAGGTGTTAAAAGAACCGTGCTCGAAGACTGGTTCTGGACGAAACCCGATTATACCATTCCGCTATCAAAGACACCAAAAGCAGTAACAATTGATCCTTCACTGCGCTTGGCAGATGTAGAATCGTCAAATAACACCTTTAGCAAATAACGAAACACAGGCTATCGCAGCATAAAGGACAAAAAACAGCTTCCAATCCAAGTATATTCCATACGGTTTGGAAGCTGTTTTTTTATTTGGACACTTTCGTCGCAAATTGTATACCCTCCATCGCAAATCCATCTTGCTTGGCTGCCCGTGATGGAGTTCATAAAATATTCATCCTACGCTAAAGCCAATACATGGATGGCTACTTTTAAGGGCTATCCAGTGAAATACAACACGTATTGCGCCGACAAGAGTCTATAGGAGAAGAAATCATACGAATAAAGAGCCAAGTTGATTAGGTCTTGGTATATTTGTACCTATGATTTATGTCCATATCCCATTCTGTAAACAGGCTTGCCATTATTGCGATTTCCATTTTAGCACTTCACTTCAGTACAAAAGCGAGATGATCAATGCTATAAAACGGGAAATTGCGCTTAGAGCAGTGTATTTGGAAGACAAAAAGATCGAGTCTATCTATTTTGGGGGCGGCACACCGTCCTTATTGGAAGCGGATGAGATCGCGCGGATCATCGAGACGATCGCGAAGCATTTTGATATTGCAAATCACGCTGAAATTACACTAGAAGCCAATCCAGACGATCTAAATGCCGCCAAAGTAAACAGTCTGCGGAATACAGCAATCAATCGATTCAGCATAGGTATACAGTCATTCTTTGAGGAAGATCTCAAATGGATGAACAGAGCGCATAATCAACAGGAAGCAGTCGCATCGATAATGCGCGTGCAAGATGCAGGCTTTGAAAATATTACCTGTGACCTTATTTATGGCTATCCGTTATTGACAACGGAAAAATGGCGTCATAATATGCAACAACTGATTGACTTTGAAATTCCTCATATTTCTTCCTACTCCATGACTGTGGAAAAGAAAACAGCATTAGACCACTTCATAAAAAAAGGGATAACTCCAGCCATAGATTCTGATCAGGCAGCTGATCAGATGAGTCTTCTTATTCATACCTTGAAATCCGCGGGATATGAGCAGTACGAAATTTCCAATTTTGCAAAAAACGGCATTTATGCTCGTCACAATACAAATTATTGGAAAGGCAAACATTATCTTGGCATCGGCCCTTCAGCTCATTCATTCAATGGAACTTCAAGGTCCTGGAATGTTTCTAATAATGCGAAGTATATGACATCCATTAATTTAGATCAACTTCCCCTGGAAATTGAGGAGCTTTCCACGCTTGACCAGATCAATGAAAATATCATGACATCGTTGCGAACCATGTGGGGACTAGATCTAATTGCACTGGAAAGTAAGTTTGGACGATCCGTTAAAGATCGCGTCTTAAAAGAAGCTGAACCATTTATAGCAGCGAAGAATCTTATTTTGGAGCCAAACAACTTACGTTTAACAGATGCGGGCAAATTAATGGCCGATCGTATCATGTCTGATTTATTTATAATAGAATATTAGCAAATAAATATATTATATTTTATAAAATCATTAATACAAAAAGCGATTTAGCGCTAAAAATTGTGAAAATGGAAATTTAAGACAGTTTTCTACCTACTTTGTCCTATGTTTGTAACATAATCTATTATAAAATTATTATGTCACACAAGCCATCTTTTGACTTAGAGATCAAAAGTTACAGAGAGCAACATAATGCTGCCGTAAACTTAATTCAAATTGTCAGCAACCTGTGGTATAACCACGCCGTAGAGCTCGTATTCTTTCGAAATCGACTCTTTGATGCAAAACCGAGTGCTATCCTAAACCTGATTCAGGAAAGTGCCCTGCTTACCGACGAGCCGGTCGACATTCTTGACACACTGCAAATCGCACAGCTATTGGAAAAATCGCCACTTTCTCCCGCTCGTATTGACCTTGGGAAACTCACTTTACAGGCCAAGAAAAAAACCTTTTCCGCTAATGACCTACACAATTTCATCACTGTGGAGTTACAGGACATGCATCAACAGGAGAAATTGAAGCCACGTGATGTGGTGCTTTATGGCTTTGGTCGTATCGGCCGCTTACTGGCCCGCGAACTTATGCTTAACACCGGTGCGGGACAGCAGCTTCGTCTCCGCGCCATTGTAACTCGCGACGTCAATGATAGCAAATCGATCCTGAAAAGAGCGGCACTATTAAAAACGGATTCCATACACGGTGCATTCGAAGGCGATGTGCAGGCCGATATAGCAAATCCGGCACTCGTCATCAATGGAATTACCGTCCATCTGATCTCCGCAAAACAACCCGAGGATATTGATTACACAGTCTATGGTATAGAAAATGCTTTAATCATCGACAATACAGGGGCTTTTCGCGATGCGCAGGAACTTAGTCGCCACCTGAAATCCAAAGGCGCCGAACAAGTATTATTAACAGCTCCCGGGAAAGGGGTCCCAAATATCGTATATGCGGTCAACGAAAATGATAGCGATTTGCAAAAACATAAGATCTTTTCCGCGGCCTCTTGTACCACTAATGCGATATCTCCCATTTTAGCTGTACTTGAAAATACAATAGGAATAGATAGAGGGCATATTGAAACCATACACTCCTATACCAACGACCAGAATCTTGTCGACAATATGCACAAGAAATCCAGACGGGGCAGGGCAGCCGCACTCAATATGGTCATCACCGAAACTGGAGCAGGGGATGCCGTTGCAAAAGTGTTGCCTTCGCTAACGGGCAAACTGACTTCAAACGCTATTCGTGTTCCCGTCCCAAATGGGTCATTGGCGATATTAAATCTTCAAATCAAATCCAAAACTACGGTCAACGACATCAATACCCTTTTAAAAAAGGCATCGCTGCAGGGTAACCTTGTTGAACAGATTATGTTTTCCAAAAACAATGAACTTGTTTCATCGGATATCATTGGCACCAGTGCCGCTGCTATAGTCGATGCTCCGGCAACAATAGTTTCTGCGGATGGCAAAAACATTGTTCTGTATATCTGGTATGATAATGAATATGGATACTCACATCAGGTAATGCGCTTATCCCGACATATAACCGGTGTAAGAAGATATACTTACTATTAAACTGTAAAACATAAGCGGTAGCTGTACAGCCGCCGCTTATACTTTAAGCTTATACTTTAACAAGATTACTTTTAAGGTATTTCATAATAATTGGTGTTGCTCCAGCGTTCTGCAGCACGTATTCACGGGCCAACTTTCCCGCTTCCTGGCGGAAACCGCAATCTTGAAGAGCAGCAAAAGCTTTATGGAGTTCTCTAACACTTTCAATAGAAAAACCCGCACCATTCTGTACAAGATCCTTCGCCTCCTGAAACTTTCTGAAATTTGGACCAAATAGAACCGGTATGCCATAAGTTGCGGCCTCCAGCGTATTATGTATCCCCACCCCAAATCCACCACCAATATAGGCTATTTGGCCATAACCATACAAGGAAGAAAGCATACCGATATTGTCGATAACCAATACACGAGCATCTGCTATTGTAACAGGATCATAACTAGCCATATTCGAAAAGCGGAGCGCATTTGGCCAAAGAGCGAAAATACTCGCCAAATGTGACTCATGAATCTCGTGCGGAGCCAAGATGAGTTTATAGGCCGGATAATCCGCAAACAATTCTCTTAGCATTTGTTCATCTTGTGGCCAGGTACTTCCAGCCACCAACGTTGGATGTTCACCAACAAATTGGATGACCTCAGGAATCATTTTCTTACTTTTAGGGAGGTCTACTACCCGATCAAATCGGGTATCTCCGGCAAGCCCGGCGTTGCGTATCCCAAATTCTTTTAAAAGACGGACACTTTCTTCATTTTGCACAAAAAAGTAAGTCACATAGCCTAAAATCTGAAGAAAAAAGTTACCATATGTCTGAAAAAAGATCTGATCGGGTCTAAATATTGCTGAGATCAAAAACAAAGGAATGCCTCGTCTATACAGACCCTCAAAGAAATAATACCAATATTCATATTTCGTGAATACGGCGAAGCTTGGGTTGATGAGGTCAAGAAAAAGTCGCGCATTCTGTGCAGTATCATAGGGAAGATAAAACACATAATCGGCCAAAGCCGTATTTTTTCGGATCTCAAAGCCCGAGGGAGAGTAAAATGTTACAATTATTTTATGATCAGAATACGTATTTCTTACAGACTCTAAAACAGGTCTTCCTTGCTCAAATTCTCCCAACGAAGCAAAATGAAACCAGATATGTTTTTGGGTAGAATCAACCGTTTGTTTCATCATTTTATACCAGTCTTTCCGCCCTGTTACCATGAGCCTGGCCTTACCATAAAAAGGAGCTAAAATACGCAGTAAGAGTCCATAAAGAACGATTCCAATTGAATAAAGCAAACGCATGTTTTTAAAATAATGTTTATCTTAGTCAAAGATATTAAACCCATTTCATTAAAAGGAAGCCATGAGTGGAAAATAAAAATCAAAATTATCCGCGTGCCGAAACATAGGGAACCATATCTTATATTTTGCCTTACCTGCAAGACAGAAAGACTTTACTTACTATAATCAAAAATAATGAACAAAAAAATATTAGTCACAGGAGGAACGGGTTACATCGGTTCGCACACCGTAGTCGAACTACATCAAGCAGGATACATACCTGTCATCATAGACGATCTATCCAATTCAAACATCAAGATTTTGGATCAGATTGAGAAGATTATCGGGGTTAAACCTGAATTTCACCAATTTGACCTGTGCGATACAAACCTTGTGAACGAATTTGTTAAAGAAAATACGGATATATCAGGAATTATCCACTTTGCCGCGTCAAAGGCTGTAGGCGAATCTGTCAAAAAACCTTTAAAATATTACCACAACAATTTTTTCTCGTTAATCAATTTGTTAGAAGCTTATCAAAATAAGCCGATTAATTTTGTTTTCTCTTCAAGCTGTACTGTATATGGCGAACCAGATACACTTCCCGTCAATGAAAGTGCACCTGTCAAAAGAGCTACTTCCCCTTATGGTAATACCAAACAAATTGCGGAGGAAATTCTCGAAGAAACAGCTACTGCATACGATAACTATAATATTATTGCATTGCGCTACTTCAATCCCGTTGGAGCGCATGAGTCCGCACTGATAGGCGAATTGCCAAACGGTGTGCCTCAGAATTTATTACCATTCATTACACAGACCGCGATCGGTAAAAGAGAAAAACTAACAGTTTTCGGTGACGATTACGACACCATAGATGGCTCGTGCGTAAGGGATTATATCCATGTGGTTGATTTGGCAAAAGCACACGTTGCAGCAATCAATTTATTGGACAGAGGAAATCCGAACGGGAAATATGATGTATTCAATGTGGGTACCGGCAAGGGGTATTCAGTTCTCGAAGCCATCAAAGCGTTTGAAAAAGCATCCGGTCAAAAATTGAATTATGAAATTGGCCCACGACGGGATGGCGATGTCATCAAGGTTTATGGTGATGTGACCAAATCTGCGGAACAACTGCATTGGAAAGCCGAACTGGGGATTGATGAAATGATGGCTTCTGCTTGGGCTTGGGAAAAAAATCTGAAAGAAAATCCACTGGATTAAATAGGAAGCCATTGAACGCTACATTTAATATGACCGTCCAGGGAACTGAGACGGTCATATTTTTGGTCATAGTAAATTGGATTGTTTGGATCCTTTCTCTTTTTGCAGAACAAACTCCCCGATCCGCAGCTCGTCTTATCCATCTCAAAGCTGAAAAGCAGCCATAACAGAAGCTGGATTAAAATTTATTTCATTGAGTACATTTGACCGATAGCTCCCTTTTTCCAGATAGAGCATGGTAAATCCAACAAATATTGAACTAACGGCAAAATCGCCACATTTAATGATCAAGTTTTTTGCCGGTATCACATTCTCTCTATACTTAATATCGTATTCCCATTCTACCTCTTTTATCTCTGTGGGCTCAAACTCATCAAAGTTGAATGAGAACGCGTGAAATTTGAATACCACCGCATTGCATTTTTCAGGAAGGACCAGCGCTCTTTTGATATCAAACTCCGGAAATGATATTTTAAGATCTTTCTTCTTGTTCAGGGAAACTACCGGATCGATTAAAAAATAATCCTGCATGTGACAGTTTTCATTGAACTGAAAATTCACCAATCTATCCAATATGCTGTTGCTCAGTGTGCAGCTTCCCTTTTCGCATTCAAGATTTGTTTTTATTGCCCGGTAGATCTGCCTATTTAGCCGATTGCCCATCTGCCCATCATGAAGCCCTTGATGTATTTCGCCAAAACACATCCGGATCAGTGCGCCAGCACGACTCACATTTCCAAAATCTTTACCAGCTCTTTTGGTATCATCAGTCTGTTTGACACGATGTGGTCTGCTCTGCAGGTAGTTTTTATTGCCAACTTTTCTATTCACCAGCGGACCGACCAGGCCCCTGATAAATCCATTATCATTTATTCCCATACCTAAAGATACCACAGCAAAGCCCTGTTGTCAAGCATCTTGTTGATTTTTAAGGATTTCCAAATTTGAGTAAAATGACAATTGTAAATCTTGTAATTTTCAGGGGACTTTGTTGTGAATAGCGTATGGACAAGTTCGCCCCGTGCTCGCCCTGCTCCCGATTAGTAAAAAACATGCAGGCACAGTGAAAGCACCTTAAAAGGTGGACTCAAGGTGGACTCACTCTACACTCAAGCTGTTTACAGGGCGAACTTGGCAATAACATGGTCTTAACTTGCCCCCTATCAAAGGGCTCTGTCATCCGAAGGCCGAAACTAGAGTGCCTTAACTACGCTATACTATAGCTTTTTGAGAGATCCCATAGTTGAGTCATCTGTATTCATATGATTCATCAAGAAGCGTATTAATTTAGACTCCTCCACTAGTGATCGCGCCCATTTAAACAAATTCTTTGTCAGATATGTATTCCATAAGCACCCCAGCCTGATTTCCAAGTTTTTTTTTCAAACGCTGCATCGATTTTTTGATCGCATCTGGAGTAACCCCTAAAACATTGGCGACTTCCTTATTATTAAGTCCCAATTTCATCAGTACAATGACACGTAAATTGGATTCGGTGATATCGGAAAATTTAGATTGTATCTCTTGTAATAGATTAGGAAATTCTTTCATAATCAGCAGCTTAAATTCCTGCCATTTTTCCTCTGTAATCAAATGCGACTGCAATAAGATTTTAAGCTCCTCGCGATCTCTTTCAATATTATTGCCCTTTTCTTCTAGTAATGCTGAGAGCACATTGATCTGTTCATTGTTCCGCTTAAGATAAGCCACATATTCTTCGACCTGACTTTTTGAACTCATTAGCTCCCTATCGAGTTCAGCCTTTGTATACTTCAGGTTGAGTAGCTGATATTCGTAATCGCGAATACGTTTTCTTGCCCGATAGCGAACGGCGTTGTAAACAAAGAAAAATAATACCAATACCAATAAACTTAATATGAGCCATAGTCTTCTTTCGGCTTGCTTTTTCTTAATTACCGCCTGCGCTAAAGATAATTTATCCGCATATTTCTGTTTATCCGCCATAAATTTCAATTGGGATAATACAGGATCTCCATCGAGAAATCGTAACGAGTCCTGCAGGCGTTCAATCCTCCTACGCGCATCTAGTTCATGCCCAATTTCCTGATTATGAATGGCCAAATGTAATTTATGAATTTCAAGTTCCAATATTGTCTTCTTATCATCCGACCCTGATAAAAGCAACTCGGCCTCGCTAATCATGTGAGGAACATCAGTTATTTCTTGCCTGGCAATATTTATTCTAATCTGCATCATTAAGGCAAAAATCGTATTTCGTTTATCACCTATTGATCTAGAAATTTCAAGATCCTTTTCCAACAGTGATAAGGCCTTACGATAGTCTTTCATGCCTTCAAAGACAGCGGCTTGATTGCCCAAAATTTTCGCGTAACGTAATGAGTCATTTTCTGAAAGAGCCAAGGATTGAGCTAGTTCAAAATTTTTCATGGCCTGCACTGTATCCCCTCTACTTTTAAGCGTCAACATCCCTAAATTGTCTAGAATTTCGGCCCTCAATCTAGGCAGAATTATTTCCTGTTGTTGGCCTAAGTTCAAGTACTTGATTCCAGAAGTATAATCACCCAAGGTCCCAAAAAAAATAACCAAGCTTTTTATAGGTCTGTACGATATCTAACACCAGTTCTTTCGGTACATCTTCAAGGCCTCTTTCGCCTTCAAGAATAAATGGCATAGCTTCAGATGCTTTTAAACATCTATAAAGATAAAAGCCATACATGACTTTCACCCAAGTTTTCACATTTTGATAACTGTATCCCTCATCTAGATCCAATGCTTTGAGATAGTATTTATCGCTAAAGCTATTTCGCTTTCCTTCATCATTAAAAGACTGGTCGGCTAGCAAACAATAATAGATTGCAAGAAGCGCCTTGTCATTTTTTCGTACAGCTTGGCTAAAATACGGTGCAAGATATTTACTCAACGTCAGATTGGAAGATTGATGTTGGGCGGATTCTTTTATGATTGTTTCATAAAAATCTTTTTCTTCCATCGACGAGTTTGAACTCATAAGTCCCATTCCACGAACAATGTGAAACGGTATAATCGCTAACAAAAAAACAATTAGAAAAAATCTAGACATATTGGCGCAGGCATTGAAAATCACATTAAAATTAAAAAATAATTTTAATTAAATCACTATGGGGCCAAATCAAACCAAAATCGGGGATAATCTACCTAATGTAGGCTATTATAGAAAACAGATCGTATACTAGTAACATGCGCGGGATAGGGCTTGATCATTGAGAGTAAATACTATTCATTGACAAAATGATAGATATGATATGGTGTTACCGCCTGAGTTAACTGAACATCGAGTTCGTTTCGATCCATAATAACGTCAATCGGTTCAAAAAAAGATAATCCAATACGCTGAACATCAACTTTACATTGAGAAAAGAAACGGTCATAAAAGCCTTTTCCATATCCCACTCTATAGCCAAAAAGATCAAAAATTAACAAGGGTACAAGAACCATATCGATATCCGACGGAGCAACTTCAACACCTGCAGTTGGTTCTGATATTCCCCATGCATTCTTTTCAAATCTCATTTGCGTATCAAATAGGTAATGCCGCATCGAATAGTCTTCAAAGTTAGATCTTGAAACAACGATTTTTATCTGAGGATAAAATTCTTGAAGGTAATTTATGATTGCGTAAGTATTTGGCTCGTGATATTTTTCAATAGGAATAAAAACGTGTAAAAGGCTCACTTTGGAGAGATCAATTTTCATAAATTGATTCAGAAGCATGCTGTTGAGGACTGCCTCTCTGGCGATAGACAATTGACATCTCTTCGCTCTATACGTATGCCTAAGTTCTTTCTTCGATTTCATCTCAATAATTTTTTCATGACAAAACAACTGCTTTCTATAACTTGAAGATGGCATTCCATCGGGCTCATTCAACTATAAACAAAGATACCCCAACATCAATTGCATTCACATAAGCCATAAGATCAAGTCGAACCTTCTCAAAAACTAAAAAATTCCCTATTCTACTTTATTGAACTTTATAAAGATAAAAAAACGGCCTTGTAGCGAGCGCTAACAAGACCGAATAATCAACCTAAACCTAAAATCTTTATGCTATTTTACGCGCTCGATATAGTTACCGGTTTGCGTATCAACTCTTACTTTCTCACCTTGATTAATGAACAACGGCACCATAATCTCGACACCTGTTTCTACGGTTGCCTTTTTTAATGCGTTTGTAGAAGTATCTCCCTTTACTGCCGGTTCAGTATATGTAATTTCCAGTTCAACACTTTTCGGTGCTTCCGCCATGATAGGCTCATCACTTTCAAAAGCTATAATGACAGTCATCCCCTCTTTCAAGAAACGGGCTGAATCGCCAAACAAAAACTTAGGAATATTAAATTGCTCATAGGTACTATTATCCATTACAACGAAGAATTCACCATCTTCATATAAATATTGATAATCGTTTGTTTCTACGCGTGCAATTTCTACAGATTCGTCAACTCTGAAACGATACTCAACTAACTTACCCGTTTTAACATTACGCATTCTAGCTTGATAAAACGCGCGCAAATTGCCTGGTGTACGGTGTATATATTCTTCCACGGAAACTAATTCTCCGTTAAATCTTAAAATATTTCCTGATTTTACCTCTGATGCCTTAGCCATTCTTTGAATTGAACTTTAAACGGTTATCTCATTATTGAGTCGTCAAAAATACAAAAACTAATTGTGTTATAAAAATTTCCTTCACTACTTTTTATGGAAAATACTGTTTTCAATAGGAAGAAAAATCAGCGTTAGCATTCGGAAGGTAAATACACTAAAAATGTAATTTATTAGGGTTTAAGGACACAGCGATCGAGGTGAAAGAAAGATGAAGGAAACAGTAATAGTTAGGTTTTAAAGTCCAGAATTGAAATATGTTCATCACAAAACGCATATTCTTTTTTCTGGTTTGAACAGACGACAATTATTCTTGATTTTAGTTTTGTTCGTTCGATTAAAGTTAGGTACCACTCTTCGCCGGAACTATCCAAATTACTTGTAGGTTCGTCCAACATGACCAACGAAGATGCGGAACAACATGCTAGTACCAACTTTACCCGCTGTCGCATACCGGATGAAAAAAAACGTATCTCTCTGTCAAGCGCATGTTCCAGTCCCAATAAGCTGATAACAGTTTCTTTATCAAAAGAAGGAAGATAGCTTTTAAATTTAAAATGGAAATCAATCAGCTCCATTAAAGTAAATTCCTCTATCAATTCAACGTATGGAGCTGCAAGAGAAAGTTGCTGATATACTTGATCCACACCTAAGACTTCGTCTCCATAGTTATAGACCAATTCGCCTTCAGAAGGTGTCAAACTACTTGAAAGCACTTTCAGAAAAGTAGATTTTCCCGAACCATTATGGCCAAGGATGGCATAACTCTTTCCGGACTCAAAGGTATAGTTTATATGCCTAAAAATCCATTCATTGTTATACCTCCTACCAATATCCTTTAATGTAATTTTCAAATTCACAAGAATCGATAACGCGATTACATCGCTCTATTATTGAATCCTTTCATGATACCTCGGCCCGAATTCCGAATAAAATCCAAAATTTCATCCCGAATTTCTGTTGCCTGATATTCAGCCTCTATAATTTCTATAGCCTTAGCTAAATTTCTATTTTGGACAAAAAGAATTCGATAAAGGTTTTGAATTTCGGCGATCTGATCTTCCGAAAATCCTCTTCTTCTTAATCCAACTGAATTAATCCCTGCATAAGAAATAGGTTCGCGCGCCGCTTTAACAAAAGGCGGTATATCCTTACGTACCAATGAACCACCGGTAACAAATGCATGCGAACCAATTTTGACAAATTGATGAACAGCTACCATTCCAGCCAGTACGACATAATCACCCACGGTAATATGTCCTGCAAGCGTACTATTATTTGAGAAAACACAATTATCGCCTACTTCACAATCATGCGCAACATGACTATATGCTTGAATTAAACAATTTTTTCCAATGACTGTCTTATATCTATCTTTGGTGCCTCTATTGATTGTTACACACTCGCGTATGGTTGTATTATCACCAATTTCCACTGTTGTAATCTCACCATCAAATTTTAAATCTTGAGGCTCTCCAGAAATTACTGCACCGGGATATATTTTACAATTTTTTCCTATTCGTGCTCCATCCATAATCGTCACATTTGAGCCTATCCAAGTGCCTTCACCAATGATGACGTCTTTATAAATGGTTACAAATGGTTCGATGACCACATTTTTAGCAATTTTTGCTTCAGGATGAATATAAGCTAATGGCTGTATCATCTATACTACTTTAGTTGTTATTTACTCTTACGATCTGAGCCATAAGCTCGGCTTCACATACGATCTTCTCTCCTACCATGGCCACACCTTTCATTTTTGCGATACCTCTTCGAATCGGCTCCATCAAATCGCATCTAAAAATAACAGAATCTCCGGGGGTTACCTGCGCTTTAAAACGGGCATTTTCAATTTTCAGAAATAAAGTCAGCCAATTTTCCGGATCAGGAACTGTTTTAAGAACCAAAATTCCTCCTGTCTGCGCCATAGCCTCTACTTGCAATACGCCTGGAAATAATGGCGCTCCGGGAAAATGTCCCATAAATAAATCTTCGTTCATGGTAACATTCTTCAAGCCCACCACATGTGTTTCGGTCAATTCAAGAATCTTATCCACCATAAGCATAGGTTGACGATGCGGCAAAATCTTCATAATTTCTACCGTATCGTATAATGCTGGCATATTAGGATCGTAAACTTTAATTTTTTTACGTGTTTTATCTTTCTTAATCTGCTCCTTTATCTTTTTCGCAAAGGCAACATTGGCGGCATGCCCCGGCCGAGCAGCCATAATATGGCCTTTCAGGGGTCGCCCAACGAGTGCCAAATCTCCAACCATATCCAACAATTTATGTCGAGCAGGCTCATTTTGGTAGCGTAATTGATTATTGTTTAATATTCCTTCTTTAGCAACTGCTACGGTTTCTTTATGAAAAAGATGAGCTAATTTCTGTAATTCTTCAGGTGAAGTCTCCTTATCCACAATAACAATGGCATTACTTAGGTCACCGCCTTTAATAAGCCCATGATCCACCAACATTTCTAACTCATGCAAAAAGCAAAAGGTCCGTGAAGATGAAATTTCGGATTTAAAATCGTCAATTGACGTAATCGCAGCATGTTGGCTTCCCAACACCGGCGAGTTAAAATCGATCATGCAGGTCATCCTATAGCCATCCATCGGCATCCCCAATATCTCGACTTTACGATCAGGCTCTGCATAATGGATATTATTGGAAATCTCATAATAATCTCTGTCAGCATCCTGCTCCTCAAACCCTGCCTCTTCAAGCAGCTTTACAAAAATAGCTGAACTTCCATCTAAGATAGGTATCTCGGGACCATCTATATCAATCAGGACGTTATCAATTTGTAAACCAATTAACGACGCCATCAAATGTTCAATTGTACTAACACTTGCACCATTCTGAGTAATTGTCGTCCCCCTCGAAGTATCTGTCACGTTATCTGCATCAACCAAAATTTCTGGCTGCCCCTCCAAGTCTACACGTCTGAACTTAAACCAGTGATTTTCCGGAGCGGGTTTAATGGTCATCGATACAATTTTCCCTGTATGAAGACCTACCCCCGAAATCTCAACCTCGTTTTTGATGGTTCGCTGTTTTACATTCATTTCTAATAACATATTTTTAAATCAAAACTTCTTTTGACAAAACATTTATTGATAATGCTATATCGGTCAATGATATAGTTATACGATAAACTACTGTTTCATCACAATTAAAGAACAGCTTATTTTCAATGAAAAATAATTATTTTAATTTTTTTTCTACTAATTTTTCTAACTCCTGGATCCGCTTCTCCAATTCAGGAAGGCGAGCAAAGATTACATTAGATCGCAATTGTGGCTGATAAGCCATCAAAGGCGTACCGCCCCACTTCTTGCCCTCTTCTTTGATCGATCTATTCACTCCGGATTGGGCCTGAATTTGGGACCCCTTAGCAATAACGATATGCCCAACGACACCAACCTGACCGCCCAATACTACATGCTCTCCGATTTTTGAACTACCGGAAATACCAGTCTGCGCCGCAACGACAGTATTCCTTCCAATATCAACATTATGGGCAATCTGAATCAAATTATCCAACTTCACGCCATCACGCACAATGGTAGCTCCCATGGTTGCTCTATCAATTACGGTATTGGCACCAATCTCAACATTATCCTCTATCTGAACATAGCCAATCTGAGGAACTTTTTTATATGTTCCGTCTTCTTGTGGTGCAAATCCAAATCCATCGGATCCGATGACAACACCTGAATGTAACACCACATTTTTACCGATCTTACAATCATGATAAATCTTCACTCCTGGATAGAGCGTTGTATTATCTCCAATCGTAACTTTATCTCCAATATAAACCTGAGGGTAAATTTTCACATGATCACCGATCGATGCTCCTCTGCCTATATATACAAATGCACCGATGTAGCCCCCCTGGCCGATTTCAGCCTCGTCGTGTATAAAATGAGGTTCCTCTCGCCCACTTTTGTCAAGGCGAAACTCATTATACATATTTAGGACAGTAGAAAAAGCGGCATAGGCATTCTTAACCCGTATAATTGTTAATGTAGGTTTAGTCGAATGTGTCAATTGCAAATCTTCATTAACAATAACAATCGAGGCATCGGTAGTATATATAAAATGCTCGTATTTGGGATTCGACAAAAAAGAAAGATCACCTTTTTTACCCTCCTCAATTTTGGCAAGGTTACCTACCGCAACCTCTGGATTTCCTTCAATCCGTCCTTCTAATAATGTCGCTATTTGTTGCGCAGTAAATTGCATGGTACAAATCTATGTTTTTTTATTAAAAAATAACTACTTGACAGAAGGAATTGCAACATATCCTACCTCTTTTGGATAACACAAAGCATATTTAGCGACATTTTTCGACAGTGCTTCTAAATTCCCCAGATCAGAAGCCTCCGTTATATCGACAAGTTCGCCCGATTTTAACAAAATTTTTATTTGATCCTGGGATGAATTATACGCGCGATTCTGAATTTCCTGAGTAAATACATAATAGTGAATATCCTCCATCGCCACGTCGATTTCCGCCTGTACTTTTGCTTTCACCAAATCAATATATTCGCGCGAAAAAGGTTTGTTGCTCAATACAGAGCGATATAAATCACGCTTCATCACCCGTTGACACATTGTACGTAGAATATGGTCCTCATGACACTCCCATGTTTTTATGGCAGACATAATATCTGTATCATCCAAACGAGTAAACCAGTCTAAATGCAACGGGTTGTCCAAAAAATTACTTTTATTGATTTGTTGGCTTAAAAACCAATGAAAAGCTGGAGTAGAAAAGAGTTGATGGCCAGCAGCCGTCAAATATTTTGCCCGCTGCAGAATTTTAATCAGCAACTGCTCGGCACCAATAACGGTTTTGTGCAGATATACTTGCCAATACATCAGTCGCCGTGCTATTAGAAATTTCTCCACTGAATATAGCCCTTTATAATCCACAACAATCTCATCCGCTACCACGTTGAGCATTTTTATGATACGGTCAAATGAAATTACTCCCTCAGATACTCCCGTAAAAAAGCTATCCCTATTGAGGTAATCCATTCGATCCACATCTAACTGGCTCGACACCAATTGGTGAAGAAATTTGCGCTCGTATTTGTTATTAAAAATGGTAATTGCAAGGCTCAACCTTCCGTCTAAATCCTGATTGATTCGATCCATTAACAACGAAGACAACAACTCATGCGAAACGCCTTCAATTAAACTATGTTCTAATGAGTGGGAAAAGGGGCCATGCCCAATATCATGGAGTAAAATAGCTGAAAGAGCTGCTTCCTCTTCCGTGTCCGAAATGAATACACCCTTACTTCTTAAGGTTTCCAAAGCCATCGCCATCAAATGCATCGATCCAATGGCGTGCTGAAAACGAGTATGTAATGCACCTGGATAGACGAGATGTGTCATACTCACCTGCTTGATATAGCGGAGTCGCTGAAAATAAGGATGCTGTACCAAATCAAAGACCAATCCTGTGGGGATCGAAACAAACCCGTATACCGGATCATTTATAATTTTATTTTTGTTCAAGGTGGCGACAAATTAAGGCGATCATCAACACTATAAATTATGAAACCTGGCTCCCAAATCCTGAACGCTGGGTTAACATCAGTATAAACTTAAAACAAAGATAGTTAGTTCATCGTTAAGAAATGTTAAAAATAAAATCTAAAGCACGATATTTGCTTAAGTTAGCATGAGATCAAAAATCCGTTAAATAGGTAAGAGTTGTTCTTTTACACTATTCTATTCATAGAAACACGGTCCTCCTCTAGTAATTAAACACATATATAGCAGATGCAAAAAACACATATTCTCTGGGCTGACGATGAAATTGACTTTCTAAAACCACATATCTTATTTTTAGAAAGCAAAGGATATAAAGTTGACACCGTCAATAATGGAAATGATGCTGTTGAAGCCTTTAAAAATGGTTTTTTCCATCTCGTTTTTTTAGACGAGAACATGCCCGGTCTGACCGGACTTGAAACACTCGGTATACTGAAGTCAATCAATCCTTCTGTACCTATTGTGCTGGTCACTAAAAATGAAGAAGAACATGTCATGGAGGATGCGATAGGCTCTAAAATTGATGATTATCTGATCAAGCCGGTCAATCCCAAACAGATCTTGATGACCATCAAGAAATTGACTGAAAACAAGCGCCTCGTCAATGAAAAAACATCCATGGCCTACCAGCAAGACTTCCGTAATTTAGGGATGACTCTCAACGAAAACCTAGATTACAACCAATGGTCGGAAGTATATAAAAAGCTTGTGTACTGGGAGTTATCTTTAGAGAAACTTGAAGATAATAATATGCATGAAATTCTGACCATGCAAAAATCTGAAGCAAACATGCAGTTCTCAAAATTCATAGAGAATAACTATATTCATTGGATTAATCGTCCCGAAAACGGCCCTATCCTCTCCCATCAGTTGTTTAAGAAGAAAGTGTTCCCAACGCTGGAAGATGATGTACCTACATTTTTCTTCTTAATAGACAACTTGCGGTTTGACCAATGGAAAATTATCAATGAAGTCATCACCGACTATTTTAGACTGGAGGAGGAAATAAACTATTTCAGTATTTTACCAACAGCAACACAATATGCTAGAAATGCCATCTTTAGTGGACTAACTCCGTTAGAAATGGAAAAGCGTTTTCCGAAATTGTGGCAAAACGACGAAGACGAAGGCGGTAAAAATCTATACGAGGATAAATTTTTGGAGGATCAGATTAAGCGCCTTTATCGAAAGCCCATAAAACACTCTTACACAAAAATTCTGACGTTGGAACAAGGAAAAGACGTTGTAGACAATCTCGGAAATTTAATGCACAATCAGCTTAATGCATTAGTGTATAATTTTGTGGATATGCTATCTCATGCACGTACAGATAGCTCTATGATTCGCGAATTAGCAAACGACGAGGCAGCATACCGTTCCCTCACCTTGTCTTGGTTTGAGCATTCTCCCTTATTGGAGGCGATCAAATGGCTCTCCCAAAAAAAGGTTCGCGTGATTATCACCACTGACCATGGGACAATCCGTGTAAAAAAGCCAAGTAAAATTGTGGGGGATCGAAATACAAATACAAATTTGAGATATAAACAGGGCAAAAATCTGAATTATATTGACAAAGACGTCTTCGCTATCAAAACCCCACATGAGGCACAATTGCCCAAACTTCACGTGAGCTCAACCTACGTGTTTGCCAAGGAGGACACCTATTTTGTCTACCCGAACAACTACAACCAATTTGTCAATTACTTTAATGGAACGTTTCAACATGGCGGAATCTCTTTGGAAGAAATGATTATCCCCTTTGCGACATACTTACCGAAATAGTAATTTTGCAGCATGGAAATTATTGTAAATTCGGTAGCAGATTTATCGCAAGCAGCTCAAACACTTTTAACCAGTTTTCCGGAGGAACGCATTTTTTTGCTATATGGTCCAATGGGGGCCGGGAAAACAACTTTTGTAAAACACCTCTGCAAACAATTAAATGTTCAGGACAGCACATCGAGCCCGACATTCTCCATCGTAAATGAATACGAATCTGCTAGTGGCCCCGTATATCATTTCGATTTTTACCGTATCAAAGACGAACAGGAGGCATTTGATTTTGGCTACGAGGAATACTTTTATTCAGGAGCATACTGTTTTGTGGAGTGGCCAGAGAAAATCCCCAATTTACTTCCTGAAGAAGCAAAGGAAATACACATCAGCATCATAGATGCCACAACACGTCAAATCTCTATTCATTAACTTACCTTTTTCGACCTCCCAATATGGCTCAATCATCCTCTTGTCAATATATTCCATCTGATATTCATGTGCCTGGATTATCAGCTATACACGCCGAAAATCTTAGCTTTTCCTTTCATGAGAACAGCATGCAATTTGCTGTTGAAAACAGTTCCTTCGACATTGAAGAAGGAAAAATAACCGCGATTATAGGTGAGTCCGGGAGTGGGAAAAGTACCTTGTTGAGACTTATATATGGATTATTGGAACCAACAGAAGGTGTGGTGCGTTATAAAGGTTGGCAGGTACCTACACGCAAAGATAAGTTAATTCCTGGTCACGATGCGATGAAATTAGTCTCGCAGGGTTTTGACGATTTAAATACATATGCCAACGTGTGGGACAATGTTGCATCGCAATTGCCAAATACAAATATCAAACGTAAACAAGATAAAACTGCGGAAATACTGCAACGTCTTCGGATAGACCACCTTGGGCGAAAAAGAGTAGCAGATATCAGTGGGGGAGAAAAGCAACGCGTTGCAATCTGCCGTGCGCTCATCAATGAGCCCGAAGTTTTACTTATGGATGAACCCTTTAATCAGGTTGATGCCTCTTTTCGCGACACGCTCCAACAAGACATAAAAGATATAGTTAAAGAAACCGGGTTAACTGTTATACTCGTTTCTCACGATCCGACTGAAGTACTTGCTTTAGCAGATAATCTTATCGTGATGAAAGAAGGTAAAATTTTAGATCAAAACAACCCACATCAACTCTATGACAATCCTTCGCACCCTTATACCGCCCAATTGTTGGCAAAAAGCAACATCTTGACTATCCAGCAAGCTCAAAATCTAGGGATAACAACCGAAAAACCTATAGCAATCCATCAAGAATGGATTTCAATAAGTCCTTCACAAGAGTCCACTTTCTTTGTAAAAGATGTGCGATTCCGAGGATTTTATTATGAAATTGTTGTCAGCAACAATGTGATCGACTTACATACCATTACAACCTCTCAAATCATTCCGCCAAAACAACAAACAGTTGATCTGACCATATCCCATTGGATTTCTTTTGACCATTAATTTGATGTCCTAATCCAGTGTAGCTAGCCAGGACAAAAATGCGTCAAACCACAATTTATCCGAAGTTTTATTAATTAATCCAAAACCATGTCCCCCCTGCTCAAAGACATAAAGTTTGTTGGGCACTTTAGCTTTATCCAAAGCAGCAATCATTCGATAACTGTTTTCTATCGGCACAGCCCTATCGTCTTTGGCATGTACAAAGAAAACCGGGCAAACTTCCGGAGAGACCTGTAATTCAGAAGAAAATGATCGGACCAGATCTTCTGAAGGATTTTCTCCGATGAGATTAATTCTTGATCCTTTGTGTGTGATATCATTCTCCATGGAGATGACCGGATAAATCAATCCAGCAAAATCAGGTCTTAGGGATACATGCGAAGAATTCGCTATATAGTCCTTTTTGAATTGGGTAATTAAAGTAGAGGCCAAATGCCCGCCAGCAGAAAAGCCAATAACGCCAACCTTGCGAAGTTCAGGGTGCAACGTTCTGATCAATTGGACCGCCCGCTGAGCATCTTGAAGAGGTCCTATTGATTTGTTACGCATGATATTTGGCGAAGGTAAACGGTATTGTAAAACAAAAGCCGAATAACCATTTTTTACGAGTTCTTTAGCAACAGCATGTCCTTCATGATCCATAGCGATATGCGAATACCCACCTCCCGGGATCACCAGTACAGCGATATTTTTAGCGCTACTTTTATCTGCCGGATAAGCAAATAACCTGGGAACATTTTTTTCTAAATTCACTTGCTCTTTATCCGTCGAATTCGGAATGGAATCTGCATAAAGATTGATTGTTTCCTGCGCCTTAACGAGTGAAATCAACGAACATAAAATCATAAAAATTCTTTTCATTAAAATAGTATTTTAAAAGAGAGTTCCAGACTACATCGACTCGAAAAGACGAAGCACATATGAACTGTATACCCCTGTTTTATAATGAAGAAACGACTAAAAGATCCAAATCTTTCGCAGTCATATTAAACCTTGATGCCATATCTGCATTTGTAAGGTTACCTTGATACAAATAAATAGAACTTCGGATTCCGGGATTCTTCCAAATTGCGTTTTTCAATCCTCCAAGCTCAGCAAAATCGAGCAAAATTGAAGTAAAAATATTACTCATGGCATAAGTTGCTGTTCGTGCCACACGAGAAGCGATATTGGGAACACAGTAATGAATAACATCAAATTTTCGGAAAATGGGTTGATCATGTGAGGTTACTTCTGACGTTTCAAAATTCCCACCCTGATCAATACTAACATCTATAACAACGGAGTTGGGTTTCATTTTAGATACCGTTTCTTCCGAAATCAAACAAGAAGACCTTCCATTGCGCGCTCGCAAAGCACCAATCACAACGTCTGAACTGATAACAGCCTTATTTAAAATAATGGGCTGTATAACAGATGTAAACACACGGCTGCCAAGATTGTTCTGTAAACGTCTAAGTTTATATATTGAATTATCAAAAACCTTTACTTGTGCGCCTAACGCTAAAGCTGTTCGGGCAGCTTGTTCACCAACAGTACCAGCGCCGATAATAACAACTTCTGTCGATGCTACCCCGGTTACACCGCCTAACATCAGCCCCTTTCCGCCAAACGCATTGCTCAGATATTCGCCAGCAATCAGGGTTGCCGTTGCTCCCACAATTTCGCTCATGGCCCTAACCACGGCTAGACACCCGCCCTCATCTCTTAAATACTCATAAGAAATTGCTGTGATCTTTTTATGCATTAATGCCTTCAAGACATCCAGGCTCATGAGTGAGGGTTGCTGAGAAGACAATAAAAGTTGGCGTTCCTTCATCAACTTTACTTCTGCCGCAGTAGGGCTACCAACCTTGATAATTAAATCTGCTTGGTATACTTCTTCGCGGGAAGATACGATCCGAGCCCCCTGTTCACTATAATGATGGTCTAAAAAGTTGGCTCCACTGCCTGCCCCCGTCTCAATGATAACGTCGTGCCCATTCTCTACCAGCAATGCAACCGCTAAAGGTGTCAAACATATCCGCTTTTCCTGTAGCGAGATCTCTTTTGGAATACCTATAAATAAACTTTTTGCATTCTTTTTCTTTTCAAAAAGCATCTCTTTTGGAGAAATCATAGCTTGACTAGCAAGCTTCCCTAACTCATTCATCTTGTCAAATTGATCGTTAGCTAAAATTACAATAAATAATCAATCTTATCAAACGAAGATAAATTTGGTTTGGCACACCTTTGGAATGAAACAAATTTATCTACATTTGTCTAAATTAATCAGATATAATACCATGCTCAGTAAAGTAAATATAGTGCCGCGGTGGATCATTTTTTTATTGGACATCTTTAGCGTATCCATCGCCTATCTGCTCGCAAATGTCATTTACTATGATTTTGACTTCGCTTTTTTGCTTGACATTGATTTTAGTATACGTTATATTTTATTTATAGGTGTATGCTCTTTTTCATTCTACCTTTTTAAAAATGTATACCGGAATAGTTCGTTACACAAGTGCGATCGATTCCATACGTATATTATCGACGATAACATTTAGTGTTTTCATTCTCCTTGTTATAAAAATAATAATCCAAGCAAATGAGTTCGAGCGTAATATCCCAACTGCCCTCATTATTTTCTTTGCACTCTTTTCATTTCTAATCTTAACAGTCTATAGAACGATTATTAAGATTTTTTTCCTATACACAAAAAAAGCTAGTGGCTCCAGAAAAAAAACGCTGATCTATGGAGCAGGCGACTTGGGCATTGCTGTAAAAAGAACATTAGACCATGATGTAAGATCCAAAAATGTCATTGTCGGATTTTTAGATGATAACGAACAAAAAATAAATAAGGTAATTGATGGAACGAAGATATATTCTTCGCAGAAGTTCAGCCACCTGATCAAAACGTTAAATGTTGAGGAGGTCATTATTGCTTCCCATAATATTCCTTCGGACCGCAAAAATGAAATCACTGACGTCGCGCTGGAAAAAAATGTTAATATTTTAACGCTGCCCCCAGTTAAGAAAATTATGAATGGCGACCTTAATCCCAATCAGATCCAAAAAATAAAAATTGAAGATTTATTGGAAAGGGCGCCTATAAAGATCAACGATGATCACATCCTTAGTCAAACGAAAGGCAAAAGGATATTAGTCACTGGTGCTGCTGGCTCTATAGGAAGTGAGATCGCGACCCAACTGGGAAGATACGAACCACAGATGATTATACTATGTGATCAGGCGGAGTCCCCTTTACATAATCTTCAACTTGATCTTCAAGATGAATTTCCAAATCAAGTATATCATACCTACATAGCCGATGTCCGAAGTACAAAAAGAATGCAATTACTTTTTGAAACGTTCAAACCACACTATGTCTATCACGCAGCAGCCTATAAACATGTGCCGATGATGGAAAACCATCCATTGGAAGCGGTACAAACGAATGTGATGGGAACAAAAAATCTTGCTGATTTAGCTGTTGAATTTCAAGTTGAAAAATTTGTTTTTGTCTCTACGGACAAAGCGGTCAACCCTACTAACATTATGGGAGCAACGAAACGTATTGCTGAAATTTACGTACAGTCGTTGAACAATCATTTGGAAGCATCATTGCAAGAAAGTATCCATACTAAATTTATTACGACGCGTTTTGGAAACGTGCTGGGTTCAAATGGCTCCGTAATTCCACGATTCAGAGATCAAATTCAAAAAGGTGGCCCTGTAACGGTTACGCATCCAGAAATTACACGATATTTTATGACCATTCCCGAAGCTTGCCGATTGGTTCTTGAGGCTGGAACAATGGGACAAGGTGGCGAAATCTTTGTATTCGATATGGGAAAATCTGTAAAAATAGTCGAATTAGCTAAGAAAATGATTCGTCTCTCAGGATTCAAACCAAATGAAGATATTGAAATAAAGTTTACGGGTTTGCGCCCCGGCGAAAAGCTGTATGAAGAATTATTAAATGACTTAGAAAATACCCTACCCACTCACCATGAAAAAATTATGATTGCCAAGGTGAGAGAAAATAATTACGACATCGTGCTCATGAAGATCGAAGAACTGCAGCAACGATTAGCAACGCAAAACAAAAACGAAGTGGTGTATCAAATGAAAATCATTGTACCCGAATTCAAAAGCAAAAATTCGATCTACGAGCAACTGGATCGAGAAATCGAATTATCAAATAAGTCAGAAAACTAAACTTAATTCACTTTAAAATTGCAAAATACTTGTATTTTTACTCGAAAAGTGTATTTTTGCAATCCATATTTTACTGATTAGTAATGTCTAAAAACACAAATAATACAAATCAAGGTTTCAAACCTTCAAAAGGATCTTTTTTCCAAGATAACCAAAAAAGCGTAGTGTTCATTTTAGGTGGTATCGTTGTATTGATCTTACTTTATTTTGGATATCAAAAGCTGTATCTAGATCCGAGAGCAGAAGAAGCTTCGAACCGTATGTATAAAGCTGAACAGCTTGCCACAATTGATTCTTTGCAAAATAAAGCAATCATGGGGGATGGTGCATTTCTTGGATTTAAACAAATTGCGGATGAATATTCGAATACAAAATCGGCGAATATAGCGAATGCTTATTTAGGCGGATTGTATTTGCGCCAAGGTAAATTCGAAGAAGCTGTAAAAGCTCTTGAAAAATATTCTCCTACTGGAAGCCAAATTCTAGACCCTTTGGTAATTGGTTTAACCGGTGATGCATATTCAGAGTTAAAAGACTACAAAAAAGCTGCTGATTACTATAAACAAGCTTCCGAAAAATCGAGTAATTCATATACTACACCGATGTTTTTAAAAAAATTAGGTCTTGTTTATGAAGCACAAAATGATTACAAAGGTGCAGAGACTGCCTATAAAAAGATTAAGACAGATTTTCCTGAAAGCCAAGAGGCCAGCACTATTGATGGTTTGTTAGGCCGCGTACAGGCACATTTGTAGGAGATTACAATATCACAAAAAAGGAGGCTATTTGATAGCCTCTTTTTTTGTGACCATCTAAAACACTATCTTTGCTCCTATTATGGCAAGTAGCATTAAAAATTTATCAGACTTCTCGCATATCCAAGTCGCGGATGCAAGTCCATTCAAATTTGCAATCGTTGTTGCACAATGGAATGCAGAAATTACAGGTGCACTATTGAATGGTGCAATAAAGGGTCTGGAAGAACATGGCGCTGAAGAAAAAAACATTCAAATTATTGAGGTCCCTGGAAGTTTTGAATTAATTTCAGGGGCGGATCTGGCACTGAGAAATCAGGGTTTTGATGCAGTTATTTGTTTAGGTTGTGTTATCCAGGGCGAAACAAGACATTTTGATTTCATCTGCGATGCCGTTGCAAATGGCGTTGCCAATGTGGGACTCAAATATAATAAGCCAGCAATTTTTGGTGTATTAACAACAGACAATCTTCAACAGGCCCTGGATCGTGCAGGAGGGAAGCATGGGAATAAAGGGGAAGAAGCTGCTATTACAGCAATACAAATGGCTCATATTGCCAATAAATTCTAATTTGGTATCAATTTTGCCTACTAACATGTCAATGATGAAAGTATTTATCGAACATAGCTTAAAGTAAGATACCTCCATTTGTGGTAAATCGATTAATAAAATATGTTATTATCTTATTAATCGATTTTTATTTTTCATCAGAAAAAATTGTCGTTGATGGGCTCACATGGATAAAGTAAGCGGAACAATCGGCAGTCTTACAGAAAATAATGCAATGGTGAAGTGGAGTATTTTTAATTTTTGCATAGTCCACACTTGATGATTGTTTCTTAAAAAAATAGGGTTATGAAAATATTATCGAACGTACTCAGTATCGTTATCCTGACCTTGTTCTGTCAGTTGAATTTAATAGCGCAAGAGGATAGTCTACATAAACAGATTTGGCAAAGTATTGGCGGTCAAGAAAAGTGGGATTCGTTACAGTATTTAGCATTCTCTGCAAAAGGGAATAACATTTCAGACCAATTAGCTAACGAGGAACGAAAATTCTTGTTCAATCGGACAACGGGAGCGTGTCGATTTGATGGGTATACAGGAACAGACCAAGTGACTTACCTATTTAATTTTAAAAACCCTGGGGGTGATAAGCTCTTTATTGGCGGAAATTTATCCACAGACGAGGCAGAGCTTAAGAAATCAATCAAAAGCCAACTCTTTTTGGATTTTAATTTGCTCCTTTTACCCACCCTCATTGGACAGAAGAATGTGCAGCTCAAAAACCAGAAAGAAAGCTTTAGCGCAGGACAAAAATTAACGATATCCAATATCCTTTCTTCAACCCCCATTTTTGGGACCAGGATTGCCGGATTGCTTTACATCGATCAAAATACAGGGGAAATCGCGCGTTATGAATACACAGATAAGGGAGAAAAAATTACGTATGAAGTGAGCAATTATAAGGAGATCGGCGACGGTATACGTTTACCAAGCCTATTCAATTGCACAACGAACGAACAGAGAAGTTGTATATTCTCCTCTATTTCATCTTTTGTACAAGTAGAACAAAAAAAATTCACAGAATTATGATCAATTGGATTGCATTAAACACAGAAGAACAGCTACAAGAACTATATCAATCGGATAACGTTGCAGCTATTTTTAAACATAGTACAACATGCGGTATTAGTAATATGGCTAAACGTAGTCTTGAACGAATGTCGGCGATATCAGACCACGACTATACGATTTATCTCTTAGACCTATTGCGCTACCGTTCTCTTTCGAATGAGATTGCTCAACGCTGGAATGTAGAACATCAATCTCCTCAAATATTGATTATTAAAGGAAAAGACAGTATATACGATGCTTCACATGGCGATATCCAATTCGATGAGATAGAAAAATACTTAGTGGCAATCTAATAGTATAGTCCATGTCGGATCCTTTTTGGATTCCATCAAAATAAACAGCTATTTTTCTGGTTCTGGATTTTTTATTTCATCGTCCTTTTCCCACCATTCTGAAGATTGTAGATCATCGATCTCTCGACGGTCCTTTTTAGTCGGCCTACCGCTGCCACGATCTCTTTTGAGGACAGGAGCGTGAAACATAGATTTATACCCAACCGTCTCTTCAACAGGAGTTTGATCCTCGTAAAATTGCACGGCAGTCTTTGCATCCACACGACGCTCCAACAGGCCAGTCACGAGGACGACTTTCCGCTCAATACCTTTTTGAATGTGATACACATCACCTATTTTCACCTCGTAAGATGGTTTTATATTCTGCCCTTTTAATTTGACCCTTCCAGCCTTACACGCCTCTGTCGCCAAGGTTCTCGTCTTAAATAAGCGAATTGACCACAAATATTTATCAATTCTCAATTTTTCTGATATTCCAGCCATAGTACAAAAATAGCTATTTTTAGGACCATTACAACCAAAAGAAATTATAGAAAATCTAAATATACTGCGTTCAGTTATCAACATTCTCCTATTCCATCGCTCACCACCGAACACCAACTCCTTACAGCAAGAGGGTTGTTAAAGCAATAGCTTCATGGTGGATACACCTTTAAAAGGTGAACTCAACGTGAAATCGCTGCGCACACAGGGTAGTTAGGGGGAAGAGTGACTGTAAAATAGTACGCTGTTGGTATCCGTTAAGTATAACGCAAGGAACAATGGATAAAGTTGCTTTTAAGTCCAACTTTATCTAAGTTTGTACATCAAAATAAACTAATTCAAATAAGCAAAAAAATAATATGGTAGAGCCACTTAAAAAACTGATTGAGGAAGCTTGGGAAGATAGGCAATTATTAGAATATAAAGAATATACGGAAGCAATTCGTACGGTCATCATGAAATTAGATAGTGGTGAAATTCGCGTTGCTGAACTGATTGGCACGAGATGGCACGTGAACGATTGGATCAAGAAAGCTGTTATTTTGTACTTTCCAATTAATGACATGCGTGAAATGACTGCTGGGCCTTTTGTATTTCATGATAAAATGAAACTCAAAACAGACTATAAGCATACGGGTGTACGTGTTGTACCAGGCGCATCCGCTCGTTTAGGTGCTTATTTGGCTAAAGGAGTTATTATGATGCCTTCCTATGTTAATATTGGTGCTTATGTAGACGAAGGCACGATGGTGGATACATGGGCAACTGTTGGCTCTTGCGCACAGATCGGCAAACATGTACATTTAAGTGGTGGCGTTGGCATTGGCGGTGTATTGGAGCCTGTACAAGCTGCTCCGGTTATTATCGAAGATAATGTTTTCATCGGATCAAGGGCGATTGTTGTCGAAGGTATTCGCGTTGAAAAAGAAGCCGTATTAGGCGCCAATGTTGTACTGACAGCCTCAACAAAAATTATTGATGTGACTGGACCTGAGCCGATAGAGTATAAAGGTTATGTGCCTGCCCGCTCTGTTGTCATTCCAGGATCGTATACCAAAAAATTTGCAGCTGGAGAATATCAGGTTCCTTGTGCCTTGATTATTGGACAACGTAAAGAGTCTACGGACAAAAAGACTTCATTAAACGATGCTTTACGTGAACACAATGTTGCGGTTTAAGTTTAAAATTTGCATAGAAAATTAAAGATGAGTGGATTCGTAGATCGGGAAGATTTGAATAAGGCCTTGGAAACGCTAAAAAATGGCGGACTAATCCTTTACCCAACAGATACAATTTGGGGAATAGGCTGTGATGCTACCAACCCTGAAGCGGTAGAAAAAGTCTTTCAACTGAAAGGAAGGGATAAATCTAAAAGTTTGATAGTCTTATTACATAATGACAATCAACTTGCGAGTTATGTCAATGAGATCCCGGAAGTCGCTTATCAACTTATTGAATACACAGAAAAGCCTTTGACAATTGTTTATTCGAATGCCAAAAATCTTGCTCCCAATGCTATAGCAGAAGACGGATCTATTGGCATTCGAATTGTCAAACACCCTTTTTGTGAACAGCTTTTACAACGCTTTCGCAAACCCATAATTTCCACTTCAGCCAACATCAGTGGTGAACCTACGGCAAAAGATTTTGATGAAATTGCTGACACCATTAAAGCTGGAGTTGACTATATTGTCGCCTACGACAGAGACGTAACAACAGATGGGAAATCATCTACTGTCATGAAGCTGGACCCAAGTGGTAAATTCGAATTTATTAGAAAATAATATGAAAAAGGTCTTTTTATTTCTTGTTTTATCCATTGTCGCCACTCGCTTTTCATTCGGGCAGCAAAAGGATATTCTCGCAGCCAAGCCCGGTGTAAAATATGGGAAAGAGATTTCTGCTTCCAATGCGATTTCAGTGGCAAAGCTCGAAAAGGAGCTTACACAAAAGAATGCTTTTCATGGAAAGATAACGGGTAAGGTGGTAGAAGTGTGTAAGAAAAAGGGTTGTTTCATGACCTTACAACGTGACGGGGAAGAGCCTATTACCGTTCGTTTTAAAGACTATGGTTTCTTTATGCCATCTGATATTGTGGGTAAGACGGTTGTCGTGGAGGGGAGCGCAAAGAAAAAAGAAGTTTCCGTCGCATCTTTACAACATGCGGCAAAGGATCTTGGCAAATCACAGGCTGAAATAGATCAAATTACACAACCCAAAAAAGACATTAGCATTATCGCTGATGGTGTTTTGGTTATAAAATAAAGTTGCATACGCTTAAGCTGTCGTTGTTCAGATGAAAAGATTCCAAACGTCACCCTGTCAATCCATACTAGTCGATGGCACCTTAATGACCTTCGATATGCCCATTATTATGGGGATACTCAATGTGACGCCAGATTCTTTTTACGATGGCGGCGATAATACGACCGTAGAGCGTGCAGTAGAGAAAGCGAAGGAGTTATTGCTTGAGGGAGCGCAAATTCTCGACATTGGCGCCTATTCGTCACGCCCAGGCGCACCATTAATTTCATCACAGGAAGAAATGGATCGAGCCCTTCCCCCAATTCGAGCAATTAAAGCAGCGTTTCCTGACGCCATTTTATCGATTGATACCTTTAGGGCAGACGTTGCAGCTGCAGCGGTCGAAGCAGGCATCCACATCATTAATGATGTATCTGGTGGTACACTGGACGATAATATGTTTGCTACAGTAGCCAAATACCAAGTTCCTTACATTCTTATGCATATGCGCGGTATTCCCGAAAATATGCAGGAAAAAACAGACTATACAGATATTGTAACGGATGTTGCCACCTTCTTGGGTGAGCGTATCGCCATGCTAAGAAGTATGGGGGTGAATGACATTATTCTTGATCCGGGCTTTGGCTTTGCCAAGACAGCCGAACAGAACTATGAGTTGCTTTATCGTGTCAATGAACTTCACTACTTCGAATTACCAATTTTGGGCGGAATATCCCGCAAATCCATGATCTATAAAAAAATCGGGATCACAGCCAAGGAAGCGTTAAACGGTACTACCGCTTTAAATACATTACTTCTCGAAAGAGGTATACAAATTCTTCGCGTACATGATGTAAAAGAAGCGAAACAGTTAGTTGATCTCTTCTATTCCTAGATTAACTCTATTTTCCTACAAAGCATTTCATCGGATTTTCACAGTGTGATACGGACTTTCCTTGCTATCGTTCAACTGTTATATAGGAATGGTCCGAAAGACTTAAAATCTATCAAATAAGTTAAGCTTAGATAAAAATTCCTGGGCAGAAAAACTGCCCAGGAATTCCAAAACTCGTTTTATTTTATTTCGATGCTACGGTAAGCACAGCCTTCTTATTGCCGGCATTCAAATCCAGCGTGAAGATATAGGTCTTACCTGATTCGAGTACTTTACCAGTTTTGATACCCAGATTACCAGCATCACGACCGTTGTTGCCATTCCCGATAAATACAATATCACTTGTTGTTGTAACGTCGGTGCCTCCAAACTCACCACCCCATCCTTTTTGATGGAAAAATTTGAAATTAATGTTATCGGTATTTATAGACTCTCCGGCCTTAACCGTTATCTGATATTTCTTATTACCTAGCGGAACCAAACACAGCGCTTTATCGGTATTCCAGCCTACCTGATTACTGGATACCTTAGGTTTTCCAATTCCTTCGCCAATAATCCAGACGGCACCAGTTCCGTCATCTTGTAGTTTTGCCAAATCATTGCCTGTCATCGCCTCAACCACAAAATATTTTAAGTTAAAGTCTGCGGTAACACGGTATTTGCCGGTTGCTCCTTTGAACGAAAAGGTTCCATCGGCCGCTTGAGCAAAGTAATCTGGATCAATCCACCAATTTTGCAGATCTGCAATCCCTTCGAAGGTTGTCGCTTTTCCTTGCGCGAGCTCGATTTCAACTTTGGAATGCTTATCATCAAGTCGGCTAAACTGCGATCCATTGAGTAGTACAACAATAAACGGAGAAGCCTGAAAGGTCAATGTATTAAATTGAATCGGATATACACCAGAAGTCGAATTCGAGAATGGAATTTCGGTAGTAGAACCTAAATTAATAACATTATTGACCCAACCAAAATTCATTGTATTTCCTTGTGAACCTACTTTTGGCGCTTGGATATAGCCTTTTACTTCTGCAGGAAAGTTTTCTTTTGCTGCATATTGATTACGTCCTACCTTTTCCATTCGATAGGACTTGGATTCGGTGACCAAGGTTAAATACGGAAAGTCAGGCCTGCTGAGGCTTAGATCAAAAGACTGTTCGCTCGTTTTCTGGCTTATATTCTGCAAGACAAATTTTAAGGTTGCTTTTCCGTCGGGAATACCTTTCAGGAATGGAACATAAATCTTTCCAGCGTAGTCTCCGTTTTCTTTGGTACGGATCACGGTCTCTGTTACCTTGTCATCTGTAAAATATAGCTGGGCTTTAACCGTAGAGAGTGCAACTTCTTTATCGGAAACGTGTACTTGAAATGCTAGGCTATCCCCAAAATTTGCGGATGAGATAGGTGATTTCAATTCGATTTTAGGATCCCCTACCTGATAGGTATATTTTTCATCCTTTTTACAGGAACTAACTGCGGTAAGAGCAGCAGTTCCCAAGAGTAGATTGATGAAGTATCTTTTCATTTTTTCATAATTTATGCGCTATCAGCAAGATAGCGCTTAGGGTTTATCGTCCTCCAATTAATAAGTCCAGCGGTAAGAAACAACCGCCTTGGCAGGCACATCATAGCTAAAATGATTTTTACCGTCGGCTAAGGTAATTTTGCGGCTATCGCCTGAGTCATTTAATAAAACAACCGCATAAGTTCCATCTGTATTTTGAAACGCCGTATAAACCAAGCCTTCAGCAGTATACCCAGAGGTGCCAATCCGTGTGGCTCCTGATTTGACCACCGAAGAAAGGTGACCAACAATATAATAGTGCGAATTGCGCGTTATATTTTTATAATTCGCCTTATTGATATCTACAGCTCCATAACATGTCTGACAGCCGCCCTCACGATTCGGTCCTTTTTCGGTATCTAACATCAGATTCCAGACTATGACACCCTTACTCCAATTGTTCACTGTGCCAATGGCGACTTCACGCATATCTTCCATCAAACGTTTTTCAAGATTCCGGCCATCATTCCATTCTCCAATGGATGTTTCTGTAAATACCAGTTCTTTATCCGGACGTTGATTATGGATATCTATTAGCTCCGCTTTATCACCACCATAGTTGTGGTAAGCTGCTCCCGCAAAGAATGCGGCTGCTGCCGGATCGTTATAGATCTTCACAGGGTAATCAGTCTGATCAGCAATATCATCATAGTTATAATTATGATCAAACGCATAGATTTTTGTCGACAGGTTTGCTGCTTTTAATTGTGGCCCTAAAGATTGTTTTACAAAAGCTTGCTGTTCTTGCCATGACATATAAAGCGACGCAGAGTTCTTCCTATTCAAAGGCTCATTTTGAACAGTGATGGAATAAATATTGATACCTTCTTTCTTCATTGCCTGGATCCATTGCACGAAATACCATCCATAATCCTGATAGTATTTTGGATTTAGCTGTCCGCTAGTCCAGGAATCAAAAGGCTTTAGATCAGTCAGGTTGTTAACTTTCATCCATTTCGGTGGAGTCCATGGTGAGCCCATGATCTTTACAGATGGATTGATAGCAAGTATCTCTTTAAGTACCGGAATGATATATTGGGTTTCTTCCATCTGCATACCGAAATTTTCTTTCCCTTGCTTGTCCCAGCAGGTGTATTCACTCAACGAAAAGTCAGAACATCCAATAGCAATACGAATGTAATTCATACCCATTCCATCTTTATCGGAAAAAGTTTCTGTAAGAAATTTTGTTCGATCTTCCTTACTCATTTTCATTAGATTATAGCATGTGGATCCTGTAATTGCCGCGCCGAATCCATCCATCGTCTGAAATTTCTTCGCTGGATCTAACGTAATTGTATTGGGCGACATATTAAATTTGGAGCTAAAATCAACAAAGCGTTTTCCAAAATCCAAAGACCGACTGCCTGTCGTGGTATAAATGGTAACATCACCACTTTTTTTAATATCTTCACCTTGTGAAGGTGTATAGCTGTCACGGTTACAAGATGTTGCCGCCACGAGACAGGACAACAAGAATGTATATATCATAGTATTTTTATTATTGCGTTTCATCTGTTAGTTTTTTTTCCCGTCCATCGGAAGGGCTTCCCATTGTTAAATCAATTAATAGCCAGGATTCTGAACGAGGTTAGGGTTCTGATCAATTTTTGGTTGCGGGATCGGCAAGCGGTAAGAGTTTTTTGTAAAAGGGTATACCTGCGCTTTTCGCCCAGCATCTTTTGCATAAACAGCATTCATAACTGACTCTACCTTGTCTAAGCGCACAAGATCAAACCAGCGCTGTCCTTCGAAGGCCAATTCCAGTCTACGTTCTTTCAAATAAGCATCCAATAAAGCATCTTTATTGGAACGTACCGCTGAAGATAATTTAGGCAATTTAACACGCGTACGGATTTTGTCTATAATGTCGGCAGCTCCAGATAAATCTGATCCCTGCTGAATTAATGCTTCTGCTTTCAACAACAATAGATCAGCGTAACGAAGCTTAACAATACTATTAAATGCAGACCGCAACTTAAACATGAATGGATAGTTATTTGAAGGATAATAATTACTCCAGGTTGTGGAATAATAAACGATCGATTGGCCCAAACGAATTTGATCTCCCTCGTTCGTATAGGTCTGTATCAAATCCCGAGACGGAGTTACCCATTTTGCCCAGGTAAAGTTGTTATCATAATTGGACAAATCACGTCCAAACATCCAGGTGGCCCAATTACCGCCTCCTGCTGTAAACTGTGCTTCTAAAATAGATTCTTTCGTATTACGTTGCGCAAGATCAGTATTGCTTGCGTTCATCGCATACAAATCTGAGTAATTAGCATTGAGGTCAAAGCCATCTGCAGTCAGGGCATCAACAAATTGAACGACTTTACCATAATCCCGAATTGGCTTTTCGGCATAGATCTTTGCCAACATAGCACGCGCTACAGATTTAGTAAATAAGGTCTTATTGCCGTTATTGTTGGCTGGTGCATCAGCCAATCCATCTAGCAGATCTTTTTCGATCTGCTTATAGGCTTCTTCTTCGGTGGCTTGTTTTGGAAAATACTGTGGATAAACTTCATTGACATTATCTCCCGTAATATCGGGTGCAATGGTGGTAATCACAGGGATCGATCCAAATATACGGACCATATCAAACATGGCCAATGCCCTGAATAGTTTTGCTTGTGCCTTATACGTTCTAATATCTGTATCGCTCAGCGATTTATCGGCGACACTATCCACATAAATGATCAAGCGATTTGCGCGTCCAACGTCTTCCAGGTATCTTCCCCAATCGCGGTCAACAACAGAATTAGATCCTTCAATAGAATTGTTCTCAAAAGGCAGAACTTCCGCTCCTGTCGTTCCAGCATAGGAATTGTCGGCGTGAGAATCTCCGATCAAGAGCAGGTCGAGATACCAATGCTCTTGCCTGTCTTTCATCTGTTGATATATTCCAGCCAGATAGGTTTCCACCTCGGCCCTATTTTTAAAAACAACCTGTGTTCCTGTCTCTGTTTTACCCTGGCTCACATCCGAATAATCCGAAAGCGGATCACGATTTAGCGAACAGGAAAATAAAAACAAGGAGCCCGTTAGCAAAGAAAGTGCGTTACTTATATATTTTTTCATGATACAGACAATTAAAACTCAATATTAAGACCTAGAACAAATGAACGATTCTGCGGATAGGTTCCCCAATCAATACCTTGGATTCTAGCATCGGATCCGCCAGAATATTGGTTTACTTCGGGGTCCATGCCCGAATATTTTGTCAAGGTAAATAAATTACTTACAGATAGATAAGGCTGAATTTTGTTGATACCAATCCGTTTCAGTTTTTCAGGCGCAATAGAATAACCCAAAGAAACATTTTTCATGCGCAGATAACTACCATCTTCGACGAAATAGGTTGAGTTTTTCATATCGAAACCTGCTTTTGGAACATGCGTAATCTGTCCAGGTACCCGCCAACGATCCAATACCACCGTTGTTTGATTGCGACCGTCATACATGCCCTCTGTTTCCATACGGCTGGCATTGAAGATATCATTGCCATAAGTCCCCTGAATGAATATACTGAGATCGAAATTCTTATAAGAGAAGCTGTTTGTCATACCGTACACAAACTTTGGAAGCGGATTACCGATATACGTACGGTCACTTGATGAAATCTTACCATCGTCATTCAGATCACGGTACATGAGTTCGCCCGTTTCAGGATTTACACCATCTGATAGATAACCGTAGAATCCTGCAAGTGATCTCCCCGGCTCATTTTTTACCACAAAGTCATTGACATAATCGTTTGTCTTGACATCATAATACACCTGTTGTAAATCCAATTGCTGTAGTTTATTTCTGTTGAAAGAAATATTAAAATCTGTGTTCCAAGTAAGATTTCCGGTCAGATTCTTTGAATTCACCGCAAATTCAAAACCATGGTTGTTCAGGCGGCCACCATTTCTCTGGATAGTGTTTGCTTGCTGTCCTGCAGGCAGACTTGCATTCATTAACAGGTCTTTGGTATCCTTGTTGTAATAATCTGCACTGACGGTTAATCTATTGCTCAACATGGTGATATCAAAACCGATGCTGGTGGTACTTGTAGTTTCCCAAGTCAGGTCTTTCGCTCGTAAGATTGTTGGTTTGTTGATATTGGGCAATGAATTTTCTTTTCCTTCGACAAACCACTGTTGACGCTGGATACCGCTTAATTGCAGATACGCATAATCGCCTAATCCGTATTGGTTACCCGTTTGTCCCCATCCACCGCGAATTTTAAAATCATTAATCCAGGCAATATCTTTCATAAAGTCTTCCGAAGAAATTCTCCATGCAGCCGAAACCGATGGAAAATATCCCCAACGGTGTTCTGGGCTAAGCTTCGACGAACCGTCTGCACGCATATTCGCAGTCACTAAATACTTGCCATCATAATTATACATGGCGCGAGCAAAATAGGACATAATTCCCCAGTTTGAGGCCGTAGATCCTGTTCTGTCCCAAGAAATCTTATTGGCAGCATTCAGTGTTTCAATGATGCCATTGGCATAGTTTGAGCCAAAAATCTCACTTCTAGCGTACTTAGAATCTGTCCAGGAAGAACCACCCATTGCCTCCAGATTATGCTTACCATAGCTTTTGCTATACGTTAAGATATTATCCCAGGTCAATACGGTGTTTGTATTGCGCATGTCGGAGGCCTCACCAAATTGATTTCTTCCCCATGCTGTGGTCCAAGGATCCAGGAAGGTAGTCATAATGCCCGATCTTCGATCGAATGAAAACGAAGTTTTCCAAGTGAGGTTGGGCATAAAAGAAACCAATGCACTTCCTGTGGCGACAATCCGATTTTCTCGGTTATTATTATTTTTTGTCCGCGCTAAGTTTTCCAAAGGACTGGTAATGTTGCTGATCCCATAGAAATTATTATAGAATCGATCCGGATTTGCCAGATCCCATACCGGGGCATAAGTGGGTGTGGTAATCACCGAGGTAACAACACCGCCACGATTGGATCCCAAGCCCGAGGTAATGCCATTATCATTGTTATCCGAATAATTGATATTCGCATTGACCTTTAACCATTTTCGAACCTGATTGTCAATATTAACACGGAAATTATACCGTCTAAAGAACGAGCCTTGTAATGTCCCTTTTTCATTCAAATAACCGCCGCCCAAATAGTATCGGATTTTCTCATTACCATCCGAAATTGATATTTGATGGTTTTGCTGAATACCTGTTTTGTAGGTCTCTTTAAACCAGTCGGTCTGATCCAACAATCCTTCCGGAAGGTTGACTAGGCCGATCTCATCTTGTAAATCTTTGTATTGGCTAGTATTTAAAACCTGGACAGTGTTATTGACAACATTGGCTGTCCATTGTGTTCCAAGCGTTATTTTTGCTTCACCAGCTTTACCGGACTTGGTGGTTACTAAAATCACGCCATTCGAACCTCGAGAACCATAAATGGCGCCGGATGAAGCGTCCTTTAGGATTTGGATATCCGCGATATCATTTGGTGACAAGAATTTAATATCCTCAACTGGAACTCCATCAACGACATACAAAGGAGTCGTATTGCTATTAAAAGACGTTATTCCGCGAATTTGTATTTGAGGTGCTGCACCTGGTTGACCACTCGGCTGAATAACAGCTACCCCGGCCGCTTTGCCTTGAATAGCTTGGCCAAAATTAGTAACGGGTCTCTTCTCTAGGTCTTTGGTAGAGACAGAAGAAATTGCGGTCGTCACGTCTTTTCTTTTCACACTACCATAACCGATTACAATGACGTCTTCAAGCACATTGGTAGACGAATTTAATTGGACCACCATGGTATTATTGGCAGGCACTTCTTTGCTATCGTAACCAACAAATGTAAATTGGAGTGTACTGCCCATAGCAGCCGAAATTTGAAAACGCCCATCCCCGTTACTGGAGACTGCATTGTTACTTCCCTTCTGTGTAATGGTTACTCCAGAGAGTGGTTTCTGATCGTTGGCATCCAGGACACGTCCACTGATTTGGATCCGGTCTTGTGCAAACACCACATTCATCAAAGTGAACAGGAAAGCCAACCCCATAGAAAAGGTAACTTTTCGTGTAAAGTAAATCATATGAAATAAAAAATTGGTTATTGTTTCATCTTTTGGTTATTCCAAAATGGCAATGAGTTTCCCCTGCTTCATTGCTCAAAACAAAACTAAGGTCACCTTGATAGAGAAAAAAGAGCGAGTACTTAAAAAGTACCTATTAAAAAACTCAATACCCTAATAATAAGAATAATACGAAAAATAGCACGCTTTAAAAAGTACCTAAATAAGCGAAAGAAAGCGATTGATCTACTGTGTTTTGGTATGGAAGCGTGGGTCTACGCACGGTCAATTACCGCAATCTGGCAGACGGCAGCTTCAAAGGCGTCCCGATTTCCGGCAGCTTTATTACGTACCTTTGTTCTATAATTATAAACAGTACGAAGAGAATAACGCAGGAAGCTTGCAATCTTCACCGAATCATCAATGCCCAATCGAATTAAGGCAAAGATGCGAAGTTCGGTATTTAACAGCTCGGTCTTTTTGGGGTATATCTTCTCGTCCTCCTGAAGCAAAGCATTGAATTCATCAACAAAGGTCGGATATAGGTTTAAGAAAATACGATCAAAATTGACATACAGTTGCTTTACCTCCCGTTCTTCCATTTGTGTTGACTTCAACTGCTCACGAAGAGCATCCCACTGTTGATTTGTAGCCCTCTTTAATAAAGCCTTTCTAATATCTTCCATTTTATCGATATAGCTTGAGCACATATCAAAAAATTGAGCTATATATTCTTCTTTGATGTGGTTGGATTCCGATAATTTAAGATTAGTCTGATTGATTTCATTATTTAATGATCGAAGTTGCTGATTTGTTGCTGACAGCTGTGATCGTATTCGTCGCAAATGTTGCACCTGTCTATAAATAATAAGGAGCGCAATGATGACGCCAATCAATAAAATACTGACGATAACGACTAAGCCAACCAACTGCTTATTTTGACTACTGATTTTCTGCTGATAGGCTGCATTGATGATAGGGTATGAAGAGGTGCCTTCGATAATTCGATACCGGACTTTACATAACATCGCATCGTCAATTGCCTTTTCAATAAACTGAAAAGCTCGGTCAAAATCTTGCTGATCATAATATGTTAGGGCGAGGTCGTGAAAAGATGCGTTGTCCCGATTAGCCATTTCAATATCAGCACTCGCCGATATGGAAAGATAATAAATCTGACTTTTTACATCCTTCTCATACTTATATATGAGTCCCATAAAATACGCTATCAGGGCACGCTGCTCAACATCCTTCTTGTTTTCGTTCCAAAGCATTAACAGTTGTCTTTTAGCATCCTCACGATTACCGTTGAACAACGTTTTTATGGCGATGGTGGTACGATATTCCAATGAAGACTTTGGCAGTACCGTCAACAATGAATCACGATACTTTTCACTTGCCTGATAATACTCTGATCGATTATTACTCTGACCATAATGGCTATAGAAAGAGCTGTAGGTATCATAATACTTTGCCAGAAGATTCCTGCCGAGATGAGCTGACTCGACTTGCTTCAATAATTGTGCGGCTTCGATGTATCGTCCGATGGTGGAATATACCCATGCCAAATCGAGATGGATTACTGCCTGTAAAGAGTCATTACCTAGCGGAGCCAGTTTTTGACACAGTAAAATATAAGAAAGCGCTGCGTCGGAATCAAATTTCTTATAATTTTCAAAGATTTCGTAGTTTTTCTTCAAAAATTGAGCAGGATTACTTTCGAGAGCTTTTGCTTCTTGTTTCAGTTTTTCCAGCTTATCTTCACGATTTTTGACGTAAATCTTTTGGTTGTCCATTAAATATTCCAAACGTTGTAAAACGCCAATACTATCCGAAGTCACTTGGGCAGATAGGTAAATACTAAAATGAGAGCAAAGTAGAAAAAGAAAGATGCGCTGCAACATACTAAAATCGGTTCAACATTCTGTGCCTAAACTACATAAAAATAACTACAAAACATACATGACTTTGCAGCAAGCATTAGTAATGAGAACAAACTGAATATTCTTTCTGCCCTATCACATGAAGGACTATCAAAAAAAAGAGGACGTCTCACGACGGCCTCTTTCACTGACCTTTTTTGGGTCCAAGAATTAACAAGTTAATTCTTTATCGCATGAAAAATAGTTTTCCTATTGAAATAAAAAGCCTTATTGCCAGCCCCCTCCTAGGGCTTTATAGAGTAGAATCTGGTTTAACGTACTCTCTTTCTCCAGCTCCACTTTTCCAACTTGAGCTTCCAAAGATTCTTTCTGGGCCGTCACAACATCCAATGATGACACCCTCCCGGCAATAAACAGCTCTTGGGCAGCTTCAATAGATAATTCCAATGCCTGAACATGCTCATCCACGAAATTACGTCGCTTGACGATCGCCTCTTGCGTCATAATCACATTAGAAACTTCATTGTACGCATTTAAAACCGTTTTTTCATAGTCCACAAACGCTATTCCATAGTCTGCTTTAGCAATCTCATACTGCGTTTTAAGCTGTCTTTGGTTAAATAAGGGAAGTGTAATACCGCCAAAAAGATTATAAGCAATAGATCTATCCAAGTTGAATAGCTTGCCAAAGCTAAAGCTCTGTAATCCTACAAATGGACTTATTGCAACAGAAGGTAGAAATGCCAGACGTGAAGCTTCTTGGTTGTTTGAAGATGCAATCACCTTGAGATAGGCCGCTTTAATATCCGGACGTTGATTTACCAGATCATCTGGTGTACCAAATTGCATGGCATGATATAAATCGGCATTTTCGGTATAAGTACTTCTTACAATCGGTTGATAAAAGCGTCCCAATAACCCATTGATATGATGTTCCCACAAAGCTATCTCCTGCAGTAACTGCTCCTTGGCAGCTTTGGAGTTGGCTAATAAGGCCTTAAATTGCTGTACAGATAGCTCCGTTGCATAACCAGCATCCTTTTTTACCTCAACAACTTCTAATGCATTCTTATGCAATGCAATATTCCGATCGTATACCTTTATTTTTTGGTCCAGCGCTATCAGTTCATAATAAGCCGTGGCAATATTAGAGACCAACTCTGTTTCTAAAAGGCGCTTACCTTCCTGTTCAGCTAAAAAGCCAAAGTAAGCTGCTTGTTTTTGGCTCTTCAACTTTCCCCAAAGGTCAATTTCCCAGGAGGAGCGAAGTCCTATAAAATAATCTGGAATAAAGGGCTCAGGCAATTTTTCATCACTCTTCAGGTTTTCTGAAAAATTTGAATCGTAGTTACCTATTCCCGATTCTGTATAATGTCCATATTTCCGTATTCCACCTTCCACTACAGCTTCAACGGTTGGCCCTAATGCCGCCTTACGCTGTTTAAAATAAGCTTGTGCAGATTCCAGTCGTAAGATCGATTGACGAATATCCATATTATTCAGCAAAGCAGAATCAATCAGAGAAACTAATTTTGGATCCCTAAAGATTTCCTTCCAGGACCTGCGGCCTACATTTAAACTATCCGGCGAGATGCTTTTGGAAAATGAAGCCGGTACATTTACTTTCTCCGGTTGATGCGCCTTTTTAGGCACCGAACAACTACCCAATAAAATAAGTGCGGCTATGACTAAAGACGCCTGTTTGACAACGTGTTTCTTATTCTCCTTTTTTGAGAATAAAATCACTAATCCAGGGATGACAAGAATCCCGAGTATGGTTCCGATAAGCATCCCCCCCACCGCAGCGGTACCAATACTCCGATTGCCCAATGCTCCGGCTCCACTGGCCATCATTAAAGGAATCAAACCTGCTATAAATGCAAAGGAAGTCATTAATATGGGACGCAAACGGGCAACCGCTCCTTCAATTGAAGCTGTCACGATATCCATTCCCTGCTTATATTTTAAATTGGCATATTCCACAATCAAGATGGCGTTCTTACCCAACAAACCAATCAGCATCACCAATGCTACCTGCGCATAGATATTGTTTTCCAGTCCGAAGACTTTCAAGAAAATAAATGCACCAAAGATCCCTGCCGGAAGACAGAGGAGAACCGGTAAAGGCAACAGAAAGCTTTCATACTGCGCACATAACAACAGGTAGACAAATAGAAGACATAGGGCAAAAATATACAAAGCCTGGTTTCCAGAAATCTTTTGCTCACGGGTCATACCGGACCATTCGATGCTATAGCCTTGCGGCAAAGAAGAAGCAATTTTCTCCACTTCGTCAATGGCTTGACCCGAGCTGAAACCTGCTGAAGACTGCCCTGTAATCATGGCTGAACTAAACATGTTGTAACGCGTGATTTGTTCAGGTCCATAAATTCTGTCCATGGAAATAAAGGCATTGTAAGGTACCATCTCACCTGTCTCATTCTTTACATATAGGCGCAGTACATCTTCTGGGCGTTGGCGATATTCGGGACCAGCCTGAACCATCACTTTATACATTTGTCCATAGCGGATAAAGTTGGTTGCATAAAGACTTCCCATCAAGGTCTGCAGTGTATTCATGGCATTTTCTACTGATATCCCCTTTTTTGCAGCCATATCGTAGTCAACCTTCAGCATATATTGCGGGAAGTTCACATCAAAGCTGGAGCTGATATCCTGAAGGACCTCGCTTTTCTCCATATCGTCCATAAACTTCTGCAGTACTTCGGCCGTTTTATTCAGATCCTCATTACCGCTTCGATCCAAAAGTCGCAACTCAAAACCCGACGAATTACCAAATCCAGGTACCGTCGGCGGGGGAAAGAAATCAATCTGTGCATCAGCAAAGTCTTTGGTTTTATCGCGTAGCTCCTTAATGACATCATCTACAGTCTGGTCCCGCTCTTTCCAAGGCTTAAGGTTAATCATACCCATTCCATAGGAAGCTCCTGATACTTCGGTAACTATACTATATCCTGACAAGGTCGAAACAGTCTCAACAACATCGAGCTTTCGTGATACGGAGTCAATTTTATCCAAAACGCGTTCTGTGCGGTCTACAGTTGCACCCGGCGGTGTCGTTACCGCAACATAGATCATCCCTTGATCTTCTGTCGGAATAAAACCTGCGGGTAAGATGGCACTACTGCCCCAAGTTGCGACAAAAAATCCTCCCAACAAAAGCAGTGTTAGTCCGCGTCGTGCACTCGTTTTTACCAAAATACCTTTATAGCCAAAGGCAGTTCTATCATAGATGTGGTTGAATTTTTTAAAGAAACGATCCAACCAGTTATTCGATGGTTTACGGTCATGTGGTGATTTTAAGAAAAGTGCACACAAAGCGGGCGTCAATGTTAAAGCGTTGATTCCCGAAATAACAATAGCGGCGGCGAGTGTCAGCGAAAATTGACGATAAAATATTCCGACTGGTCCTGAAAGAAAGGCTACTGGAACAAAAACAGCCGACATAACCAAGGTGATGGCCACAACGGCACCACCAACTTCTTTCATGGCTTCTAATGTCGCTTCCATAGGTTGGAGATGCTCATCTTCCATTTTGGCATACACAGCTTCCACGACAACAATCCCATTATCTACCACAATTCCTATCGCCAATACCAATGCAAATAAGGTCAACAGATTGATGGAGAAACCGAGCATCTGCATACAAAATAGTGCGCCAATCAAACACACGGGCACGGCCAAAATAGGGATAATTGTGGCTCTAAAATCTTGCAAAAAGATAAATACCACAATAAAAACCAAAAGGAATGCTTCTAATAAGGTTTTGATAACAGAAGATATTGAGGCATCCAAAAACCGCGACACATCATATCCCATCGTATAGGTCATGCCCGTCGGGAACTGGGTCTGTTTCAGCTCTGCCATCCGATCCTTTACACGCTGAATCACCTCCTGTGCGTTTGATCCGGGCAATTGCTTTAACATGATGGAAGCCGAGGGCCGACCATCGGTTTTGGATACCATTTCGTAATCTAATGAGCCAAATTCAACATCGGCAACGTCTTTAATACGAATAATGGAGCCATTGGCCGTGGCGCGAATAGGAACGTTAGCATATTCATCAATTTCAGTGAATTTACCCGGATAACGCAAAACATATTGTTGCATGTTACGCATTTTATCCGAGCTGATACCTGTTTGACCTGGCGCCGCCTCGATATTCTGCTTCCGCAATGCAGCAACCACATCCTCAGCAGAAATATTATAAGCTGCCATACGGTCAGGCTTAACCCAAACACGCATCGCATAGTCGCGCATCCCCATAATCTGAGCAAGTCCAACCCCCTCAATACGTTTCAGTTCCTTTAAAATATTAATGTCTGCGAAGTTGTAAATGAATCTTTCATCTGCCGTTTCATCGTCTGTAAAAACATTGAGATACATTAACATCGAATTGACCTCTTTCTCTGTCGTAACGCCTGCTTTAATTACTTCCTCGGGTAGTTCATCCAATACGGTTGTAACGCGATTTTGTACGTTTACGGCAGCGATATCTGGATCCGTGCCGACTTCGAAAAAGATCTGAATCACTGTGCTTCCGTTATTGGTAGACACCGAGTTCATGTAAGTCATCCCTGCAACACCGTTAATTGCTTTTTCTAAAGGAATAGCAACTGCATTTGTACTTACTTCAGCATTAGCTCCTGTGTAATTGGCATTGACGACTACCGAAGGTGGGACAATATCCGGAAATTGTGTAATGGGCAATGTAAATAAGGCCAACAGACCCAAAAGTGTAATAAACACCGAAATAACCAACGACAGTATGGGCCGTTTTATAAATGTTTCAAACATAATCTATCCTCCGCTACAATTTCCTCATTTTTGGATTAATTTTCATTCCACTCCGCAGTCCTTGCACTCCTTCATAAACAACTTTGGCGTTGGAATCCAAACCTCCGTCCACAATATAATAATGTCCTACACGCGGACCAGCACTAAAAGGTGTCATTTTAACGGTACTATCTGCCTGTAGTGTGTACACATAGGTTTTATCCTGAATCTCAAATACTGATTTTTGATGTACAAAAGTGTGCTCCCCTGTCTCCATAGGCACCGCGATCTTACCAGTTGCACCGTGTTTTAGGATATGTTCGGCATTTGGGAATTGGACCCGAAGCGCAATCGATCCTGTATTGGCTTCAAACTCACTTTCAACAAGATGCGCAATTCCTTCATGTGGATAAAGCTCGCCATTGGCTAAAATTAATTTCACCGACTTTTGCGTTTCTTTGCCATTGAGCTTATCGCGCATAAGTGCTAGATACTCCCGTTCAGAAATATCAAAATAAACATTCACTTTGCTGAGGTCAGAGATGGTTGTAATCAAACTTCCTTCGGTCAAAAGAGAGCCCTCACGCAGTAAGATACGGTCTATACGACCGTCGAATGGAGCCCGTATAACGGTATAATCCAATCTTGTCTGCGCCTGATTAACCAACGCACGAGCTTCCTCTATTTTAGAATTGGATGCTTTTAGCTGAATCTTTAATAAATTATACTCCGAAGGACTCACAATATTCTTGTCAACCAATTTTTGAGTTCGTTCCATCTCCAGTTTTATCTTTTGAGATTCGGCAATAGCATTATCATACTGTGCTTTGGCTTTGGCTAATTCTGATCGGTATTCCTCATTATTATATTTAAATAATAGCTGTCCTTTCTTTACCCAGACGCCTTCATCGACATAGATTTTATCCAAAAAACCATTCAGTTTTGAGCGAATCTCGACGTTTTTTAAGGCTTGAACATCTGCAATATACTCCTGATAAACGGTGGTGTCCATCACCATCAAAGATGCAACGGGTATATTTTTGAGTTCTTCTTTCTGATCAGCGTTAGCATTAGAGGAGCGGCATGATGCCAACATCCCAACCGTGCCAAGTAAAAGGCACAGTATCCGTAATTTGTTCATAGGGAAATAATCTTCTTTTTAGTGGTCACTATGGAATACCCAATCAATTTTTTATCCATGTAGGCGTTTACCGAACATGGGTATTTCATCAACGATAATAAAATGTAAAATGTAAAATTCTTTTGCTAGCCATTAAATTTCAATGACTGAAGGGATCGTGTAAACAAATGAACTACGATAACTTCATCAATTCTGAAGTGTACGCTATCGCCACGGTCGTATGACGCACAAAAACTGTCATACTTTTCAACTTTAATGAAATGTAGCTTTGAATGAAAAGATAAATAGAGAATAGTTAGAACGGCCGAAACCGGTATAGGAAATGATAGTACCCGGGCCGACAGATGGTTTTAGAACGGTAAAAAGGATGTTCGTCATCCTTTGCGAAGCATAAAGCGGTGAAAACAATACCGAAAACAAAAATGAATATTGGTAACACTTGACTATTTACCGCAAATATGCGATAGTCATCCTGTAACAGCACTTTTTCCTCATGGGAAGATTGAATAGGATCCAAATCCAATACATCATCTAAAAAATACTCCACAATAGTCTCGCCCGCATGCACAACCTGTCCCGTTGCCGACGAGAAAGAATCATACGTCAACAAATTAAGGTATGCAAAGAGTATTAACAAATGAAATATTTTACCTAACATATTGTAATTAAGAACGACAAAGATATGATTTTAAATACCCAAGATTATTGTATTCATGTAAAAAAACCATGACAGCCTCAAAATTAACTATCATGGTTTTCAAATACAACTCAATTTTCATCGATTGTTAAGAACTTTTAACGTTCAATGAAGTGCTAAATTTTCGTATAGATTAAGGATTAGCGAACTTATTGCTGTAGCAATTTTATCACTTATCTATCTTTTCACGACTAAAGGAATACGGAGAATCCGCTTTTTTTGTACCTCTATTTTTATTTGGGGCATCGCTCATTTTGAACTGAAGGTTGGCGCCCTGCAGTAAGTCTTTATAACGGATATAATTCCTGCCATAAGGTTTTCCATTCCAGGAAAGTTGGTCTACATAGACCTGATCCCCCCCCTTTTGCTTCGCTTCAATCAGCACTTTTTTACCGTTCTCAAGACTTAGGGTCACCTTATCAAATTGCGGAGAACCGATCACATATTCTCCTGATCCGGGTGAAACGGGATAAAATCCCAATGAAGAAAAAACATACCACGCCGAGGTCTGCCCATTGTCTTCATCCCCACAATAGCCATCCGGTGTGGGCAAATACAGTTTATCCATTATTTTACGTACCCAATATTGTGCTTTCCATGGCTCTGCAGCATAGTTATAAAGGTAGGGCATATGTTGAATTGGTTGATTACCATGCGCATACTGTCCCATATTCATCACCTGCATCTCACGCATTTCGTGTATCATACCGCGACTCTTCATCCCCTCATAACTCGGAATAACAAATACAGTATCCAACATGGATACAAACGACTTATTACCACCCATTAAATCAATTAAACCTTGAGGATCGTGGAATACGCAAAAACTCCAGTGCCAAGCATTTCCTTCGGTATATTCTCTCGACCAAGCACTCGGGTCAAAATTGGGAACGAATGAACCGTCGGCGTTTTTTCCGCGCATCAGTTTAGTACTTGGATCAAACAGATTTTTATAGTTCATTGCCCGTTTGGCATAAATCGCTGTCTCCGCCTTGGATCTACCCAGCGCTTTACCAAACTCATAGATACACCAGTCGTTATAGGCATACTCCAGTGAGCGCGCTACATTTTGGTCGACCTTTACGTCGGCGGGGATATAGCCTAATTTGTTATAGTATTCGTAACCAAAACGGCCAGTAGAGGTATGTTTAGGATAGGCATTATTGGCACCATGTTTCAATGCTTCCCATAATAATTCTTTATCATATCCCTTCCGACCAGTAATTAACGCATCCGCAACAATAGATGCAGAATTGTTTCCAATCATCGATGCGCGGTGTCCTGGAGAAGCCCACTCAGGAAGATAGCCGCTCTCTTTATAAGCATTTACCAAGCCTTCTTGCATACGATCGTTCATAGAAGGGTACAATAAATTCAATAGTGGAAATAAACTGCGGAATGTATCCCAAAAACCTGTATCTGTAAACATTTCTCCAGGTAACACCTGGCCATTGTAGGGGCTATAGTGAATACGGTTACCCCTTGCGTCGATCTCCGAAAAATCTCTAGGGAAAAGTGTTGATCGGTACAGACAGGAATAAAATGTACGCAGTCTGTCAATATTTTGGTCTTCAACTTGTACACGTCCCAGCACGTCATTCCACTGCGCTTTACCTTCGTCAACAACCTGCTGAAATGTCTTCGACTTAACTTCTTTCAAATTAATTTCTGCCTGTTCAAAACTTATAAAAGAGGAAGCGATCCGAGCAATGACTTTCTCGCCTCTCTTCAAGGAAGGAAAGCCAACGACTGCTCCGGCGTGATTATCCTGAATTTCCAATTCATCTGTTCTTATCGCGCCGCTTTTAACAGCAGCTTTGTAGGAGAAAGGTCTATCAAAGGTAATGACAAAATAATTTTTAAAATTATCCGGAACGCCGCCGCTATTCTTTGTTGAATAACCGATGATCTTATTTTCCTGAGGAATTACTTTAATATAAGAGCCCTTATCAAAGGCATCGATAATAACGTAAGCACTATCTGTTTTAGGAAAGGTAAACTGGAAGATTGCCGCTCGTTGCGACGGAGATAATTCAGTTGTTACATCGTGATCTGCGAGATAAACACTATAATAGTAAGGTTTTGCAATTTCGGCTTTATGTGAAAACCAGCTTGCTCGTTTTTCCTGATCAAATTGCGGAGTTCCCGTGACAGGCATGATTGAAAACTGCCCATAATCATTATTCCAAGGGCTTGGTTGATGGGTTTGCTTGAACCCTTTGATTTTATCTGCCGTGTAAGTATATACCCAGCCGTCTCCCATCTTGCCCGTCTGTGGTGTCCAGAAATTCATACCCCATGGCCTTGCGATCGCAGGATAGGTATTCCCGTTAGACAATTCATACTTCGATTCGGTACCGATCAGAGGATTCACAAAGTCAACCGGTGAGGACTGCTGCGCCATAGCTGTATGAATAGCGCATAGAAAAAGAATGCTACCTGTAAGTTTTTTAATATTAAACATATTTATGCTTTTGGGTTGAACGTTTATAATGCAAAAGGCTAAAACGTATTAGTAAATATAGGTAAGAAATTTAAATATAGCCGATTGACAAGCTATTTTTCACAAGATGGTTACAAAAAAAAGCGAACAGCCCCTATCACTCCAAATAAAATAGCCGCAAGATATTGTCTTTGTCAAACCAATACCTTACGGCTAATTTTTAAACCAATGAGCCTCTTGTCGCTAACAACCTCAACGAACTGTTGTCAATTTTTGGTGCTTACTTTGGTAGTTCCAAAAGCCTAAATTCACTTATTTGGAAATTTGACCCAGAGGATACCGCTTTTAAAACATACCTGTAATAACTATAAGGTTTTGCGTTCGTAAAAGAGAAATTAACGGACTTTCTTCTATCTGCTGAAGTAGTACCAAAGCTATAACCTGTGACCGTGCTTAATGTTACCCAAGTTTCTCCATTGTCGGATGCCTGTATTTCCCAATCTTTCGGATCTCTTTCCGGAGCATCATTTCCGGTTGTTATGGTATAACCATTGATCGTTTGGGGTTGATAGAATGCAAACTGCCAATACATACCGGGCTGATATCCACCGACAAAAAGTTTCGTAGTAATGTCGTTGTCGATTAATTTTTTCGAACCTTCGCCCGCATCAGGACCACTGGAATTGTCCTGAGAAATTCGAAAAGTATTGTCAATATTTGTCCAGTCTTTTACAATTCCCAGATCTGTCAGCATCTTTGTAATAACGATCTGCGAACCTTTCGGAGTTTTAACACGAAGTTGATAGGTCTCAAATTTACCGATTTCAATAGAAATATCTGCTTTTGCCTTATCAGAAACTTGCACATACTTATCTTTATCAGTCATCTTTGACCAAGTGACTGCCTGTACTGCTATGTCGCTGTCGTATGCCAAAATCAGCTTACCAGTTCCATTCTTTGTCGCATTGAATCGAATTAATTTTTCAGCATCAATTTTGATAACTTCTTCACGTTGCGCCCAATCTCCATTCTCGTTGAGCACTTTAAGTTTGACTGTAAAATTACCCGTATTTAAAAAGGTATGTTGTGGCGAAACCTTTGACGAGGTGCTGTCATCGCCAAAACTCCAGCGCGTTTCGCTATAATCCGTTGACTGATTTGTAAATTCAAAAGTAAAAGGATCATCCTTGGCAACCTGTTTTGTAGAGAAAGCTGACACCGGATTGGGTAGCTGAGGTTTTTCTACTACTACTACTTCCTTTTCTTTACTGCAACCTAGACAGGTAAACAGTAAAAGAATATAAAAACTGTATTTTACTAATTTCATCTTCATAAATTCATCGTTGTAATACCATGTGTTGCCTTACATCTATAAAAATTCAATCATCCTCCATTCAGAACATTGAAATAAGCTACTCCCAACATTTTCTGTAATATTTAGACGATAAAATTTGTAAATACCCGGCTTTTGGACATTAAATCTTCGTGTCTGAATTCTATTCGGGAAACTCTCATTTGTTCGTGTGTCAATCGTAACCCAGTTCTTACCATCTAACGATCCCTCAAGAAACCAGCTTTTTGGGTCACGCTCGATCGCATCATTTCCGGATGTAAGTGTATATGCCCCAATTTTCAGCGTTCGCGTGAACGTCAATGTACACTGCAGATCGCCCGTAAATGCACTTTGTAAAAATTTGGTACTCGTGAGGTCGTCCACAAATTTTAAGCTACCTTCACCCGCACTTGCACCACCATTATTATCCCGGTTTACCGATAGTGTTGCTTCTCCCGTTACATCAAATTCAACAACTTTTGCGCAATCAATTAAAATCGTGGTATAGTTTTTCAGCGGATTGATCACATGCAGGGTAGGATCCTTTAAATAGACTGTTACAGCGAGAAACTTATCTTTATTTTTGGTAATAACATCCCAAGGAATCGATATATTGAAGGCCGCCGCCGATTTATTCCCCAGCACCTGCACGCGTGAAGGAAGTGCGTATTCATTTTCCTGTAAACCGATCGTATTCGCGGGAACCTTTTTCTGCGTTATCCAATTTGAAATTGAATCAGTTGTACCTCGCACTTCAACATAAAAAAATTTACTTGGAAAGGATGCTAACGAAACGCCGATTGGTATCTCGATTCCTGAAGGTGTAGTATTGTAATTGTTATGATCGCTTGCTAAAATAATATTGCCAGGTGAATTTGTTATCGAAAGATAATGGATATCTGTTGCTGTCAGCAAATTCTTTGAGTCCATCGTTACAATTACGCTACTGGGATTTCCCAGCTGATTACCTTTTCCAGGATTGGATAATTTATAGGACAACGCAAACTTCTTACCGTAAACACGTTCGATCTCTGTTCGCGAAATCGTTAATAAAAAGGAGGTGGTATCCGCACCATATTGAAATTTCACGATATTCGGAAAAGAAAATGCCGAATTGGGGAGTGTAACCACCTCTTTTAGTGTTCCTGATTGGATTAATTTGTTCACCGTATCGGTATTCAATTGAATTTCAACATCAAAGGTCTTTGACGCAGGACTACTCAATTTTACCTTCATCGGAACCTGTACATAATCATTTGTTTTGATCAGATTATTGCCTCCACCTTCAGCGATAACTTGAGCAGGAGCACCCTCCCGTAAATTAAATACCTCTAAATTATCTTTTGAACAAGCCAACAATTGACTTAAGAACAAAATGATCGTTATATAATAAAATAGTCTTTTCATAATTCTCTTTTTAAGATTACTTATCAACCCAAACTCGTCCATCTAATTGCCAATTCTCTTGTCGCGCAATTTGTAACCAGCTAAATATCTGAGCGGTTATATCAGTGTTTTTCGGTACTAACGTACTTATTGTTTCAACAGAAGGAGCGCAAAGAAAATCGTTCAGCTTAGAAATTTCATACGTGGAATTGCCCATCTTTAAGGTATTTCCATAAGGCCCATCGTCATAAAGTACACCATCAGTAACCGTTCCAACAATAGGCCAATTGGCAGCAAGATTCGGATAATAGGGATGTTCTTCACTTACTCCAACCTGACAATTGTACTGCGTAATGACGGCCAAAGGCAAGGCTACTTTCCAAAATCGCACATCAGCCAGGTAGTAGTCACCTTGGTTCCAACTGCTTCCTCCATTTAAAAGCCCCAACCTAAATTTCGCTGGACTGCTAATCGTTCCCCACGAACTTATGTCCATCTCATTTCCCGGGAGACCGTTTGTATAGGTTTTCAAAATACGTTTACCTTCGCTTGTGAGGGCTCCGACTATAGTCACATTATTCCAGGTTGCGTTGTTCAATTTAGGACCATTTACCTCACCACTTCCGTTCGGGCCGCGCCCGTTGAACATCCAATAATCATCTTTATCTTTAAAAGCCATTACCCATCCATTTGTTGGTGCACCTGATTCCCATTTCTCACGTTTGCCGATAAAAGATGGATAATTAGAAAATTTGTATGTGTTATTTGGCCCCTTATTCTTCTTAACTTTTAATTCAATGGTAAATTCTTCTTTATCACCAAGATCGAAAACAGGATTATCACCTTCGGTTAACTCTGCGTAGACACCGCCTTTAAATCTTAGAAAATCTCCCGAAAAGCGACTGCCCAAGTAAGGTTTATTGATATACCTTGAATTATATTTAGGTGAGTAAAAGATAGTGAAGGTATTCACATTTGGATTACTAAAAATTGTATTGTCATTCTGCGCAGGAGGAATTTCAAAAGGCCCTCCTTTACTCGAAGTGATGATAACCAGCCAGTTCTCTTTTTTAAAAGCTGGGCGTTGCACCAAGGCCTGAATAACTTCCCCTACCTGCTTATCGAAATTTTCTATGGCGGATTTATAAACAGCGCTGCTATTGTCATAGGCGCTGGCCTTTCCGGCCTTATCAACAGCTGTGAAATGGGCAGTCAACAAGGTTAATTCCGGTTGCTTTAACCCTTCCTTAACACTATTGACAACCTCCTCGTCGGTACTCTCCAACTTAGCTACCGCAACAGGAGCAAGATTTTCAACAAATAGTTTAGAACTGCTATAGACTTTGAATTCAGGGTTCTTCATATTTGCAGCGACCCGTGTATAGACTGTTGGAAAGGTCTGAAAATTATTGTTCTTAAAATTATCACCAATGACCAAATGTTTATTTTGGTTCACCCCAGTGATAATACTGGCTAGATCGGCGCCCATAGCAGTTGCATCGTCATGCTCCTCGCTTAACGAAACCCAGGAATAAATCGAATGGTTGAGCAATCCATTCATCGTTGGAATATTTGCCGTCCGGACAGACTCTCCCCTTGCTCCGTCCACGATGAGCATGAGTACTTTTGGCTTGCCATATACTAGGTCAACGGTATCTTGTTGCCCCTCATTATCAGGCAACAGGCGTCCGAATTCATCATTACACGATATGGAAATTGATAATATAATCAAAGACATTAGCCAGCGGCCTATATTTTTAAAATTAGCTTGAGATCTCATCAGTTTAAAATTTAAGTTACTGTTCCAATTTAATCCGAATCAGATTATGTACTTCTTCATTATTAAACCGGTTAAAAAAGCCCATTAAAAGTAATGCGCGTTTACCATCCTCTGTTTTTGTCTCAACAACTTTATTGATATAACCAGAGAAATAACCAGAAGTATTATAATCTCCATTCAATTCACCGTTGGGATTCAGGATCATAAAACCATTTCGGGCAATATTACTATAGCGCGAAAAATCTCCGGAAACAACAATTAATCCGCCATTTAACTGCATCGCATAGAAAGGACTTCCACCTTCAAACGTTTTGGCCTGGAAACTTTGGTCCACGGTTCCATTTGCATTCAACATAATAACTTTTATTGCCGATACACCGTTATATTTACTAAAGTCTCCAACGATCATGTATTTATCTGTTACACTATTATAAGTAACCGAGGAGACATTGTAGTCTGCTCCAACTCCACCAGGATTAAATGTATCGTCCAATGTTCCATCCGCATTCAACCGTGTTATATATCCTTTTGGTTGGCCGTCGAACCTATTGAAGGAGCCATATACTACAATTTTGCCTTTTAAGGCCCCACTGGTATGATATACAGTGGCTACCGCTCCATTTCCACCAGCCATTGCTTTGCCGTCTGCCCCAAACCTGAAGGACTTATCCAACGATCCATCTAGATTCAAACGGGCAACATGTCTGATTTCGGTACTATCTAGGATAATCGTATCCCTTGTTTCCAACCGATTGGGCTTATCATAAGTGCGATGGATGTAATATCTAAAATTCCCCGTTGCTAAAATTTTCCCCTCCGACTCGTATATATTGCCGATATTGCCATCAAACCCACCGTTAAATGTCGGATAATACTTCAACGTATCACTTTGCCCCGGGCGTCGGAATGGTTTAATGCCCATGGTATCAATCGCTCCGGTGGTGTAAATTCGCGTCAGATTGCTGATATCTGAATTTCGCTGTCCATATCCTGAAAAAGAACCTGCCAAAAAGTAATAATTCCCTAGTTTGAGAATGCTATTCAGCGAATTATTAGCGCCTGTACCTATACGAAAGCTTGCATCATACGTTCCATCTGCAAAAGTTCTGACGAGACGATTAATAGGCCGTATCGACCCTTTATTATTATAATTTGTAAATGACCCTGTAAAGATCATTTTACCATCTTCCAAAAAAAGAACATCAGAAACGGTATTATTTGTTCCTACCCCCACTTGAAAAGTCTGATCGATAGATACATTTCCTAAAACCGTAAATTGTGGCCCAAAAAATACAATATCGTCAATGGCAACAGAAAGCACTCCCGTACTGGCAAAAGGTGGAACTTTCAACTTTACATAATCTGCCGTTAGCTCGACGACCTGTGCTTTTTCGCCGTTAAATCGAATGATAGCCTTATCTTTATACTTATCCAAGCCTTTAATTCGCATGATGGTCTCGACTCCTGTTTTACCCGATTCGGGTTGCATTTTATCGGTTGGATTAATTTCTATACCCAATGGCGGAAGCCCCTCCTCGTATGGAGCTGAAAACATCCTATTGTTCTTATTACAACCCAAAAAAAGAGCAATAAAGAACAATAGGGCTGTATATTTCCAAATCGTATTGTACATAACTTTCATAATTTAAATTACAACTGCTTATTGCTATTAACGCTTACTTTCTAATATATCTAACAGAATATCACTCTGATTGAATCCAAACTGCGCTTTGGTATAATCAATTACATGGACAACCCCATTATCCGGCTGGATATCTGATGATGCAACGGGACATGAACGCCAGTCGTTTGGCCTGCTGATATCTGGAATGTATGAAATATATAATTGTCTATATCCCATATATTTCAACCGGGTAATATTATTCTTGTCAGAGTCGTTTATGGCATCGTTATAGACAACACCTATGTTAGAAACTGTATTTGCAAATGAGGTGTAATTTTGCCCTTTATAAACATTTAGCAAATCAAAATCAATCTGTGGATAATCCATCAATTTTCGCTTATTATTGAACATATAACGCAATAAATATTTACGCCAAATAGTACTATCTACGTCTGCCAATGTTTTGATGGTATCGCGCCCCAAATCATAAAGCAGCCAGTTCACGCTAGATTGATTGCCGGGCACATTTGACTTAGCTTGACCGATCATCTTCTTTATATTCTCATCTCTCGGGGCAAAAAAAGTAAATTCCTTGGTCTTAAAATCTTCTTCTAAACCTGCCAACCTAATAATTTTGGCAATCGAATCAAATTCCCGCGGTTTGGAATCCAGATAATCCATTATAGAGCCATCAAATTTTGCCTGTGCCAATCCACCATCTTTATAATATGCATCCTTTTTGCATGATACTATGGCAAACAGTAACATCGTTAGCGACGCATATCCTATTATCTTAGCTTTTCTCATAATAAACTGATTTAATTTCCTCCTGTCCAATAATCGTTCAACACGATCTTTGAATTAAAATTTTTGGCCGAAGCATCCAAAGGCCAGGTCCATGCACGACGGTTATACTGATCAATTGTCATGGGATTCATGGTCCATTGTGGATTGAGTATCCTTCGAGTCCGGATCAGATCAAAATATCTCACCCCTTCTCCGATCAATTCACGACAACGCTCTTCGAAAATAAAATTCTTCAGATCAGTACCGCCACCGGCATAGCGCGGGGCTTCAGCTCGATCTCGAACTATATTAAGCACTGAGATTGCCTCGGACTCGCGCGCGCCACCTAAATTAGCAAGGGCCTCAGCCTCTAATAACAACGCATCAGCATAACGAAAGATCATAAATGTATTGTCTGGATTAGAGTCTTCATTTCCTGACGCAAAGACATTGGCTGCAAATTTCTTTAAAACAAATGATCCATCATTCGCATACATATCCTCATACCAGAGATCCTTGCGCTTGTCTGCAGGGCCATTCAGCGGGTAAATTCGATACATAAAAATGGAGGAATAATAGGCAATACTGAACTGCTGATTGTAACGGGGAAATTTATATGGCCAACGTAAAAAATGATCCCACAAAGGTGCGTAGTCATTATTCTGATCATTATAATTGATTGTTCGGTAAAATTCAAACAATGATTCTTCCGTGCGTCCTTTTGAGACCTTAGCCCATTCTTCCGGGGTAAGTTTGTACAAATGATGGACTCCACTCGCACGCAGCTCCTTTCCAAGACTTGCTACACTTTCGTAATACTTCGTTGCATTAGCCGAGTCAAAATTCGCATTCCACATCTTCATATGCATCAACAGCGCGATAATGCTTCCTCGGCTTGCCCGCGCACCACGCTGTGAGGCTTCCCCAAATGTCCATGGCATCATATCTTTAACAGATTCCAAGTCGGCGATACTTTTACTAATAACAGAAACCATATCCTCACGGGGGAGTTGCTTTGCGAAATATGCATCCGTGTAGTAAACCACATCGCCATACAGACGTACCATCCAGAAGTAACTTAGACAACGCATAAAAGTAGCTTCGGCTTTATAGCGGTCTTTATCTGCAGCAGATAACCCGGAGATTCCCTCATCCAATTTGGCTATTAAAATATTACAGCTCTGAATCACTTTATAATAGGTATCCCAGATAGACACCTGATACATGGCATAACCACTTGACCTACCACCACTTAATGTATTGTTATACACTGCATTCATATCATTTGTTCCCAAATCGCGAAGTATCATACGATTAGTTCCGGATGTAGGAGAGGGAAAAATTTCTCCAGACCTCGCCTCGCCAATAGCACCAACTACCCAAGACTCGTTCAGTTTTTCGAAAAACTGGCTATAAATACGTGCTATATTTGATTCTACATCTTCTTTAGACTGATAGAAATTGTTACCCGTAAGTCTATCTATCGGCTCTACAGTCAAAAATTTCTTACAGCCTATCATGACGGTTGTACATAGACATATGACAACAGCTATTCTTCCTATATTTCTTTTTGTTTTCATCTTACAGATCAATTAAAAATCAATATTAACACCAACATTATATTGTCTAGGCACGGGATATCCTCCGGAAGCGTCTCTTCCCATTGTGCTTACATTTTCGGGATTAGGTCCGCTGTATTTTGATAATGTCGTTACATTGTCAGCTGAAACATATACCCTTAAACGCTCAAGTCCATATCTTCTAACCGCATTTTTCGTAAACATGTAAGAGAGCGTCACACTATTTAACTTAAAGTAAGATCCATCTTCAGCCCATAAATCTTGGTCCATCCGAAACGGATTAACGCTTGAATACCTTCTGAAATCATAAGCATAAGGATACTTTGCAATATCGCCGGGTTTCATCCACATATTAATATCATCTAAAGGAACTACAGTCCTATCCCCATAGGGATCACTCATCAATTGCAATCGCTCTGCAAGGGCATTGTTCAAGATGGTACGTTTTGCTGTATAGGATGCATATAAGTTCAAACCAAAAGATCCAAGGGTTTCATGATTGTAATTAAAATTCAATTGCATACCACCGGTGATCAAAGGTTGAGAATTCCCAGTACGGGCATAGTCATTTTCATCTAAAACATAGTTACCATCTAGATCTGCAAAAATTGGATCCCCGGCCTGAAATTCGGTACCATTGGCCATTCGATAACGTCGTCCGGTCGCCGGATCCACGGGTACATCTGCATCGGTGCTATATACACCTCGATTTAATAACATGTAATTAGACATCGTTGAAGTTCCTACCCTGAAAACAACATGTTGCTTATATTTATCATTATTTTCCCAACGGACAAATTGCCCACCATAATGCTCGGGTAGCTTTAACAGAACATCCCGATTATATGCTCCATTTACCCCTACTGACATGGTAAATCGACCTTCGGTCAAAGGTCTTAACATAACAGATAACTCATGACCATAATTGGCAATTGCAGCCGAGTTACTATTTACTTTTTCAAATCCCAACGATGAAGAAAGTCGTTCTTCAAATAGAATATTATTTACTTTCTTATAATACGTATCATAGGTCAATTCAAACCTGTTTTGAAAAAAAGCGAGGTCCAACCCCAGGTTATACTGACTTGTTGTTGTCGGTTTTAGATCAGGATTTGGAATTTGTTCATAATTGATTCCGATGCCTATCTTATCATTATAGCTTCCTGCAATATCGTATTTTCCGTAAACGCGCTCCAAGGTACTATTCGGCATAACATTCACCCCCCAACTGGTTCGAATGGATAGCAAATTAATCCAGTCCACATCTCTCAAGAAATTCTCATGATAGGCATTCCATCGAAGACCAACAGCAGGATTTTTGGTATACAGGTTTCCAAATCCATTCTGCGATGACCCATCCATTCTATAAGAAAGATCGACTACATATTTCTTCATGTAATCATACGTTCCGGCGATGGCAAAAGATAATCCTCTTTCTTTTCCGAATCCACGACGTAACAATCCCCCACCTTTAGAAAAATAGCCATCAAATCCAAGCGGGCCTTCAAACTGATCATTTGGCGTACGGGCCTGTAAAGTGGCATTAGCCTGTTTATCCAAGGTGCGGACCTCATTGAATAAATTGAAAAATACAGTATGCTTTTCATTAAACGTGCGACTATAATTGATGGAGTTCCTATTATACAAGGAATTATAACGGCCATAATAAGCATACACTTGTGCAAATTGACCATTTGCTGCCGCCGGTGTAAACGTGTTTTCATTATCGGAAGTAGACTCATAACTCATTGTTGTTGTTGCCCGCAAACCTGGAACAATTTCATAAGAAGCTTCAATGAAAGGCTTGATCGATTTAGACGAATTATCATTGCGGGTCTTCAATGCTGAGTTATAGCCAGAAGATGCCAGATAAAAAGATGGCCCCGGCAACAACGTTGAGGTCATCCCGTTTGTTGCCACTCCTGATTGTAGAATGCCTAAGCCATTACCTTTACTTTTTGAGCCAAGTGAGGCACTTACCTGCGCCGTAAACTTAAACTTCTCGTTAGGATAATATTCAAATCGCATATTGGTCATGTAGCGATCAAACCCCGTATTTTTGATAATACCATTTTCATTATAATAATTTAGGTTCGCTTTGTAGTTTAATTTCTGATTTCCACCATCAATCGCCACATTGTGGGTCTGGTTGTAGGTCGTCGCATAAAACAGGTCCTGCCAATTGGTAGAATTATTGTAATAAGGGTTCAAACTATCCGATAGCATGGGGGTTTGTGAAATTCGGTCGAGGTCATCCTGCGACAATGCATTTCCATAGATCTGCAATAGCTTTAGACGACGCTCTAGATTACCCCCCAAAGTTGGACGCAACTGAGGCGGTGTTTTCAGGAAGAAATTGCCCGTATACCTCACCCTGGGAACCTCGGAGTTCCCCCGTTTCGTATTGATAATAATTACGCCGTATGCAGCCAACGATCCGTACAACGATGTTGCCTGCGCATCTTTAAGCACCTCGATACTTTCGATATCCTCAGGTGGGATTAATGATAGTGGACTGATGCCTGGCCCTTGCTGGCTTAATCCGAGTTCATTGGCTCTATCTGCATCCATTGGGACGCCATCGATCACATACAACGGTGAGGTGGGGGTCAGAAATGACTGATCACCGCTACCTGTCACACTGATTGTCGAAAGTCCACGGATCTGTGTGGATCCTCTAAATCCCGGTGCTCCGGTATTTACCTGTATATTTAACCCTGCGACCTTGCCTTGAAGCAAATTTTCTACATTCGCCGATGGAATATCTTGAATTTCTTTTCCACTGATCTTAGTCGAGGACCCTGTAGTTGTCTCTCTTGGACGCTTCACATACCCCCTAACAACAACTTCATCCATTTGATTATCGATCTCCTTCAATTGAACGACTACATTTCTGTCGGCCTTCACAGTCATCGTAGTTCCATCATAACCAATTAATCTAAAGGCAACGGGAGTTCCGGTTGCCGTTGTTAAGCTAAATGCCCCCGAGGAATTTGTCGAAGTTGCTTCCTTTCCAGATTTGCCAAAACGTACTGTTACACCAGCCAACGGCCTCCCTTTATTATCTGTTACCTTACCCGACATAATGACCGTCTGCGCAAAAACCTTTGTAGAAAGAAACACACACAATATCAACAGCATGCAGCTGTTATAAAATATCTTAAATTGCATAACTTTTTCAATTATTCATTATCAAATCGTGGATTCTCCCGTTGAAAATGGAAAACAATTTCCCAATCTCCTTTGGTAAAAATTTTAAAGTTCAACCCAAAATTGGCCGTAATTAACCCTCCGCCAAACCCCTTTCTGGAGTAGGAAAAATCGACCTTTGCGCTGTTTCCATTAGTATACTTTGTTGGAAAACTTGTTAGAGGAATTGGATAAGCTACATCATATTGCACATAAGTAGCCGTTTTTTTCATGTTAAAGCCATGCACCAGTTCATTCCACTTTGTTTCATTAAAACTATCCGGATTTATGGGCTCCCCATTTTTATTTAAAAAGACAAAGCGTAAATTATGTCCATTCCCTCCGTTAAATCTGCGGATATAGACGACTAGGTCTTTAAACTGATCATCCGTGCGTAATGCCTGATTTGACAATTCCCCATAAACTCCATTCATATAAGAAGGCCAGATATAACTTTTCTTTTTTGGATTTTTAGGATCATTTGGATCTGGAGCAGTCTCACCATTATAGGGGTTTTTATCCGAATAAGGTTCATAATCCTGAACACGCCAAGGGAGAATCATAAAATCTTTAATTACGGTGGAACCACCAGAATTAGAGACCTTTAAATCAAAATACCGAATATTCTGCACCAGATCTATACTGTCTTTGGAACGCGGCTCTATCAGCTCATTTGTCGATGAATTCCACAAAATAAAACTACCCGTAGAGTCAACCTCAAAAAGAGGTCGAAAGACGAGCTGACGCTTGGCCTCAATTTCTTCCAGGTTCTTTTCAGTACCATCATAGCGGTAAATCCAACGGTAGACAGGTTTGACTTCGAAAAGATCGGTATAAGGTCGCCCATCGCCATAACGGGGGTTAACAATTTCAAAACGCAGCGGTGTGGTCGAATGATCGGTATTAATATTCCCCATCAGCGTAGTTCTTCCCAAGATGGGATAAAAAGATTTTCCGTCGTAAGTCAGGTTGACACTTAAGAATTCTTTTTCATCCGGCAAATTGTAAAGCTTTTTACATCCATTTAAGCAGACGCACATCAAGATGAGCAGGCCCAAGTTGCATGTCTTATTTAGTGTATTGAATTTTCTAGCAATTTTCATGTCCATACATTCTTAAATTGGTTATTGATTACGGTTCATTGTCCAATCTGCCAACTGGAAATCGTTACCACCATGCATACGTGCAATATTCAGACGATAAGCTTTGTACGTCTTTGTATTTGTAAAAAAGAATACGCGCAGTTGAAACCTTTCGTCAAATTCCTCCCCTTGTCTAGAGTCCAATAATATCCATTTTCCACTTTCTCCATCAAGTCCCTGTAACGTCCAGTCCGTTGGATCCCGATCTTGAATATCATTAGCTGAACGGAGTGTATAACTGTTAGCAAGTACTTCGACAGGAAAATCCCATTGCAAATAGAACTGTCCCGGACTTGATAAAAAGAACTTTGTCTCTGGATTACCATCAAATACATATTTAGATGCTTCAACAGCATTTGGTCCACCCGAAGTTTCCTTCGACGCAGAACCTAGCCCTTTGAATTTTATGAAAAGATTTTCTGGAGGTGGGATATAGATAATCTGACTGACAAATTTGTTGAAACCGAACACATGATCAGGGTTCAATACATGAACAACAGCATTGTCTGTTTGGATATTCAATGAGCTGGTTTCAGTCGTTACCCAGTTACGGTTGAAAACAGATCTTCTCGTATCGGAAAAGTCAACAATCGTAGGACCTCCATTTATATAACCAGATGAAGATTGTTTATTTAATCCAATATGCATTGGATAGCCATATCGAATACCCCGTACGTCCTTGCCATCCTGACTATTGAGGGAATCACTTGCAATTCTGCCTTGGATAATATATTGGCATAGCAGTGAATCCAATATTTCATACTTAACTGAATTCAAATATTGTGCAGGCTTGTCAGAGATACTCAACGTATTGTTGAGGTTTTGAATAGCTAGTTGAAAATTGGCATTGGTCAACGCAAACAGTGTCACTGTGCTATCTTCCAATTTTTTTTGCAGACCGATTCTATCGATGACTTTCACCAAAGAATCATATATTCCAGGCTTACTTTTTAGATAACTATATAAATTACCCTTATAGATCGCTTCTTGGGATATGGGCGAATAATAGCCTTTGTCTTTAGCACAAGCATACAGCAGGACGGTAATAAAAAGTATATATACACCGCGTACAAATAGGTTATTTCTCATAATTAGTTCTTCCTTTACTTCCAATAAGCATTTTGTTCGATTAACTTATTTTGAGCGAGAATTTCTCGAGCAATTGGCCAATAGATCCCATCGTTAGCGATTAATTGTGCTAACTGGGGATTGTCATGTTTTATCTTTTCCCGTCGAATCATATCATACCAGCGCTGTCCTTCACCCATCAATTCCCGTTTTCGTTCTAAAAATATAGCGTCAACCAAATCTCCATTTGTCGTCTCACTATAAACTTTAAGCCCTCTGCGTTCCCTAATTTCATTAAGTAGTTCAATGGCGGTCGATTTTTCACCCAAGACAGCTAAAGCTTCGGCACGTAAAAGCGTAATATCTTCCAAACGAGTCAGTACGGTCGCACTGGTAAATATGCGGAAGGTGGGATCCGAAGAACCTCCCATAATACATTTGATTTTGCTAAATATGGGATACTTGCCGTTGAAGTTTCGGAAATATACTTCTGTCGTAGGATTTCCCAGTGTATCGATACTAAACCGTTGGTCCTTCTTTTCGTTAAATGTTTTTAAAATCATTTCCTTTGGCATATAAATATCCGGTACGGTCTTATTGACAACAGGAGCAGCCAGCGTCAACTCTTCAATATGTCCCGTGAACGACGCCTCCACATGTGACCATATATAAGGAAATGAGAATAGCTGCTCGGAACGCTTCTCAAAGAAAAATCCATTGCCATCCGTTAAAAACGAAGTAGACAAGTAATAGGCTCCCCCTTTACTATAATTGTCCATCACAAATTGTGAATAAGAAGCAGCATCCGCATAATTGGCTTGCCATGCAGCCAAATGTGCGAGGATAGCATATACCGAAAGTTTCCTGACCAACGCACCATTCCATCTGGAAGATGCTTCATTGTAGTAGTTCCCAATTTGCTGTTCATCACCCGTACTATAGGAATAAGGTAATAATTGAGCGGCATCATACATTTCTTTTTCGATCCAAGCGTACAGTTTTAATCGGTCCTCTTTGGGTTTATTCTCAAAATTTCCATCATGAGAATTCAGTATCAGGGGGACATCACCCCAAATACGGACCATATTGAAATAAGCGTAAGCACGTAGAAATCGAGCCTGAGCCATATCCACCACCAAATTATTCTCCGTGTAACGCATATCTTTTTCTCTTACTCCCGGAGCGCGCTCCATAAAAATATTAGCAGCATTAACTACAGCAAACCAACGTCTCCAATTCGACAGTGCGTTCAGCGATTCATAATTCGCTTTGAGATCATTCTTAATAATTGCCTTAAGATCTTGACGGGTGGGGCTATCAAAGTCCCCCGACCTCACCTCTCCATACAGCCAATAAGCATTATTATCGTCCAAAGCTGCTTTGGTTAAACCGTAAATCCCCATCAAACCTGCCCGCGTGTCTTCCAAAGCATTCCACATATTCTCTTCATTGACCGTTCGAGAAGAGTCTATATCCAGCATTTTCTTACAACCCCCCAGAAGTAATGAGAAAAATAGTGAAACACTCCATATGAGATGATATCTTTTCATTTCTTTTCGTTTAAAAGTCAACTTTTATTCCTACCGTATAAATTCGTGGTATCCTCATTTTTGATCCAATATCGTAACCCGTATAATCCACGATCTCAGGATCTACACCACTGTAAGATGTAATTGTAGCAACATTATTAGCAGACACATAAGCATAAGCATTTTTGATAGCTTGATTCCGGCCTGATAAAAGAGATGTTAAGTTATAGCCCAGCGTGATCGCCCGTATTTTAAGAAAGGAGGCATTTTCTAGGAAAAGGTCTTGATCGGCCTGATAAGCAATAACCGTACTCCAAGGATTATACAAGGGATATTTGCCATAATCCCCTCTTTTTTCCCAATAGGTGATCTCCTTGATTGCGTCTAGGCTTTTCGCACCTTCATTATTGATAAAATCAAAACGATTGGCCATTTCCTGATTGATGAGTTCCCGACCAAGATTATAATACATGTTCACCCCCAGGTCCCATTTGCCAAAGACAAAATTGTTGTACCAATTGCCAAAAACAGCAGGCAAGCGATGGCCCTGCAGTTTCCGATCTTCATCGTTGATCATATTGTCACCATTTAGATCCTTCCATATCGGATCACCTGCATGCAATTGAATCGCATTATAAGTCATTCCCTGAGGCACATCAGCATCAGTTTTGTAAATACCATCGTTGGAAAGCAGCCAATATTGGTCTAATGGTTTGCCAACCTCCAAAAGATTATTACCGATAACCAGCCTATCGAGACCGTTCGGTAATGCCTTCAATTTATTCTGATTATGGGATACATTGAGCGCTGTGGACCACTTAAAATTATCGGATTGAATTGGATTTAGTCCAACAGTCAATTCAGCACCGATATTCTGCACATTCATCCCAGCTGCATAGCTCGATTTATAGCCATACTCGCTATATGAAGGAATATTAATTAGCTGGTTCTTTGTCTGTTTCAAATAAACATCCAGTGAAACATAAAAATTTTTTTGTGTATTCGCATAGTCCAAACCCAAATTACCCTGGTCTATATAAGCCCATGGAATATGATAACCAACCCACCCCGATTCATACGGCCGTACCAACCCTGCAATCGCATTATAGCCAGCAATAAGCTGATTTCCCGTAAATCCCATTTGAGCGACATAATTAGGCCCTTGCGCAAAATCATCAAACACATTGTTTAGGCCGATACGTCCGACACTAAAACGGGCGGTAAGATCCTTCAGGTCAGTATTGGTCGTAAAGTAGCTATTTTTAATATTCCAATTTACCGACAAGGACGGCGTAAAAATCCAGCGGGCATCCGGTTGCGCATTAGAGGATCCGTCAGAGCGAAGCAATAGCGATGTTTCGACCTTATCCTCATAATTGTAAGTTGCTTTTCCATAAAATGAGACCAGATTATGACGGATGCGATCTAAAAACTTAAAGATAAGCGCTTTCGGATACGCCGTCGCTTCGAGATAATTTGATTTCAGCGCATCGTCTTCCAACAGATTCACCTTAATAAAATCATTTACACCTTTATAAGCATAAGCATAGTTGTAGCGATAAGTATCCCATTGCAAACTATTGCCAACCAATAGGTTTAACGTATGGCTTTCATTAATATTCCAGTCATAAAGAGCTTTATTGTCAAATACCGCCCGCTGATTATAACCATAGTAATTTGAGGCAAAATTATTGGATTCCATCAACTTACTGTGGTAGAATTGATCCCGATACCCCTCATTATAATCGAGCATTCCTGTTGAAAGAAAATGAAAATTTCCAAAATCAAATTGCAGCTTTCCATACCCCTGCACAACGTTCGTCTTGTTATTATCAAAGCCTTTTTTATAATAGCTCAGATACTCGTTGTAGACCTCCTTATTAGGTGACAAAGGCGCAGACAAATCTGGGAAATAGGCCAACTGGGCAAATCTATCCCGCAGATTCAGGTTGCGATTTCGATCAAGCCGAGTGATATTTGCCTGCATAGAGAACGTTAACCAAGTCATCGGCCGCATATTCAGGCCAAACAAAGCATAATACTTATTCAATTTTACCTGGTCGGACACACCCTTATCCTGTGTTGAGCCCGCTGCAAATTGAAAATTTGCACGTGGCCCACCACCGGATAAATTTGCATTCAAATTGTATACTAAACCACTATTGTAGTAAGAATCGGTCCAATCGGATCTCCCAAAATAATTCATATTAAGCGAGTCACTCAAATACACTGGATAAGAATCTCCATCATCATACTGGCCATTGGAGGTATATAAATCATAAAATTGCTTTCTGAATTTGTTTTCGTATTCACCATTGATCGTTGTGACATGTGGACGCTCAGCCAATCCCGTATACATGTTGATCGCTATGCGGTTGCTTTTATCGGCTTTATACTCTTTCGTACAAACGACGATAGCTCCATTTGCAGCATTAGGACCATACATCGCCACCGCAGCGACATCTTTTAATACTTCAATAGACTTTACCATATCGATATTAATATTTGCAAATAGATTGGTCGCAGGCCCAATACGCTCGAGATTATACGTTTGTACGGCGTAAGCAAAAGGGTGTTCTCCGACCAAAGGAATTCCATCTACAACAACCAATGGCTGATTTTGAAATACGTCAATATCGGAAAACAACGGCCTCGAGATGCCTCGAAAGTACATGGGCTGCTTGGTGCCCGATTCCCCGGAAGGTTCAGTTACATAAAGCCCCGTATTATTTCCTTTGAGATATTGCTGCAGGGAAGAATAAGGTAATAACGCCTGTTTTTTTATTTCTATTGGATTTACTTGGCTAGTCTTAATCTGAAATATTGAATCCAATTTTGAAGTTCCAATCTGAAGCTTAAGACTATCGGATGGTGATAACACCTTATCTTGACCAAAAGCAAAAGAATAACAGGCACAGGACCACCCTAAAAGAATAAGCCTATCCAAATACCTCTTTTTAATCATGTACATATAAATGATATATAATTAGGTTATTTTTACTTTTCTACTATTACTGGTTAAAATCGCCTAAAAAACAAGGCGAAATTTACTGATTTTTCGAGATAGGAAAATTGGTCAATTCCTCTCAAAAATTTATATTATGCGGTATCAAATAGAATTAGTATCATAATTTAAGGTTTTAAGTATAAAATATAAAAACGTTTTAGCATAACACAACATAATGGAATGTTAAAACGGATCGGTTTGCTTAATTGGTCTACACTTATCTCACTTGGTTATAATGAAGATATATAGAAAAATGAGAAAAAAAAACTTTATGCGTTATTTTTTCTGTTTGCTAAACTGGTTTAGTAATTAACATTAAGCAATTTATAGCTCAAAAACTGGTTTTTTACATTAATAAAATATGATTTTGCTAAAATGACAGATACAATTAATTTTTTTTCAAATTGTAACGTCATTCCGCAAATGAATCAAAAAACGAATGGACAGTTTCGTACTTAAATGGCTAGTAAGTGGATAGCACTATCCTTTCAGACCGCAGGGAAAATAAAAAACCCCTCGTAAAGGAGGGGTGTGCATTATAGAATTTTATCTTTTACTCTTATCTATTCGGTTTACTACTCATCTCGTAGACTAATTCACCGCCATCTATAATGCTACTATAAGGTAGTCGCAGATCAGCTAATCTTCGCCCATTTAAAGAAACGGATTTAACGTAAATATTCCTTTCAGACTGATTATGGGCAACTATAGAAAGACTACGTCCATTTTCAAAATTAACCTTCGCCGATTTTACAAGAGGACTGCCAATCCAATAACTATCTTCCCCAGGCGCCACCGGATAAAAACCTAGTGCAGTAAATAGATACCAGGCCGACATCTGTCCACAGTCGTCATTACCACCTAATCCCGCATGACCATTATGGTACTGATTTCGGATGATTTGTCTGACACGTGCTTGAGTTTTCCAAGGATTCTTGGTGATGTTGTATAAATAAGCCACATGGTGGGGAAGGCTCATTTCCGTGCACGTAATTTCCGATAATACCATCTCGCGTAATATCCTCTGTATGCTCAAAATACTTATCCGGTAATTCCATTGTAAAAAGAGAATCCAAATAAGTCTCTAAGCGCTGTTTACCTCCCATGACTGTCATCATTTCGGTAGGCTGATGCGGTACATACAGGCTGTAATTCCATGAATTACCTTCAATAAATCCCTGTCCATGTGTATCCAGCACATCAAATTTCTCCTGAAATTTACCCGCTGAATCCTTGGGCCGCATAAATCCAATAGCGGGATCATAAAGTGATTTCCAGCTTTCAGCTCTTTTGGAAAAAGTCGTGTATATATCTTCCTTTCCTAATTTTTTTGCCAATTGCGCGATACACCAATCGTCATACGCATATTCCAATGTATTAGAAACAGATGTACCCGACACATCAGCAGGAACATATCCCTTGTCAATATAAGCACCGATCCCCTCATATTGACGCGTATTTGCTGTTTGAACGCACGCCGCTAACGCCGCTTCCGCATCACCTTTATAGACGCCCTTAAGTATGGCATCAACAATAACAGACACCGAATGATAGCCGCTCATGCACCAGTTGTCATTCGCATAATGCGACCAGATGGGCAACATCTTCAATACACTCTGGTCATAATGAGCCAGCATGGATGCTACAATATCTGCATTGCGAGACGGGTTTATTAGATTCAACAGGGGATGAAAGGCCCTAAATGTATCCCATAAAGAAAATGAGGTATAATTCGTAAATCCTTTGGCGCGATGCACCTCCTGATCCAACCCTTTATATTCACCATTAGTATCCATATAGACTGTCGGCATTAAGCTTGCATGATACATGGCTGTATAAAAATTGACTAGGTCTTCCTTGTTCAACATTTCAGCTTCTATCTTATGCAACTGCTTTTCCCAAGCTTCTTGACCTTTCTTCACGTAACCATCAAAATTCCAGTCGGGAGCCTCCTCCTCCATATTAGCCAATGCATTCTTCATACTTACTGGACTTAAAGCTACTTTCAGCAAGATGGACTCTTGTGCTTTTGTATCAAAATCCAAGTGTAGCTTAATATTGTGCGCTGCAAGGTCAGGGAAATTGTTTTGTTGGTCAAACTTACGCCAGAAACCATTATAGACAGGTTTGCCATCTTCATACTTGGCACCATAATTCTTAAAAGCTTTTGATGTCTTTATGGCAAAGTACACTGTACGGGTTCTGGACCAACCGTTTGTCTGACGGTATCCAACTAACGTAGAATCGTTCAGTACTTTAACAACAGTCCAAACATTTTTACCTTCGTAATTATAGATCCCCGCAGTTAAATCAACAATTAGATGTGACGCATCGGACTGGTTGAAAGTATACCGATGTATGCCCACTCGCGTGGTCGTCGTCAACTCTGCTTTAATCTGATGTTTATCCAGTAAAACACGGTAATAATTGGCTTCGGCCAATTCGTTCGCATGGCTATATGGTGATCGATAACCATCTTGCGGACGATCAGCTGTACCTGGATTTAACTGAACTTTACCTTGGGTAGGCATAACCTGTATATCGCCAAGATCGGAGTGACCGGTACCACTAAAATGCGTATGACTGAATCCCACAATCGTAGGATCATCATACTGATAGCCGGCACAATATTTATAAACATCACCATTATAGCGACCATTCACAGCATAAGATAGCGTATCCGTATCCGGGCTTAACTGTACAGCACCAAAAGGAACTGTAGCGCCCGGAAACGTATGGCCCATCCGCGCCGTACCAATAAGCGGTTTAACGTACTGGACTAACTTAGTTTCCTGGGCCTTTAATACAAATGGAATACTAAGTAATCCCCAAAAAGCCAAACGTTTTATATTCATCACTTATGAATTATATTTTAGGATTTTTACTGTAATCCGTCCAAAGCTCATCGATCGTCTTTCCAGTTTGTGCTTTCCAGAATGAATCGTTATAGCTTTTGCTACGCATTGCCGCATCCAATTTTTTAACAAAGTCTTTTTTTACATGCGTATTGATCCAATAGAGAAATCTAGCAGTAACACGATAAGAATCGGTGTATTTCTGCTTTTCGTTATAATCTGGCAGCTTCCAGTTTGCCCCTGCATTATCTAGGCCATCATCAAATCGAACAAAATCGGCTATCCCCTCCGTAATCCACCACGGGCCCGCCCCATCGGGGTATGCTTGGACAATATGCATGACCTCATGGGTAACCACGTCAATATCCCCTGGATTTTTAGCAAACCAGGCTGGACTATAACGAACAATCCCACCCGCGGTCGCTGCTACACCTTTATAGTCCGGATCAATAACAAAAGAGACCTTTTTTATAGTCTTTTTATTATACTTCTTCGCTAGTTTGGGGTAGTTTTCAAAATAAGCCGAAATGAGTCGATCTTTTAACGATGGACTAAAACCTTTGTCCTTATTAATCCAAATCAATGTAAAGCCACCTTTGCTGATACTATCCACATCCACCGCAACCTTACGGTCATTTTCAGTATGCTTCCAGTTGTCCTGCGCGAAAATCCCACTTGAATACAACAATCCAAATAGGATAGCAGCGACTTTTAAGTTTTTTAAGTTCATAATAGCACAGTGATTATTTCTTTTTGTTGGTTTTCACCTTATTATTTAATTGCAAATCTGTGGTCATTGAATATGGCGCAGCATTTTTGGACGCTCCCCTCGTATAGTTAGGTTTTGCCGCCATATCAAAATGTAGTGTCCCACCTTCATGCAAAGCTTTGTGACTTAACCAGTTTTTCCCATACTCCTTACCGTTCATCTGTAGTGCATTTACATATACATTTTCACTCGAGTTTTTAGGAGCATTAATGGTCAATGTCTTACCATTTTCAAACGCTAAAGTCGCCTTTTTAAATAATGGCGCTCCGAGCACATATTCATCGGTCGCTGGACAAACCGGATAAAATCCTAAAGCTGAAAAAACATACCATGCTGAGGTTTGACCATTATCTTCATCACCACAATAGCCATCAGGCGTTGGTTTGTACATTCTGTCCATCACCTGACGCACCCAATATTGCGTTTTCCAAGGTTGACCAGCATAATTGTAAAGATACGGCATATGTTGAATTGGCTGATTACCATGCGCGTACTGCCCCATATTGGCCACTTGCATTTCGCGAATTTCATGGATAATACCCCCATAATAGCTATCATCAAAATCTGGAGACTGAACAAATACCGAATCCAACATGCTCACAAATGTTTTTTCTCCACCCATTAAGTCAATCAGTCCCTGAACATCATGGAACACACTCCACGAATAATGCCAGCTGTTTCCTTCTGTAAACGCATCCCCCCATTTCAATGGATTAAAAGGAGTCTGGAATTTTCCATCTTTATTTTTTCCACGCATAAGATTGGTCGATGGATCGAACAGGTTCCTGTAGTTCTGTGCACGCTTCGCATAGAGATCAATTTCAGCTTTCGGACGGTTCAACGCTTTTGCTAATTGATAAATTGTAAAATCGTCGTAGGCATATTCCAAGGTACGTGCCGCATTTTCATTGATTTTAACGTCATAGGGCACATAACCCAAGCTATTATAGTAATCAACACCCTTTCTACCAACGGCACTCATTGGTCCCTCGTTATTGGCTCCATGCTGCAACGCTTCGTATAACGTATTGATGTCATAACCACGTAATCCCTTCATGTAAGCATCTGACACTACCGAAGCAGAGTTATTTCCTACCATGATATCAGCATATCCTGGACTGCTCCACTCAGGAAGGAAACCTCCCTCCAAGTAAGCATTTAGCAGGCCTTCCTGCATTTCCTTATTGATAGAAGGATACATCAAGTTTAAGAACGGATACAATGCTCTAAAGGTATCCCAAAATCCAGTTCCTCCAAACAAATAGCCCGGAAGTGTTTTTCCATTATACGGACTGTAGTGTACAGCTTTACCCTGCGCATTAATTTCATACAGTTTGTTCGGAAAAAAATAATGTCCGATACATCGTCGAATAAAATGTACGCAATTGATCAATATCATCGCCTTCAACTTTAATTTTCCCTAACGTGGAATTCCAGATCTGACGTCCATCTTCTTTAACTTGATCAAACGACTTGTCCCCCAACTCATTTAAGTTTAATAAAGCTTGTTCGGCACTGATAAAGGACGAGGCAACTTTCACCTGAACGGGTTTCGTTTTATCCTTTACCTTAAATCCAACAATAGCGCCAGTGTGGTCACCTTTGATCTGGAGCTGGCCATCCTTTTTCTCTTTCCCTTCCCAAGTAGCAACATTTGCAAACGGTTGATCGAAAACCAAAACAAAATAATTCTTGAAATTCGCGGGCAGTGGACCACGGGCGTATTTTGATGAATAGCCAACGATCATATTTTTTTCGGGGATAATCTGAACTTCAGACCCCTTTTCATACGCGTCCAACACGATGTAAGCGTCGTCTGTCTTATTAAACGAAATCCTAAACATAGCTGCTCGTTCTGTTGGCGTCATTTCCGCAGTGACATCGTGATCTGCCAGATAGACCGAATAATAATAAGGTTTTACGATCTCAGCTTTATGTGAAAACCAGCTCGCGCGCTCATCTTGATCAAAGACAGGCTTTCCCGTCACTGGCATAATAGAAAAGACGCCATAATCATTCATCCAGGGCGATGGTTGGTGGGTTTGTTTCAAACCGCGGATCTTATCAGCGGTATATTGATACTGCCATCCATCACCATTTTTCCCCGTTTGCGGAGTCCACATATTCATTCCCCAAGGCCGCGCGATTGAGGGATAGGTATTTCCATTGGACAACTCAAATTTGGATTCGGTACCCATTAATGGATTAACAAGATCGACAGCATCCATTTGCTGTCCTCTAAATTTCTGAGCCAAAACCGGTTTTGCGCAAAACAAACCAAAAGACAATAATGAACCCAGAAAAAGGCTTAAAGATTTATTCATTATTTAGGATATATAAATTATTTCTACTAAAACGTATTAGTAAAGATATAAAAAAGAATACTAAATCAAAATAAACCTCCGGAATTGAGCCGGAAGGTCTTATGATTTTTACAATACGACAGTTATAAATCGAGCTATTGCCCTATGCTACCTCCGGATCAATTTGGTTGAAATAATATATTCTTTAGGAGCTGATATCCCCTGTTCTATCTCCTTCAACAAAACTTTCACACATGTTTTAGCCAGAGGTTCTAATGGCTGTTGTATACAGGAAATTTTGGGGTTTAAAATATCAAACAACTCATGATCATCAAAAGAAAGCATCGGGAAGGAATAGTGATTTTCATCCGCTGGCCGCAGTGCTTTCAACCCGAGGATACACAGATAATTTGTCGTAAAAAAGAGACCATCTAATCCAGCCTGCTTCGCGGCCCAATTTTTCAACATATGCGTTCCCTTTTTCTTCAGTTCTTGATAGGGTAATTGCAGGATACGAGGCTCTATACCGTAGGTATCACAAAAATCCAAATAGGCACCTTTACGCGCCAACATTTGCGGCTGATCGGAATCGATGGTTACTAATCCAAAATCTTGGCAACCGATAGATTTCAAATGATCGCAGGCTTTTTTTGCACTAACGTCATTATCAATGTGCACATAGTGGGTCTCCACCGCTGGAGAATTTCTATCAAAAACTACTAGTGGAACCCTATGTTCCAATATTTTGCGCTGATATGCTTCCAGATCTACTGTCGGAGCCAAAATAATACCCTCCACTTTCTTTTCCAACATCGAATCGATGATATCCCGCGCATTTTGTGAATCTCCAAGGGTACTACTGTAGAGGACGTGATACCCTTTTTTTCGGAATAATTCCTCTACATACAAAGCAAATGGCCCAAAAAAAGAATCCCCAATATTTTCCACGATAAGACCAATGGTATTTGATCGCCCTGTTGCTAAACTCTTTGCAAGCGCATTAGGCTTATAACCAACTTTTTCAACATATGCAAGTACGCGGCTTTCCAATTCCTTGCTAATGCGAGCTCGCTCGGCTTTGTGATTAATGACTAATGAAACAGTGGATTTAGAAACATTGAGTTCCTGTGCAATTTCTTTAATTGATTTGGCCATAAAAGCATTTTCATAAAATTAAAGTGAAATTAGAAAATAAATATGAACATATCGGAAATTACAACTGATAGCAGACAATAAATTAACATTCCGCTCTTTACTATACAAAAGAATTAGACTGATGACGAATAAAAAACAAAGTCTTCTTTATCCCAAAAGATATTTTTAACTACCTGTAAATTGGCAAAAGATTATCCCAATTGTGGATCAGTTTTCGAATGATTGCCCGTTTCCACACGACCCGCAAACTGACGCACAAATTTGGTATTCTCAGCATGTACCGTAATATCATACCACCCATGAATTTTATGAGATTCTACAATCCACTTCGTAGATTTACCGGCAACAAGTACTATCGATTTCTTCCATGTACTATAAGCATTATCTTCTACATGTACACGGAATGATTTTTTCCCGTGATTACGAACCTCCAATACAAGATTGCCCGTTAAGTGTCCTTTCCTCCCGATTTCATAAGTTGCTTGAACAGACAATGGCTCCTCCTGTCCTTTAAATCCCCGCATAAACCCATTTGGGCCATATACGGTCAGATCGTAATGCCCATCTTTAAAATCGGCAAGATTCCAGTCAAAGCTTAGTTCCTGACCCGCGACAACTGCAAATGGCCAAAATTTCACACCTTCCTTATAGCTCGGTCCACTATAGACATTAAATGGACTGTTTAGCGATTTACTACCAAATACCTTATTGCCAACTTCTAGTGTCAGATGAATCTGATTGTGTTCCTTAGCAAAAGAGTCTTTGACATAAAGCTCGTAAGCGAGTGCGCTGGAGTTTTTCTGACCTTTCTCCTGTCTTGCCAGTAAAGTGGAATGACCTTTAGACCGCAATCCTGCGGCATCCTCTTTCGACCAAACGTGAAAATTATTGGGTAGTGGTTTCGATTTCGCCTGATCAATCGCATAGATCTGCTGATTCCGATCGAGGAAAGGCAAATCAACTGTATTCGATCCTTCAGCTTTCCGAAATACCGATGTCAAGTCACCTGTAATGGCCCGGCGCCAAGAGCTTATATTTTCCTCTTTAACCTGCTTACCCAACTTTTTCTCGAAAAAATGCTCCATAAATTGAATCGTCGACGTGATATCACAGATTTCCGAATTGACCCATCCGCCTTTAGACCAAGGGGAAGCCACAATCAAAGGGACGCGGTAACCAAGCCCCACTGGGCCCTCCGTTGCATTATCTTTTTCTTCACCATCGGCAAGCTCCTGTGCTAAACTCACATATTCTCCACTATAATCTAATTCCGGAGAAGTTTTTCCAGAACGACTATCTGCTGGATTAGGTGCTACAAAAGGAGGAATATGATCAAAGTAACCATCGTTCTCATCATAGTTCAAAATAAAAATGGTCTTCTTCCAGATTTCCGGATTTTCTGTCAAAATATTCAATAGCTCCGACACATACCAAGCTCCATACATGGGCGCGCTCGGATGATCTGAAAAGCTTTGTGGTGCTACAAGCCACGACACGGCAGGTAACTTCCCTGACTTCACATCATGTCTAAATTGGTGGAGTACATCGCCCTTAGGAACGGTAATCTTTTCACCCTCATGTGTCACCACGCTTGTCTCCCGATAGAAGGGGTCCCCCTCATTCGTTTGAAATGCACGTTCATGCAAAGCACGCTGCTCTTCAGGAAGCTGCTGAAAAGCATGCTCCGTAAGACGTGCCAAATGTTTTTGGTAGCTATTCAGCTGTTCCTGCTTCTGCTTGAGTTTATTCCGCGTTTTTTGTACGCTCTCGGTAGTATTATTCGCTAATGCTTTCTCAAGTTCTTGAATCTCCGCTGGTAATTCCGCGACACGTTTCCGCATAAAATCAAGATGGCTTTGCTTGAATTCAATATGATATTGCGCAAACCATTCCAAATTATTGTCTGTAAAATTTCCCAACAGATCCTCACCGTCTAAGCCACTTTCTATGCTCACTTCATTCTGGTAGACTTTCCAGGAGATCCCCGCTTCCTCCAAACGCTCAGGAAAAGTCTTCCAGTGCGCCCAACGGTTAAAATAGATATCTGAATTCCGCACCAATGGCTTCGCCCCTTTATGTGGCACACAGGTCCCAGTCCAGAAGAAATGCCTATTGGTTGTTGTACCTGTGATAGAGGAACAGAAGTGCTGGTCACAGATGGTAAAGGCATCAGCTAATGCATAATAAAAAGGAATATCCTCACGCGTATAATAACCCATCGTCAAAGGAATCTCTTTCAGGACCTTTCCTCCTGGACGCTTCGCTTCGATCCAGTTATCATGTTTTCCCTGATTACGGGCTGCCATCTGATTTTCCCAGGAATGTGGTAGATTCCCGGTCCAGGCAGCATTTGAATTTTTGATATCCAGTCGAAACGGCGAATAGGTCTTACCCGCAGCCGACGACTGCAGCCATACGGGATTGCCATCAGGCAGTTTAATCGCCCGTGGATCATTAAATCCACGAACCCCACGAAGTGTTCCAAAACTATGGTCAAAAGAACGATTCTCTTGCATTAATAAGACAATATGTTCGGCATCTAAAAAGGTACTTCCTGCTACAGGTTCAATTGCCAGGGCACGCTGTATCGCATCTGGCATGACACTTTGCAAACCAAAAGCTCCGGCTAAAAAGGATGCCTTCTTTATAAAATCTCTTCTGCTATCCATAAATAAATTTGTAGTCTCTTTACTGAATTCAATGGTCTGCAGCGAATATATTCATTCGCCACCTTTTTTTATGTAACGTTTTTAACAAACAATCCCCGCAAACGGTTGATCTCATCTACGGGGATTGTTTTTACAAATGGTCTATTTCAAAAGCCACATCAATTGGTTTATTTCATCCTTACCCCCGAATTGGCGGGCTAGTGCTTCATCCAGATTTTGTCCGTTATAGTTATACTCACTGGCTGGATAACGCCAACGAACAGGTATTTTGGTTGGATCATCGGCATTTAAACTGGATGCGGGGTTGATTTTCCATTTTGGATAACCTGTACGACGATAATCATAGTAAGGATTTATTCGTCCTTGCAAGAAGCTAGCTAAATACTTTTGCGTCATAATTGCCTCAATCTGTCCTTCTTTAGCTGTAGGGAATTGATTCCCATAAGAATCAATAGCACTGGCAATATAGGCCCCATCCAAAGGCATATTGTGTGTGTATTGGCTCGTATTTGGGGTGTTGTCCGCAATGAATTTCATCGCTGCTTCAATGCCTTTTTTATACCAATTGACTGAAGACTCTGTAACCCATCCTCTTGCAGCTGCTTCAGCAACTACAAAACATAGATGCGCATAGCTATATTGTTGTGTTGGTTCGCCACTTACGAGCTCGGTATAGCGGTCATTTAATTTAGAATAATCGTTTTTCTTCTTCAAGTCCGCAATATCGCCAAACGCCAAGGATGGATCAATACCAACATACGCATTGAAATCACTCGCTTGTTTGCCATTGGCAATTTGTAAAGCTGACGGATTTGCATAGAAAAATAGCCGTCTATCTTGATATTGCTTCAAACGATCGATAATCTCCGTAGACACAACGGGATAAATAACAAAACTATTACTGATTTTGTAAAAAGGATAGGTTTGACCACTTTTATCTGAGCGTACTAACTGAAAATTATCCGCATTCGCAGTGAATATAGGCTTGTTCGATAGAATCGATTGAAATCGTCCCTTTAAATTTAAGTCTGCATCAGCTTCCTTCTTGCTCAGTTGAATCAGTACATTTAACGCAAAACTGTTGACGAGCTTTCTCCATTTTGTTATGTCTCCGCCGTACAAGGGATCGCCCGCAAATTTTGCTCCGCTTGCAAAGAGCTGGTCCGCTTTCTCTAGCTCGTTAAGTATGCCCAAAAAGACCTCTTTTTGAGTATCATATTTTGGAAAATATGTTTTGTCTGATTCCCCTTTTAAAGCTTCTTTGTAAGGCACATCACCTACACTCATTGTCGCCTCATAAAATTTCACAGCTCTGGCAAAATACATTAACCCATTGTAGGAATTTGCCAACACATCTGTTGCAGCATACTGTCCCATGAAGTGAGCATCATTGATTGCGTTCATTGATATACCTCCTTCACCGAATCCATTATATTGATACCCCTCAACCAATTCCGTCCATGCAATCTCCTTCGTTAACAAATAGGGCTGCATAAATGATTTTTGTGTCGGCTGATTTGCCAAATTCAGAATAATACGCGTCGCTAGCATGGAAGAATTCACTTGTACAGGAGTTTCAGGATTCGTGTTTATCTCATCAAATTTTGAACAACTCGCTAATGAGATTAAACTCCCCATGGCGATATATATACACAATTTTTTCATTTTCATCTTAATTTTACTGGTTTTTAGAAAGTTACATTTAAATTAAAACCTATGTAACGCATCGATGGTGAGTTCAAATCTTCTGAACCTACATCGGGATCGGAAAAACGATATTCCTTTGTCCAAAGAAGCAAATTCTGTCCAGTAACACCGACACTGGCACGTTTCGCTTTGAATTTAGAGGCTAATTTCTCAGGGACGCGGTAATTGAGCGATAGCTCCCGCAGTTTGATAAATGTCTCATCCCAATAATTTCGTCTACCTGAATACGCCGATTTCCAATAGGTTTCATAAGAGACCACTTTGTCATTTGGCGCAAACACACGCGTGTCTTCAGCAATCTGACCATATTTGTCATAGGTAACTCCCCCAGAAACGATCTTAACACCAGGAGCAACAAACGTTTTGTTTCCATTAACAACCTCTTCATAGCGATAAGGATTATCCGAATCCGGGTGAGCCCCTGTCTGCCATAAACGGGCGTTCATGCCTGAATAAGACATTCCTTTTATTCGCCCGTCAACACTCAAAGAAAGCGAGAAGTCTTTATAACGAAATTGATTTGTCAAACCACCGAACCATTTCGGTGCAGTATAACCGTACAACTGAGCAGCATATTTTGCAGATATCGGCATACCGGAGGCATTGTTAACGATTTGCCCATCAGGAGAGAGCTCCCAATCCTTTACGGTAATATAGTCTGTTCTAGCTCCTTTTTTAACATATAATGCGTCGGCAGAATATACAGGATCAAGCTTGTGATAGAATTCCAGATTTTGAGACATATTTAAAATAATATCCCATTGAAAGTTTTCTTTTTTGATTGCAGCAGTACCCAAAGTGATTTCATGACCTTTCGTCATTTTCTCTTCTTGTGTATTGATTAACCGCGACGTAAAGCCTGATGAGCCCGAAATGGTCGCATAAGTCGTTACATTATGTAACAGACGATAATAACGGGTATAATTACCATAGAATCGATTTTTCCATAAACCAAAATCAAAACCAAACTCCGTCAAATCACGCTGCGTAGGTGATATGGAATAGTCCTTGATTGAATTCGGATAAGAAGCCGTTGGCAATCCATCCCAAACATTGTTGCTAATTGAAAAGGCCTGATTTATTTCATATGGAACTGGAACCGTCTTAGTGACCGCCCAAGACCCACGGACCTTGAACATATCCAACCAAGTAGGTTTATTCGCTAATAAATCACTTACGACAACACTACTTGAAACAGAAGGATAAAAATAAGAACGTTGTTCTTTGGATAAAGCCGAAGACCAATCGTTACGACCGGTCGCTTCTACAAAAACAGCATTACGCCAGGAGATAGAAAGTCGTCCATAGGTACTGTTGACCATTTCCTTTGTTTTACTTTCGATAGTCGACACTGGGTCAATTGAGTTTCGAAGCGAGTAAAATCCTGGTATCGACAAGCCATTGACTGTCGCTGCTGTAACAGCATTGTCACGTCGATAAAAAATTGCGCCACCCAATAATCCGTCGAAGCCAAAATCACCGACTTTCTTTTTCGCTGTAAAGATTACGTCATTTGTAGTACTAAAGCCATCCTGATTTTGCATCCAATACTTTCCTTTACTGTCAAAGCCTGAATATCCACCCCTCGTACCATAAATGCCCATTGGATTGCGTTGCTCTCGTCTTTGTCCATAATAATCGTATCCTGTACGCACCATAAGTTTCCCCCAATCAGAAACCTTATAATTTAAGGTCAAGGCAGCGTTCATTTTATTGACCAGCTCAGGGGTAACTTTCTCATAGGCCGTTAAATAGGGATTATCATACCAAGCTTTATACATCCAATTTTGAGATTGATCTTTAATCAACCAATAATCTTTGTAATCCTGTAAATTATACTCAGGCCCAGTCCACACGAGAATATTATAAATGTATCCCTGATCATTATATCCTGCGCCAAAATTACTTGTTGCTGAACGACGGTTATAGGCAAGGCGCGTTTCTATATCAACTTTTTCGCTAATCTTAGTCTGCCCAGCAACAGACATATTTGTCATATTCAGCTTTTGGTTTGGATATTGCCCTTTGTTATAAATATGATTTATCGATGTTCTAATACTTCCGTGTTCACGCTGATTGGTAAAACTGACGGAATTGTTGGATATAAATCCCGGTTCAAGGAAATTCTTAAAGTTGTCCTTGCCACGGGAAAGCAACTCCATCTCTTCCAGTTGTTTTGTCTGTGGATTCCATTGCTTGGCTGAACGCCCAATATCCAGTTTATCTCCCCACACATAATCATCATTATTAAACTTTCCCCCTTCACCTGAAGAGTACCCATGTTGTACTTCCGGCAAGGCTAGATAACCCGAAAAAAACATGTTATTGCTATTGACGGATATCTCCGTTCCTTTTTCCGCAAGTCCCTTTTTTGTCGTGATCATAATGGCGCCACCAGCCCCCATACTACCATACAAGGCCGTTGCGGTTGCTCCTTTCAGCACGTTCATATCTTCGATATTATCTACTGGAACATCACGTAGGGTAAGATTTTCATAGGCAACCCCATCGATCACCAAAATAGGTGTTAATCCCCTCACTTGGATTTGAGGTGTACTGTTAAACTCCGTAATATTCAAAACACGGACACCTGAAATACGTCCGGTCAATGTGGTTCCTACATCAACCCCTTTTACCCGCGTCAGATCATCACCTTTGATGCTTTGTGTTGCATAACCTAGAGCCTTTTGTTCTCTCTTTATCCCCAGTGCCGTTACAACAACTTCACCAAGCTCTTCGGACGATTTGCCTAATTTAATAACTTCAGCATTTGAAACGGAGACTTCGCTTGTCTGATAACCAATATAGGAAACCAATAAAATTGCATCGTCTGCCACATTAACAAATCGAAAAGTGCCTTGCTGATCGGTCGTTGTTACTTGTATACCGCCTTTGACCCGTACGGTCACACCAGCGATAGGCTGTCCCGTTTCTTGATCGACAACCTTTCCTCGGATCTCTTTGGCGGCGTTAGAAACTGGCTTATCGTTTTTCACCTTAGTATCGCTGCCAGTTTTCCTAGAGATCACATAAAGCTTCTCATCAATCTTTTTGACCTCAAGATTTCCGTCCGAAATGGTCTGTATAAATTGAACGATTTGCTCCTTTTTCAATTTATCAAGGTCAGCGACTTCATTGATCTTTTGGTTCGAGATCGAAGCATCATAACCAAATTTGACGTTGAATTTCTGTTCCATTCGTGTTAGGATTTTCCCGATTCCTTCACTGGTAGAAAATTGTGAGGCCATGGTATGAAGTGCGAGCGACTGAAAAAGCAGTGCACTTCCCATAAGTTTTAGATAGTAATTGGTCCTTTTCATAAATTACTTTTTATGGATAATTGTTTGATTAAATGCGGTATTGAGCATCTTGAGCGATTTTTCTAAATCACTGGCAGGTAGATAACCCGTATAACTTTCAGTCCGGAAAGAATCGATTAATTCAAGATGACTATCTGGATAAAGATTATTTAGATCGGCTACGATCTGCATGAGTGGAACTTGATCAAATGACAAGAGATCACTCTTCCAATTTGATGCGGTGCTGGTGTCCGCTTTGGCAACATCAAATTGCCTTTGTCGCATATCATAGGCAACTTTTTGGCCAGGGGTAACAAATGAATACTGCCCATCGCGCGAAACGCGGACTTTACCATGATTCAACACGAGACTGCTACTTCCTTCAGAACAATTTAAATTAAATGCGGTGCCTAATACGCGTACATCAAAGTCGCCGGAACTGGCGATTACAAAAGGTTGTTTAGCATTCTTTGCTACCTCAAAAAAAGCTTCCCCCGAAAGCTTGATCCGACGTAAACTGTCTGTATCAAAATCTGACAACAATTCAATATGTGCACCTTGCCGAAGAGAAACATGTGTACCATCGGGCAATACAAGCTGCTTAACAAATTTTGTCGGATTGGAAAAATGAACAATTGCAGAAACTTGATTAATCTCTTTTTGGCCCTTAAATTTAAATTCGAAGAGGCCAGCAAGACCGATTAACAGTAAACACGCAGCGGCAGAAATGACAGACCAACGTCTTTTCGAAATAGGTATTAAGCGCGGAGTCAATGCCGTACCTGTAATCGTAAAGAAGATATCCTCTGAAGTCGTTTTATTTAGTTCACAATCGCGATTGTCCAGCGCAACGACTTCCTCGACATCCGGAAGTTCATCCTTGTCACAAGAAGTCAGTAAATCAAGAAATATGGCATTTTCCTTGGGACTAAGTTCTCCCTTAAGGAATTTTTTATATAAAGCAGCTATTTTGGAATTCATCATCTATGCCCATCTTTAAATACATATACGTACCTAGATGACCGAAAGACGATGCGGTTCTAAAAGATTCTTAAAAAAATCAATAGGGCTATTGAAATCTCAAAATGATCAAGAATATATTGCCGAACAAACTTGTTGCCCTTAACCAATTGATCACGGACGGTATTGACGGAAATCCCAAGCCTATCTGCAATTTCCTGATTATCCAAAAACTCTTCTTTACTTAACAAAAAGATTTCGAGTCGCGATTTTGGGAGTTTTGAAATGGCTTCACGATAAATTCGCTCCAAATCTTTAAACCGAATTGCTTCCTCATTCGAATTGTCTACCAATTTGGTCTGATCGATATCTGTAGCCTGAAATTGGAATCTGATCTTTTGTTTCCGCAGTTCGTCAAACACAAGGTTCCGGGCAATCGTATAGAGATAAGACTGCGGATTTTTATTTCCATCTAATTCCGCCCATTTTTTCCAAATTCGGGAGAATGTTTCCTGGACTAAATCTGCGGCAGCGGCTTCTTCTTTCAGGTGTAAATAAGCATATTTATACACTTTATCCTTGTACAGCAAAAAGAATGTTTTAAAATCCAGGACATTATTATTTTCAATAGGCATTCTTCATCACTTATAATTGATCCTACAAGTTTAGTGAGAATTTTTTAAAATATACCATGAGACGCACATCATATACGACCTATAAATCACAGTTTCACAAGTAATAACACATTAATTATAATGAATTCACATTAAAATAACACAATGGGTAATTGGAGCTCCATTAACAATACTGTGATCACCGAATCTCGCCACGTTCTACATCCTGGAATAAGCTGGAAATAAAAAAGTCTCCTTGCAATAAGCAAAGAGACTTTTGTTATGGTCCTGTAATTTTATAGTAGACTACGCAAGCTATTTTAGCAACGGAAATGGTCCTAAGAAGTAAGTCCCGCGTTTATAGAAACGAAGGAAGAAATCAAGTACCTTATCGTTCACAGGAAAGAAAAATTGCTTATCCACCTCTGCCTTAAATAGATTAACATAATACTTAGGTAGCTCGCTTGGAAAGAAATCTTCAACCAAAAGATTCAAGAAATACCGAGCGTAAGGCACTTCATTTTGGTTGTCTTTCTCCACAAAATTGTTATTATCCAATGGGAAAAATTCTTCTATGCCGCCGAATACTTCCAAACCAGTTTTAGGATTAAAGAAAACGGTGACTTTAGCATCCTCCGTAAGATCCAGATTTGATTCAGGAAGCGGGGACTCTTCTTTGCTTGGATATTTGTGCTGATATTTCTTAAAAAAATCAGTCGCAAATTCCTTTCCTTCCTTTCCTTCCATAAACACAACTGCTGCCTTATGCTCTGCTTGGAATAATTTACCCATATCTTTCAGCTGCTTTTCAGTTTTCTTCAAGCTCTTATCCTTTCCATTCAATGCCTCAATACGATACGTCATCTCATACTGTTCAGGTAAATCAAAATTTACTTCTTCTGGGCTAACCACGGTCATGATTCCAGACAAGTTCCAGGCATCTTTCCATGGTACAATTTCCATATAGAAAGATAACGTTTCTGTAGGCTCAACAAATTGCTGTATGGAGTCCTTAAAGATTTTAAACGGAGTTTTTGTACCGATATGCTTTACATGCACATACAGCTCGTCCGTCTTTACATATTCAAAAAAGCTATTGATGCGGTTACCCAGCGTTTGGACAATACGGTATAGTGCATGTTCCTTTCCCACCACCTCAGCGACAAATTCAGATGCTTTCAACGCAAACAAATGTAGTCTATAATTATTGAAGTGGTTGTCTCGAACACGATAGATCATCTGTTGTAATTGATTCTGGTCGTGTTGATATCGTCCAATCTCAGCAACTTGCATCAAATGATTTAGATTGGTATTATATTCGCCCGCTGTCAGATAATTTGTAGCAACGAGTTTCTCTATAAAATTACGGACGTCAAAATAACTCGCTCCTTCGTCCAAAACATATTCTAGCTTTAACTTCTCATTTTCAGGCGCAACCTCATAATGCTCTTCCAAAATTGAATAGGCCAAATCGGTAATCAACTGAATCAAACGTCCACGTGGATCGATAAACAGATGTGGATTACGTTCGCTGAAAAACAACCAAGTCAATACAGCAATATCTTCGCTATTAATATCTTCGGTGTAATAATCTGTCAAGGCATCATCCGTATAGAAAGGTAAAAGTTGATTATACAGTTCCGTATGGATTGTTCTAAATGCAGAAAAAATTCCTGTTTTTGCGATAACATCTTCTAAGTAACAGGTCAAATAGATACTCAATGTTTTTAAAGCATCTGTATGGATAAGATCATTTGTTTCTTGCTCCTCAAACCATAGTGTCGATAAACTATCATTGATTTCATTTGCAACGCGTAAGTAATAACTATCTATTTCGTTGGTTTTTTGATAAGTATGGTGTGCTATCCAGTCTTGAATAAAAATTCTGTTTCCTCTCATATGAAAAATGCTAAAACCAAAAGTAGCCAAATTTTCGAAATATCCATACGGGCAGATATAAACATCAATTAAAATTGTTGACTGCTTCAAAATCTAGTGCAAACAACAAAATACACTTTATCATCCGAGGGGTAATTGACGACCATAGTATGCTCAGATACTTACAAATAACGTAATTGAAGAACCTATACAAGTTAGAAGAACAGAATTGCCACAAATAAAAAAAGAGATACCCAAATAGATATCTCTCTTTTTTATTAAAAGGAATCTGTAAGTTACCCTGTGGCAATCACATTCTTACTACTACCAAAATGATCTTGCAACGTGGGATTCAAAATAGTGCATGTTTTCAATAAATCGCGTACAGGATATTTGGCCACCACATCCTCCAAGGCAGCCAAATGACGTTCGTGATGTACATCTGTTCCTACAAAATCGTACATCCCAGATTTAATCATCGTCAAGGCTGTCGATTTCACTTCAACACCATAATAACGACTAATCGAGAGCAAATTAAGCTGTAACATGCACCCTGCATCCTTGATCTGCTTATACATGTTGAAGTTGTAATGATAGTAGTTATAACGTTCTGGATGTGCCAATATAGGTTGATAACCTAGATTTTGTATATCCAATATCGTTTGAAATAGCGCTTTGGATTCTTGTAAATAAGACATCTCAATCAATACATAACCACCTGGCATCACACATAACTCATTGGATTGGATGAGGTTTACAATACCATCATCAATCATATGCTCTGCAGCTGAATGGATTTCCGGCATATTGGGAAGCCCCTTCATGCCAGCTAACAGCTTGTCCTTAGCCGCTTCAATCGTACGAATTGAATTTGGATGTACACCATCCATAATATGTGGTGTGCAAACATATTTCTCAAAGCCCATCCTTCCAAGTCCTTTCAACAGTGTCAAGGATTGCTCAATAGATTGACTTCCATCGTCTATTCCAGGTAGAATATGGTTGTGCATATCCACTTCCAAGAAGGCCAATTTTCCCACAACTTTTACCTTTGAATCCTGAGTTTTGTTCCCAAACAGTTTTGAAAATATCCCCATACTGTGCTGTATAAATCGTTTAGTTTGTCTATTAAAGTAGTTTGTTAAATATCAAATGTACCATAAACAAGCCAAAAAGACTTAATAATATTTTAACATTATGAAAATATAACCATAATATTACAAAAGCAATCAAAACAATAGTGCAATAAATTTGTTTTGACCGCCTTTTAGTTACTTTTTATTTAATTCTATGATAATTTGATCCATTAAATAACTGATGGCGCCATCGCTTGTCTGTGGTAGTCTTGTAGACATTTCAACTTCAGCGCGGTTGCCTACAATTCCTTTAGAAGTAATTGCAGTACTGCCATATTGATTGAGTTGCGTCAACATTTCTTCCCATTGTTTCCCTGGTGAAACACCCATTTCCTTTAACATATCAGGCAGCTTTTTTAAATCCATCGCAGCCGACATCTTATTTTGCTTCATCAGCTTGACGAAATCTTTGTTTGTTGGACCACTCATCTTATTTTGACGGATGTCATTTAAAGACAGTGAATCATTGCTGACCATAACCAAATCCTCCTTTAGAAGAACATACATTGGAACATCCATATTTTTCTTGGTCGAAAATGCATAAATACCATCGTGGACTTGGCCAACATGTTTTGAAACAGCCATTTCTAAACCCTTTTTGATCAAGCGTTGATCCTTTGATGTAAACATCCAAATAAATACAGGAAGTGTTTCTTCTTTGGTCTTTTTCACTTCTGTTGCATTGTAATCATCGTCATAGGTATAATCGATATAGTCTTTCTTGAATTTACGAAGGCCATTAACCACTACAAGATGGTCGCCCGGCATTACTTGAGCAATCGCCTTTTCATCTAGTGCTATTTCGAGTGCCATCAGACCCCATTCTAAAACATCCTGTTGCGGACCCAGCAAACCACCATAATACTTTGCCATATAGGCCGGCATTTCTGTCAGATAAGCTTCCGAATTAATATTCACATTAAAAAAACCTAAGGTTTTATCCGTTAAATATTTACTGAACTTCGAATTAGGTTTTCGGGCATACATTCTTTTGGTCATCTCAGCAAGCCCTTTATCCAATCCAACAGAACCTTTTAATTTCAGCACACTTCCTTCTTGCGCAAAATCCAATATACCATCTTGATATCCGGTTTTGAACTTATCCAGCTTAATTCCCATATAATAATAAGGAAGTGAGGTATACGGAGTAAGGCCACGATAAAGATCCTCTACATGGGGAACATACAAGCGAATAAGTCCCATGTTTTTCTGAACTTTCTCCTGATCAGCACTTGATAGGGACTTATAATTACCAGCAAGCAACCGGGTAGCTTCGTTCAACAACCACTTTTCAAGTAAGCCATTGCGGATAGAATCATTTTTTCGATTTTGATCTTCATATGCTGTATAAAGTGAATCATAGTAACTCGGGTCATGCATTTCAACTTCTTCACTCCCAACAACATCCACTACCGGCGGCTGAATTTCTGCAGCAGCTAATTCAACGGTATCCGGTTCTACATCGATAGCAACAGGAGGCGATACCTGCTCAGGAAGCTTTACAGCCTCATCCCACACGACCGCTGCGGAATCCATTGCCACCACTGTAGTATCTGCCCAGGCGTCCTCGTCATCGGCCGGCCGTGCGATATAGTCTACCTTCTTAATACCATACCGACCAGCGATTGAATCATTGTCGAAAAAAGTTGGATTTGCCGTCGCCGAAATAAATCGAGCAATATGATCGTTATAGACCAACATGCTGCCCGCTTTGAGACTGACGCTGCTGTAGCCATTTGAAAATGCTTTTGGTTCACCGGCTGCATGGAGCAATTGTTCAAATTGCCCCTTATTGTTCAAAGAAAATAAGAATTCCGTAAAACTAATACTATCAGTTTTCCTGGTATAAAAATAAGCAGGCTTAGAAAGGTCGACGCCTAAATTTTTGATATCATTGTTCGCAGAAATACCAGCTTTTTCAAAAAAACCCGCTTTTTGAAGTAACTCGTTCAGTTTGTTCGCATTTGCTTTCTGTACAATATCTTTCAGGTTGAAAGCAGCAACCAATTCTACATCTTCGGGGACCTGTTTGATTAGGTCCTGCGCCTGAACACTTGCCCCGAAGGACAAACAGGCGAATGCAACTAATATAAATTTTGATTTCATCTTATAAATAATTTTTCAGCTGAACCGGACTTGTTGTTCATTTGCAGTTTATGCGCTAAGCACGTCTCGGTTTTCACCCTATTATGAGGTTATTTTGTTAGTATGATTTTATTCGCCAAGCTCGATTTACCATACACCAGATCCATAAAAGGCAACTTCAGCAGTACCCCTTTTTTATTTCCTGCAACCTTTGCCAAACTGTTTCCCTGAGAGATTACAGGCTTTTCAAAACGTACGATCTGTGTATAGAATGCGTCTGCAAACTGGGTTGTATTGTCGCTTCCCAACTGATTGAATTTTGCTTTCCACTCATTGGAAGCCACAAATTTGCGTTCAAATACATGAGATTGCGCATGATAATAATATCGGTTCGAATTTGATATCTTAGTTTTAAAACGGTTTGCCAAGATATCCGAAAAAGCATTCAACGATTCAATCTGGCTAAAATCACAGGAAATATTAACAATGTAATTGGTAAAATCCGTCTTGTACGCTACATTAGAAATACCTTTAGTCTGCTTCAATAACTGAACAGCAGATCGAATTTCCTTCTCCATTTCGGCTTGAGTAGGTATTCGGATTCCCTTTATACTTTTCATCTTCATTAAAGAAGACACCTTCGTCTTACTTTTACTCAAATTTAATGTCGCCGCAATATGCCCAGAACCGTCCGATTTTAAATCAATCTGTTCAACAAAATCAAAACAACTTGACAATGTCAAAGTCATTAAAAAAGCACAAATCACGCCATAGAATCTTCTCAATTTTCTTTTTGCTTTAAATCCATTCATTAGAACTCGGTACGATTAATAATTTGTCAAATCAATATATGTTTTACATCAGCAGCAAACATTGTGCTATTTTTTCTTATTGACAAAATTATTAAAGTCGCGAAAGCATTTCACTACCTGAATTCAGGGAAAAATGAGAATACATATATTAAACCTACTCCTTCACGAAAGAATTAAAGCCGCTATCTTTAGACCATTGCAGTGTATTATAATAGGGATGTATCCACTTATTTAAATCATTAGGGACATAACAGGACAGTCCGGAATACTGCAAAATGGGTTTACCCAGAAACCTGGCGGTATTCGCCTTATAGATAACCAATTTCGAAACTGTAGCCTCGATAGCTGTTGTCTCTGAGGGCAACATGTTCTGATGTACAAAGTCAAGAAAATCAAAACCAGCAGATAAAGACTTGTCGTCAAAATCCAGTCGCTGTAAATTGTCGCGATACACCGTTGTCAGGGGCGATTTATTCAATGCAATATGGACGTTGTTTGCAAGATCCGACCAATAGGCATTATTCACTACAGCTATTGTAGCAGACTGATAGAGCCCTGTTAACTGATTATAAAAATTAAAATATGTTGCCGCAGCAGACATCAGCCCCCGCTCGAGATTAGGATCAAAAAAATGTTTCAAGACCAAATGATAAGGCATACTCGTGGATAACACTTCCGCTGGTGAAGCAATCGTATATTTAGCTTTTTCCCGAAGCTGATACAAGACTTCCACACTCGCCATGGAACAGGCATCGAACATTAAAAAATCAAGCCCAGAAGGAATAACCGTTTGCAGATCCCTGAGTTCAGTTTTGCTTCCCCTGTCTTCGTTAAAAGACATCAATTTGACACCAACATTTGGCAGCCAGTTTGTTGCATGTGACCATAACACAAGCCCTACTGGACGACTGCCTGCATATGCATTCATGGTCAATAGGATTTGTTTCATTACTTCGGGGTTTGCCGAATCTTGATCCCCATATGATTTGATGACCGTACTTCTAATTTCTGGACTTTGATCGGCTACAATTTTGTAGATTTTGGGCGTGGTGCCCGCCAAAGAGGCATATACATAAACATCGGCGTCCAATCCAACCAACCCCTCTTCCATTGCATTGATGCTGTTATAAGCATCTGAAACCAGGTTATTATTAGCACCAATATAAACCAACAACACACGGCTATCGCTCTCCATTAACTTGTCTTTTTTGTCATTGCAACTATTTAACAAGGTCATAGATAAAATAGACGATACCATCAATACGCGGAACATAATCAAATTCATAGTAAAAACACTTAAAAACAGCAACAAATATATCTAAAAATCAAACTGATACATCAATAAAGTAATTATTTACACAAAAGAATACGAAGACTTCATATTAATTTAACTTAACTTAAGTATTTTTGCCATCACTTTATTAACAAACACTAACTATCAATATGATTAAGAAGATCATAACTATTCCACAACAGCATATGTTGCGAATAGCTTGCTTTATGATTGCATCGCTTACATTTAATTCCTGTCAGAAGCCTGAATCTCGAATCGAGCAACCGGCAGTAAAATTTACCCCCACCATCGTCGGCCAAATCAACACAAAAGCTACCGGAACTACCTGGGAACAGAATGATCAAATCGGTGTATACATGTACAGATCAGGTCAACCGTTGGAGTCAGCGACTGTTATCGACCAGGTCAACAATCACTTGTTCACTTTTACTGGTTCGCTTTTTCAAAGCAACAATTCAATTTTCTTAAACGCTGAAAAAGTGGATTTCATCGCATACTATCCGTATAAATCGCTAACAGATTTTCAATATCCAATTGATTTAAGTGATCAGTCCAATCCCGCAGCTTTAGATCTGATGTACGCAAATAACGCTAAAAACATCGATAAAAGTAACCACACCATCCCGCTTAACTTTGTAAGGCAATTGAGTAAAATCAGTATTCATCTCTCCATTACCAATACCGCTGAACTGGAGGCAAATCAAGTTACGGTTAAATTACCAGCAATAAGCACGCAAGGGGGATTCGACTTAACAGCTGGAAAATTGACTGTGAATTCAACCGATAAAAAAGATGTTCAGGGAAAAGTAACAGTAAATGCGAATAAAACAGCTTTAATTGAATTTATACTTCTTCCGGGTGAAGATATCACCGGAAAGGCAATTAAGTTTGTTGCTGCTAATGGCGATAGCTATACCTGGACGGTACCACAAAATCAAAACCTAAAGCAACTGACCGCAGGTAACAGATACAGCTTTGACATCAAAATCGACAACGGTAAACCGAGCGGTGGAGTCGGAGATTCACAAGCCTATCTAGAAATTCCCAAGATGAACAGTCTCAGCAATGACGAAGTTTTTATACAGCATTTTATGCCAGACGCCAGCGACAGTAGAAACTATGCGATGTTATATGACAAAAAATTAAAAATGGCGTATTGGGTAGCTTATCCGTTATACAGCAGCATTTTGGGATCGGGCAATCGCACGGATGCATGGGGATATGATCCGCAAGTCTCTACGGCTTTTCAACCTAATTTATTTAATGGTTTCAAGCCAAGCGGCTACGACAGAGGACACCAATTACCAAGTGCGGACCGCAACTTAAATACAACCCAAAATAAAACAACGTTTTACTTCACCAACATGACCGCACAAGCTTCACGCCTGAACCAAGGTATTTGGGCAAACCTGGAAACGAAAGTCAGAACCTGGACGGCACAGTGTGATACGATGTATGTCGTAACAGGAGCAATGCCTACAACAAGTACCAATACAGTATTGGATTTCGCGCAGGACAATGATGGCAAAGATATCGCCAAACCCAAATATTACTTCAAAGCACTAGCAATGAAAAAAGGATCCGAATATTATACCATCGCCTATAAAATGAACAATGAAACACCTCCATCTGGCGTAACCTTTGAAAATTATCGGTTAACCGTTACTGACCTGGAGAAAGCTACCGGATTCACGTTCTTCCCGGATCTCAATGACGCTCAAAAAGGAAATATTAACACCTCTATTTGGAAATAATTAATAAACGACTTAGTCATATCAATTCATTTTAATTATGAAAGTAAACCAACTTTTATTGCTAGCGACTGCGGCAGCAGCCGTTACAAGTTCCTGCCAAAAGGCACCTGTTTCAGAACAAGAAATTACCAAAGCGGTAACTTTTTCGTCAACAATCTCCAATCAAGTTACTACTAAAGCAGCTGGTGCAAACTGGGAAAGCAACGATGCTATCGGTGTTTTCATGAAAACCGGCAACGGTTTAAACAATGTATTGGCCAGCAACAAACAATATGTTACGACAAGTGGAGACGGAAACTTCAAAGCGAATAGCACTACAGAAGAAATCTCTTATCCTGCTGATGGTTCCAACGTAGATTTCATTGCCTACTATCCTTATCAAACAACCATCAGCAACAATGTCTACCCAGTCAATGTAAGCGATCAAACGCAACAAAACAAAATTGACTTCATGTATGCTAATAATGTAACTGGTGCCAATAAAAATACAGCAAATGCCCAATTACAATTTAGCCACAAACTCAGTAAAATTGAATTGACAATTGCTGCTGGAACTGGTGTTAGTTCCCTATCAGGTCTTACCGTAACTTACAATGGATTCAATACCACAGCGAACTTCGACCTTGCAACAGGTACATTAGCTGCTGGCACTAACCCAGCGGCTATCAAAGCAAAAACAACCGCTGGAACAACCACTACATCAGCAGAAGCCATCTTATTGCCTGTCGCCAACATTTCTGGAGCAAAAGTTGAATTCAAAATTGGCAATGAAATCTATACATGGACTTTACCATCATCAACAAGCTACGAATCAGGTAAAAAATATAGCTATAACATTACTTTACAGGAGCAAGCAGGCAACAATACAGCTATTGTAGCTTCAGGAAGTATTGTTGACTGGACCGATGTACCTTCGGGGTCTTATACTATCGGGAAAGACGAAGAAAATGGCGGTGGCACAACTGATCCCGTTGAGCAGACATTGTTTGAAGAAGATTTCGGAACAACCCCTTTAAGTAAGGATGAAAAATTTAAAATAGCTGATTTCAAAGGCTGGTCGAATACTACAGTTAAATACTCCGATCAATATGCAAAAGCGGACATTAGAACAACTGGAACTATTGTAAACAATCACGCATGGTTACCTACTACAGGTAATTCGGAGCTGGCTATAGAAGGAATTGATACAGATAAAGCAAGTAAATTAAAAGTTTCGTTTGACGTGGCAACTGGAACATCGAAGGATTTCGACCTGCAAAATCTAGCGATCATATTTAACGGTCAAACATTCAATCCTGAATCCAAAATGATCCTTGCTTCAGATGCAAATAAATTCATTAATGTAACAGTAGATCTTTCTACTGCAACTACACTTTCCGCTAACTCGAAATTATCCTTCTTCTCAGATATAGCAACCAACAAAGCTGGTGTCCGCATCGATAATATCGTCTTAAAAGGCCAAAAATAAAATACAATAAAAACATCTTCAAATGCAACACATCCATCATGTGTTGCATTTGTTAGCTAAATACATTTCACTTTTTAACCTCAAGCTATGTATAAAAAATACATACTTTTTGCGCTCTTATCGGCGGCCAGTACCCCTATCCTTGCCCAAAAGGCCAACGTACAGGGTATCGTACGCAATCAGGTGAGCAAAGAACCTTTTTCCAATGTACGTCTCGTCTTTGAAAAAAATCAAAAAACAGTCGTTACGGATTCCAAAGGAAACTTCAATCTACCGAAGTTAAATTCAGGCGAGGAAACCATCCTGATCACGGGCGGTAACATCCAAGAAACTAAAATTACTGTTCAAATCCCGACCTCCGGTCTGCTCAAAATGGAAGATATTTATGTTCTTCCAAGTACCGACAATGATAATATGGTACAACTGAGCATGGCTGCAGATGATTTATTGGATGATGATAACGAATCTTTCGATCAAAACATTGCGGCCAAAATTATCCTTTCCAATGACGTATACGTTAACAAAATTGGTTATCAGCTCTCACAGTTCCGTTTCCGCCTTCGCGGATACAACAACCGATACGAACAAAAATATATCAACGGTGTACATTTCAATGACCAGTTGCGTGGTGTCTTCAACTACGCCTCCATTGGAGCCATCAATGATTTGACCCGAAATGGTGACGAAGACAACGCCATGGATGCATCGACTTTTACATTCGGCTCCATTGGCGGCTCTGAAAACATCAATATGCGTGCAAGCACCTTTGCGAAAGGCGCAAAGGCAACAGCTACCTATACCAACCGGAATTACTATAGCCGCGGCATGCTGAGCTATTCCACCGGTCTCATGGACAATGGCTGGGCATTTACAGGTTTGATCGGTGGTCGTTATGCCGATAAAGGTTATGTAGAAGGAACATTCTACAAGAATGTCTCTTATGCCCTGTCGATTGAAAAACAATTCCAACAAGGAAAACACAGCTTATCCCTAGTTACCTTTGGTTCACCCGTAGAGCGTGGTCAACAATCAGGCTCTTTTCAGGAAGCCTACGATCTCCTCGACAATAACCTATACAACCCCAATTGGGGTTACCAAGATGGAAAAATCAGGAATTCGCGTGTAGTAACGGCTTACGACCCGACCGCAATCCTTTCACATATCTGGAAAATCGATCCGAACACAAAACTGACTACAGGTATATCACTGCATTATGGCAAATATGCTAGCACAGCGCTCAATTGGTACAACGGTCCCGACCCAAGGCCCGATTATTACCGTAATTTACCAAGCTACTTTACGGATTCCATTACCAATCAGTTCTATACGAACCTATGGCAATCGGCCAAAGTATCGCAGGTCGACTGGGACAACTTATACCTCGTTAATAAGCTTGAGAATAAAATCAATGATGGCGCCGCAATTTACATGCTTGAAAAACGCCATAGCGACCTCCTGGAGAGCAGCTTTAATGCAACGCTCAACAAAACCATTAACGAGCATGCTAAACTGACCCTCGGTATCGGGGCCAAAGGATCACAATCCCAGCAATATAAAACTGTAGCGGATCTACTGGGCGCTGAATATGTGCTGGATATTGACAAATTCTCTGAACGTGACTTTGGACAAAATACAGGTCAAAGCCAAAACGACTTGTTAAATCCCAACTTTAAGGCACGCAAAGATGATATTTTTGGATATCGTTACAACATTAATATCAAGTCTGCGAATGCATGGTTACAAAACGAATACACGTATTCGAACATCGACTTTTTCTACGCTACACAGCTTTCTTACACGAGCTTTCAACGCGTAGGCTACATGAAAAATGGACGCTTCCCGACCAATTCTTATGGTAAAGGGCAAGAACACCATTTTTTTGACTATGCTTTCAAGGGTGGAATGACCTACAAATTCAATGGCCGTCATTTATTAAACGCCAAGATCAGCTATCAGACCAAAGCGCCATTGGCTAATGATGCTTATATCTCACCGAGGGTAAGTGACTTTACTTTTGAAGACCTCAAGAGTGCCAAGATATTCTCTACAGATATCAGTTATGTCTTCTCCTTGCCAAAACTAAATGGTCGTTTATCGGTCTTTCAGACCAACTTTACAGATCTCATCAGCCGACAAAGTTACTATAACGATGCCGCCCGTACCTTTATCAACCATGGTCTAAAAGATATGAACCAGGTCAATAGAGGGATAGAGCTCGGATTGACCTATAAAGTTGACAACAATTGGAGTATTGATCTCGCAGCAACAAAAGCTGAATACTATTACAGCAACAACCCAATGGGAGCACAGAACTCCGAAAATGGATTGATCAATAATGAGCGTGAAATGGTCTACCTCAACAACTATTATGTTGGTGGAATGCCACAGACCGCAGGAACTTTAGGTATCCGTTATTTCGTTGACTACTGGTTTTTCGGAGCAAACGTAAATTATGCTGGCGATATGTATCTATCCAAAGCGCCACTTCGTCAGTTAGCATCAAACTACAGCACAATCAATCCGTACGATCCGGAACTCGATGGCGCCTACCATATCCTGACCGACCAGGAAAAGTTCAAAAATAGCGCAACCGTCGACCTATCAATCGGTAAAATTCTTTATCTGAAGAATCGCAAATCAATGAACTTCAATTTGGCGGTCAACAACGTATTAAACAACAAAAACATCCGAACAGGTGGCTTCGAAAATGCACGTCTGGATATTACTGCAGCAAATAAGTTTGCATCCAAATATTATTACATGCAGGGAATCAACTGTTTTATGAATGTATCCTATAGATTTTAATTTCAACAACGATGAATAAAAAAAATATACAAACGGTCTGTGCATCGATGCTATCGCTCATCTGTATTGGACTCATCTTATTTACAGGAGCCTGTAAGCGCGATCCTGAAGCCCCCTTATTGACTCAGCCGATCTACGACGGTCCAAATGCCAACACCACAATAGCCGCATTAAAAGAAAAATACGCAAGCATTAACGATCCAAAAGTAATCGACGAAGATCTGGTTATTAAAGCACTAGTGACCGGAAACGATATTTCGGGGAATATCTACAAACAACTGTACATTCAGGATGAAACTGCAGCCATCAATTTGGGTGTCGATCAAAACAGCATGTACACAACTTTTCGCGCAGGCCAGGAAGTGTATATCAGCTTAAAAGGCCTATCCATGGTGAAATATGGTGGCGAACTGCAGATTGGATTCAGTGGAACCAATGCCAATCGTATTGCATGGGAAATCTTCAAACAACATACAAAAGTTAGCGGATGGCCTAATGCGGCTAATTTAACGCCATTGGAAGTTGATCTTTCTAAATTAGACGCTTCGATGGTCAACAAGTTGGTTATCATTAAAAATGTGCGTTTTAACAATGGTGGTGTCAATGCTTTCGCAGGTGGAACGGCAACTGTTAGCGAGGTAGTCAAAGATGCGAATGGCAAAACATTGGATGTTCGCAACAGCAACTTCTCTACCTTTGCTAAAGAGATCCTTCCTAAAGGAAACGGAACACTAGTCGGAATTTTAGGTCGTTACAATGGTGGTTGGCAGCTCTTCTTACGTGACAAAACAGATGTTATTGATTTTGACGGTACAGATGCTGGAACAACACCAACTGACCCCGGAGCCGGAGAAGTGATCTTTAATGAGACATTTGGTGATGGTACTTATGGAAGTGGTAACCGTCCCAAAATTGGCTGCTTTTACCGATTTTGACATGAAAGCTCCAGTAACTTATACCGACGCAAGCGGATCTATTGATATCAGAACCGTTACAGGTGTCAACGCTTCATTATGGTTTCCGGCAAATAAAGATATTTCATTAGACATTGCAGGTATTCAATCCGCAAATAAAACTGACCTATCATTAAGCTTTCAATTGATGAGTAATGTAAACAAAGATCCGGATAACGCCAATCTGAATATGGTAAAGGTTATTGTGAATGGCCATACCTATTCACTTCCTAGTACTCCGGTAAGTGCTCCGAACGATCTCAATAAATATTACACCTTTACGATTCCGAATCTTCCAGCCGCAGCGACCAGCATAGTAGAGTTTAAAGTTTCTGCTAGCGACAATGCTTTTGGATTCCGTTTAGATAATATTAAAATCGTAAGTGCGACTGGCGGAAACGGTTCAGACAATACGATTATCGTTACTAAATAGATAAAAGATGAACTATAAACACATCAGCTGTATTTTACTTCTCCTTTTATTTGCTGCACACCCGAGTTTCGCACAAACCAACCGTCGGGTTTACCCCATCGCATTCTACAATTTGGAGAATTTGTACGATGCCGTAAAAGATTCTTCCATCAATGACGATGAGTTTACGCCAAAGGGTGCCAACACATGGACAGAAGCCAAATACCAGCAAAAGATTAAAAATATGGCGCGAGCAATTCGCGCTATTGGTTCGCCGAGTTCAAACCTCGGGCCCATTGCTTTAGGCGTAGCCGAAATTGAAAACCGCCGGGTTCTGGAAGATCTTACACGAGATCCCCAACTCCGTGAGCTGGGATTAAAGATCGTTCATCATGACTCCCCTGACCGCCGTGGTGTGGATGTTGGATTCCTTTATAATCCAGAATTCTTCACTCCTTTTAATGACAGGGTTCATCCATTCAACCTGCCTGAAAACCCGGGCTTCAAAACGAGAGATCAACTACTGGTATCCGGCACAATTGCTGGCGATACAGTGCATATCATTGTCAACCACTGGCCTTCGCGTTATGGCAATAAATCTTCTGAACTTCGCGAATTCGCCGCAAGTATTACTAAAGGCATATGTGATTCCCTATATCGCGAAAATCCGGAGGCCAAGATCATCATCATGGGCGATTTGAATGATGACCCCAAAGATAAAAGCGTGAAGGATGTCTTGCAGGCCAAGAAAAACCCACAAGATGTACCAACTCAAGGATTGTTTAATACCATGTGGAAGTTTTACGATAAGGGAATTGGATCTCTTGGTTATCAAGGACAGTGGAACCTTTTTGATCAAATCATTATCTCCAGGCCACTATTGGATAATAAAAACAAAGGCTTACGTTTTGTCAAAGCAGAAATCTTCAATCGGGACTTTTTGGTTCAACAGGAAGGCCGTAACAAAGGTTATCCGCACCGGACATTTTCAGGTGGCGTATTTATCAATGGCTACTCAGATCACTTTCCAACGTTGATCTATTTAGTAAAATAAACTAAAAAACAGTTTATTTTACCGACTGCCTCGTATTATAGGATGCTCCTATAACTCATATTAGGAAGCTATCGTTTATAACAAACTTCCTTGAATATAAGAGCGGAAATTTTAATAGATTTCCGCTCTTATAAATAAAAAACAATTCAATTTAATAGCCAAAAGCCTTAAATTCACCCAGATGCGTAAAATCATCGCCAGCATCCTTTGGTTTTGTCATGGTCACCCGAACATAACGCCCTCTGGTAACTTTAGGTAACGTATAATATTGCCAATTGCTATTTGCTGGGTCAAATGACAGATTTGAAGCTACCTTTGTGAAGGTGATGCCATCCAATGATGTTTCTAAATCGTATTGAATAAAACCATTATTTGCACCAGATCTTCTGATCATTCCAATCTTAGAAATGAATCGTGCCTTACCAAAATCAATTTTGAACCAATGCGGAAAAGGAATGGATGGATCATACTGAGAATGCCAAAAGGACATTATATCGTTATCTATTAACGCTGCTGCTCCCCCTCCATCATCAATCTGAGCATCTGAAACTGTCGCAATCCAATTGGATCGATCGGTAAACTCGGCTTCATCGCCAACCATAGCTTGTGCTCCAGGAGCTTGCTCAATCACTTTACTTGCTTCAACTTTCAGTTCAGCGTCAACAATAGTAAGTTTAAATGAAATTGGTTTTGTTTCGTCAAACAGTTTATCAATCGCTATAGATTCTACAGCTGGCCCATCTACAGTCTTTATTCTTTGTTCCCCTTCTACCGTATATTTGATCGTATATTTCAACGAACGGTCGAGGGTCTTAGGAAAAGTAAATTTCACCCCGCCTTCAATTGGTTCGGTTTGTATATTGTCAAGTTTATACTTCACTTCATACGACAATGGCGTTAACACCGTGGTCGTAACTTTTGACGATGTCCCCTCGTTTGTAAAATACTGTATAGAAAAATCATAGGACTTATATTCACTCAAATGAATAATGATCGGATCTTCAAACTTAGTAAGTTCTATCTTTTTCTCTGTGCCATCCATATAAGTGATAGTTGCTTTTGTCACACGATCACTCAGCTTTGGAAAGTAAATTTCAATATTTTGATTAAATGCCGACACATAGGTCAAACTGGAGGGACGAGCTGTAGGGCGTTTTTCGCTGACCACTACTTCCTGTTCGGGCTGTGGTGGAAATACAAGTTCCTCTTCTTTGCATGCCTGAACAGCCATTAAAACGCTTCCAATCAAAAGGCATTTGCCAATTACTTCGCTAAATCTTTTCTTCATTGTACAATATCCTTTAAGGCTTTAAGAATTCGATTTCATACTTATTAAGGAAAACCTGGCCGTCTAAGTTCCAGTCTTTTTGTGCCTGTAATTCCAACCAATAGAAGATTTGGGTAAACATGTCTGCAGGTTGGATTAAAACCGTATTATTCTGATCGACAAAAGGTAAGGTATTTCCTGAAAGGACAAGCCGTGAGGCCCCTTGTGCGGCAATACTTGGGTTTCCCGCTACCTTATTCATAAAAGAGTTGCTTACCAGCCCATCCATTGGCCAATAGCCCACAAGATTAGGATTCGTCAATTCAGCATCCGGAATTCCGACACGATTGGCATTTTTCTTCAATGTTGCTTCGTCCATAGCTTTGTTATAAATATGCACATCACATAACTGCATATCTACGGCTAAGCCTGAAAAAATATAAGGGAAATAACCAAAAGTCAAGCCAGTAGTACTTGTAACATTATTCAGATTCATCGTCGTACTAGTCGCTTCCCCCGTTTTTAGACCATTGACATAAACTTTGACTGTAGGCACATTATTTACCTTAGCAACTGTTGCCGCAATATGCGTCCATTCGCCAGCAGACGAAACAGGCCCCATTCCCGGCTGTACATTCGTGCTGCCATCCGCAACAAAAAATGTTAATGCACTACCTGACTTAAAAAATGCCCATCCTGCTGTTGATCCTGTCCGAGCAGCGTTCTTCCCCAAAAATGGAGCATTACTTGCATAATCAAATTTACCGTCTACAGGATTCATTTTAATCTTTGCTTCAACGGTCAATTCACCTGTCTTAGCAACTTCATAAATAGATTCATTTGCTAAAACAGGATTATTCCGACCACGAAAAGCATTAGGTCCATATCCACCGAAAGAAGTTTGACCTGCATCATAAAAACCATAAAAACGCATGGACTTCATAATATCTGCCTTCAGTTCTAGCTGTTTGAAATTATTATTCTGGAAAATAGCAAATATGTTGCGTTCGGCATACGAATCTCCGCCATACACTCGATCTGTCCCGCCGTGATTACTTGTTACAATAACCAGCCAGTTTTCATAAGGATAGTTCTTCCGTGCCTTTAAAGCCTTCATAATCTCCCCGATATAACCATCCACTTTCTTTACCGCATCAACATAGCCAGAATTTCCAGAAGAAAATCCTCCAGCTATACCTGCCTGTAAAACATCTTTAAATTGTACAACTGCCAGGCCCGGATTCTTTTTTCCCAAAAGCTCGATTACTTTATTTTTAACTTCCTCATCTGAATTGACAGATGTTGCTTCGTCCGCACTGACCAAAAGTTTAGTTGTAATTGCCTGATCACGTGCAACCACATAGGTTTTTATCGTCGGAGAAATTGTTGAAATTCGATATAAGATGGAAGGATAGCCCGAAGCATTATGATGCGGATCATTTTCGTCCGGTTTTGGAATATACGAATCATCTTCAATCTGATGCTTATCCTGGTTTACCCCAGACATCATTGACATCCACGTGGCCGCATCTTTTGTATTCTCATTTGCAATTGCTTCAAATGAATACTTACTTGTTTTCAGCAACTCCGCAATATTAGTTGGCATGATCTTTTTCATCTCCAATCCAACCGCCCCATCAATGGAAATAAATAAGACCCTTCTCTTCACGGTCTGATCGACCCCTTGATCGTAATCTTCATATACCGCCGCTGGATTTGCATACTTTGTACAGCTTGCTAAGGTGAATACCGCTCCTAAAGCGATCAAAGCAAGTTTTTTCAGTCTATATTTTCTTTTCATATTACTCCGCTTAAATATCATAAAACACACCAATTTCGGCCAAAGCTACGTGAACAGCTCCCCCCAGGTTTTGATTAGGAAACACAAACTTGACATACTGAGCCTCCACAATACTGGAGAATACAAATTCGCGCATAACGTTGCGCTGTGCTGTATTTTCAGCACTTTGAGCCAATGCATAAGTCCCCATTTCCTTCCAATTCTTACTGTCACTGCTAATCAACACTTTCACTTTCGTTTGATAGGTAGCACCCTGACGATTTTGAATATAAAATCCCTTAAAAGCATTCATTTCATTCATGTTTAGTGTTAATTCAACAGGAACGGTTGTTGGTATACTACAACCTGACCAGCAGGTATGCCAGTAGGTATTTGCTTTACCATCTGTTAATGCTGCAAAGGTCCCCAAACTTTCATTCGTCGCTGTCGCAACATTCGCAGTGAACGTAAAACGATTGCTTGGCAAGTTATATTTGGTCGGTAGCGGTGTATCGCCACCAGTAAATGTCAATGGATTATACTCCCATAGTGTGGTTTTCAGCGGTGGATACAGATTACGTATTTCCCGCTTTGCCGAAGCGCTGACCGGAATACCCCAAGCTATAAAGAAACGATTGAAGTCTGTCCCAGCAAAATGACAGAGCTGACGATAAAAATAATCTCGCTTCGCTTGTTCCAACGATGTCGAAAAATTCTCATTCCGAGCTTTTGAATAAATATAAGGGAAGAAATCCCAACCTAATTCCCCATTTTTCCCCTTTACTTTATCAAAAATCTGCAGAAAAGGTGTCAAGCGTGCAAATACCACGTTATTTGGGGAACTGAGTCCATAACTAAGTGGTATATTTGAGAAATTCTTTGGTACATTATCTTTTGCGAAAGCTATTCCTGCCGGTATTTCTGTTTTTAAAGCCGGGTGAAATGAAATCCGATCCGTATTGCCACGTTTCCGCGCAGCGTTGAAAATAAACAGGTTATTTGTCGTTTCGCCCAGATCACTCCAGCTCCATGAAAACACGGCCTGATAATTGTGTCCGACCTCATGATATGTTCCCCAAGAAGTTCCCTTTTTAATTGTATTCGGGTTAATCAGCTCATCAAGCCAGTATTCATCTTCCTGCATGACCCATGGACTACCACTATGTGCATAGCCGACAGAGGGATGAATATCCATGACACCCCGCTCCCAAAACTCTGGGTACCGGTTAATAATATCTGGAGCATTACGGCTCAATCCCATCCAATCGTAGTAATCTTCCTCATACGTTTTATCCCAAAGTTCCAGCGCCTCATCAATATGATCTGCCCGGCCCGATTGAATAAATCGGGAAATAAGCGAACGCGGCACGGAAAAAGCGACATGTTTACCGATTAGATCCATCCAAGGGACATCACTGGCCATAACATCCTTTTGCCACTGGGCAATTGTACTTTTCCCAAGAACAAAATCCGTCGCTTTAACCGCTCCAGCAATTTTTAATGTGACAGGTGAGGTCATTGGCTTCTCATTGATAATCCAAATTGTTCCACCATATAAATTGCGGACATAGTTGACACCTGGAAAAAGCTCTTTACGGGTATAGATAAGAGCATCTCGGCGGGGAGCATCTTTTCCCCCTATATTATCCTCATGTACCCCCAACTGAACTGTAAGTCCCACTACTCCTTGCGGAACAGTAATCCGCACGACTTCTCCTGCTGGTGCATACAATCCTGTACTATAATAAGGTGCCGGCGTCGCCTGCACTTTAAACTCATTTCTGTTCACATATTGCTTATTCATCAATAATGTCACCGTTGTATCCATCACACGTTTAACCCCATCACCCACAAGCCCTGGATAGATCCGAGCACGTGTATACAGGCTTTTATCGGGTCTACCCATTGTGGTGTCTGTTAAAATCTCGGAAGCAGTGGAGTCCCCAAGCTGATAACCATCTTTAAAGTCATAGCCATATTTGCTGCAGGATGAGGCCAAAGCAATCACTCCTGCAAATACTCCCATTATATATATCTTATTCATATTGGTTAGTTCTAATGATTACTTTCTGATTTGCACATACGCCGGACTCCAGCTTTTTCCATCCAAGTTCCAATCGCTTTCTACGGTTATCCCCAGCCACTGGTAGACCATAAAAGGAACGTCAACCGCATTTGGAACTTGTCTAAAAAATGATCCTTCGATTGGAGGTTGAAAGAAAGGAACCAGTTCATTGAAGCTTGTCCATGAAACCGGCCCCTTAAGCGATAGATCTCCAGCACCTTTTTTTGCTTTCTCTGTAAGCTTACTTGTATTCACATCGCCATAGCCTGGCCAGTATCCCTGAAGATTACTCCAAAATGGAAAGGATTCATCAATATGTGTTACACCACCATAGCGTTTTACCTCATCATGAGTAAAGGCACGGTTATAAATTTGTAAATTACAAAGCGAAAGATCACAGCCCGTATTTCCATCACCTGGGCTGTATCCGATACGTAGTGGACTTGTGTTGTCAAAATTACTGTTAGCAACCACATTTTGCGAAACCTTACCTGATATCGAATTTTTTGTACCGTCGGTATACGTATACACCGAATCTTGCGTGCCGCTACGTTTAATCACAACAGTAAGTGCATGCCATTCACCATCATTGATATAGTCCCCAAAAGTCTGATTGGCAAAAGAACTATTGAAGCCCCAGCCCCCACTTTCTGAAAAGATATTCCAGCCGTTTCCGCTGAATCCCTGCAAACGCTTGGCAAGAAAAACTGCATAGTTATAAGTCGTATTGGGACTGTTGTGTTTTGCAAAAAAGGTAATCGTCCAATCTTCACTTGCACTTACGTTAAACTTGTTCGGATCAGTCAGCTGACCATATACCTGATTATTGGCTGCATAGGTGTAGCGAGTAGCATTGCCTACAAAAGGAATATCTTTTGCACTCGGCCGAGGGATAATTTTCCGCGTAAATTTAGGTGAGTATAACAATGTATAGGTACTCCGCTCACTATCTCCATATGCTGTAAAATCGCTCTCTGAGTTTTTAGTTTTGCCTCCTTTGCCTGACGTAACGATCACTAACCAGTTTTCATTGGAAATAGACTTTCGGCCTTTGATTGCATCCACCAATTGTTTAATTTGCTTATCTGCGTTTTGAACAGCAGTGACATAGTCAGCCGACTCACTGGTGTAACCGCTCGCCAATCCAGCTTGTTCTACTTTTGTAAGATGAACCACATTTAAATCGGCAGAATCTGTTTGTAATCCCTTTAATGCATCGGTCACTACGCCCTGATCATCAGCACCGATTTGTACTGTCGCATTTTTACCTAGGTAAGTACCATATGCTGAAGATGAAGTATAAAAATTGGAGCGATGTGCTTCATTTTTCAACCGCTCAAAAATGGTTGGATATTGCGGATTTAACGTACTGATATCTCCAGACATAACACCTGTTTTATCACTATTCACGCCAGTCAATAGTGACGCAGCAACAGACGTATTCGTTACTTTAAAGTCAGTAGTCGGATCAGCTAAACTGCCATAGGTTACCAATCCATTACGCGTCAACAGTGTCATATTTTCAGGTTCGATATCTTGTACAACAGATCCCGACAACCCATCCAAGATAACCAGCAAAACCTTATCTTTACTTGCGGGGCTATCTTTCGCCTCATTAAAATTTTGAAGCAGATTTGGAAAATCCTTATTACAGGCAACCAACAAAAGCATTCCTCCAATTCCACAAAGGGTATTTTTTATTATTTTTATATACTTATTCATATCTGGTTCGATAAAAGGTTAATCTTTGATTTCCATCTTAAAGATATTTCCAACACGATCGGCTCCATATTGTATAATACTTCCGCCAATTAATAATGCCGGAAAACCCAACGATGACGTCGACTCTATGATTTTAATTGCACTGCCCTCAAAAGGTGACTGGTTATTATATTTTTGTAATAAAGTACCGTCCTTTTCCAATACCAGAAAGCTCGATCTCTTAATTGAATTATAGCTATCGAAGGTCCCCTGAGCTATGATCCGCCCATTATTCAGCATCTGTGCAAAGGTCACCAGCCCTGTGCTTATATCACCCAAAACAAATTGATCATCAATACTACCATCCAGATTCATTACAGCAATCCCCTTTACTTTCCCATTTGCTCCCAAACCACTGAACACCCCTGCTATCAGAATTTTCTTTAGTTTTGCATTATAACTTACGTCAAATACACGATCAACTGTTCCACCTAAATTAAAGGAAGGATCTATGCTGCCATCTGCTTTAATACAGACGATCCCTCGTGCAGGTTGACCATTGAAACTTGTAAATGGCCCTGTAACGATTACACGCTCGTTGTCAATCAATTCTGCATCAAAAATCGCCGCATTTGCTCCTATATTATTTATCATATAGCTTGAATCCAACGATCCATCCGATTTCATGCGCATAATATGCTTTACTTTCGTACCAATTTGACGTTTATTTGCACGGGAGGAATAGGTATAATCGATCTTGTAGTGCGTGTCAAAATTCCCAACAGCTATGACACGATTATCTGATATGCCAAAGACTTTCGATACACTACCGGTAATTCCTGCGTTGAAAGTACATACCGTATCACGTGCATCGAGAGGATTTCCAGTGGTATTAATGACATCCACAACTTCAGAATCAACGGACCCATTGGGGTTAAGCCGAACAAGACCAAAGACATTTGTTTTATCGAACTTATTAAAGAATCCGCTTAACAAAAACTTCCCATCGCTCATTTTAGTTACCGAGTTTACATATCCATTTGCGCCCTCACCAAAAGCCATTGCTGCTGAAGACTTTCCGTTACCATCAATAAAATGAATACCATTCCGAAAAATCTCTTTATCAACGGCTTCATTTTCAAAATTGGAAAATGCACCCGTCACAATATAACCGCCCGCATTTGGTAAAATATCCGTCACCATCGAGGAAAAGCCATTCACCATACCGTAGTTGACGTCTCTCGAAACATTCCCATCGATCCCTAGCCGCGGCCCATAAAAAACCTGCCCATCGGCTTCGATCTTCGCATCGCCCGAAGAAATTTGATCCGGTACCTTAATAGTCACCAAAGAATCCTTTGCACTCACCACTTCCATTTTCGTATTATTGACATAGAAGTTAAGTTTGCCAAGATATGGCGCAATGCCTTTCACATAAAAGTCAACCAATTCCCCTGGTTTTGCAGTCCCTGGCTCCGAATAGCTTTTATAAAATCCAATGCCAAGCGATCCTTTTCCACCCGCATAAGGATCTGTGCCCAAGGCAATATCCTTACTGCAGGAACTTATTGCAAGACAGGACAACAAACCAAGCTGGTATCCTATTTTTGTTTTTAATCGTTTCATCATTATTCAGTAAAATCAGTTAATTTGGTAAAACGCCAACTGTATATGCCCTGCCTCACTGGCAAAAAGAGATCCCACAAAACCCAAGGTGTGCTTTGAAAACTGCAAAACATGCAAAACACCATTGGTCGGTTGAATATCCGATGTTGCTACAGGTGCTGTAATAAACGGAGTCAAATACTCCTGTATATCACCTGGCAATGTTATTGAATAAGGGAAATTGAAATACAATTGGCGATAGCCTGCATATTTAATCACCTGATCATTTGAACGCACATCGTTAAACAAGACACCAATATTCATGTCAAAACCGTCATAATTTTTGTAAACCCCACCTGGATATGCTGCCAGATTGATGGTATCAATCTGTGTAAAATCCTTCGACAAGTATTTTCCTTTGAGAATGTATTGTCCAAGATATTTACGCCAGACCTGCGGTTTGATCTGTTCCAATTTCGTTATCGTATCCTGGCCTGAGACATATAATGTTCGGTTGAGCCGCCAAACAGCTTTTAGGATTGTTGGATCCGGAGGGGCAAAAAAAGTCACTTCTTCCTTTTTTAACACCTCATCCAATTTTGAAATTTTTAACGCGACCATCAACGTATCGAACAGATCGGGACGCGTCTCCAGGTACTGCCAAACCGTACCATCGAATTTTACATTATGAACTCCAGTATCGATAAAATCATCTTTTTTACAAGCGACTACGCCTAGTATCATCACTGTCAAAAACAGAGTTAGTTTTAATAAGCTTTTCATCTTTCTTCCTTTCTTAATTCCAATAATTGTTTAAACGCATATAAGGATTGTTGTTCATTGCAGACTTATCAATAGGCCATGTCCATCCACCAGCATTAAATGCGCCTACCGACATCGGTGCCATAGTATACTCCGTATTCATGACCTTCTTGGTCCGAACCAAATCATAATAAAAGTTGCCCTCACCTAACAGTTCACGAACTCGCTCCCACCAGATTGCATCTTTGAGATCATCCCCTGAAACCGAAATTTCAGAAGCATCGGCGCGTTTACGAATAACGTTGACTACTGTACGCGCTTCCTCGTCGCGATTTAATTCTGCTAAGGCTTCTGCCCGCAAAAGGATTGGATCAGAATAGCGAAATATCATCTGATTATCATCCGGATTGTTGTCCTCTCCTTCTTCCATAAATACATTGGAGAATTTCAAACATTGGAAATCACCGTTCGTCGAATAAATATCCTTATCAAACCAATAGGTTTTACGTAGGTCAGCTTCTGCGACAGGATACATTTTTTCCATAAATTTCGGATCATAGTAAATATAGGATTTCGATGTTACCTTATTTGGAGCATGTAACACATAATCCGAATAAGAAGCTGATAAATGGAAGCTCTCACCATAGTTAAAATTTTGTACAATTTCAAATAAACCTTCTCTGGTACGGCCTTTGAAAATTTCCTTGGTTCGTTTTAGATCGAGTAATTCGTAAGCCCCTCCGTTCTCCTCCATCAGTTCTTTTCCCAACGCAGCTACTTTCTCATAGTTGATGGATTTATCTTCTGTTGTAAAACCAGCAATCCACATATTAATATGCATATTCAATGCAAGGGCACTACCACGCATAGCTTTAACAGCAATTACAGAAGGATCATCGTAAGTCCAGGGAAGATCTTTATAAGTTGCATCAAGGTCGGCCGAAATATTTTTCAACACAGTCACCATGTTCGTTCGCGGCAATGGGTTGGTGTTCACATCCGTATAGTAAGGCACATCACCATAGAGACGTACCATAAAAAAGTAGGCCAAAGAGCGAAGAAAGATCGCCTCTGCCTTATAGGCGCTCTTTTGACGCTCAGACAAAAACGGCATATCTTTATTATCCAGCTGATAGCAAACAATATTTGCATTTTGGACCATTTTATAAAAAGTGTCCCATTTCGTTATTCTTGGAAAACCGAAATAGGAAAAATCATTTTCACGGGCAAAAATCATAGACAGATTGTTATTCCGCAAATAGGCAATATAATCCCGGCCTGATCCACTTGTCGCACTAGTACGATTAGTCGGTGCGCAACGCAAGTCGCCAGACGCTGGAAAGAAAATATTCGTCATGGTTGCTTCCCGGAATGTAGAATAGATTCCACCCATATATTGCTCGACATCCCCCTTATTGGTCCAGTAATTATTACCTGTTAATTTATCAATCTGTGTAATATTCAAGAAATCCTTACCACAGGAGCCTAGTATCAAACTAGCTCCAAGTAATGCTGTATATATAAACTTTCTTTTCATGAGATTTTCATATTAAAATTGTACACTGACCCCCAATGAATAGGTTCTTTTGCTTGGATAGCCGTTGGATCCATCCCTTCCTACGCCAGTCACCAACTCCGGATCAGGTCCCGAATAATTGCTGAAGGTGAAGATATTACTCGCAGTAAAGTTGAGTCGTGCAGAAGTCAAACCATAACGCTTCAACCACATCCTGTTAAAATTGTAGCCTACTGTCGCGGAGCTTAATTTCAACCATGAACCATCTTCCAGAAACATGGTCGAATTGTAACGGTATGGATTATAAAGAGACAAACGTGTAAAATCAGATACATTCGGGTAATCTGCATTATCACCCAACTGACGCCATACATTGTAAGCATCCAATGGAACATAAGCGCCTGGAACATATTTCAAATCGCCCTCTTTAATCCCTGTTGGTCTATCGTAATTACGAAAACGGTCTGCCAGGGCAGTGTTCAAAATATCCCGATCCAAGGTATAATTGATCTGCGTACGCAAAGACCAATTTTTATAACGCGTATATAAACTAAACCCGCCAGTTACTTTTGGCTGCGCATCACCAACGAATATTAAGTCATTCTCATCTAAAATGTAATCGCCATTCAGATCCGTAAAAATGGGATCCCCTGCACGGAAGTATTTCCCATCTGAAAGTGGGCCACCTGCGCGGTACCGCTGTCCCGTCAATGGATTCACTGGGACCTCATCATCCGATTTGTATACCCCCTTATAATCGTATAAAACGAAAGTAAGCGGATTTCTTCCCAATCTAAAAAGTTGTGGCAGATCGAATCCTGAGTCGTCTGCTTGTATTAATTGTCTAGCCCCATCAGGCAATGCCGTTGTAAAACCTCTATTCAAAGCAAATGTCGCTGTACCTGTAAAGTCCCAATCTTGATTCTGAAAACGCGGCCGCACATTAATTGTCAATTCATGCCCCATATTAACCATTGCGGCTTCATTTGTCAGTACATTTTCAAAAGCATTATGGTTAGCGATCGCTTTCGAGCGCAAGATTTTATCGGACTGCTTGTAATAGGTCTCATAAGTAACGTATAAGGCACTGTTGAAAAAACCGAGTTCAGCAGCCATAGACCATTGTGTTGTGGTCTGCGGAACGAGTCCTGTATTTGGTGCATTCTTTAGATCAAGGGAGGTTGTTGGCCGATTGTTATAACGGCCGTCATCGACCTTATACCATCCATATAGATCGGCCACGGTTCCTGTTGGGGAAATCGTACGACCTACCGATCCACGCAAGAAACCAGTATCCCACCAGTCCAGATTTTTCATAAAATTTTCTTTCTTAAAATTCCAACGAAAACCGACCGAAGGATTGGATGACCACGGGGACGTTCCTCCAGTAACGGAAGTACCATCAACGCGGTAAGTCAGGTCAAGAATATATTTTGAATCGTAGTTGTAAGAGAAATTACCAGCATACGCAATAGAACGGAAATTAGAAAGATTATTAAGTAAACCCCCTAAAGTTTTACGTGTGTCGTAACTAATACCTGTTTGGAATTGATCGTTGGCAGTTCCCCTAAACTTATTCAGATTTTCAGAAGATGACGAAATTTCCATTTCTGAGAATCCATAGACATTGATCATATGTTTTTCACCAAACGTTTTAACCCAGGATAATAGGTTCCGGTTATACACCTTACTCTTGTTCTGATAATAACCATATACCTCTGAGCTATTTCCTAGTAATAATTCAGGTGTAAATCGATCTTTTGTTGCAGTTGTATAATTGTAATTAAAGGTAGTAGTTGCTCTTAATCCTTTAATAGGTTCATATTGCAATTCGATTTGAGCAACGTAATTTCCAGTTTTATTGTCATCGTTTACATTTAGTGCAGACAGTGCATCCATGCTACCCGAATAGAGTGACGGAGCAGGGTACAAGGAAGTTGTATTGGCAGACTTTCCAACCCCAGTCTGCATTGTTGCGTTACCACTTCCCATTCGATTTTGTCCTAAATTGGCATTCACATTGGCCATCATCCGAAAGCGGTCATTGGGTTCATATTGCATATTGGACTGTACCGTATATCGCTTGAATCCTGTATTTGCGATGATACCATTTTCATCGTAATAATTCATATTCACTTTATAATTAAACACGCGCTCTCCACCCGAGATGTTCACATTATGTGTCTGATTATAGGTATTGCGATAGAAATAGGATTGCCAGTCCGTCGAATTGTTGTAATACGGATTTAAACTATCTGCCAGCATCGGAGAATCATTAATCCGCTGAATCGCCGCTGCTAGCGTAGAATCATTCATTAAAATTTGTTCTATCCGAACCATGCGTTCACCCCGACCTCCAATTACTTTACGTAAGGGAGGCACCGCACTCATAAATCCTTGAAATTGATATTGTACTAGTGGAATTTTTGAGTTTCCTCTTTTAGTCCGTACCTGAATAACGCCATATGCGCCACGTGAGCCATAAAGCGCTGTGGCCTGTGCATCCTTCATTACCGTGATATCTTCTATATCTTCTGGTGGAATCATCGAGATGGGCGAAACGCCGGGCCCTGCTGTTTCAAAGCCATACTCGTATCCAGAGTTGTCATCAATAGGAACTCCATCGATGACAAATAAAGGTGAAGTTGGGGTTAAAAAGGTATTATCACCACTACCAGATACATTAAAATTCGAAATACCGCGTACAGCAATTGATCCGCGCATTCCCGGGCTACCCGTATTATTCTGGATATTCATCCCCGCGACCTTACCCTGTAAAAGATCCACAAAATTTCCTGAGGGAATATCTTGAATTTCCTTTCCTGAAATGGTCACAACGGACCCCGTTAATGTTTCCCGTTTCCGTTGCTGATAACCTACAACCACTGTTTCTTCAAGTTCATGTGTAGTCATCTGCATCACGATATTGTATTCTTTTTTTGAATCGCTTACGGCTTGTCTAACCGTAGCATATCCCTGATAAGAAAATAACATAACACCTTGTGCGGGCACCGAAATAACAAAGCGTCCATCGTCTCCCGTTTTGCCCAGATCCCTTTTTGGAGATTCCAGTTTAATGGATACTCCCGCCAGAGGCCTATTATCATTCCCTTTTACCGTCCCCTTAATCATCGTGGACTGTGCCATTACATTATTGGTTAGCACATGGGTAAAAAAGAGTATTAGTATACATAATTGTTTCATAATTCTTAAGCTAAGTTAACCGGTCACTATCAATCAAATTTTGGCGCTTCATGTGGAAATCGGAACTGAATCTCCCAATCTCCCTCTTCATATATTGCAAACGGAATGGCAAACGCACATAATTCCAAATAGCCAAGATTCCCTTTTCTTCTATACCCAAATACCAAGTAGGCTGCGGTTCCGTTGGCAAGTGTATACGCTGTCTCTACGCGGGCCAAAGGAATCGGGTAAGCAACATCATAAACTACCTTCTTATCGACCACCCTTGGATTAAATCCATGAACCAGCTTCGGCCAATCGGTCTCACTAAACTTGGCGGGATCTATTGGATTGTTTAATGAATCCAAAAAACTGATCGTCAACGTTTTTGTTCCCTTTCCTGTATTTTCGGTTTTATTCATATAAACTCGAATATCAGCGGGGCCTAATGGTCTTCCTGTACGCTCGCCAATCATATTCGACACAATAGCATTGGTATAGGGGTAAGAAGACGAACCTGTAATTGGATCCTCAATACTCGGTTCATAAGGTTGCTCACGAAAAGGCTTTAATTTAAAATTACGCAAGTAACGGCGTCCGCCAGAATTGCTGACTTCAATATCGAATACATAGCCCGAATCTGGCTGTGCTTTAACAAAAGCCGAGCGGGCAGATTGCCCCCAAAAGTTGATATTGCCCGAATGTTCGAGAATTTCTAATAAGGGGCGGTACTCAATTTTTCTTTTCGCTTCGATCTCCGCGATACTTTTTTCCAAACCTGTATAGGCCTCTTTCCAGACTTTGACTGGAAATTTATCATTAAACACTGTCGCAGGTTCCCCATCTAAATCGCGTACATTGACAATCTTAAAGCTTAAGGGCTGTGAGGTATTCTGTCCAATGCTGACAATATTGTTGTAAAAAGTATTTCTACCTAGCAGCGGGGTGAACTCTTTTGTATTATATACGATATCCTCGCCTAAAGAATCTTGATCGGTAGGTATGTTTTTTTTACACGCTCCCAGGACCAATAATCCCAGACAAAACATCCCTATATTTCTTATGGAAGTATAAAATTTCATCTTCATGATGCTAGTTGTTTAAGAGTTTGGCCAATTTGCTGAATCCAAAATTATGGCTAGGTGCCAAAATATGCAGCATACCATTGGTTGTTCGGATATTGACAACAGATGTATTACTTTCTTGCCAATACCTTTTAAATATGGAGTTGTTCATATCACTGAGTACAAGCTGCTGCTGTCCCCCGCCAACGATTCCAGAGGCGGAAGTAACTTTATATTGTATGCTCATCCGATATTTATCAATAGAAAGTACTTCTTTTCCTTCAACAAAATCTCGTAAAGCATCGGTATCATAGATTCCATCAAAAGCATAGTGATAGGTCAAGGTGTCCAAAATAGTTTTTGGAATATCTTCCAGATACATTTTTGAGCGATTTGAGGCTTGACGCACGGCATTTAACGCATCAATTGCATTAGTAAAACTATTATTTGTCGAAGCAAAGAATGTCGTTTTTTCCGACACATTACCAAGCTTTGCCCGCAAATCCGGCACACGTTCCAAGACCAATAACAGGGAGTCATAGGTTGATCCCTGCTCCTCCAGAAATTGCAGGGTCGTACCTTTGTACTCCGTATATTTCAGGCTATAGTTTTCATAATAGGTGTTCCCTTTTTTACAAGCGGTAAATCCAAGTAGGATGCATAGCAACAAACATCCTATATAGTATATTCTTCTCATCATGGTTAGTGCTTTGGTTATTTCCAATAGGAATTTTGTTTCAACTTCGAATTTCGAGATAATACATCTGCTGATATAGGCCAAAAAATTCCACCATTTTCAATCAAAGTGTTCAGAGTAGGATTGTTTTTCTTGATTTTAGCAAAACGAATTTGATCATACCAGCGCCATCCCTCGCCCATCAGTTCGCGACGGCGTTCCAAGAAGATTTCCCCTAACAAGTCTTTTGGCGAGGAGGAGATATAAGGTTTCAATCCGCGTTGTGCTTTGACTTGATTTAAATATTTTATCGCTTCATCCCGTTGGTTAAGCACCGTCTTGGCTTCTGCATATAATAGGAAAATCTCCTCTAAACGTGTAAACACTAAGTTTGAACCAAAAATTGAGAAATCAGAGTCTCCTTCACCATTTCGGATCACTTTAACCTTACTAAAAATCGGTATATCGCCGTTATAATTCGTAAAGTAGTTGGTCCGAATCAGCCCAGAAACAGAGTCAATACCAAAACGCGTGTCATTCGGGTCATCAAAGATTGTATTGATTGTATCGCGGTTAACAAAAATATCCGGTTTGGCCTTCGTTACGATCGGATAACCCAAGGTCAACGATTCCAGATGACCTGTATTTGTTGCCTCTCCAAGTTCATAAGAGGAACGGACCGCTAAAATCTGTGCGCGTGTGCTTGGACCAAATAAACCGTCTGTTGGACTCACAAGTGATGGCACATTTAACAAAGCTAGATTAGCCTTTGTATAATTATCAATCACAAATTTTGAATAGACATCCGCATTGATATACTTTCCCTGCCAAGCGGCAATATGTGCCAGAATAGAATAAGCGGTGATTTTATTCACCAAAACTCCGCTCCAGACAGATTCTGACTCGCCATAATAAGTTTGCTGACCAACAGCATATCGATAAGGTAGGTCTTCAGCCGCTTTAAGCAATTCTTCTTCAGCAAACGCAAGTACAGTAGATTCAGAAGATTGTGCCACTTCAGCAAAGCTGCCATTATCATAGGAATCCTTTAATAAAGGAACCTCGCCCCAGATGCGTACCATGTAGAAGTACATCAGCGCTCGAATGCTACGAGCTTGGCCAATATCATATTTCAGATCCCGTTCGGTATAACGGCTATCTTTTTTCAAGACTTCCGGTGCACGCTCAATAAATAATGAGGCTGCATTAATCACCGCATAAAAACGTCGCCAGTCCGTCAAGTCCTTTATAAGCGGATAAGAAGCTTTCAACTTATTTTCCTGAACAACACGTAAATCAGCCCGCGAATAGGAGTTAAAATCACCATAACGCATTTCGCCGTATACCCAGTGCCCATAATTATCGACCATAGCCGCTCGCATCAGACCATAAATACCCATCAAATGTGCGCGGGTATCAGATACCGATGTCCATTCCCGCCCTTCAGCACCAACATTACCGGCTACTATATCTAATTTTTTATTGCAAGAAGAAAATAACACCGACATACTCAGCATGAGTACGAGGTACTTCCCCCATTGATTATATCTTTTCATATTAAACATTCAATTATTAAGGTTTACAATTCCAGTTTTATCCCTACACTGACCATCGGAGAAAGTGGTAATCCATATCCTGTATAGTAACCGTTAAAATCAATTAGTTCAGGGTCTTTTCCCGAAAATTTAGAGATCGTCAATACATTTATTCCCGAAACGTATACATAGGCTCGGCGCATGGTTTGGAATTTCTTTTTAATACCGTTTAACTGAATCAGATCATAACCAAAGGTCAACGCTCTAAGCTTAAGAAATGAAGCATTTTCGAGAAATAGATCTTGGTCTACACGGTATGCAACAAGTGGACTCCATGGATTATAAATCGGATATTTTGTAATATCCACATCTTGTTGCCAATGGAATACTTCACGAATACCATCCAGCGAATTGGTATTTTCTGTATTGATAAAATCATACTTGGATGCTGCGCGCTGATTTAGGGCTTTTTGACCTAAAGCAAAATACCATTGCATATTCAATTCAAACCCTTTAAATTTAAACTGATTAGTAAAACCACCCACCAGTTTAGGCATAGCATTTCCCTTTAATACACGATCCTTCTCATCTATAACAAAGTCTCCATTCTGATCTTTCCAACGTGGATCCCCAGCGGCAAAATCGACCCCATCAAATTGTAATTTACGGCCATTTTGAACAGGAATTTCTGCATCCGTATTATAAATTCCTTCATTTTCGTAGAGCCAAAATTGATCAACGGCCTGTCCAACACGCAATAAACGATCTCCGACTTTCAGTTCGGTTTTTCCATTTGGCAATGCCGTTAGCTTATTTTGATTAAAATTTAGATTTAATGATGAAGTCCATTGGAATCCAGCAGGATCACTCAATATTTTCCCATCCACATTCAGATCCACACCTCTATTTTGAACCGTAAGACCATTGATAATCTGTCCGGAATATCCATATTCTGCCGGGATAGGCATATTGACCAATTGGTTCACATCTTTCTTTTGGTATAATGATGCTCTTACATCCAATCGCTTTTCCAATAAAGTCCCGTCAATTGTCAGCTCAGCATGATCAGTATACGGCCATTGAATACCATAGCCTACCCATCCTTCTGAATAAGGGCGGGAAGAGACCGCAAATCCGTTATAAGAAACCAAAGACTTCTCCGACCCCCAATTTAAGTCAGCCGTATAATTGGGGCCAACAGCATATTTACTGGTAAAGACGGGTTTGCCAATTCGCGCCCAAGAAGCCTTTATACTTAGCTTATCAACAACTTCTGCTTCACCTTCTTGTACAAACTGATAATTGGCGGAGAATGCCGGGGTCATCAGCCAACGCGAGTCGGGCTGTACAGTTGACGAACCATCATACCGTAATAATGCATTAATATCCAAACGATCATTCCATGTGTAATGACCTGACAAATACAACGAGTGCAATCTAAAATCCTCCCGATTGGACCAGCGATTGACATAAAGTCCGCCGATGGGTGTGAGGTAATTACCTTTTTGAGAGTCTCCCTCAACCACATTGACCTTAATAAAATCATTGGGACCATCATATGCACGTCCATAATGGTAGCGATAAAGGTCTTGTGTATAAGCAGCCCCCAGCTTAAAATCAAACTTATGCTTGTCTTCGAGCTTGAAATTGTAATCCAGACTATTATTAAATACCAAACGCTGATTAAAACCAAAATAACTGGACATATAGTTATTTGTTTCCATCAGTGATCCCGGAAAGAACGCTTCACGTTTACCTTCGGAATAATCTACGCCAAAGTTTGTATTGAATTTAAGATTAGGTAATAGGTAGAGATCCAAATTAACAGCCAAGTTGAGCATATTAACCGTATTGTTATCCAATGCGCGTTTATAGACATCAAGATATTCGCCATACTTATCCCTGTTCGGAGAAATTGGAACAGATAAATCCGGCACATAAGCCGCTTCGCCAAAACGGTCCCGTAAACTACGGTTTCGATCACGCAAACTGCGGCTAGCATTGATGGTTGTCCCAAAATTAAACCACTTATAGGGCGCCATATTGACATTAAAAAGGGCATTATAACGTTCGATATTTGTTTTATCAGCTACATTTGCATTTTTCATATAGCCGCCCATAAAAGCAAAATTTGCACGGTCTCCACCACCTCTTATGCCCAGATTACCGCCGTAAATCGGTGTGTTTTTATAGTATGCATCATCCCAATTAGCCGGCCCATAGTAATTTATATTCGTCTCATCACTCAGATAACCCGGATAACTTAATTTATCGGATGCCGACGCATATTTATCATAAAAGGCCGAGCGAAATAAATTCTCATATTGCGCATTTACCGGAGTTACGACTGGTTTAGTTGCTAATCCAACATAACCATCAAAACTGATTTCCCGTCTACCCTCCTTTCCGGGTTTGGTCAAAATCCAGATTGCACCATTAGCTGCTAAAGGACCTAATTTTGCCAATAAGACAGGATCTTTGATGACTTCAACTGATTCAATCGTAGACAGTTCTATTCCAGCAAAATTATCTGTACCTGGTCCTAAACGGTTAAATTGATACTGTTGAATCGAATAAGTAAAATTATTATCCCGTGCTATCGGTATGCCATTGACATACACCGCTGGTTGAACGCCGACAGCATCCTTAGCTGCGAGCAAAGGACTTCCTATCCCTCTAATAACCATATTTTTGGGCATTCCGGGCTCTCCAGTAGATTCCTGAACATAAAGTCCGGAGACTTGTCCTTTCAATAACTGAGGAATTCCCACAAGAGGCAGTGTCTCGACGTTTCCTTTGTTAAGGCTATCCTTCACCTGTTGCTTCTGCAACAAGGCTTTGAGCCTTCCTCGCAAAAGTTGTTGATCCGCTTCACTGATTTGTGAAGTGTCTTGTTGCAACTTCCACTTATCCCAAGCGCTCGCATGGTTATTGTGAAACATAGGCACAAGAAATAAAAAACAAAATAGTCTTCTCATTCGATTTTGACTTTAGGCTATAAATTTAAATTGGTAAAAGCGTATCTACATGGCATATCATAGTATATGCTACGGCAATAAAATCTAATTCTGGTACGGCAATAATTGCTTGTTAGTTTACCAAATGTATATAAGTGAATTTGAATATCACGACTCCAAAAACAAATCAAACGTTTGCGCATATTGAGCAATCGTTTGCATAACTTCAATAAAAAAAAATAATTCCTAGTTTTTCGCTAGATTTAACCGATGAAGCTTATTATATTTGATCTAGACGGAACACTACTAGATACATTACAAGACCTTGGAGACAGTTGTAACGTAGCTCTGCAACAGTATGGATATCCAATTCATCCACTCGTTGCCTATAAGAAATTTGTGGGCAATGGGGTACAGAAACTTATCGAAAGGGCATTACCCGAAGAAGCACGAACGCCAAAGACGATAACGCTCTTACTTGCCGTTTTTAAGAGCTATTACGAGCAAAAACCCATAACACACACAAAACCATATACCGGAATTATACCGATGCTCCAAGAATTGAAATCCTTAGGTTATCTCATCTCCGTAGCGTCCAATAAGTACCACGAGGCAGTCCTCCCGCTGATGCAGCAATATTTCTCCGATATTCAATTTGATCTTATTTTGGGGCATCGCGCTGGTCATCCAGCTAAACCGGATCCAGCGATTGTCTTAGACAGTCTCCAAACACTGGGCGTCAGCAAACAAGATTGCTTTTATGTAGGCGATTCATCCGTGGATATGGATACCGCCAATAATGCAGGGGTAACAGCTATCGGCGTTACTTGGGGCTTTCGGGAAGAGAGCGAGTTAAGACAACACGGTGCACAGCATATTATCCACCATCCACAGGAACTGATGGAAATTCTATAAAAGAAAAGCGGGACCTAAATCAACACTGATTTAAGTCCCGCTTTTTTCTCGTTCACTCCCAATGCTCTGGAGTAGCGCTCACATACATTTGAAATGCTGCTGAGATCGCGAAAACCTTCGCGCGAATGCCAAAATTTACATTTTTGCATTCATGAGTTGATCACTCTGTCCTTTTGGCTTACCAAGCTTCATTTTTACAACAAAAGCTTTATCTGCACTAAACGTTGCCGGAAGAACAACATCATAGTATGTATTCTTATCAAGATCCAAACCAATGTCGGAACGTTTAAGAGCTAATGATTGACCATTTTGCAATAAGACAGCCTCTACCGGAACCTCAGCTGAATTTTTCGGCACTGCAATACGAACAATATTATTGACGGGTGTATTAAAGACGGTGAGGTAAAGGTTATCTTCTTTCTGTGTGAAATACCCCAGTTTAGATGGAGCAAGCCCTGCATGTCTCACACCATAAACAGCTTCACCATTGATTTTGATCCAGTCACCAATCTCTTTCGCCAATTTATCCTCTCCTGGATGCATCCGACCATTTCCATCCGGGCCAAAATTCAACACGAAATTCCCGTTCATCGACACACAATTCATCAACATATCGATCAAATCGTCGGATGTCTTTGTATAAATACCCGACCAATCTTTCATGTAACCCCAACCGTTAGGAGGGATAGTCATCACACAATCCCAGTCACGTCCCTCTAGCCATTCAAATTCTTTCGGCATCTTACGCTCCCAGCCTTGCTCATAATCTCCCAACGTATCACCATTCGAGTCGAAATGCCGCTTTCCAAATTCATCGTTTCGAAAACGACTACCGATGATTAAGCCCGGATGTTTCTCACGGAGTTCCTTTTCCAGTTTATAGGTAAAGTCATAGGACTGAATCCAGGACTGATCCCAGGTACCATCGAACCAAAACCCTTTTATCTGCGGATAGTTTTGAAGCAGCTCCAACAATTGGTTACGGGTATACTCCAAAAACTTATTGAATTTTGCCTTTTCTTCCGGTGTACACAGCGTCTTACCCATATAGTTTGAATTATTCCATTCTAAGATCGAAAAATACAAAAACACATCTATCCCTTCAGCGGTGTAAGCGTCTACAACCTGCTTGACGATGTCTTTTTTATAAGGGCTTTTCTTAATGGTATAATCTGTATACTTCGAAGGCCATAAGGCAAATCCATCGTGATGTTTGGCTGTAAAAATCAGGTATTTTGCCCCCATTTCTTTAGCCTGCTTAGCCCATAGCTTTGCGTCAAATCCTTTGGGATTAAATTGCTTGTATAAATTATCATAGGTGTTTTTCCAGTCCTTTGGGGCAGTAGGCCCACTCCAGGTACGAATCCATTCGGAAGCGGCCGCACCTTTACGAGCGCTTACTCCTTCCCATTCATTTCCTGGGATAGCATAAAGGCCCCAATGGATAAACTGTCCTAAACCATATGTCCGAAAACGCTCCATCGCTTCATCGGTTCGATGTGCCGGTATTAAAGGCCCGTATTTTACGTCAATTCTTTGCTCCACCTTTTTGCGTGGCTCTGTCCATTGGGCAGAAACAGTTTTCCCGGCCAATAGCGCACCAGCCAAGAGGGAGGGCGTCATTAATCTATTATAGTTTATCATATCTTTCTTGTGGTTTGATCCAACGATTCCAAATTATTTCTATACTATCATGAGCAATTAATAAGGCAACAACCTGATAAAGTCATCAACATACGCTAAAATAGTCCGGATTATCACTATACTTTATCTGCGTTTTCTTCATTGCAACTGGTTTAGAATTATTATATTGACTATGAACTCTTTATACCTTTTTTTTCTGCATTTATCTCACAGTACAATGGTAAAAAAATTATTAAGTTATTACCCTCGCCCAAATTCAGTCAATCGTTTGCGCAAATCCCGAAAACGTTGTAGTGCCTTCATACAACAAAGCTTATAGAGAAATAAATTACCTTTTATATAATATTTTTGTCACTAATAATTAAAAAAACACCAGAAGTTGTTCTACCGGAGATCATACAGATCTTAATTGTTTTTTTGTTAGCTATATTTGAAGACATAAATACAATATCCTAAGTTAAAACCCTATGATAAAAAAGATATTTTATCCCCTGATCTTGATTGGAATACTACTATTGAACGTACAGGCGCGAACCGTAGTTCCATTTAACACCAGCTGGACTTTCAAAAAAGGACCTTTTTCGACATCGTCATTAGATTACAACCAACTTTTTGAAGGGAAATGGCAGCTTGTCAATCTGCCTCATACCTGGAATGCAACCGATATGCAGACCAAAGAGATCAAGTCCGGTAGCTTAGGGAAAAATGAGCGTTTTTATACCGGCGATGCTTATTACCGTAAATCATTTGTGCCCGAAACAGCCTGGAAAGGCAAGCGTATTTTTATTCGATTTGAAGGTGTCAATACCAATACCGAACTCTATGTAAACAATCAGCCCTTATCAGCCAAAGAAGGAAAAAATGACCTTACCTACGATAATACGCAGCGCAACGGCAGTTACAATTTCGTTGGCCGGCATCAGGGGGGCTATTCGGCCTTTGTCTTTGAACTGACCAGTATGCTCCAATTTGGAAAAGAAAATGAGATTTTAGTCAAGGTAAACAATGAAGCCACTCCGCAAGTCATTCCTGTTAACCACACCCTTTTTCCCATATATGGAGGCATCTATAGAGCAGTTGAGCTTATCGTAACAGATGATATCAATATTGCGGTGAATGATTTTGCATCCAAAGGAATCTATATCACACAAAAAAATGTATCTAAAAAAACAGCCGACGTCGCTGTTAAAATAAAAATAGACAACAAATCCGGAAAGAAACAACCGATCGAATTGGTGACAACGGTTTTCGAAAAAGACGGATCGATCAAAACCAAGCAAAGCACACCGTACACGTTGCTGCCTCAGGGCCGCCAGATCGTTACACAAGAGATTCCGGTCAAAAATCCGCATCTATGGCAGGGTTTAGATGATCCTTATCTCTATAAGGTCGTTACGCAGATCAAAATGAACAACCAGATAATTGATGAGGTAACAGTGCCCCTTGGTCTACGAAAATTTGAGCTGCGCACAGGAGAAGGGTTCTTTCTGAACGACATTAAATACCCCTTACATGGTGTCTGCCGTCATCAGGACCGCCTAGGAAAAGGCTCCGCCCTGAGCAATGCAGATCACGACGAAGACATCGCCATTATCAAAGAAATGGGCGCAACATCGATCCGGTTGGCACACTATCAGCAATCGGAATACTTCTATTCAAAATGCGACAGTATCGGATTATTGATCTGGGTCGAAATTCCATTTGTGAACCGCGTAACGACATTAGAAGAGAATAATGCGCAACAACAACTGAAAGAACTGATTCGACAAAATTTCAATCATCCTTCGATTTATATCTGGGGCATGCACAACGAAGTGTATACACCTACGGCCTACACCGTTGATCTCACCACTAAATTAAATGATCTGGCAAAGTCCGAAGATCCAGACCGATATACCGTTTCTGTCAGCGGTTACAATGTCATCAACCACCCGGTCAACAACAATGCAGACGTGCAAGGCATCAACCATTATTTTGGATGGTACAACGGCGAACTGGAAGATAAATCAGCCAAAGAGGAGGATGTCGCCTCCTGGGCAAAACGTGTCAGTGAAGAATTTAAAGATTACCGAATTATCTTTTCGGAATATGGTGCCGAAGCGATTCCCGAAGATCAGGCCGAAGAAGTCGGTAACTTTGGCAATCAATGGAGCAACCCTGCCTTTTTCCCTGAACAATATGCCACCAAATTTCATGAAGTCCATTGGGGAGTAATCGCTAAAAGTCCGATTTTCTTAGGCTCATATGTTTGGAATACCTTTGATTTTGCGACGCCGATCACCGCACTTAATGTCAATCCCCGAAATTATAAAGGATTGGTTTCCTTTGACCGCAAATTGAAGAAGGATGGCTTTTATTGGTACAAAGCCAATTGGAGCAAAGACCCTGTATTATATATTACACAACGCCGTATGATGAATAGAGGGAATAAAATCACAGCTGTTACAGTTTATTCCAACAGAGGTGAGCCTACATTGATAGTTAATGGACAGTTTATCAAAGGCGCCAAAATTGGTCAGACCAATGTCCATTACATCTTCGAAAACGTGAAGCTAAAAATGGGTAAAAATACAGTGGAAGCGAAAATACGTCCTAAAGATGGCAACATATTAACTGACCATATTGAATGGAACTATGATCCAGCGTATAAACAGGGATCATCGGGACCTACTAAATCAAAAACAGAACACGTCGGTCTGTAGTTGACCGACAAAAGCCAGGTGTTTACCGAGATTGTTTCGAGATTGGCCTAATGAGCGTGGTCAGCGCGCTATTTACGTCCTATCTTTGAGTCATCAAACAAGAAATAAAAAATTTAAAAAATAAACATCATGGCAACTAAAACAACCTTCAGCATCAACAGTAAAACAATTACTAAAGTTTTTCAGGATCTTTTCGATTCGTTCAAAAGCTCCCGTTTAAAAGTTTCATCCAAGAATGGACAAGAATACTTAAATATCTCCTTGTTATTAGCTGTAATCATCGGAATTATTTTTCCGGTAGCCTTCATTGCATTGATTATACTAAGTGTGGTTGCACCTATTGAAATTGCAATTCTTCAAGAAGTAAAAGAAGAGCATGCTAATCAAAAGATGATTGAACTCAAATAAAATACTATACTATCACCTACAAAGATGGGCTATCCAAAATTTGGATAGCCCATCTTTTATAAAATTCTTGGCATAAATCTATACAGTACAATTTCATCTAGTCATTCGCAAATGATCAAAATTATCTCTCTATACTAGCTTTCAGTCAAAAGATCACATAAGATTTCCAAAAAGTAGCTCCCTGTCTACAAGCCTGCAATTGGATTTGATTTTTTAGTGCTAAATTTGAATTCCAAACTAAACAAAATAGGCTATAGTTAATTTATTGGGGTGAAAGAACAATAACGTGAAAAACAGTAGAAAATTATTCATTATCAGGACAGTTTTAATTGCCTTCCTCATTCTTTCCTTGACTTATATCGGTTCGATATTTACCTACCAGTATATTGAATACCAAAAGACCGAATCCCGTCTAAATAAAGCATACAGCTCTAAGAATGAATTGACAAACCTTTTTTATGAACTCTTCTCATCATATAACGACTCCGGAAATGCGTTTCGTTCCTACACCGTGGATTTTAGCGCCAAAAATTTAAAGAACTACAGCAATAGTTTGGATACGCTCAGGTTTTATATTGATTCACTATCGGAATTATCTTCACAAAAAGGACTTACTTTCTCCACAAATACTTCCCTGGAGCAAAATATTTCCCTCTCTGACGAGTTCGCACGCATTAAAAAATCTGTTGACAACATGATTTTTCTTGCCAAAGATTCTCTTTCGCTCTTAACCAAAACAAATAAAAACATCCGTCCAGGAAATAATAGAATATTTGCAGATTCAGTTGTCAACAAAATATTACGAGATACAGCTCTTAAAGTCAAGATGCAAGATACGATAGTTCGAAAGAAAGAGAAGCTATTCACCCGTATTTTCAAAGCCAAAAATGATACCTTAGTCGCAGATAAGCTGGAGCAAAATTTCAATGTTAACCAAATCAAAGCTATACATAGCCAAATCCAAAATTTGATAGAGCAAAATGAGATTTTCCATCTTCAAGATTTCAGTAAGATTCGCCGATCATTTATGGAGCTTCAGCAGAAAGAAAGGCAGCTTTTACAATCTAACTACAACTTATTCAACACAATTAGTACTGCATTGCTGCGAATTAAAACTCATGAAGATGGAATATTACGAGCCGCTGAAATTCAAGATTTCAAGCTTTATCGTGAAAACTCCTCCATTTTTGGAAAGCAGGTTATCGCTTCTATTATTCTCATGATAATTATGGTAACGCTCCTCTTATCATACCACTACAATACACTGGTGTATGAACGGAAACTGACGGCTGCCAGAGACTACGCTTTGAAAACAGCAAAGGAGAAGACGAGTATATTAGCCAATGTAAGTCATGATGTACGCACACCAGTCAATTCTTTAGTAAGCATTGTTGACTTACTAAAAAATAACGCCGAAAGCAACCGGATCAATCCTATGTTATTAGATGCCATCACACAAGATATTCATGTGATAAATGATACCGTTGAGGATATTTTGAATCTCGGTAAGCTAGAGTCTGGTACATTAGAAATAAAGGCTGAATATTTTTCACCGTCTCAACTACTCCTCAATGTGATTAAAATGCTCCAATCTCAGGCAGATAAAAAAGCACTAAAACTTATTAGTTCCATTGATATCGATCGCGACATCTTAATCAAAAGCGGAACATATCGCGTACGACAGATTGTTTGCAACCTCCTTAGCAACGCCATTAAATATACGGATAAGGGGACGATAGAAGTGAAAGCCTATATCACTAGAAATCAGGGATCAAAATTACATATTGTAGTTAAAGATACAGGAAAGGGCATTTCTGCAAAAGACCAAGAGCATATTTTTGAGCAGTATTATATGACTGATCAGAAATCCAAAAGTAGTTTTGGATTAGGGTTGCATATTTCTAAACTCATGGCTGCACAGCTAAACGGAACATTAAGTGTTAACAGTCAACAAGGTAAAGGATCAACATTTACATTAGTCGTCCCATTTAGCGAAGAAAAGAAAGACAGGAAACCAATCACAAATTTGACCAAATTATCAAAAGATTTAAGTTTTGTCGTTATCGATGATAATGCAATTAATAATCTATTTGTAAAACAAGCATTGCAACATTTCGAAAATGTAAAGATCTATCAAGATTCAATTGCTGCAATAACTTACCTGAAAGAAAATAAAACGGATATTATTATAACCGATCTTAAAATGCAAGGTCCTACCGGCTGGGACATTCTAAATACTGTCAAAGACACCAATCATATGCGAGGATGGAATAGTAAAGTTATTGCATTAACGTCAGACGAATCACAGGTAAGCATGCAGGCTCCAAAAGGCCAACAACATGAATTTGATGGCATTATGACGAAACCGCTGGATAAAGCTATTCTTGCCGAGATCATTGCCCGCATATCCTAAATTAAATAATCTTCCCCCGTTAGTACTTATACCTTCAACAGCATAGAACCAGCCCGCGCTGCCATCAGCCGAAAAAGCTCTTCATCCCAATATTTTCCTATCCTTTCCCGGCCAGGTTACAATCATTCATAACGATTCGTACTACAATGGTCAATAGCCTGATCCCAAAGTAAACAATAGTGGGAAAGCGATGATGAAGTAACTTCTCATATGGCCAGTAAGTAATATTTACACAACATACAAAAACACGAATACAAGAATTATAGAAAAGCAATATGGCGATGGTGTATCTATTGTTCAAGAGAGTTCCTTACCAAATTACGATCATAGTCATGTTATCTGTTGAAGCTAGATTGTCTAGATGGATATTATGCTGATATACCACATAGAAGAGAGACCCCTTGTCGATGAAAAATGTTGCTATACCGCTATGGGGACGTGAAACCATATTCCGGAACCAATAAACTATTTACATCTTTTTACCCAGATACAGTTATAAAAGATTCGTGTAGCCACTACTGGAAATAGCAATGACAATAGAATATAGAAAGTGGATCTTCACTGGTCCCGAATCAGGTAAGGATGGGAAAGGAACACGGCAGATGGCTGCCCTACGCTGGACCGGCCTCACCGACGGTCGGGGGCAGCATACAAACGAAAGAAGCCCTTGACTGTTTCCAGCAAGGGCTTCCGTGTAAAAAAAGGCACCGACCTACTCTCCCACCTGTTACGGCAATACCATCGGCTCTGGCGGGCTTGACTGCTCTGTTCGGAATGGGAAGAGGTAGACACCGCCGATATAGGCACCTAAAAATCTTTATTGGCTGATATATGATATCCATATCATGTGATCCATGCCAAATGACATATATACTGAAAGAGTTACGTTTCTGTCTGTTTCAAAAATTAAAGAGGAAGACAACAGTGTCTGTCTGCTTGAGAAAGCTTCGGGCTATTAGTACCACTTGGCTTTGGTCTCTCAACCTTTACACCTATGGCCTATCAACGTAGTCATCTTCTACGACCCTATAAGGAAGTCTCATCTCGTGGCTAGTTTCGCACTTAGATGCTTTCAGCGCTTATCTATTCCAGACGTAGCTACCCTGCCGTACACCTGGCGGCATAACAGGTTCACCAGAGGTCTGTCCAACCCGGTCCTCTCGTACTAAGGTCAGATCCACTCAAACTTCCAACGCCCACAACAGATAGGGACCGAACTGTCTCGCGACGTTCTGAACCCAGCTCGCGTGCCACTTTAATGGGCGAACAGCCCAACCCTTGGGACCTTCTCCAGCCCCAGGATGTGACGAGCCGACATCGAGGTGCCAAACCTCCCCGTCGATATGAGCTCTTGGGGGAGATCAGCCTGTTATCCCCAGCGTACCTTTTATCCTTTGAGCGATGGCCCTTCCATACAGAACCACCGGATCACTATGTCCGTCTTTCGACCCTGTTCGACTTGTCGGTCTCACAGTCAAGCAAGCTTATGCCATTGCACTCCACGTACGGTTACCAAGCGTACTGAGCTTACCTTTGAAAGCCTCCGTTACCTTTTTGGAGGCGACCACCCCAGTCAAACTACCCACCAAACAATGTCCTCCACATGATGGAGTTAGAAACCGGATACAGAAAGGGCGGTATTTCAAGGTTGATTCCATGACTCCTGGCGAAGCCACTTCAACATCTCCCGCCTATCCTACACATCCTGTACCCAATCTCAATGTTAAGCTATAGTGAAGGTGCATGGGGTCTTTCCGTCCCGTTGCGGGTAATCGGCGTCTTCACCGATACCACAATTTCACCGAGCTCATGGCTGAGACAGCGCCCAGATCGTTACACCATTCGTGCAGGTCGGAACTTACCCGACAAGGAATTTCGCTACCTTAGGACCGTTATAGTTACGGCCGCCGTTTACTGGGGCTTCGATTCAATGCTTCTCTTGCGATGACATCCCCTCTTAACCTTCCAGCACCGGGCAGGTGTCAGGCCTTATACTTCATCTTGCGATTTTGCAAAGCCATATGTTTTTGTTAAACAGTCGCCTGGGCCTTTTCACTGCGGCTGCTCTTTCGAGACAGCGCCCCTTCTCCCGAAGTTACAGGGCCATTTTGCCGAGTTCCTTAGCCATGACTCACTCGAGCACCTTAGGATTCTCTCCTCGACCACCTGTGTCGGTTTGCGGTACGGGTCTTCATAACCTGAAGCTTAGCGGGTTTTCTTGGAAGTCTGTTTACCTGCTCTATCAGCGCCACCGGAGCTTTGCTGTACTATTGGGTTTCAGCTAGAGTTGCGGATTTGCCTACAACTCCAATACCTACGCCTTTCAACGAACTATTCCGTCAGTTCGCGGCAGTGTCACTACTCCGTCACCACATCGCAGTTATGAAGAGTACTGGAATATTAACCAGTTGTCCATCGGCTTGCCCCCTTCGGGTGCGCCTTAGGTCCCGACTGACCCTGATCCGATTAACGTTGATCAGGAAACCTTGGTCTTTCGGTGGGCGGGTTTCTCACCCGCCTTATCGTTACTTATGCCTACATTTGCTTTTCCATAACCTCCACAGTTCATTGCCAAACTGCTTCTCCGGCGATGGAATGCTCCCCTACCAGATGCACATCTTTCAGTGCAAATCCATAGCTTCGGTACCGTTCTTGATGCCCGTTTATTATCCACGCCCGGCCGCTCGACTAGTGAGCTGTTACGCACTCTTTAAATGAATGGCTGCTTCCAAGCCAACATCCTAGCTGTCTGGGCAACCGGACCTCGTTAGTTCAACTTAGAACGAATTTGGGGACCTTAGCTGATGGTCTGGGTTCTTTCCCTCTCGGCCTTGGACCTTAGCACCCAAAGCCTCACTGCCGGCTATATTTGATAGCATTCGGAGTTCGTCTGGATTTGGTAGGATTTGACTCCCCCGCACCCAATCGGTAGCTCTACCTCTATCAAACTCCACGCCGACGCTGTTCCTAAAAACATTTCGGGGAGTACGAGCTATTTCCCAGTTTGATTGGCCTTTCACCCCTACCCTCAGGTCATCCGGAAACTTTTCAACGTTTATCGGTTCGGTCCTCCATTACATGTTACTGCAACTTCAACCTGCCCAAGGGTAGATCACAAGGTTTCGCGTCTACCTCATCTGACTATCCGCCCTATTAAGACTCGCTTTCGCTTCGGCTGCGTCCCTGAAGGACTTAACCTTGCCAGACAAGAGTAACTCGTAGGCTCATTATGCAAAAGGCACGCTGTCACAGGACCTGCCTGCTCCAACCGCTTGTAAGCACACGGTTTCAGGTTCTTTTCACTCCCCTGTTCGGGGTTCTTTTCACCTTTCCCTCACGGTACTGGTTCACTATCGGTCTCTCAGGAGTATTTAGCCTTACCAGATGGTGCTGGTGGATTCCCACAGGATTTCTCCGGTCCCGCGGTACTCAGGATACCACTATGCCAATATTCTTTACCTGTACGGGGCTCTCACCCTTGTCGCGCAGTTTCCCACCTGCTTCCAGTTCATAGCATTGTACAATGTCGTGGTCCTACAACCCCGTCTATGCCGTAACATAAACGGTTTGGGCTCTTTCCCGTTCGCTCGCCACTACTTGGGAAATCATTGTTATTTTCTTCTCCTACGCCTACTTAGATGTTTCAGTTCAGCGCGTTCGCGTTTTATACGGCTATTCTTCAAATAGCCAGGTTGCCCCATTCGGAAATCTCTGGATCAAGTCGCATTTGCCAATCCCCAAAGCTTATCGCAGCTTATCACGTCCTTCTTCGCCTCTGAGAGCCTAGGCATCCCCCGTGTGCCCTTATTTACTTTCTTCACCGGCATAGCCTTTTGCTACTATGCGGCTGCTTTTGATATATATACCCGTATGCTAGGTTCGGGATCGTTCGGCCTTGACCGAGGGTCTCTCCCTTACTTCAAACACATACACGTATTGTCTCTATACTGTTGTCTTCTCTTGTAATTTTTTTTCTCTTTCAATATGTCAAAGAACTCTTTTTCCGGTTTGTTTCTTCGGAGCATCTGTCGATGTTCCTACCGGAGATGTGGAGAATAACGGATTCGAACCGTTGACCCCCTGCGTGCAAGGCAGGTGCTCTAGCCAGCTGAGCTAATTCCCCTTAACTTTTCGTAGTCCCGAGCAGATTTGAACTGCTGACCCCTACATTATCAGTGTAGTGCTCTAACCAACTGAGCTACGGGACTAGCTATTTCCTGTTCATCTATCTCTCTCGGTCCTGCTCCCTTAGGGGCGGGCACTTTCTTCTGATGTTTTTTTCTTCTTTTGCAATCATATGTAACGTGACGAGTACCGATCCGCGATACTCTAGAAAGGAGGTATTCCAGCCGCACCTTCCGGTACGGCTACCTTGTTACGACTTAGCCCCAATTATCGGTTTTACCCTAACACGCTCCTTGCGGTAACATGCTTTAGGTACCCCCAACTTTCATGGCTTGACGGGCGGTGTGTACAAGGCCCGGGAACGTATTCACCGCGTCATTGCTGATACGCGATTACTAGCGAATCCAACTTCATGGGGTCGAGTTGCAGACCCCAATCCGAACTGTGAATGGCTTTTAGAGATTAGCATCATATTGCTATGTAGCTGCCCGCTGTACCATCCATTGTAGCACGTGTGTAGCCCCGGACGTAAGGGCCATGATGACTTGACGTCGTCCCCACCTTCCTCTCTGTTTGCACAGGCAGTCTGTTTAGAGTCCCCACCATGACATGCTGGCAACTAAACATAGGGGTTGCGCTCGTTGCGGGACTTAACCCAACACCTCACGGCACGAGCTGACGACAGCCATGCAGCACCTAGTTTCGTGTCCCGAAGGACGGATGCGTCTCTGCATCCTTCACTAACTTTCAAGCCCGGGTAAGGTTCCTCGCGTATCATCGAATTAAACCACATGCTCCTCCGCTTGTGCGGGCCCCCGTCAATTCCTTTGAGTTTCACCCTTGCGGGCGTACTCCCCAGGTGGATAACTTAACGCTTTCGCTGGGACGCTGGCTGTCTATCGCCAACATCGAGTTATCATCGTTTAGGGCGTGGACTACCAGGGTATCTAATCCTGTTCGATCCCCACGCTTTCGTGCATCAGCGTCAATACCAGCTTAGTGAGCTGCCTTCGCAATCGGAGTTCTAAGACATATCTATGCATTTCACCGCTACTTGTCTTATTCCGCCCACTTCAAATGGATTCAAGCCCGTCAGTATCAAAGGCACTGCGATGGTTGAGCCACCGTATTTCACCCCTGACTTAACAGGCCGCCTACGCACCCTTTAAACCCAATAAATCCGGATAACGCTCGGATCCTCCGTATTACCGCGGCTGCTGGCACGGAGTTAGCCGATCCTTATTCTTCCAGTACATTCAGCCAGATACTCGTATCTGGGGTTATTCCTGGACAAAAGCAGTTTACAACCCATAGGGCAGTCATCCTGCACGCGGCATGGCTGGTTCAGGCTTCCGCCCATTGACCAATATTCCTTACTGCTGCCTCCCGTAGGAGTCTGGTCCGTGTCTCAGTACCAGTGTGGGGGATTCTCCTCTCAGAGCCCCTAGACATCGTCGCCTTGGTAAGCCGTTACCCTACCAACTAGCTAATGTCACGCGAGCCCATCTCTATCCTATAAATATTTAATAATTCCTCGATGCCGGGAAATTATATTATGCGGTGTTAATCTCTCTTTCGAGAGGCTATCCCCCTGATAGAGGTAGGTTGCTCACGCGTTACGCACCCGTGCGCCACTCTCACCATCTTCGAGCAAGCTCTCCGATGGATCCCGTCCGACTTGCATGTATTAGGCCTGCCGCTAGCGTTCATCCTGAGCCAGGATCAAACTCTCCATTGTAAAATGAAGTTTTTGATTCCAACTATTTATAAATAATCAGAATTCTTTTTTTATATCTCTGATCTTGGATCGAATGGAACAATTACTTGAATTTGTTCATGACTTTCGTTTGTCTACTCGTCACGCTTACATGATTGTGTTTTCTTAAAGAACTTTGTCGCTTCAACTTCCGTATCCGCTATATTCCGATGGCATTGCGCCGTCTTTATCTTTTTTGTTTTTCCCTTCGTTTCCGTTGGGACTGCAAAGGTAGAAATCTTTTCTGAACTTCCAAAAACTTTTTCAAGTTTTTTTTCTTTTCTCTTTTTTCGATTTCCGCGTTTAAAATAAACTGGGCGGGATTTTAAATCCTGCCGCGCTCACCTAAACTCTTCTTTTTTCAGGATTCCTTCTTTCGAAGCAACCGTCCCTCCCTTGCGGAGTGGTGCAAAGATAGGGAGTTTAGGAACAAACTTCCAAGCCTTTTGTTCTTATTATTTTCATTTTGCCCCTAACTACCTGTAACGGTGCGAGATTCTTTTTCATTTTAGCGGCGGAAGCTGCAGAGAGAGGCGAAAAAAGGCTGATCCTGCACCCGAAATGGGACAGGTAGCGGCACCTGGCAACGAAAACATCCTGAAATGCACCTGCCGGGTTTACTGCCCCACCGCCACAGCATAGCAAAGGGAGATCGGAAAACGCAAACGTAGCCGAACAGAAAACCGCATAGTTTAATACGATTGATATATATAATAGTGATAAGATATAATCGGCTGCATAATCCGGTCGGGATCTTCTCCCAAAAGCCTGCGCGGCATCCCGGGTAAGATCCGTACCGGAAAGACGGAAAATTGTGCCACCGGAAAGAATGGCACCGCAAGGATACTGCAGCCCAGCACATAAAAGGGTGACAGCAGACAGCACTCCTGATTGCCCATTTTATAGCTATAATTTCTTACCTCTTTACTTAGGGTTTAGTTAGGGTTTAGTTAGGGTTTGTTTAGGTATAGCTTAGGTTATACCTAAATAAACCCTAACCAAAAGCTAAGTAAATACCAATTAAAATCTAGCTTAAAGAAGAACTAAATAAAAGCGAATAAATAGAACACTACGTAAATAAGCCTACAAGTGCCCCAGCATACAACCAAAATAGTCATGATATAGGCATTTTTGGAGGGTTTATGGGATCAAAGAAAATGAGCAGGAGAAAGCGTTCAGCTTGTAACACGTTTAGAATAACGACTAGGCTCAAAAGACATAACAATCAAACAAAAGGCTCCGAATCAATTTAGATGATTCGGAGCCTCAGACGTTATTATAGTTTACATGCTCTAATCTCTTAATGCTGTAAGATCAGCCTTAGGCTTGGGCAAGTTCATGTTTTTAATTGCCAGGCGACAGGCATCAACCATTTCCTGCGTCATGGCATAGGTATACTTTCCATAATCGTCGTATTCCAACGTACCAACAAAAAAGAATCCGTATTTATCAAAGAAATCCGTCAAATCCAATTTAGCCACCTCGCAGGCTGTTTTAACAAAATTCAGCTGATGAACGGCAGGATTGCGCTCTCCCATCATTCGATCGGCGCTCCAATCTGAACGCTGTCTTCTTGGTTTATTCATATTCTGTTGACGGAAGGCTTCAAATAGATCCGCATAAAAATCGGGACGTTTTCCTTCTCCCTCAAAATAGAGCTGTAACTGCCAAAAAGGAATCAAACGATCGAATACATCCGGATCGGACAAATAAGAAATTCGTTTTTCAATAATATTGGTCTTCGCTTTCTCAAAATTGTTCTGTTCTGAAACCCGAGTTTTATTACCAAACGAACGTGTTACGTATAAGGAGAACAGGTTGTTGCTCACTTCACCCAAGCCACCCCAATTAAACATGGGACGTGTCTGGTGTACGTGGCCCACCTCATGACTGAAACCCCAGCAAGGATCTCCTTTAATCACCGATTCCGGCGTTACCACCATCTTCATCGCGTAACCAACTTTATCGCCCATATAGGCAACCCCATCACCATCACGAAACATGTAATAATTATAGTTCACCCGCGCGAGAATACGATTTTTAGGTACTTTATTATACTTCTCCAGTCCCATTAAGCGATGTTGCCTATACACTAGCGAATCGTAATTACGAATTAGCTCGACACCTTTTCCATAAGCATACTGTTTCAATGCCTCTATTGGATAAGCGGTCTGAATATGCTCGCCTTTTGCATCCATAATGGGGAATACAGCATGATCGATCAGACTATTCCACTCCTTATTTCCCTGTTTTTTAAGATCAAAGTAACCGTTTACCTGTCCTGTCGGAAAATGAACTGTAATGGGGTTTTCCTTTTCAGGCTCTTCAGAGAAATAATCGATATAGGCTAAACTTCCGTAATCCTCGAGCTGGATAATATTCACGCCATTCTGCAATCTGAATTCCTGTTTTTCCAGTCCCCAACCTTTTGGGTCTTTTGTAGGTTCCTGCGGATTGGGAGCTTTTCGCAACCAGTTGGGCACAACAAGGTTTACCTCTTTACCAGCTGCAATACCATCCACGATAACAATATGCTTCCCTTTGGCAAGATACACACCGGTTATATTTTCATATTTACTATAACCGTCACCAATACTTAATTGATGCCCTAAAGTTGTCGGATTCAACAAGGCATAATAGGTTGCATATTTATACTCTTTATTATAGTTGCCATCAAGTATAGACTGCGCGACCCGGCGTAGTGTTGTATCAGCAATCTGACTGAGCTGTTTTTTCTTAATCCCCTTTTTTAGTGTTAACGCCAAAGGATCTTCGAATACAGCAAGATCGGCATAGGTTTGCTTGAAATCCTGAGCGGTTTGAGCCTTCAGATTGGCGCTTAGTATGAGGCCGAGTGCAACAGCAAGAAATTTTCTTTTCATCATAATTATGGAATATGGTTTACAATTCATTATTAATTTTTGCACATTTCCGTCAATGCAAGTTTATACCATCTATATTTTTTGAGCTTATAAATTCATAATTTATAGGAAGAGGAGGCACACAAAAGCATACCTCCTCTTCTTAATAATAGTATAAATTCATCTACTTTACTCTTGTCACTTGTGGAACAATAACGTCCACTTGATAAGTACCTGGCACAAATGCCTGAAATGAAAATCTTGCATTACAAGAATAGGTATTATAGGGTAATCCCAAACTATCATCAAAATTGACATAAGGAGCAGGGATACGGTAATAATAATTAAATCCATTCCCTAGAGAAACTAATGGAAAAGGCAAAACCCCATAAACAAACTCCATCCGATCGTCAAATAACGTTGTGGAAATAGAGTAATCCTGCATAGTCTGCAGATAACCACCTGCAGTACCTGAGTTAGGGCGTCTCGCTATTTCACCTTTTTTAGGGTTAAATGGAACACCATTCTTATCCACTATTTTTACAACAACTTTATTGTCTCCAAGGCCCAAATAGGTTACTTTAATATGATTAGCATTGCTTGGAATAGATTTTGTCGTCGTTTCAGCACCAACTTTCATCGCGACCGTTGATCTTACAGCAGGAACATCAAAGTATGGTGCTTCAACCAATTTAAACTCACCGATAGCTGGATAAATTTTCGTACCCACAGCGTTCTTTATTTCTAAATCATAAATATAATGACCCTTCGGAAGTTTTAATGTATTTGGCGTCGACTCAATCGCTCCAGAAAATTTGTTGATACTTAATGCCGTCATTACGGTATCTTTTTGTTTAGCAGCAATCAGGTCCAACGTTGTATCAACTTTAGAATCATACAGTTTTTTCCAGATCTTAATCGGAAATGTTTGCATAAAAATATCGGTAACATCTTTTCCAGTTTCCTTTTGATACACTTTAAGCAATTTAACCTCAATTGGTTTACTGGATCCAGCTGGGTTTATTGCGGTTGAAACTTCGGATCTTCCCATTCTAATTTCAACAGGCAATTGTTCATAACGAATAATATCGCTCAAGTTGCCTTCAGGTATTTTTTTACAGCCCACAAGCGAAATTGCTGCGAGTCCAATACTATATAATAATTTACTTTTCATAGCCCTTAACGATAATAGAATAAAACATGGGAATTATTTAATACATGTACTACACCTGTGGTCGTTTGCGCATTAGAAGTTTGAACCAATGTTCTGCTGCCGACAGGTGGGATAATGGTCTTAACATCAAAAACATCTCCAATTGACTGATAAAGGTAAGTGAACATGACGACCTTCGGCAAAACAGTAGAATTTTCATTATAGCCTAAAGCAGGATCTCGTGTTTCCTCATAAGAAATGATAAAATTACCCCCCTTGTTATTTTTATATTTTTTGCCCGATGCAGTAAGTTTATCATTCGTCAATTGTTCTTTTGTAATATACAAATCAATTGAATCTGCAAATCGACCCAGTTCATACTTCATGATTGAATCTACTGTCCACATTTTTTTAGGATCAACTTTTTGGACTTGTCTTGTCCGAGCCTGCACATAATTATAAACATCATAGTCTGTCGGAGCAAAAAAAGTAACACCTTGTGCATTGATCTTATCCTTCACCCCTGCTTTGTCAATCAACATCAAAACAGTATCAAACACACCATACTTATTACTTTTCATCCAATCATACGTTGTCATATTGATTTTTGGATTATGCAACTCTCCCCCGACAAAATAGTCATTCTTTTTGCATGAGCTAATAGCTACTATAATTCCAAACAAACAAGCTATATTTAAAATAATCTTTTTCATAATTTCCTTATTAATGATTTCTCCACCAAGGGTTTTGGGTCAGCAATTCGTTCTGCGGCAATAAATTACGCATATCCAGCGGCCAATAATAGCCTTTGTTGGCTATTCTATCTTGCGAATATGCACCCGAGTATTCATCAAATTGTTCAAACATATTCATCCGAATCAAATCAAATTGAATGATTCCTTCTCCAATCAGCTCTCTTCTCCGTTCTTTGAATATCTCTTTAAACAATTCCTCTCCAGAAACTTGTATTTCTTCGAGACCAGCTCTTTTTCTAATTGTATTCAGGTCATTCAATGCAAGCGCTGGCTTACCGTTCTTGTAATAAGCCTCCGCCCGCAGCAAAATAATATCTGCTAAACGAATCAGTACCAAATTATTACTGATGGCATATTTACCTTCCCTGTATTCAATTTGATTGTTATACTTACGAATGCTTCTTAATTCCGACCCATCCGGAAAAGGCAGAGACATTGAATCTAACCTTGCTTCAGATTTATCAAATTCACTTTCAAGAAATTCAGGTTCAATATACCAAGCAGAGTTGCTACCTTTACCGGGAATAGTGGCACTTGTTAGAAATTTACTAAAGAAGTCCTCTGAAAATTCATTTCCGCTCTCGCTATAGAGCATATTCAATTCAAAGATGGATTCTTTAGAGTTACCCAACCATATCTTCCGGTAGTCTTTGACATCTTCTAGGGCATATCCGAGTTTTAATGTCTCATTCGTATACTTCTCCGCATTAACATAGTCATGTTCCCAAGCACAGACCTCCGCCATCAGTGCATTAGCAGCTCCCTTTGATGCAAAACTCTTTGTTGAGTTTTGTTGAAGATTAGCGATCGCATATAATAAATCCTCTTTACAGAATGTTAAAGTTTCCTTTTCTGCTGTCCTTGCCATATCAGGAATATTTTGAGGATCTTTAAAAGTCTCTTTGACCAATAATACATCTCCCCAAACGCGTTGCATATAGAAATAGGTGAATGCTCTCAGAAAACGAGCACCAGCAATCGCATTTTTCTTTTCATCCTCACCTCCATCGAACAATTTGCTATCCATGGCCTCAGCTTGCTCCACAATCAAATTGCACTGATTAATGACACCATAGAAGCGTGTCCAATTCCACAAACTTCCTTCCAGGTAAGGCGCATAACTAAATTTATACCCTCCTGACCTTGCCAAGTCATTCATATTCCAATCTTCCCCCGCCTGATGCACTACCCCAGACGCAATGTCACCAAATATAAAATAAGATCGATCTGCCCGAAGCGAGTTGCGAAGTAGCGCATATGCTCCAAGAGATGCCCTATTTACATTTTCGCCATCTTTCCAAAACACCTCATCGTAAGTGCTATTTTCTGGCTTTAAATCCAGATATTTCGAACAAGAGGAATTGAATAATAAAGTTCCTGTTATTCCGATTAATGATAATATATATTTAAATTTCATTTTGATCGTTTTTAAAAGTTGACTTCTAGACCGATTGTATATTTCCGAGGCAATGGATAAGCCCCGCCGCTATATTCCCCTTGCGGTGTCACCAATTCAGCATCAGGGACTGAAGCTTTCTGAAAAGTATGGAGATTATCCACCATTCCATAGAATCTAATATTTCTAGCCCCTATCTTTAATCGTTCCACAACATTTTTAGGTAAAATATACCCGACAGAAATCGTCTTAATTTTGAAATAAGTACCATTTTCATTAAACATCGTGCTAAACGGAAGATACTGATAGAAATAACTTCCATAGGGAGATATCGAAGGAAAATTCGCTTGATAATTTGGATCCTTTGCCTTTTCAGGTGTCCAGTAATCCAAGCCTTCTAGATCAGGTAGCCTATTGTTTGTAAACTTATTTACACTACCACCAATAGCATTAAATTGGTTGCTCTTTAAATTGTTAATAATATCACGCCCGATGGTAAAGGTATTTAGCATACTAATTGAAAAACCTCTGTAGATAAACTCATTAAACAAGCCCCCCGTAATGCGCGGATTCGGGTTGCCTGTTAACATCAAGTCACCATCCGCTGCTCCTTTATCTTCGTCACTCCAGGTATCCCAATCTTGATTTACATCAGCCCAATTTGGGAATCCAGGCTTAACAGGATAATTCCCTTTAAAAACAGTGATAGGCTTTCCAGTTACAGGATTGACAGGTATTTGATCTTGATGCGAATAGACGCCCTGATAGATCATTTGAGCCCATCTATATATAGGACTCCCTACCGTATACAACAATTGTTGATTATAACCTCTGGAATCGGCATAGAAACTACGATCTCCAAATGGCAATGAACCTATTCTATTTTTGTTAAAAGTCATATTTAGATTCGTATTCCATTGCAATGCACTCGTTTTAGACAGATTTCTTGTCATAATAGTCAGGTCAATACCCTCATTATAAACGGTCATTGGCACGTTAAACGACAACTTTGTGTAACCTGTGTAATATGGGAATGAGAATCCCATAATTGGATCTTTCAGAATTTTTCGATAAGCATCGAACGTCACTGTTAAACGATCATTGAAGAGCCCCAAGTCAAATCCAATATTTGTTTGCTCAGATTTATTCCAGGTCAGATTTTTTAATGTCAGCGGTTTTTTAAAGGATGGCACGGCGAATGTAGTTCCATTATATGTGTCCGATGACAAGGCCCAAACATTATAAGGTGCATAAAAATCCTCCGGAAGGACACCTGATTTACCCCAACTTCCTCTCAATTTAAGCATATTTACCCAATCAAATTTTTTCATAAAATTCTCATCGGAAATAACCCAAGCAGCTGACAATGCAGGAAAGGATCCCCATTTGGTATTAACACCAAATCTGGAAGATGCATCTGAACGCCAAGAGGCATTAAAGATGTACTTTGATTTAAAATCATAGGAGAACTGCCCCATATAAGATAGAAGCCCAGACTCCATCTTGTTTGTACTTGCTATCAAATCTTTTGTTGCAACGCCTTGGATTACATGAATATCGTCTGTAGGCAGATTATATCCCTCTGTTTTATGGGACAACTGCTTATCATATTGAAAAGATTGTAACGCCGTTAAATTAATCGTGTGTTTTTCATTAAATGTTTTTACATAATTCAATACGTTCGCAATATTATAGGTATAGGCGTTTCTCCCCGTTGATGCAGCATAGTTGATCCCTTGATTAAGTTCACGAGGTTGAAATTGATTTCGGCTATCCATATTTGCTTGTACTGAGCCCTCCAATGAATATTGCAATCCCTTTATGATATCGACATATGTTTTTGAAAAAATATTGATATTATCGGTCTGATTATCATCCGTTAATTTATCATATTGCCCTAGGTAGAAATCATAATCTGCCTGACCAAGCCCCACGAAAGAAGAAGGCATCTCCCCTTGATTCACCGGAACGACCTGATCAATCCCTCTACCAAGTCCACGTTTGCGGTTTATTCTTGCCGCAGACACCATAAAATCCGATTTGATAATTGGTGAAAGCGTAAATCCAAAATTACCTCTTATCGAGTACCGCTTAAATCCAGTGTTACGCACAACACCATCCTCATTATAGTAACCCGCAGATAATCTGTAATTAACAGACTCGCTTCCACCTGCAATACTCGCATCTGCGTTATCAATATTTCCTGTTGTATAAAACAAATCTTGCCAATCCGTTGCATTATTGTAGCTACTATTCAAACTGTCTGTTAAGGGCTGCGTAAATCCACCCATCTGAGCCCATGAAGCATATTGACTTAGAATATCCATCTTTGTCCTTCTTTCTGTAGCTCCCCCTAAGGTTCTTTGCAATTGCGGCCTTTCCGTAATTCCCCTGTAATAGGATGCTCTAATTGATGGCTTTCCTACCCGGCCCTGTTTTGTTTTGATCACAATAACCCCATTCGCACCACGAGAACCCCATACCGCTGTCGCTGCAGCATCTTTCTGCACAACAATACTTTCAATATCGTTGATATTGATACCCGCAATATAATTGGTTCCTGTAGCTGATGACCCACCTAAGTCAGAGACTGATAGTGGCATCCCATCAATAATATATAGTGGAGAGCTCATTGTATTTGCCAAGTCGACCTCACTATTCAGATCGGGGGAAATTGTGGTATTACCACGCACAGTAAACGTATTCCTCGCTCCAGGCTCTCCTGTAAAGTTTTGGATATTGACACCTGCGACCCTTCCTTGCAACAAGCTCTCGAAACTCGGTGCAGGCAAATCTTCAATCGTCCGGCCTGAAATAACCTGAACAGCACTAGTCGTCTTTTTAACAGACTGTTTTTGATATCCAACAACCACAACTTCTCCTAAGAAGGAGTCATCTTTTTGAAGGACTACGGCAGGAGCCTGTTTTGTTGTCACCTGGACCTCCAGCTTTTTAAAGCCGACACCAGAAAAAACCAATGTTACGGGAAGGCTTTTTACGGCCAACGTGAATGAACCTTGCTGATTTGTAGACGCTTGATTCGTTGTTCCTCGCTCTGTGACGGTCATACCCGCCAACGGCTGCCCATTTGCATCTCGAACAGTCCCTTCCACAGGGATTGTTTGGCCGAAAACATGAAAATAGGACATCACCACGAGAATAATAATAGGTAGAATTCTCTTCATATTAATTTAGTGTTAGTGAAGTGAAGGTAGATCAAAAATCCTGATGTCACAAAAAAGAAGGGGCAAATAAATAACTATTAGAATATTAAATTTCAGAATAACACAATCAAACGATTGCGCTACTTTTACGCAATCGTTTGAGTAAATTTTACAAAAAGCTGAATTTGTATCAAAGAGATCAGATTAGCGCTATTTAAACGTTATCTTAAGATGAACGCTGTAAAAACGCTTCACAAATATTAACAAACAGCACACAATTGTAAGCTGCATTGAAATATCCTATTAGTTAATCAAGATTACTAACTTTATATACTCGATCATTTTAAAATTTAATCAATACAATCCAAAACTCTACGAACTTTTCGATGACTTAATTAATCCAACTAATATAAAACAGCATGTCTATTGGCTAAGAGGTCAAATTAGGTTATTATTTTACGTTGAGTCCATTTCGTTATCAACGAAGCATCCACAAAAGAAGACAAAGGCTTATTAAACTAAAAATAGCGCCATCCTATCGTAAGCGCTATTTTTAGAACAACAAGTTGATTAACAAAACGCTGCTTTGTCAATGAATCCCTTTAAAAATTCTATTCCACCGTACTTTGGAAAGTCCATTACCATCTGCATTCCAGCTCATCCAGGTAAATAATGCTTTTCCGACAATATGATCTTCCGGAACAAATCCCCAATCCCGCGCATCGAGCGAATTGTGCCTATTGTCGCCCATCATCCAATAATAATCCATTTTAAAGGTGTAGGAATCTGTTCGGTTTCCATTGATATAAAACCCATCCGATTTCTTTTCCAATTGGTTCTTTTCATACACACGGATAGCTCGTTCGTATAGTGGAAAGGTCTGTGCGTTTAATGGAATAGTCATTCCTTTCTTAGGAATAACTAAGGGGCCAAAATTGTCGTAGTTCCATTTGTATTGTGGATCATTTGGAAAGGTATTTGCTTGTGCAACTCCCGGTTTTTCCAAGTTCATTTGCATGGATTTGACATTGGACCAGGATTTCACCATTGCCGCCTGTTCTTGGGTTAAAAAGATGAGATAAGCGCCGGGCTGAATGGGAGAGACTTCTATTCCCATATCTTTCAAGCGCTGTTCGTCCAGACCAGTCTCATCGGTCATCACAATATAATCCATTTGACTTTCCGGAGCAACAAAACCTGGCTTGTCGTTCACAAACAATACCCCTTCTTTCATACCGATTTTATCTCCCGGCATTCCCACACATCGCTTAATCAAATGTTCACGTTTGTCTACTGGGCGGGTCTGAATCGTAAATTGTTGGTGTACTGCTTCACGTCCCATACTACGCACCAAATCATAATAGGGCGAGTCCTGATTTTCCACAGCAACCGTATCACCGGCAGGTGCATTAAAAACGATTACATCATTCCGCTTGATCTCTTGAAATCCGGGCAATCGTTTGTAAGGAATTTTAATGAGTTCAGAAAAGGCTTTCCCTCCTATTAATGGCATCGTATGATGTGCAAAAGGAAAGGCTATTGGTGTATTGGGAATGCGAGGACCATAATTTAGTTTACTCACAAAAAGATAATCGCCAATGAGTAGAGACTGCTGCATAGAACCCGATGGAATCATAAATGCTTCCAATAGAAATCCACGAATTAGCGTTGCTGCGACAGTTGCAAACACAATCGCGTCGGCCCATTCACGCACCATTGATTTTTTATAGGGATATTTCTTCTTATAATCCATATAAGATTGATGTGCGATCTCCAACTCAGCTTCCTTTGTCGCCCCGCGACCTTCGGCATGCGCTGCTTTCAGATTTTTGGTGTATAGCCCATTTAGAAATTGCACATTTTTATCTTTGCCCCAAAGAGGTAAAACGATAAAAGGGACCAGTACTGCGGCGCAGTTTTCCCAAAATCTTCTTTTACCAAAACAATGAATAAAATCGAGGTAGAGATTATAAAATACAAAAATATTAACGATCGGTACCAGCAAAAGGATCAGCTGCCAGGTCTTCTTGCCTAGGATACGTGATTGGATCCACTGACTATAGACGGGCACAACTCCCTCCCAGCCTTTGCGTCCTGCTTTTTCAAATAGCAACCAAAAGCCGTAGGCTGCGATTATTGTCAATACAATAAAGATTGTAAGTATCATAAATTCGTTTAATTGCAGAATCAGTAATTAAAAAAATATCAATAAATAATAAGTTTCTTTCTCTCCTCGGAAGAGGTTTTTGAAAGTTGAAGCTCATTGTAGCGCATAACGTACTTTATAAAAAGATCATAATCGTACTTCTTTTCATTTTCAAACTCAGCAAATAGCTCCGGTTCGTCATTGATCAAACGCCCCAAAGCAATTGTCCGCTTCTTTTTGCTGTTGCTAAAAAGTCCATTCGTATTGCTATTTATTTCAATCACCTCACCGGTTGACTTTTTTAATGCATAGGCATATTTAGACTTACTGACTCCAATGGATAACATCGTACCTCCACCGCCTGTACCAAACATCATTCCGCCGCCACCACCGAGATTCAAATTAGACACATAATAAACCATTATTTCTCCATCAACCAACACTTCTGCAAAAGTTGGCTCCTCTGTATAATATCGACCTATTTGAAATACTTGTGGAGAAGTTCCCTGAACAGGTTCCAAGCCATTTTCGACATAAGAGGGTGCATAGACTTTTCTTTTTGACTCCCAGTAAGCACGAAATACCTGATCTGGGGTAAAAGTTAGTTTCTCTTTCTGTTGATTTTCAAATTTGAGTTTGTGATCCTTGATGGAGGAGATTTTTCCATAAAGGGTATCTGCGTTCATAAGCACTACGTAATCCAATTTTTTTGCGGCTTCCTGGGCACTGGCTGTCATTAGTATACTGGCGCAGGAAGACAAAATCACAGCAGTTAAACTTGATATGGCTTTCATTGAAATCTGTTTTTGTCAATAGCTTTTGATCGCATAAACTCTCTTGACTGTATTCACTTATACTTGGCACTCTCCGCCAAGCTTCACGTAAAACTACATAAAAATATGAAATTCAAGTTCAGCCTAAGGAGTTTTAACGTTTGTTAGCATTTTGTTTTGCGAGGTGCTGTCCTCCAATACTGCGAAGATTTTAGGATTCCGTGTTTCTCAAGCAACAACAGTTGCACGGTAAAAAACAAAGCCACATCATTTTTGCTGATGTGGCTTACCGAACTGCGCATGCAATGATTTTAACTTTTATATTTACTTTCAAATGCTGTAGATGCTTTATTGACACCATTGCTCATATTTTCAAACGCTTTATTAATATTGTCAAGCAATGCAGACTCTTTGGTCGCATCTGGTGTTTTATTTTTTCGGAGCTCAATCAATTTGGGATAATCCTCCGTAACGATTTTCTTATACCCATTTAAGCCATCAAGAACTGCTTTTTGGAATGTCGCATCGCCTTTGAAATCTCCCAGATCTTCTACTTTCTTAATATCATCATTCAAAGATTTTTCCCAATCTGCGCGGACCTGTTCGGCTTTCGTATAATCGGAGCCATTCATGGCTGCATTCATGTCCGTCACATGTTTTTCACTTCCGTTGATTACGGTAATAATCGAATTATTGTATGCTGCAGGATCTTTTTCTACCGACCCACAACTCGACATAGTCAGAACCACCACGGTCAATACGCCGGTAATCATCTTTTTAATCATATTGATCTATTTTTATTTTAAATTTTAGGATTTGTAACACATGTAAACAAGGATAGCTTCGAACATAGCGCAATCCCATCACGGAAATCAGGGATTTACGAAGCTATTGAAACCTATAAGGCTGCTAGTTGATTGCGAAAGTTGTTATTGCCATTACGCTGATCAAACCGATCCGCAAGTTGATGCGCCAATTTCCTATAATGCCCAGCCAGTTCGCTAGCTGTGTAGCTAGTTTTACCTTGGAAAAGATTATGCTGCTGACCTAGCTCAAGCATAAAATGTTCGTCAGCTCTAAAATTTTTCATGGCTTCACAAACGTAGCACGCCAACTGAAACATGGATCTATTTTCGGGTCCATCGGCCCAGGGTAAAAATCGTTCGATCCATTCCTTGGATTTACCGAGGTCGGTATACGAGAAATATGTTGCTAGTTTAATAGCTGATATTAATATTGCGGAATCTTTCTCTTTCTTAAACACCTCCGTTTCTGCGAGTTTTGCCATTCTGTCTGCTTGTTCAGCATCTCCATGCTTGTAACCTTCATATGCAAGGTTTACGGCAGTACGCAGAGGAACATGTGAACAGGTGAACTGTCCTTTAATGAGTGGCAAAGCTTTTTCTACTGCTGGGGCATAGCCATACTGCAATAATGTTGCTGATACTTCTGCATCCATTTCACATGCTTCACAGTCACTCATATCATCTCGTTGCAAAGCATTCACATTCGTCAATGCCACTTCAACAGCAGCCAGATCCTTTTGCGCCAGGGCATCACTGAGTTCCTCGTTGTATATGGCACGCTTACCATAACCATTACGGATCAACCGTTGTTCAAAGTCGCCTAGAGCAGCTTCTATCTGTTCACGGCTGACAGCGGGATTGTCATATAGTTCGGCCATCATCCATTTATACTGCCATAAGAAATCCTCTTCGTTAAAGCGTTCCGGATTTTCATCATACGCCTGCAGTATCCAAGCAAAAGCAGGTAAAGATTCGGTCGAGAAAGCAAGATCGATCTCTTCGCTAATTAAATCTAAACGGAGCTCATATCCCCATTCAATATCTTGATTTTCATCAGCAATCCGAATAGCCTGCGTCAATAGGTTGACTTTCTCCAATGTATTATCTACTCGCGCAACTTGATTGCGAAGTTTCTGAATTTTAAGTGTATACATTTCTATTTTATTGTGTTCTTTTAATGAATTATAGTTCCGTTATAAACAACTTTTCTAATGACCGGATGAGAAACTTAAAAAAGGCTTTAAAGATTCACGAAATTATCCAGTCCCATGACAATGAGGTTCTTCAGGGCCTCGTTCAAGACTTTCATTTCACGTTCCTGTACCGGATACTTGCCTAAAATCAATGCTTGCACATACAGGACTTCCATCACTGAACGGAGCATATACGCATCCTTTATATCCATTAGCGTGGTGATCAATGCATTATCGGCATTTAAGCATAATGTATTCTGGATCTTGTTTGGCCTGGACGTCTTGAGTACCTGCGCAAAGGGATTTGCATTTTCCTTCAATTGGCTAATCGTATTTTCCACGTTATTTTGGTCCATTTTTGTAAAAATGGCCGGCGTATCAACTGGTTTAAACCGTCTAATTTCCAAAACGCAGTTGTAGTCGTCCAAAATACGTTGTGCATCTTTCTGAAAAGAAAAATATTGATGATGCTCGTCTTCATGAATCGTCTGAAAGGTCTCTAGCAGCTGATTTGGCGACATCTCTGTAATATTATATTCGGGATACTTTTGTTTGATCTTACGGAGTAGCTCGGTATCAAACGTATAAGAAGCATTAATAAGCATTATCCCCTGCGTATCAGCCATTCGGTCAATTTGTTTAAAATCTTCAAAGTCGGCGCAATAATAGAGTTGTTGCTGATAATCAATTATATTTTGAAAGCTTCGTTGTCCACGGTTGGTTTCAAACGGGATATCCGCCAAAAAGATTGCTAGGAAATCGGGATCTTCTAGGGCGAATGCTTTCAAATGAAGATAATGCGTTTGGATAATACGTATATAAATATCGTAATCAATCTTCTTCACTTGCTGCAGGTACGTCTTCAAAACGGCAGCAATTTCCTTTCTCGCCTGCCGCAGCAAATCATTTTTCATCAGAGACTCCCGCGATGCGGTTGCACTAAGTTCCTCCGTATTGACAAGCATACGGACAAAGAATGCCCAGTTTGGCAAAATCGATTGATCTTCTTCGGCAAGGAACATGCGCTTCAAATAGATACGGTGACGCTGCTTGCTGCTAAATTGCGTACGAAAAGGTAAAACATACAACACGCCCTTTGCTTTTCCCGCAGTCGTTTCAAATGGAATTGCGTCCAAAAAGTTGACATGAAATAGCTCTTTCCCTATCGCTAACAAATCTGTTTTCGAAACCGATGAAGCAAGCCATTTAGGTTCATCCTTATGGATGATCTTTTCAACACCTCCTACCACGATTGAAATGGATTCTCGCAGTGCATCTCCATAAAACTTAATTTTCTTCTCGAAATAGTCCGCTTCAAAAATATAATTGTATTGTTTTTTGGGGTTTAAAATTACCTTCGTTCCCACAGGAATATCATCACTCAGGCGCTCAATCTTATAGTCGCCTTCAGCTCTAGCCGTCCAGCGTAAGGGTTGCTGTTCAAGTGCCGATTTTGTTTCCACAATAATCTCATCACTGACGACAAAACAAGAGAGCAGTCCAATGCCAAACTTTCCAATAAAATCCTGTGCATCCTTGATGTCCTTACCTTTCGAACTCTCGCCAATAACCGACAAAAATTGGTGGATATCGGACTCCTTGAGACCTATTCCATTATCTTGGAACATAAATTTAGGTTGCTCAACGTTTGGTAATTCTATCTTGATTTTTCCTTGGTGATGTTCATCCAAGTGTTTCAATGCTGTAATTGCATCCACCCCATTTTGAAGCAGTTCCCGAATAAATGTGTTGGGATCGCTATATAGGTGCTCTGAGAGCAGCGCGATCATTCCTTTCAAGTTTACCTGAAAGGAATATGATTTCTCTTCCTGCATGTTTTTGTTACTTTCTCGTTTTCTTTGTCAATCGAATAGCTTCTTCATGTCCATTATCTGCCGCCCGTTCAAACCACTCCAAGGCAAGCGCTTCATTTTCTTCCACGCCATCTCCCATAAGGTAGCAGTTGGCCAATTTAAATTGTGCATCAGCATGGTCAGCATCGGCAGCTTTCATCAGCCATTCAATACCGTCATGAAGGTCTGTCGGTACACCTTCTCCGTCCAGCAGTTGTAAGCCAACAAAATAACAGGCATAAACATTTCCTTGTTGCGCCACTTCAATAAATTGGCTATAAGCAGCTGTTTTATCGATCTCGACACCTATTCCGAAATACAAACAGCGACCCAGTCGATAGATCGCTTCCTGATTTCCTCGTTCTGCGGCCTGTTTATAATACTCAAATGCTTTTGCTGGCTGTGCTTCTATTCCGATCCCAAACTCATAACACATACCCAGTCCATCTGTCAAATATCCAAGCTTCTCAGCACGCGTATAGTAATCAAAGCCTTTATCATATTCTTCACGCTGATCATAGTCGAAGAAAAAATAGTCGCCTAGCAGCAACAATGCTTCACCTACATTTTTTTGTGCAGCCTCTTCCAGCAATTGAAGACCAAGGAGCACATCCTGTTTCACAAGGCCGGTCAAATAGTATCTTCCCAAGACGTAGATTGCATACGGAAAACCTAAATCAGCCGCCTTTTTAATATATTCTTGTGCTTTAAAAGCATCTTTGCTTAGTCCATAACCATATTCATAACAAAGGGCAAGATCAGTCAATGCCTGCACATGGTTTCGCTCGGCAGCCTTTTGGTATAAATCGATCATCCGATCTAGATTTATTTCCGTACCTATGCCACCGCGGTAACATCGAGCTAGTTCATATATACTATTTAAATCTTGCATGCTAGCACCTGCTTCAAAGGTGGCAAAAGCAGCGGTTGGCTGAGGAGCGCCTGTCTGGTGATAGTCATTTTCTAAATAAATTCCCTTCAGATAATAAGCATATGGGTAACCCAGATCAGCTGCACGTGAAAAATAATCAAAAGCCAATTTGTAGTCTGGTTCGGCCTTCAATTCGGACGCTAATCCCATTTCCGTTAGTGCAGTAACATTATTAGAAGTGGCCGCTTCTTCGAAGTAAGGAATTGCAGCAGCCAAATCAGGTTCTTCGCCATGAATGCCATATTTCAGGTACCTGCCGACCTGATATAAAGCCTGCGGGAGTTTATCTTTTGCGGCATCTTGATAATAGGCAAAAGCTACCTTGTAATCGGGATCTATTCCATCATAGCCAGATTCTATCACATTGCCCAGACGCAACTTTGCATAGGCAATATTTTTTTTTGCCAGTGCACTAAATTTCTGGAAGGCAGATTTTTCATCTCTCGGCAGGAATCTTCCTTCTAACAGTATTTCCGCAAGTTCAACCTGCGCTTCGACATAATCATCTCGCTGGTCGAGTAGCTGCAATAAAGACAGGCCCCTTTCGATATCCTGAAGTGTGTCATTATAGAGGTAAAGACAGGCAAGACGATAACCTGCATAAATATTATTGTAGTCGTATGCTTTCTGCAAATACCATAGTGGCTGCTTGAAATCCTCCTTTACCTGATTATCGTTACTCAATCCCTGAAGTTTGATGAGCGCTATCTGCACTGCAGCGTCCATCATTCCATATTCAAATAATTCGTGATATTCTGGTATAAGACGTTCCAGTTCAACGGAAGAATTTGCATCTGCGCGTTTTATATCATTCAGAACAAACCTGCAGTATCGGGAATCGGTCAAGGCGATACCCTCTTCCAGGATCTCCAGGCGTTTGGCTTTATTGTCTTTACGAGCGTAGTAAAATTGTAACGCTTCATAATAATGGCGTAATAGTTTTTTCTCCTGAGCGTGTCTCAGCACCTGAATTCGATCAAAAACTTCTTCAAATTTTTCGGTCCACACATCGATATGGGAAATATATGCGATTGCATATAGATCGCCTCTCAAAGCAAGCGATTCGAGCTCAGCTTTGGCGGTGTCCCGGTCGATATCAGCCAATACACTTAAATAATTATAATATAGATAAAGAGGTCTCGCCCATTTAACCTCAGCGTCTATACCTCTATTTAAATAAAATGACGCTTTTTCCTTTTCTACAGCATGCCGGCGACATAAAACATGTTGTAGCCCCAACTCGACCCACGCTTGCGGATTTATAGCAGCATAGCGTTCCAATACTGCCCTGATTTTATCGATAAAAAAAGTATAGTCCTCATCGTTCAAATAGACATTTGCAGCAAAATCAGTTCCTTTTTCAAATAATGCATCATAAAGTGCAGCCGCACTGGACTGCTCCAAGTTGTGCTCGAAATAAATCAGGACATCAAGCCATATATCGGGCGCAATTCGTTTCGAAAGGTCAACTGTAAATTGATGTTCAGCCGATTGCAATGCGGCAACTTTAATAGAATATTCTTCACTTAACTTCATATATCATCGTATGTACTACTTGTAAAACATGCTTTTTATACTCTTTAGGCGCCAAAAAGCAACAAAAACTTTGCCACTGTATCATACAGTCAATTCCGTTTATTATAATGCAACTACATTGCTTTTAAAATCTTTTTACTTATATTTGTTGCAACTTAATTGCAATATATTAATTGGAATACCATATGTATTGCACGAATTACGCTTTACGAATCGAATCCACATAGATGAATAGGTATATCATTTTTTCACTTATCGCAGCACAACAGCTATTTTTCCCATGTTATGGACAGGAGAAGAGTATCGAGCTTGAAGAAGTAAAAGTTGGAGGGCGACGTTATCACCGGGCAGCAGAAGGAGCATTATCGATCCAGCTATTGACTGCCGACTCTATACAAAAATACCAGGCGGGAAGTTTAATGCAGACATTAAGCAGACTTCCCGGCATCAGTGCCATAGGCATAGGGGCCAATCAGTCTAAACCGCAGATTAGAGGGCTCGGATTTAATCGTGTGGCCACGGTAGAAAATGGCATTAAACATGAAGGCCAACAATGGGGACTGGATCATGGATTGGAAATCGATCAATTCAGTGTAGGGAGTGCCGAGGTACTAAAGGGGGCCAGCTCATTTTTGTATGGCTCAGATGCCATTGGTGGTGTCATTCGGCTATCACCGCCAGCGGAACTACAGGAGACAGGTTTTAAGGGGCAGTTTAACCTATTGACAAAGTCAAACAACGCGACTTTTGGCGGATCGCTACAAACACAGGGCCGAAAAGGGAATTGGGTATTTGGAGGCGGATTCACGCATCTGGAATATGGCGATTACCGTGTCCCCACAGATACAGTCTATGTTTACAATTATGCGGTACGTCTGAAAGATCGGCATGTTCGTAACACTGCGGGACGAGAGACACATTTTCAACTACGCGGCGGATATCTATCAGATCGTTTTTCTTCGATTTTCTACCTGAGTAATTATCATACAAAGTTTGGCTTCTTTGCCAATGCGCACGGCTTGGAACCAAGGGGCGTAGATACAGTACTTTATGACAAATCCAGTCGTGACATTGGTTTCCCAAGCCAGACGGTCGATCACCTGAAACTTATTAACCGCAACTTTATCGATCTGGATAAGCATAAGCTTTGGATAGACCTGGGCTATCAGAAAAATTACCGGCAAGAATATAACAATTACACCGCGCATGGTTATATGCCACCTGTTTATCCAAAAGATATGACTATTCCCATCAATTTGGAAAGGTTATATGAGAAACAGGTCTATAGTATCACTGTAAAAGACCAATTTGATTTGGCCACACATCGACTTACCATTGGCGCAAATGGAGAGTATCAGGATAACCGTATTGATGGTTGGAGCTTCCTTATCCCCAGTTTTCGCCAAAAGGCAATGGGCCTATTCGTCTATGATCAATACAAACTCGCGGACGAAACCATGCTATATGGGGCATTGCGTTACGATTACAGCTATATTCAGACATCACCTTATCAGGATTGGTTCGAATCAGAGCTGGAAGATAATCAGTCGGGCAGAATAGTTCGGGCTTCGGCGCTCAGTCGTCGTTTCAATAGCCTGGTTTGGTCTATAGGAGCGGCACATCAATTCGGAGATCTAGAAACAAAAATTAATGTAGGAAAAAGTTTCAGGGCCCCCATTGCACAGGAGCTTGGCGCCAATGGTGTCAACTATCACTACTTCAGTTATGAAAGAGGCAATCAATCATTGTCTCCCGAACAGTCCTATCAACTGGATTTATCCTTGACCTGGAGTCCCAGAAAAGTCTTTGTCGCCTTTACGCCATTCTTTAATTACTTTTCCAATTATATCTATCTTAATCCCACGTCAAGCTACGATCAATATTATGGTGCCGGCAATCAAATCTTTGAATATATGGAAAGCCGTGTTCGCCGTTATGGAGCAGAATTGAAACTCAGCTACCAGCCTCTGAAACAATGGAAAGTAGAATTATTGGGTGAATATGTTCGATCGGAACAACTATCGGGTGCAAAGAAAGGATATACACTTCCTTTCTCTCCGGCACCTTCAGCGTTGATGGACATCAGCTGGACAGCAAAAAATAGCAAACATTTTAAAGAGACCTACCTTTCCGTCGATTGCAAATGGACAGCAGCGCAGTATCACGTTGTTCCACCAGAAGAGTCCACAGCAGCTTATCAGGTCTTCAACTTCCGGGCAGGAACACAACTTCGGTTTTCGGGATCTGTCCTTCAATTACGCTTACAGGTTCAAAATCTCTTTGACAAGAAATATATGGATCATACCAGCTTTTATCGGCTGATCTCTTTGCCTGAACAGGGAAGGAATTTTATCCTATCCATTGGAGTTCCCTTTGGAAAACAGTCCCGATCATAACATGAGCCACCGTGAATAAAGAATAAAAATAACATTAACGAAAGATAGCATCTTTAAATAAGCCTTTGATCGCAATGAATTACGTAAATCGAAGTGTACAGTGAACTCTTACACAATTTTTAACGAAGACAAATGAATAACCTAGCGTCACACAGACATGCATACCAATAAAAGATATACGAATGAATAAAAATTTAAAATTGAAACTATCTCCTATGAAAACAGTCCAAAAATATACACTTATCGCGGTGTTACTTACGATGGCCGTTGCCTGTAAAAAAGATAAGGAAAGCATTGATACCGAAAAACCGACCATCGCCATCGATTCGGAAACGGCTTTCCCAAAACAATGCAGCACAATTAAACGCGGTACAAGCTTTACTTTCCGCAGTAAGCTATCTGATAACGTCGCGCTCGGGAGCTATAGCATTGACGTACACCATAATTTTGACCATCATTCGCATAGCACTGAAATCGGCGAATGTACGGTTGAGGCGATCAAAACGCCCATCAAGCCCTTCACTTTGGTCAAGACAGTTAATATTCTGGGGCAGCCACAGCAATATGATGCCGAATTAAAAATCGATGTGCCAGCAGATATCGATCCGGGTAATTATCATTTTATGATTCAGGTGACTGACTTGGCGGGATGGAGCAGTCAGAAGGGAATCAGCATCCGTATACTCGAGTAATACCATACATATTTATCAACTCAATTTAATTAAATCCATTTTACATGAAAACTAGAAACATTCGCTTCTTCTTCCTGTTAAGTACAATTCTTTTAGGCTTCCTATCGTCCTGTAAGAATGACAACGATGAAATCCCAGCACTTGCAAAACCCCAGATAGGCACACTTGAAATCGGCAGTGGCAATAACAAAACTGTCCAAGCGGGATCAGATCTTCATCTTGAAGGTGATATTCTTGCCGAAGCACTGATTGCTAAAATCGAAATTGAGGTTCATCAAGAAGGTGGCGGTCAGTATAAGTTTACAAAAGCCTATACGGATGGAAAATACATTGGTGTAAAAAATGCGACATTTCATGAACACATCGATGTTCCGGGGGATGCACCCGCAGGAGCCTATCATTTTCATTTTATAGTAACCGACAAAGCCGGAAATGCGACTACAGCAGAATCAGCATTAACGATTACGGCCGCCGATGTAAAACCGAGTTTTAAACTTATCTTCACAGAAGTAGCAGGAACACCCCATGGAAACCATTTTCACGATCTAGCTGACAAGAGCAATGCAGAACCCATGACCATCAACTTCAACGAAAAAGGTCAAGCTCTATCTGGTGGTCACGCGCACCTACATCCCGCCAAAATCTATAAAATTGAATTTAAACAATACAATACATCAGCACAGGAGATTCAAAATCAGTATATCCTCAATAAGTCTACTGCAGATTACTATAAAGCATTTCTTGTAGGCGGATCATTTATTTTAAATCCTAACACCACTGGTGAAAATGGCGCCATATTTCAAACACGCGAAACTAAATATGCCGATGGAACAACGATTAGTGATGCTACAGAAACGACCGGAATTATCACCTACTTTACCGCAGGCAATGTCAATGCAGGGGAAAAGCAGGTGCTCTTTGTATTAAGGAAATTAAAAGATTCCTCCACTAAAGCAACCATTACCCGTACCGACTGGAACTTGTCAAATTATGAAACCAAGTTTGCAGGTCAAGACCTCGTTAAGCTGTCTTTCGAACTGCATGCAGAGGAAGATTAGTGTCAAGAAAAATACACCTTGTCAGCTTAAGAAAATGGCAAGGTGTACTTTTTTACTGTTACTTTAGACTCACATCCAAGTAAACCGAATGACGCCCATAGGTATCGTAAAACGGTTTATAAAGCACATCGTCTATATAAAATTCCAATGTTTCTGGGTTTCCTTTTATAGATTTACCAATATCCTTTGCGTCGAAAGTTACTTTACGCCAATCTTTTCTTGCAGTACGTTCCTGAGCGGCCAAAAGAACGGGGCCATAAAATAGGCTTGCGATGTTCGGCTGATCCATAACCGGATCGAGATGGAAATCGAAGGGCATTTTTAAGGTGACCACATCACCATCTTTCCAGTTGCGCTGTATGCTAAGATAAGTTCCAGGATCGGCGACAATTTTTTGGTCAACCCCATTTATAGTAACGAAAAATCCCTTTGTCGCCCAACTTGGTACTCGAACATGAAGATCGAATTTGCCATTACCCCGTATGGTCAACGATGTATGATCTGCTTTTGGAAAATTTGTCTGTTGTTCTATCTTGATCCCCCGCTCCTTCCATTGCAAGGTAGAAGGGATATACAAATTAACATACAATGATTGATCATCTTTACTTTTCAAATAAATCGTATTCTGCAATTTGGTACTGCTCTCTATAGCCGTCCCATTACAACAGGTGAACCCCTGCATATCTGCATTTCCAAATTGTTTGATTGAGCCAGGACGCAAAGGAACATGATAGGTATTTGCGGGACTATTCTCCGCAACCGAAGCTAATATGTGATTATATAATCCACGTTCATAGTAATCCATCAGCTCTGCACGCTGATCGAACATAAACAAATCACTCGTTAATTTCAGCATATTATAGGTTGCACAGGTTTCATTTTGTCCCCCCGCAGAAAATCCATTCTCATATAATGTTGCCGGCTGACTGATAAAACACTCGGCATTGGCCGGATTCCTAGCCCCCGCCACACCACCAATGCTATACATATAATCGCTGGCGACTTTATACCAAAAATTGTCGGCTACCTTATAGTATTGCGGATCATTTGTTACACGGTATAGCTCCATACTCCCTACAATTTGTGGGATATGCTGATTGGCGTGCAATCCTCTAAAAGTATCCACATTTTTTGCCAGTCCATGTGTATGTGCTGCATTACCGTAAAACAGATCAATGTTATCAAATAGACGGGCGGTTTTTAAATAATTCTGTTCACCCGTAATACGATACAACCTTGCCATCACTTCGTTCATCCCGCCAAACTCACCTGCAATATAGGTATTCCACATGTTGATTAATGTTTCGGTTGGTATATTGTTTAAACGGGTATACACCCAATTGCCCATGCCTTGTGCAATTTCTAATGCTTTTTTATTTCCGCTTACTTCATAAACATCCATCAGACCGGCGAGGATCTTATGCAGGGTGTAATAAGGTGCCCAAACCTGGTTCTTCTGACCGCCATATTTTGCCCCATGTTCAAGCATTATAAACTGGTCGGGAGGATAGGCACTGATAAATCCAAGCCCCCAGTTCCAGTAATCTGTACGAATTCCTTCATCACTAAAATCAGAGTCATAAGCTGTTTTACCAGGACCAACAGGCACTGCCGCCGGATCAGCGACATATGCTTGCCCCGATTGCTTCGGCACTCCCGACAATTTTGACAAAGCGTAAAGCTCATTGATCATCGTATCCATTTTACCTAAAAATTTTGCTTGAAGGGCTTTGTCATACCCTGTACTGGCATAAGCTTGCGCAATTGCTGTTAGGTAATGTCCCGTTGCATGACCCCGTAATTTGATATCCTGGCTATCCCATACATCCAGAGGCTTTGCACCCTTTGGTTGCTTTTGTCCAAAAGCATGACGAAACATATAAAGGAAAGAATTGGGGTTTGATCTAGCCAATGTATCCATAAACTTATCACGGTTTTCAATAAACTTTGTGTGATGATGCTCTTCGTCTACATTGAGAGTCACCTGATCCAAATGAAAGGGTTCCAATTTTAAGTGAGGGATGTTAGACTTTATCTTTCCCTTGACACTAACAATTGCTTTTGGTTTAAGATCCGTTCCCGGAATGCGTCCAATTATCGTGTAGGCTGTCTGCTGCAAAACTGTGCTATTATCGGTTGGAGAAGGCCATAGCACCCGTACTTTCGGCCCTACCATACCATCTTTATAAGTACCAACGACATAATTAGGCAATCGCGGCAATTCCCCAACCTCCGTTTCCACGCTGACATCTGCGACTCCAGTTAAATAGGCATTATACAGCTCTGCTTTATTCATCGGAAATCTAGGTAAATCATCCTCGGGCTTGCCTTTGGTGCTAGTGTCTTCGTGTACGCCTTTCAATGCATTGCCATATATCGTGGCAATCTGAGTTCGACTAAGGGGCACCCGATAGACCCTGAAATCGTGCAGCAGAGCATTTAGACTCGAATTGCCGCCAAATAAGGGTTTTCCAATCTGTAATTTTCTTTTGCTTACCTGCTGTCCAAAGACTGCGCTCAGTTCCTGTGGAATATTTTTGACTTCTCCAACGAGCCTTCCGTCCAAATACGTTTGTAAAGCCCCTGTAGTAATATCGACCACAATGGCCAAATGCACCCATTTTTTCAAAGGAACCGCAGGAGAGGCTGCACTTTTTACTTCAGCCTTCTTTTGAGAGATAACACCTAAATATCCAGCTTTTAGCGCTGTTCCTGTTGGTGTTACCGCAAAATGCCTCGCAAGATCTTGTCCGAAGTCAAAAAGATATTGTTCAGGCTGCGCTGCCCTCAAGTACAACCAGCCTGTTATACTAATAGACTCCAAATCCGAGAGTACGTTCGACGGTAATACAACAAAATCATCCTTTCCTCCGGCTAGAGACAATACCTTGTTAAATTGCTTATCAGCGACAAATAGTGCCTTCTCGCCTTGAAATTTACCATGCAGACCATTCCTTGACCAATCTTTTAGATCCCCATCAAAGACATAACGGGCCACCATTCCTGTCTCACCAATTCCATCCAATATCTGATCTCCACCTTGCGCTACCGCGACATCTATCGTTTTGATAAAAATCGTAAGAAGTATTGCCACATGTAATTTATATCTTTTCATAATATTATCTATTTCGTGTATTCATAATCATCGGTTTAAGTATTGCCCGCCTCGATTGAGTGTGCTTAGCTACACGACGCACACTCTTGATTGATGTCCCCCTGACATTTATAAAATTAATCACAAAAGCTCATTATATATAGGTTTATTTTAGCCGATATTCTCCCGATTTTAACTAACACTCCTGCTAATAACGATATCCCCAATTGGAAGAAAGCCCTATAATACCACGTATGCCCAAATACTCGAAGGTATTTTGTATTTTAGATTTGATAAGATTCTATGGAAAAGCGAAATTTAAAAATTTGGGTGCCAGTTATCGGTCTGGATGGTTTCCGAAAAGAACAGACAGCGGGACGAGAAGAGCTCCTATTTAACGAACTCCATGGCGAACGGCTTATCGAAACACCGCATAAGCATGATTTTTTCATCATTAATCTTTTTCATAAAGCTTCTGGCGTACATACCATCGATTCTATCGACTATAGGATAAAAGATCATCAGGTACATATTCTCTTTCCAGGCCAAATGCACAAATGGCATATCTATGCCGATACTGTAGCTTACCAACTCATGATTGAGCGCCCTCTCTTTGAACATTTTGCACCTTTTTTTCGCTTTTCTTTTACCAATTATCAAAACCATCCTGTCATTGATCTCACTGCAGATTCCTTTGCACAATTACTTTATGAATTTGAATCCGTCAAACAAGAATTGAAAAGAGAAAACTCACTTATTCCTTTAATTAGTGCCCGAGCGGGCGTCATTGCGGCGATTGTAAGTCGAGAGGCAGAGTCTGCGTTCACCGAATTCAAGGTTTATCAATCTGTTCCGCGACTTGCTAAGTTTAACATGCTGATTGACGAATTCTTCAGGGAACAGAAAATGGTCGCATTTTATGCCGAAAAACTTAATATTTCAGCTAATTATCTGAATATCCTATGTAAAAAGCATTTGAAAATATCAGCTACACAACTTATCCACCAACGAATAAACATTGAAGCGAAAAGGCTTTTACAAAGCTCCGAACGGTCCATCAAAGAAATTGCCTTTGAGTTGGGATTCGCAGATCAGGCTTATTTTTCGAATTTCTTTAAACTGCAGATAGGTACCAGTCCCAGTGACTTTAGAGACAATCTTCAAGCGGGGGAGACATCAAGTTTGTTAAGAGGAAAATGAAAAATAGATAAATTACACAAGAAAAGGCAGGTATCTCCCAGCAAAAATAGCACAGAGTCCTATAAATTTGTAACCTACAGATACCAAATACTTTTTTTTAGACAACGATGCGCTTATGAAATCAATGGCCTTTACCCGCAAGGAATTTATTAGAAACTCTACGTTCGCACTTGCAGGTTCGACACTTATACCAGCAATTTTAATTGCACAAAACCGCCATAAAATGGTGAACCAAAATCTATTGAGCAACTCCACGATTGAAAAAAACTATACATTAAAAAATGTGTTGCTAGAAACGGGCTTTGAGTACGATACTGATGGCCATGTGATTTCAACAACGACAAGCCTATTTTCTATTCAGATTGCAGACGGTAAGATCAAGGCTATAAGTTCCAATAGTAATGCTTCCGATGCTATCGATGCAAAAGGCCTTTTGATGCTACCCTCTTTCCGCGATATGCACATCCATTTGGACAAAACTTATTATGGTGACAAGTGGCAGGCAGTAAGACAAAGGGCCGGAGGTGTAAAAGGTATGATTGCCCTCGAACAGAAAATTCTACCTGAACTATTAAAAAAAGCAACCTATAAAGCAGAAAAACTGATCGAACTATTACAACGTAACGGTACTACTTTCGCACGCAGTCATGTTAATATTGAACCGACATCCAAACTAGACGCTTTAAGTAAGCTACAATTGGCACTGGAAAACAAGAAAGATGGATTCGGGGCTGAACTGGTTGCTTTTCCGCAGCACGGTGTATACTATACTGACTCGGTGCCATACCTTAAGGAAGCCGCCAAAACCAATATTGATTTTATCGGTGGAATAGACCCATTTTCCATTGATGGAGCTATTGAAAAAACAATGGATTTTACGGTTCAGCTGGCATTAGATCATAACAAGGGCATTGATATTCATTTGCACGAATCGGGTGAATCAGGCTTAAAAACTGTAGAATACTTAATTAACAAAGTGAACGAGAACCCAGTTCTCAAAGGTAAGACCTACCTCAGCCATTGTTTTGTATTGGGTCGGTTAGAAAAATCCAAACAACAAGAAATCGCAGCAAAACTCGGCGACGCACAAATTGGCATCATTTCTACAATTCCATTCGGCGGATTAATTATGCCAATCCCAACGTTACTGGAAAACAACGTTGAGGTGATGACGGGAAATGACAGTATTGTAGACCATTGGAATACATTTGGTACGGGCAGTGTGTTACAAAAGGCCAATCTTGCAGCCCAGGTGTATGGCCAAACAACTGAATTTGGCTTATCTCGCATGCTCAAGCTGGCCACTGCTGGCCCCACTCCTTTGGACGATAAAGGCAATATGCAATGGCCCAAAGTCGGAGATAGTGCAGATATTGCCTTGCTCGAAGCCAGCTGTTCCGCAGAAGCAGTTTCAAGGATATCGCCAGTGAAATTGCTGATCTATAAAGGAAATATTGTCTTCTAGTCAGCGGACAATATTTCCTTTATAGCTTCTACGCTCGGTTGCTTATTTAATTCTTAAAACGTTTAACGATCCACGGTTCAATACGATCACTTAAGAAATAAGCAAGTGCTAACATCAGCATTACAACAGCTGAAAGGAGCACGTATTTATTGATATACGGATAGAGCTGATTAAAAATGATAAACCCTATATGCTGATGGATTAAATACAGGGGATAGGTCAACATGCCTATTTTAACAAACCTAGACGAATTAATAAACTGAAGCTTTTTAAAGGAAACAAGTAACATAAGTAAGTAAAACACAGCAATGGCAGTCCCAATGATATAAGGAGAAAAATCACTATGAAAAGTACGCTCCAGCCAGTGAATCCGACCAATAGCGCCGTCGATCGAAATGTAAAAGCACCAAAGTAAGGTGATCACATGCTTGACTTTTACGCCATGCAAAAAAATTTGGCAACATATAATTCCTGCAATAAAATAGGCACTCCAATCGAGTAAAAAAAACTCGTGAAGCCCATCATACATTTCGGACGGCCCGAAAAAAAATCGTAAACTTGACAATAATAGCCAAAAATAAACCAGGTAATCTAATCCTACTCTTTTAAATTGATTTAGAATCAGGAATAAGACTATGACTAGGTAAAATTTCAACTCGACATAGAGTGACCAATAGGCACCATCTACATCGCCTTGTCCCCATAATTTCTGCGTCATCGTCACATTGGCCAGTAGCTGACTAAATGTTACATAATAACGCGGTGCGCCAAAAAAATAGGTAATCACAAAGGTCAGCAGCAAGCAAATCCAATACATTGGGTACAAGCGTTTAAATCGAGAATAGCAGAATTTACGCAACGATAGATGCTTGATCGAGAAAGCGATCACAAAACCGCTGATGATAAAAAATAGATCGACGCCTAGATAACCATATTTGACATAGTCACCAATACCATCAAAACGTAAAAGAGACATATTTCCAGCAGCAGCCCCGCGATACATATAATGATAAAACATTACTGCTGATGCTGCAATAAATCGAAACAGATCGATTTGATAAATTCTTTTGGACTCCAACATTTGGCTGCAAATATACACGGTTTCTCCCATCTACTCAACTTTATAACATCATCATGTGACTTCTGCTCATTGCATTTAGCGCAGTCGCTGATTAACTTTACTAGAGTTTAATCCAATAAAATAGAGGAAATTATGAAAAAGAACCTATTTATACCGCTCATTGCATTTGTAGCCATATGTTTTGGGAATCAGGCCAAAGCCCAAGTGACAGCAACCTCCCAACCTGTTACCGTAAATATCAACTTGACAGATGCCATTTCAATCACTTTAGGTGCAACTCCAACAGTTAACTTTACGTATACAACTGCGGCTGATTATACTGCTTCAAAAACTGTTGAGAAAGCGGGTCATTTTACGGTCGTGAGCAATAAACCGTATAACCTCACTGTTGCGGCAACAGCCGCATTTACGCCTGCAGGGGGCCCCGCTTTGGATATTGTAACAGTGAATGTACCTTCCGCTTCGGCCAATGGGGGTACTCCAGAAGCTAATGTACCATTAAGTACAACCCCGGCCGCTTTAGTCAACGGCTCGACGGCCACCACGGGAGCAAGTTATACTGTGGATTATACTATAACAGATCCCTCATCGCTTTTAAATCTTGGTGCATCGGCCTATAGTACAACAGTCACTTATACCGCGACACAACTTTAACTGGGAAAATAGTTTTATCCGTGAAATATTATTTTACACTATTCGTCATTTGTATCTGTAATACCCTGATCTATGGACAGGGTATTTCAATTTCTCCATCCCGCATTTTTTTTACTGGCGATCCAGGGCAGACAGTTTCTCAGACCATTACATTTAGCAACACCTCGAACACGGAACTCTATTTTGTCGCTAATCTTAAAGATTGGGATCGCGATTCGGTTGGGGTAAAAAAATATTATTCTGAAGGGCAAAAACCGCAATCAAATGCGGCTTGGCTTACGCTATCGGAAAACACGGTACGTTTGGTTGCAGGAGAGACCAAATCGGTAAATCTTTCCATGACTATCCCCAAAAACCCCGCCTCCCGGCAGCTAACCAACACGATGCTTTTCTTTACACAGGTGAAGGAACAGAAAGCTGCGCTCCAAAATGGTCTTCATATGAATGTACTAATCGAAGTAGGCATCCAAATTTACCATACCCCTTCAGGATTAAACCCCGGGGATCTGGAATTTGTTGCTTTCGAGGACAGGCATGTAACTCCCAATAAGACAGGTCTGCCGGTTCGCCGGATGGACATACACGTTAAAAACACAGGACAGATTAATAAAGATGCCTATGTGCGGTTTGAGCTAACCAATACAGAGACAGGCGAAGAAATACCCGTTAAAACTGTCGCTATTGCGATGCTCCCCCACTCAGATCAATGGGTGCAAATTGATCTTCCAGAGAAACTTGTTGCGGGAAATTATCTTGCCGTTGCAATATTAGATGCCGGTAACCAATATGATTTGAAAATTGCAGAAAAAGAAATTACATATTAAGTGGAATTTTGTGGTATATTTCCTAGGCTTATTTAGCCTATATGGACATATTACTTACGGACAGACGACATCTATCACGCTGCCTCAAGCCAATATACAAGCTAGAACTGACTATAATACAGCTATCAACGCAGGTACATATACCAGTGTAATTACCTTACTTCCTTCTTTTTCAGTAAAATCCAATACCGCTATTTTTAACAGCACCACGAGTGGAAGTTTTCCAGTGGGTGCAGTGCATATGAAACTTTCGAGTATTGGTAGCCTTGTATTACTTGGCTTAACCGGAAACAATGAAGTTGCCTTATCACCCGGCGGCGGTTTACTCTATACGGCCGTGGCAAGTGTTGCTTCCGGTGCAATCGCCGCCAATGCACGCATTGCTACGGCAGGGCAGACTTGGACTGCAGGGGTATTCAATGATGCTGTCAGCTTTTACACGCAAGGCCTATTGGCGGGGTCAATCTCTCCTTCCAGCTTCACGCTCTCCATCAACATACCCGGGTTTATCAGTCCTCCGGATAACATAGGAACAACAACTATCGTGGTAAACAATCTTAATTTTTATCGTTCTTCTAATGGAATCACTGCCAGTCAAATTATACTGGTATCAAGTACCGTACCTTATATTCCTAGTGTCAGGACTGGTAGCGCCCAATTTAGCTTTAACACAACCTTTCCCTACAACGCCTCGCCTGTTCCACCCGTCTCAACAGTGAGCGCCGCACTCAGCGGAGTCGGAACAGCAACAGCAACCAATTTGTCAACCAGCGATCAGGCGCTTACAAGCGCTGCCGGAATAGCTGTCCCTACCAATAACAGCAGCTCAATCACACACACGTACACCATTAGCAACACATCCCTAAAAAATAACTTTAAACAAGCCGGAACCTATACAGTTCCTCTCACCTACACTTGGAACAAATTATCCTCAGCCTATCCTACAGCTCCATTGCAGGCTCAGGCTTCTGGCACCTTGAATATTGTGGTCAGCGACCTCGGAGAAATAATCGCAAATCAGCAATCCGTTAATCTTCCTTTTAATACGACCAGTAATTATATTAACGGTGTCAGTACGAATATGGCTACCCACTTAAAACTTAGCAAGACCACACCCTACAACTTGTATGTACGCGCCACTTCTTCTAGTTTCACCTCGGGGGTCAATAGCATCCCGTTAAGTGTATTGCGTATCGGTCCAATGACTGGGCAAACTGGAGTAAATACAGTTACGCTATCTACAACGGCCCAACAGCTTATCCAAAATGCCGATCCTATCATCGATCGAACACTCAATATGCAGTACAGCATCCCCGCATCGCAGACCAGCAATCTCCTGGGCAAACCGGCAGGCACATATACCGCGAACATCGTCTACAGCTTTGTCGCTCCCTAAAATCTTTTAACACCGACTTTGCGTCTCTGATCCCGGTAGCGCAAGGATGGTAGCTCAATCAATCCTTCAGCTTTTATTTCTACTTCGCAATTCGAATTTTCAATGACAAAAGGCATTCCTTCTGTTTCGACCGTCAGCCTGTAAAAACCGATAGGCAGATAAAAAACATATTCTCCTGCTTCGTTGGTCAAGGTATTATATTTCTTGCCCTGTCTATCATTCGCCGTAATTCTGATACCGCTCAAATCAGGCTTAGACTCTAAGTATTTACTGGCAACTAATAGTATGTTGCCCTTTACAGATTTTGTTCTGACCAGCGGGATGTCCATCGACTGGTTTTTAGTCAGTATAATGGTCGATGGTCCCTGAAAAATCCAGCCTTGATGGTTTTCTGTACGAATGGAAAAAGAGCCTGCATCCATGTCAACAAACTTGACTCGCCCCTTTTCATCTGTTATGGCAACTTCCTTTCCGACGCGAATCAGCATAGATTCTACGGCTGGTTCGTCATCCTCCCGAATACCATTGTTATTTCTATCATCAAAACAGGTCAGCTGCAAACGATACCCGCTAACATGCCCCCTATGACCAAAACTTTTTTCTATTCCTATTCTAATTTGTCTATTATTAAATGAATACCGATCTAGTGGCTGCTGCACAGGAGAAGTTACTGGATCGGTCATAAAAAGCTGTTTACCTTTTATAAAGGTATAAAAGATATCTGCAGTGAGGTTCCAGTTATTCTTCATCCGCCAACGGACGTTCCCATTTAAGGAAAAATTATTACTTCTCGAAAAGCCGTAGTAACTATACATCGCTGCAAGCTGAATTTTTAAATTATGTGCAAATGCGTCAAAGTGTGTGTTCGGTCCTAGTGAATACATACTATAGTTAGCATTCGCATAAGTAGCGAAAAGATCACTCAAATAATAGGGGTTGATTTGCATAAACGTGTTAATCCCGAAAAGCGCATGATCATAATTACCCGATATACGCAATGAATGAAAAGGAGCAATAGGCTGTTCAGCTGTATTTTTATAAGTATAACCATAATCTGCATGCAGCGAGAATCGATGGTTGGTGGTAAAAAAATTAAGATCTGCAACAGTTCTCAACGAACTGGACTTCCAGTTGGACGCATAAGTTCCCAATTCCAACCAACTGTGGTAATCTGCAAATTGATTCATCCAATAAGGTCTTAAATCAACCTTTATTCGCCCAAGTGCTGTACGATATCCAAGCTCATAAATTTCAATTCGACTGCTGCTGCTAAACAAGTAATTTCTATCTCCAGCTTGGTAACTGGGCTTATTATCCATAAAACTCATCCTGACAGAGATACTCTTCGTTTCCTCAAGCGGAATGAGGACACGTGAGTCCGACTGCAAGAGCCCCCTTCTGAGGCCTACATAATAGGGAGAACTGTAGTAGTTATTACTGGAAACCTGTAAGCGGTCGAATATTCCAGTATAATTTATGCCGGCGGCCAAACCTATCTTCTGTCCTTCAGCAGCCAGCTGTTCGATACTAATACCACCTTCCCAGATGAGGTTTTGTTTTTCGTTCCAGTCTTTATAGCCTTTTCCACTAAACAGGTGGCTCCGGACAGTTCGGTAATTATCTTTGCTGTGTAAATAGGCTAAGCTACTTTCTTGATTTTTTTCTGATTTAAAAGCATACTTAATTCCTAAAACTCCACCCTGGGGGGAAAAAGTATTCATCTCATTCCAAAGGAAATAATTGCTTTGAACTGCATATGCACTAATCGAACGCGACTTATCAAATTTATAGCTTGCTTTCACTCCACGACCGTTAACATATTGATCTAGATTTTCGTAAATATTACCAGCTTTCACCCCCCACTTTTCCGTCTGATAATTCAAATAACTATCATATATATTGAATGCGCGTTGGTTTTTAAAATAGTCCATGTTTATACGATAGCTCAAGGATTTCTCACTACCTAGCCCTAGATTTCCATATCCCTGAAGCTGATAAAGGGCTATATTCTGATCCATATTAAGATAGCGTATGGCGAACATGTTATTGTAAGGCTGATTCTGGAGGCTCATCGCTGAGCCGAACCGCGTTACGTTTCCTACGGTCAAGATGTGTATACTGCAGGTCGCAAGCTGCTTGCCCCCTGCTTCGAGCGCTGTTATTGTTAAGTTAACATCTGTGGCGATCTTTTTTGTCCGCATACGCGCTGTAAATGTCAATGACGACTGTTCTCCAGCAGGTAATGTCATAGGCAAAATTTCACCCACGACCTCAATTTCGGAAGGCAAGTTAACAAACTGCAGCTGAAAAGTAAGCGGTATTAAACCCGTATTGACGATGCGCACCATAAACTGTGTCAGTCCAGTTGACTGATCAATAAAATACTCTGGTTGTTCAGGCTGAATCAATAGTGGTGCCTGAAGATCCAGTTTTGTAAAAAAAACTCGGCCTGGTTGTATATTTAATGATGTGTCCTCCGAATTCAGCATGATACTAAATTCTTGCCTTGCTTCGGAGATCGTCTGCCTATCACTTATGTATTTTAAGGGAAAGGTTTTAGTTTCATGGGGTTTCAGCAGTATAAATGGCGGCAATTTTATCAATCCCTGCAAAGCTTTCGTATCATTAGCCTCCGGATAGAGTTCAATGGCTCTATCCATGAAGTTGACAATCGTTAACTTATTGGAAAAGGTTTTGGATCCCGAGATAGAGAGGGAGTCATATTCGAAATGGTAGGCAACATCGTATCGTTGCTGACTTTTAGCTACGGATAAGAAAAAAGCCGAGCAGCAGAAAAGAAACGCAAAAATCAAATGGCTTCTAATTGGCATCGCATATCATTCAAGTAACCATAAAAATGAGGCTAAAATTATTGAGATCGAAATTTAGGCAGTCACATGTTCATGTAATGAATTATCAAGCATTCAATTGCGCAATCAATTCACCTTTGCTATTAATCTGGAACTTTCTATAGATTCGTTTGATATAAATACGGACAGTGTCCAATGATATGGCATATTTTTGGGCAATCATTTTATAACTGAGGCCTTCAAGAATACCATTTGCGATTTGTAATTCCCGCGCAGTAAGTAAATTTTCCGATTGTTTGGCACTAAAAGCCTGCTCAATTAAAGCCCGGTTGACAAAAGGGCTAATAAAAGAACCGTTTCCCAGAGTCATTGCTATTGCATTTTTTAAGGATTGAAGACATGTCTTCTTTAACATATAACCCACGGCTCCCTGTCTAAAGCAACTACGCACCTTCTTAATATCACAATTATTGGTCAACACCAGTATTTCTGCACTTGGAAATACACTTTTCGCACGTTCAACAATTAAACTATCCGGATGATCAATATCGACAATCATCACATCCGGCACTTGATCGCATACTGTAGATGCAAGTGTCTCCTGATCGAAAAGCACCTCTATTGGTATAGCTGATTCAGACTTACTTTTTTCCGAGATGATCTTTTTTGTTTCTGCCCGTTCTTTCTTATCTATGTCAATTATCCCAACTGTAATCATAATATTTTACAATTTATTAAACTGAAAATTATAGGATCTCTTTTAAAATATCATAATCTAACTCCAAAAACAATTGACAAACATATAAACAATTGCAACCTTTAATTATTTCTAAAGAAAAACTGCATCTATAATAAAATTTGAAGAAGAATTTAATTTTGATATTTAGATATAAATATAATAATAATTTATGTTTTAAGCAAAAATAAAAAGACAAAACAAGCAATAACAATATAATATTTATTTTCTAAGAACTCATATTTCACTGTAAGAAAAACACCAATATTTAGTCTTCCAAGGGTTTTAAAAACCGTGAATCAGAGGCTGTATTTTTAAGAATCTTATTTATATTTGACAAAAAAAATCCAATGAACCACATTTATATCTTTCTGTTTATTAATTTTTTAACCATAATACCGAATTGTATCTATGCACAAAGCATTGGATTGGAAAAAGTAAACAAACAGCTTGAAACAGTGAGTGGTGATTCTGCACGCATATTAGTCTATTACAAAGTTGCATCAGAAATTTATAAGAGTGCTCCTCAAGACGCGCAGGAAATTGTATCCAAGGGACTAGATCTGGCGGAGGCAAAGAAATTTGAGGCTTTGGCAATTGACCTGCTCAACCTTCAAGGGGTTATTTACCTGAAATTAAACAATTTTGACGAAAGTATTAAAACCCACTTTAGGGTGCTTAAAAGACGAGAAGAGCGAAATGACAAAAAGGGCATGATGCTTTCTTTCTTGAACATTGGCAATGTTTTCAATAAGAGTTATGATCCAGAACAAGCCTTAAAATATTACCAACGCGCTCTGGATCTGGCCAAAGAAATTCATGATACTCGAAACCGCGCAAACATATCGACCAATATAGGCAACATTTATGCGCAGAAAGCACTCAATGGTGAGCAAAAGAAAGATGTATCCAATGCAATTGATTATTTAGTTAAAACAGTTGAATTCTGTAAATCGAATGCGCCTGAGGTTGACCTGTTCAATACCTACATTTTATTGAGCTACCTTTATCTAAAAGCAGACAAACTCGAATGGAGCACATACTATACTGATCTTGCCATCGACATTACTTCAAAGAAAAAAGATCCCGTAGGTGAAAGTTATGCCAGGATCAATCGTGCGAACATTTACGTTAAGGAAAAACGCTTTGATTTGGCTACAAAAGAAGTTACCCTCATTAAAAACATCATTGCTAAAAGTGGGCTTAGCAATTTAACTGAAGAACTTCAAGGTGATTTTGATAAAATAGCGAAGGCTGTTAAAGAACAAGATGAACATCTAGTTCTCAGCGATCAAGATAGTTCGGATCGAAAGTTCCATGAAGATGCTGAAATCTTACGCGTAAGAATTAGGGAAGAACTTCGGGAGAAATATGAAAGCGAAAAGAAAGAGCTCGAAAATAAAAATCTAATATTGGAAAACGCTTCCATCGAACGTGAAGCATATTGGGTAAAATTAATGTGGCTAGTCACCTTTTTTGTTCTATTAATCTTTTTGGTGTTGGTTCTGCTATTGGTCAAAAAGAACCGGTTATTACGGAAAGAAAAACAAAAGGTCGATGATCAAGCTGCTGAGATCAGGCATCAACATGAAGAACTGGTGCAGGCAGACCGATTTCGATCCACAATATTTTCCGTCGTATCGCATGATCTTCGAAGTCCTTTATCAACTTTTCAAGCACTACTTTCTGTATCAAAAATTGTCGATCTTCCAGCTCACGAAATCAAAAACATGTTAATTACTATTGGTAATCAAGTCAATACAGCATCCAAAATGCTCGACAGTTTACTCGTTTGGTCTTCACAGCAGATGGCGAACGAAAAGCTTGACATGCAGGAAATCGTACCGTTTCAAATTGTAAAAGAATGTGAGGAGTTATTCATCGATCGAATTAATCTAAAAAATTTATTTATAGATGTCCGTATTTCTCCGCAGTTGACCATTCTTAGTGATCTTAAACGATTTGAATTTATCATTCGAAATATTTTCAACAACGCAATCAAATTTAGCTTTAGTGGCAAATCCATTATTTTTAATCAGCGTGAAACTGATAGTGAAATTCTTATATCAATTACAGATCAGGGCGTAGGAATGGACGAGCGAAAAATTACCGCACTTAAAAGTATGCAGAAACAACAAACTAGTTTAGAAGGGACATTTGAAGAAAAGGGTGCTGGTATCGGTTTAATGCTGTGCCATGAGTTTGCAAACCGAATGGGCTATTCGATTACAGTGGAAAGCAGCGAAGGTTTTGGAAGTACATTTACCCTTCATATCCCTAAACATCATTCTGCTGCATAGCAGAATGCTGTTTAGGGATAATTAAGAGCCTTTAATGATTCTTTTCAAATACTCTCCATAACCCGACTTACAGAGTGGCGCAGAAATTTTCAACAGCTGCTGCTTATCAATGTAGCCCATTCTGTAAGCAACTTCTTCTATTGCTCCTATTTTCATCCCTTGCCGCTCCTCTATTACTTGCACAAACTGCCCTGCCTGCATGAGAGACTGGATCGTTCCGGTATCCAACCAAGCTGTACCACGATCAAAAATTCCGACCTTCAATTTACCGCGGCGGAGATACTCTTTATTGATATCTGTTATCTCCAGTTCTCCGCGGGGGGAAGGTGCTATATTTTTTGCGATGCTAACCACTTCGTTATCATAAAAATAAATTCCCGGAACAGCATAATTTGATTTCGGTAATTGCGGCTTCTCTTCAATAGAAATCACATTATTTGTTTCATCAAATTCGACGACTCCATACCGTTCCGGATCCTGCACCGGATAGGCGAAGACCACCCCGCCATCAGGATCTGAAGAAGACTGCAATAGCTTTGAAAGTCCAGAACTGTAAAATATATTATCTCCTAAAATCAGGGCTACTTTATCACCACCAATAAATTCTTCTCCCAGCAAAAATGCCTGCGCAAGCCCGTCTGGACTAGGTTGCTCTTTATATTCAAAACGGCACCCCAATTGTGAACCATCACCTAATAACTTTTCAAAATTAGGCAGATCCTGTGGAGTGGATATAATCAAAATTTCACGTATTCCGGCCAGCATCAAGGTAGACAACGGATAATATATCATAGGTTTATCATATACGGGCATCAATTGTTTACTTACAGCAAGTGTCAGTGGATGCAATCGCGTGCCTGAACCGCCAGCCAATATAATTCCTTTCATTTTAATGTTATTTAGGGAAAAAGACTTTACGATACCAACGTCGACAAAGCCTCTTGTTATTGTCAATCTATTTATCTTTAAATTCTTCAGTAAGCATGTTGCCCAAACTTATTCTCCAATCTGGAACTTGTATTCCAAACGTACTTCTTATTTTTGATTTATCAAGCAAGGAATACATCGGCCTACGAGCAGGGGTCGGATACGCACTAGTTGGAATTGATCTGACTTCACAGTCGAACGAACAAAAATCACGTATTGTGCTACAGCAAAGTCATACCACGAAATTTCGCCGTCATTACTATAATGATAAATCCCGCCCCTCCATTTGGAGGAATCCAATATTTTAACTATTGCCAAAGCTAGATCCTTCGCGTAGGTAGGGCTTCCAATTTGATCGTTAATTACCCCCACTTCATTACGCTCATCCAATAAACGACACATGGTTTTTACAAAGTTTTTACCGTACGAGGAATACACCCATGAAGTCCGTATAATGATTGCTTCAGGATGCCATTTCTGAATGGCTCTTTCCCCAGCAAGCTTAGTTTGTCCATATACGTTGATGGGATTAGTGGTCGCATGCTCAGTCAAAGGAGAAGCAGAAGATCCATCGAAAACGTAATCTGTTGAAATAGCTATAAGTTTGGCGTTATGGACATGGCAGTATTGAGCAATCTCTTCACAAGCCAAATGATTGACCAAATTTGCCGTAACCTGATCCGTCTCAGCTTTATCCACCGCTGTATACGCTCCTGCATGAATAATCAAATCGGGTTGATACATGCTCAGAATTTGCTGTATAATCTCAATTTGATCCAATGGTAATTGCTTTCGATCTAAGAAATAACACTCATGTGCTGTATTACACAGCAAAAGATCTTTTAGTTCTGAACCAAGTTGACCTGAAGCTCCTGTTATAACAATTCGCATATCATCTAAATTAATTTCAGGCGCAATTTCTCAAAAGATTGTGCTTCTTGGTCCTTCTGTGAGAGAATCATTTCTTCATGAGGTATTTTCCAGTCGACAGCCAATTCAAAATCTAAAGGATTTACTCCATCTTCCGATTCTTTGTGATAGTTATTATCACATTTATAGAAAAAAACTGCATGTTCTGATAATACGGAGAAGCCATGTAAGAAACCTCTCGGAACAAATAGCTGTTTTCTATTTTCAGCTGAAAGCTCTACAGCAATATGTTGTCCGAAGGTGCTTGATCCCGGACGAACATCGACAGCTACATCCAGTACTTTTCCCTCGACGACTCGAACCAACTTAGCCTGAGCATAATCGCCGGCCTGTAAATGTAGCCCCCTCACAACACCAAACTGTGATTTGGATTGATTGTCTTGCACAAAATGAGGTTTATAACCAAGTATTGCATCCAGCTTTGTTTCATTAAATGACTCAAAAAAATAACCTCTTTCGTCTTCGTAAACTGTCGGTTCAAGTATAAAACATCCTTTCAGCTTTGTCTCCGTATACGTCATGCTTATGCGTCTTTGTATTGATTGTCGTAATATTTTTTATAATCGCCCGATGTCACATGCTCCAGCCATTCCTGATTAGACAAGAACCAATCTATCGTCCGCGACAAACCTTCTTCAAAAGTAACTGAAGGATACCATCCCAATTCTTTATTGATCTTGGTTGCATCAATTGCATAACGCAAATCGTGTCCGGGACGATCTTTAACAAAAGTAATTAATTGCATAGAGGAGCCTTCTTCACGTCCCAACTTCTCGTCCATTTGTTTACATAACTCTTTGATCAGATCTATATTTTGCCACTCATTAAATCCACCTACATTATAAGAGTCACCATTTTTACCCTCATGAAAAACGAGATCTATAGCTTTTGCGTGATCAATCACATATAACCAATCGCGGGTATATTTTCCATCACCATAAACCGGGAGAGGCTTATTATTTAAAATATTATGAATGCAAAGTGGAATCAATTTCTCAGGAAAATGATTAGGTCCATAATTGTTTGAACAGTTTGTTAAAACAATAGGTAAACCGTAGGTATCATGATAAGCCCGTACAAAATGATCCGAACTTGCCTTCGAAGCGGAATATGGTGAATGGGGATCATATTTTGTTTCTTCCGTAAAAAATCCCGTATCGCCGAGCGCACCAAAGACCTCATCGGTAGATACGTGATGAAAACGCTTTCCTTCAAAATTATCCTTCCAAATTGCATTGGCTGCATTCAATAAATTGACAGTTCCAATCACGTTGGTCATCACGAAAGCCGTAGGATCAACAATCGAACGGTCAACATGAGACTCCGCTGCCAGATGGATAACACCATCTGGCTGATATTTTTGAAAAATCTCCAAAATAAGCTGCTGATCCGTGATATCTGCTTTAACAAAAATATAATTTGGTAAGTGCTCGATATCTTTTAAATTCTCTAGATTACCGGCATAGGTCAACGCATCCAGATTGATAATTTTATATTCTGCATACTTCAGCACAAACTCACGTACAACATGTGAACCTATAAATCCGGCCCCTCCGGTAATTAAAACTGTTTTATTCATATAATGACTCTCGATAGTTTAGACCATTCGGCTACAAGTGATAATTTCGCTAAATAGTTCGTTAAAATTAAGATGATTTTTATGAATTGACAAGTTTTAATCCATAAGTAAACCGAATATACCGAAAAAGCTCTCTTATTGAGAGCTTTTTCGGTATCGTATCAGTAAAGTAATGTCGGACTGACTTAAAATAAAATTTACAACACATTCTTTACCAAAGAATATACGGGTACCTCTATGGGTTTACCATGAACTAATTCAATTTCTTTCTTCTCTACGACCGTGTCCAACACTTCATATTCCGAATTCTGAGATTTAAACTCTGGCACGACTTCCTTCATCGCAGCGACAAGCCCCATAAAATCAGGCAGTAGTGTGTCGGCATCCAAAATCTGTTGACAGATGGCATTAATACGATCCGCTTTAAGTGAAAGTTCATCATGATTTACTTTCGCAATCATGATTTTTGGATGATGTGTTTTCACAGTATTTTCATTGTTTGCCAAAAGTTCTTCATAAATCTTTTCTCCTGGGCGCAATCCAACAATTTTGATATCAATATCCTCCGGGTAACGGTACCCTTTTAGTTTAATCATCCGTTTGGCTAAATCGATTATTTTAACAGACTTGCCCATATCGAACACAAAAATCTCACCTCCTTTCCCCATCACACCCGCTTCTTGAACAAGTTGACAAGCTTCAGGAATAGTCATAAAAAAACGGGTGATGTCCGGATGAGTTAACGTCAACGGACCGCCATCAGCCATCTGCTTTTCAAATAGCGGTATAACCGAGCCATTTGACCCGAGTACATTGCCAAACCGAGTGATAATAAAGCTCGTGTCAGATTTTCCGCTGCAACTACTTACATAAATCTCAGCCATACGTTTGGTGGCTCCCATAACATTGGTAGGGTTTACAGCTTTATCTGTAGATACCATGACCATCTTTTTTGTCCCATATCGCATACAGAGATCCGCAACGATTTTACTTCCTAATACATTAGTCTGGATGGACTCGTAAGGATTAGCTTCCATCAACGGAACATGCTTATAAGCCGCTGCATGGAACACCAAATCAGGTTTATATTCGTCAAATATCCGTTGCATAAATGCAAAATTCCGCACATCCCCAACGACACAATGCAAATGCTCAGCAAAACTAGCCTTAATAGATTGCTGTACATCATAGATTGCTGACTCTGCCTGATCAAGAAGGATCAATTTCTTATAATGCCTTCTTGCAATCTGCCGAGCTAATTCCGAACCAATAGATCCAGCGGCACCTGTTACTAAGATAACTTTACCACGCATTTCGTCTTCAATTTCTGGGTGATCTAACTTAATCGGTTTACGCCCCAATAAATCTTCTATCTTTAAAGGCCGAATTTCACGTTTGGCACCAGAGTTAAGTAATATCCGGGCCGGTGGCATTATTTTCAGTTCAAGCCCAAGATTTTGAAACCAATCTGAGACATATTCAAGCCGCTCAGGATCGTTATTTTCAACCGCAATGATTACCTGAGTAATATGACATTTCTCGACATATTCTTTCGTAATTTCGGTGATATCTTTAATTTTTAAACCTGCCAAGCGCTTCCCTATCCGTGATATTTTATCTTCAACAAAAGCGACCACCTGATACTTCGTCCGCTGGTCTTCCTTTAGTAAAGAAAACGATACTAGCCCTGGTCTCGAAGCACCAAATATCAATACATTCTCCCCTTTCCTGCCCGGCAAAAAAAGATATTCATAGATAGTCCGATAGATTACACGCGCCCCGACCATAATGACCAGCAAAATTGTAGCCTGCATAGTCAATACGCCATACGACAATCTAAGATAATCTCCTGCCAAAGTTCCTTTATCAAAGATAGTTTTGATAATAAACGTGAAAACCATTAGTAGAATATAGGCGGATCCAACCGTTTTAAATATTTTAATAGTGTCTCGAATGCCCGTTTGTCGAACAATTCCTCGAAAGGTATCATAACATAAGAACATCAACAGGTAAATTGGCAATATAACGACAACTTTTTTTAACATCAATTCGATATCAAATACTCCCTTGAAGTTGTTGACCACATAATTAGAAAACACATAGCTTGCAAACACAAACCACATGTCGATCATTAAAATGACCCATCTTGGATTGTCCTTTCTCAGGCGCCTTCTTAAATCTCCTAGAGAACCCATCATAGCTTTTTCTCTTATTTTATTAAATGTTACTGACCGTGTCTGCGACAAACGGACACTATCTGATATGGCTTTGTTATAATATTTTATAAAGGAAATGCAAGATAGTTAAATTTTCGCACTCAAATTACTCCTACGATAAAATATCATTAAAAAGAACCCTATCGATCGATTTATCATCGTGGACTAAGCAACTATTATACCGAAACTGTTACATTCAAAAAATAATGGCATGAATAGAGTATAATTAATAGCACAGCGCATCATATTTAACATATGTAGACTGATAAAAAATAATTCTCTAATGTCATTTGCCGGAGGTTTAAAGCATATCATTCGGCCTTATGCATATCGATATAATTATTGGCATATTGTTTGTAATAGGTACCGCGTAGTCATGGAAAGGAATTTGTAAATTACCCTTCACTTTATATAGCTTGAAACACCAGTCCTTTTACTACACTATTTGCACAACAATAATAAGATTTGCATCATGGGATTTTTTAGTAATTTGTTTGGGAAAAAGACATCATCAATCCGCTCTTTAGCGCAGTTGGAATTTTTAGAAGTAGACATGCATAACCACCTGTTACCAGGTATTGATGATGGAAGTAACTCTGTGCAACAATCCTTACATTATATTGAGGAACTGCAGCGCTTAGGCCTTAAAAAGTTTATCTGTACTCCACATATCATGGCCGGCGTACATCAGAACACCAAATTTAGTATTGAACATGCGAAAGATTCACTGGTAGCGGGATTAAAGAAATCCGGCAATGATGTGGATATATTTGGCGCGGCTGAACATATGATTGATGAAAATCTTTCTTTATTGATCCGTGAAAATGAACTATGCGTAATGCCAGGCGGTTATGTATTGATTGAAATGTCTTATTTATCCGAATCGAAAGCTTTGTTTCATACCATATTGAATATACAAAAATTAGGTTACAAACCTATTCTAGCTCATCCTGAACGTTATAATTATTACCATAGCAATTTTAACATTTATAAGCAGATCAAAGATGCAGGCTGCTTACTCCAGTTAAATCTACTTTCCTTAAGCCGATACTATGGGGTTGATGTCAAAGCTATCGCGATGACCTTATTGAAATCCGGTATGTATGATTTTGTCGGAACCGACCTTCATCACCAACGCCATCTTGACGCTTTAAAAAACATAGTTGAGAAATACCCGATTCGTGAGATGTTAAGAACTTCACCCATCTTAAATGAATCACTCCTTGATCATATCGATCAGCATAAAGGTCAAGTGATCGCTGTATAAACGGGAAATACAATCACTATAAATTTTTTATAAACATGTTTTAAAATAGTCTATTGTCCTCGACAATCCCTCTTCAAGTTGAATCTTGGGATTCCAGTCCAGGCAATTTTTGGCTACTTCAATATCAGGCTTCCTTTGTTGTGGATCGTCTTGAGGTAATGGTAAAAACTTAATCTGCGATTTTGAGCCAGTCTGTAAGATCACCTGTTCCGCTAATTGGAATATAGTAAATTCATTGGGGTTACCGATATTTACCGGTCCGATAAAAGAGGGTTCTGCAGCCATCATTCTTATCATTCCTTCTACCAAGTCATCTACGTACTGGAAACTTCGGGTCTGACTGCCTTCTCCATAAATGGTAATATCTTTATTTTGTAAGGCTTGCATAATAAAATTAGATACTACTCTCCCGTCCTGTGGATGCATACGTGGACCATAGGTATTAAAAATTCGAACGATCTTTATCGCAATATGGTGTTGCCGATGATAATCCATAAACAATGTTTCGGCACATCGCTTTCCTTCGTCATAGCAGGAACGGATGCCAATAGGATTCACATTTCCCCAATAGCTCTCAGGCTGTGGATGGATGTGTGGGTCGCCATAAATTTCACTTGTAGAGGCCTGTAAAATACGCGCATTTACCCGTTTTGCAAGTCCAAGCATATTGATTGCCCCCATAACGGATGTTTTAATCGTTTTTATCGGATTATACTGATAGTGAACTGGACTGGCGGGACAGGCAAGATTATATATTTCGTCCACCTCAGCTAAAAAAGGTTCTGTCACGTCATGCCGCACAAGCTCGAAATAGGGGTTTTGCAATAGGTGAACGATGTTAGATTTATCCCCAGTAAAGAAGTTATCCATACAGATGACCTCGTTCCCGTCCTTAAGCAAACGTTCGCACAGATGTGAACCTATAAATCCAGCTCCTCCCGATACTAATACTCTTTTTTTTAGGTTATACATAAATTAGTAATTTATACTGTGAATTTTTAATGGTTAGAAGGGTTATCCAGCAATGGAACACGAAAGCCGAAACGTGAGCCGATATGTTCTTCCGATTCGAAAAAGAAGGCCCCACCGTTTTGTTGGATAAAATGGTAAACAACCCACAGTCCCAAACCCTTACCTTTTTCCCGCATTGGCGTAATCTTACCCTCTTCCATAATTTGGTCTTGTAACTGACGCTGTGCATCCAAGCTCATTCCCACTCCTGTATCGATAAATTCTACAACAGCATCATCTTTATCGCGATATAAATTGAGCCTGATCAGGGAATTTTCGTGGCTAAACTTCACCGCATTGATCAAAAGATTCCTCAACATACTTTTCATAATGTCTACATCAAAAAAGATCTGCAAACTAGACTCTAAAGTTAATTGTATGTCGATATTTTTCAACTTGGCTGTCGGTTGTAGCGTCTCAACTACACCTTTAACCATTTCATCAAACTCAATTTCCTGGGGCATGTAACTTAGTACACCCAAGCTATTTTTAGTCCATTTGAGCAAATTGTCCAAAACGCTAAAAAGTTGCTCAGCGATATCATTCCCAGTATTGACCATATCGGCATACCCAGTATTACTGCTTTCGGGGCTCATGGTCAAAATATTTAAGATCATTTTTAATGAAGATATTGGACTTCGGAGATCATGTGCCAGAATAGCATACATTCTATCCCGGTTTAATATTGCTTCCTGAAGCTGTGCTGTCTGTTTGGCAATCGTATTGCCCGATTCAATAAGCTTGATCTGATGTTTGATACGTTGAAGTAATTCCTTTTTGTTAAAAGGCTTCGAAACGTAGTCAACACCACCACTATCAAATCCACGCACAACATCATCAGCAGACTTTAAGTTCGTAATAAACAATACCGGAATATGTTTATACTGTTCCATGGATTTCAACTCCGCTGTCAGATCAAATCCATTTTTTTCGCCCATGACAACATCCATTAAAATAAGGTCAATCCGATTATTACCTAAATTTTCGAATGCTCCTTTAGCACCTGAAGCAGAGAATACGGTGAAATGTTCGCGCTCTAAGATTTCTTTTAATACAAAAAGATTTAACTCAGAATCCTCTACGATGAGAATATTATACGTTGAAAAATCAATTTCCATAGATCATTATAACTTAATTAGATATTATATAGAAGGATCCAATCATTCTTTACCATTCATAAACCAATATTACGTTATTAATTGCTGCAATAATTTGTGTAGCAAAAATATTATATAATATCAATTTATCTTTAAATCAACTAATACAGGAAGATGGTCACTATAGTCAACATTGCCTGTACTATAATTTATAGCCCGGAATTCATTGCCGGAAAAGAAAACAAAATCAATCCGGAAGAGCTTCATTAAATAGGCATAGGTATAGCCATATCCATTACCCGCTTCGCAAAACGCATCCTTTAGATTTCCTTTAATTTTATGATAACTATATGAGTTAGGACTGTTATTGAAGTCTCCACAAATAAGTGTAGGAAAAGGTGATTTATCGATTATATTTCTTAAACAATCTGCCTGGGCACCTCTCAACCTGAAATTTCCCGACATTGTTTTAATTGCACTCCACCATTTAACCACTACATTTTCGGCAGCCAATAGATTTCCTTTCACCTGGTTCCAATTTGTCGTTTGCAAATGGCAAGTTCCAATTCGGATCTTTTCACCTTTAAAGGAAAGATCGACGAAAATCGCACAATTCGGACGTTCCTCAAATGATACAGTCTGAACTGAGTCCAAAGGAAACTTGCTTAAGATAGCAAGCTGATTATTTCCTGAATTGCTTTCTGTCATTATTAAATATGGAAACTGGCCAAATACCTCCTTCAATTCCGACACCGAACAGTCGGCCGGCACCTCTTGTAAACATAACGTATTTACTTGCTGTGATTCAATATAGGAAGCAATCTGTTCCATGGAAGATAAATTATAAATCATTTTGAATTCACGGACATTATACGACGCTAAGCGTATGTCTGCCGTTTCATTCTGTTCAGTCGAGTTTACTTGAATTATCTTTGCGAAATAATGAAAGTTAGCCAATATTGCTATTAACGGACAAATACTATACCAACTGCGCCTGTAAAGGCCAATAATAAGGAAAAGCAAATTACTAAAGACAAGCGCTGGCAATAACACACCAAGCCATTGAAAGAAAACAGCACTCTGTGGCGAGATAAACAATGCTAAAAAGGAAAATGAGGTAAGCAGCGCCACGATAACAATTACAATTCTAACGAACGCGCCGGATATACTAAACGGTCTAAATTCAAACTCTTGCGCCATAAAATATTATTTAAACCTGTTCAATTAGGGGAAATCTTATGCTAAAAGTTGCTCCCTCTCCAAGCTCCGACTCGACACTTAATTGCCCATTCATCTGCTCAACGATACCCTTACAAATCGCCAAACCTAACCCTGTACCCTTATCCAATGAGTTAATCTTATAAAACCTATTGAAGATCAATGCATGATTTTCCTTGGCTATGCCTATACCATTATCCTTTACATAAAACACTATATGATCATCGTTTAGAGTGTAACCAACATGCACAGCACCTTCTGGCGGTGTAAATTTTAAGCTGTTATTAATAAGATTGACCAGAACCTGAATGACCCGACCACGATCCAGTCTCGCCACAACCTCCCTTTCTGGAATGTCAAAAATTATCGCTGGCTGCTCATCATTGGGCAGGAAACTCATTGATAATTCATTTAATATTCCCTTAAGAGACACATCCGAATTCTTTAGCCTAACGCTACCTGCATCCATTTGTGACATTTCAAGCACGTCGGTTATCAACCGCAGCAACTGGCTACTATTGGCGTTGAGGAGCTCACCATATTCCTTTCGCAATTCAGGATCTGGCGTATCTGCAATAATACTTCCAAAACCCATAATGGCACTAAGCGGAGTACGGATTTCATGATTCATATTGGAGATAAAGGCAGACTTTAATCGTTCGGATTCCTCTGCTGCTTCCTTTGAGCGCAATAGTTGCTCTTCATAACGTAGCTGATCAGAGATATCGCGCTTGATGGTCCAGACAATATCCTCACCATTGCCATTTTTGATCATCAGCGAACTGCATTCAGAACCGATAATATCCAATTCTGGATATAGCGTATCACAGCGGTATTGATAATAACCCGAAGCTGAAATGATTTTTTGTACCGATAAATCCCAAGCTTCTTGTGTGGTGAACTCACGCAGACATTCAAAGATTTTTAAGTCCGTAATATCTTCGTCTTCATTCAGACCGTTTTGCTGCCGGCATGCTTTATTTGCGAAAGCCATATTTCCATTTGTATGACATGCAAAAATACTATACGGCGCATTGTCAACCACTGCAAGCACCATTTCAAGCTCATTTCTGTTCTTAATAAAATCACTGACATTTTGCGAAAAACCTTCAATTATATATACATTGTTTTGAAGACGCTTGTCATATTTTGTCGCCCGCACATAGGTTATGGGGGCACCAGCTTGCATTATCCGGTATTCGAATGTACTATACTCAATGGAATCATTATGTAGAAAAGCCTCCATTCCCTTTCTGTCATCTGGATGGACAGAAGTGAGTAGCTCCGTCAAAGTGATCTTCTCAGGTGCTTCCAGATTCCTTTTCCGTAAATTAGAATAACCATTGTGTGTTAATTCCTGATGCTGCAGATCATAGACCCAATGCCCAATCATGGCGACCTTTCCGACCTCAAGCTGTGCGGTAAGGGCCGATTTAAGACGGTACTTCATATTACTCCTTTGAGTAATATCCCGATACTGGCAAATTAAATGTTCGTCATCAAATTTGTGAATCAGAAATTTGAAATAATACATCTGCTCATCTGTTGGAAGATCGTAATTTAGATTGGAGGTTTCCCCTGTTTGACGACAAAACGCAAATTCCTGTTCAATGAGCCTCGATGTCGGTTGAGGCAAAAGGGACAGAATATTCTTGCCAATTACATCGACGTCGGGGTTTAAAATTGGATTGTTTGTTTTCATTATTGCATCCACGCAAATGTTATCACGGTTGATTAACAATAACGTATCGCAAGTTATATTCAGTATCTTCTCCAAGAACTTTAAATCATGTAATATTTTCTTCTCCATAACATTCATAGGCTTATTTTCTTTGAGATTTCTCCCACCCACCAACAAAGCGCCTGCTAAATAAATAGTAAATTCCACGCATCACATTAATGTTCATAAACATAAAGTAGTACGGGATATAAAATAACTTCGAACTATTGGGATTATTTCGCCGCGCATATCCCAAAGCCGCACAAAGATAGCAGAGACACTGAAGCGCAAAAATGACGTAAAACACATTGAAAGATGATGAACTGCGATATCCAAGAATGGCCGACAGGGGAAAGAGAGCAAAAAGGGCAAAAGGTGTGACAGACCACCGCAGCACACGATGTGAAACATATTGAAAACTTAGCTTCCCAAATTTAAACACATTTAATAACGGAACTAACCTTCCTATAGACTGCCATCCACCTGCAGCAATACGTCTTTTCCGCTTCCCTTCTTCTTCCATGTTCAGCGACCCGTACTCGACAGCATAGGCATTCGATGTATAGGCAATCCGATGGCCTTTTTGTGCAATACGCATCGATAGCATAAAATCATCCAACAAGGTATCTTCTTCCATCGAAGCGAACAATGCTGTACGCACCGCAAATAGTTCTCCCGCAGCTCCTACAGCAGAATAAAATTCAAAGTCTAGCCTTTTTAGCAGCGATTCATATTTCCAATATGCCCCCTCGCCTTTTGAAGAAACAGTATCATCACTGCTAAAAGCCACTCTTTTCTCGCCAGAGACACAACCGATTGTTGGATTACTAAATTGGTCGGCAATAATTTTTAACGCCTCT